>NZ_SOGX01000010.1:0-905941 GCF_004403125.1 Cryobacterium sp. TMS1-13-1 | reverse complement strand
GCCCGTGGAGCCGGCCCCGCCCGTGGAGCCGGCCCCGCCCGTGGAGCCGGCCCCGCCCGTGGAGCCGGCCCCGCCTGCCGAGCCGGCCCCGCTGGACCCGGCACCCGCCCCGCCCGGCCAGTAGCGCTCGCTGGCGAGTACAACGTCACGCGCTCTCTGCGGCCCGCAGATGGTGCAGGGTGCCGCCCGGCACTCCTGAAGAATGTGTGCTGGACACCTGTGCCTGCACCACCAGCTCGGCCGCGTAGGCGGCCGCACTGGCCGCTTCCTCGGCGGCGGCGCGTTCAACGGCGTGCCGTTCCTTCACCTGCCGGGCCACGTCGAACAGATTCCAGATGTTTTCCCCGGTCACCGAGACGCCCCTGGCCCCAGAACGGCGGGTGCGACCGCGCACGAGCATGTAATTGGTCTGGAACACCTGCCCGCCGACCCGCTCCTGCGCATCGTGAAAGAACACCACGTTCGCGACCGGGCCGGTGCCGTCATCGAGGCTGATGAACACCACGCGGCGGCCGCCGCGCATCGGCGGTGTGTTCGTGGCCCGCCGCACTCCGGCGAGCAGCACCTCGGTGCCGCCGGGCAGGTTGCCGAGCTCGCTCGCCGGGGTCACCCCCAACTCGTGGAACAGCGCGTGAAACCGCTTCATCTGGTGCGACCCGACGGCCAGGTTCAGATCGAGCAGCTCCAGGTCGGTCTGGGTGCGCCCGCGCAGCTCGAGCGAGGTGATGGCGCCGGTTCGCCCACCCGATTCGTGCAGTCCCGAGTACCGCGGCACCGGCAACTCCACCTCGAACGCGAGCTGGTCGGCGCGAATGACCACGGCGGTGCCGCGCAGCGACTGAATGTGCGCGAGCAGCTCGTGTCGCCGGGTGCGATCGTAGCCGATGAACGTGTCGAGGGCGCCCACCCGGGCGAGCGCCTCGAAGGTGCGCCTTCGGGGATGCACCCGGTCGCGAAAGTCCTGCAACGATCCGAACGGCTGGTGCCGCGCAATGCGCTCCCGCTCCGCCTCCGTGCTGCCGACGAGTTCGGGCAGCGCCAAACGGATGCCCTGGCTCCCGTCGGCGAGATCTTCTACCCGGTAGTCGAGCGCGCTCGACTGCACGTCGAGGGGGAGTACCGGTACCCCGAGCACCCGAGCCTCGGCGACGATGAGGTCTTTGGGCCACATGCCCGGGTCGTGGGTGAGCAGCCCGGCGAGAAAAGCCGCTGGATGATGGGTTTTTAGCCAGGCCGACTGGTAGGTGGGCAGGGCGAACGCGGCCCCGTGAGCCTTGGCGAAACCGAAGCTACCAAACCCGGCCAACACCGTCCAGATCTGGTCGATGACCTTCGTACTGAACCCGCGGGCGAGCGCTTTTTCGCGCAGGTACTCCTCAATCTGCGGCAGCTGCTCGGGCTTGCCCAGGTGCCGGCGAAAGACATCCGCTTTGCCGAGGCCGCAGCCGGTGAGTTCGTCGAACAGTCGCATGACCTGTTCGTGAAAGATCACGACGCCGTTCGTTTCGCGCAGAATCGGTTCGAAGCGGGGGTGGATGTAGTCGGGTATGACCTCGCCGTGCCGAGCCTGCAGGTATTTGAGCGGCATGTTGTTCTTCATCGGGCCGGGGCGAAACAGCGAAATCTCCACGGTGAGGTCGTTGAACACCTCGGGTTGCAGCTTGCCGACCAGTTCCATTTGGCCGGGGGACTCGATCTGAAAGATGCCCAGGGTGCGGGTGGAGCGAATGAGCTCGAAGGTTTTCGGGTCGTCGAGCGGCACCCGGTCGAGGTCGATGCTTTCGCCGGTGAGTCGGTGGTGCTCTTCGACGGCGTGCGCCATTGCCGACTGCATTCGCACGCCGAGAATGTCGAGTTTGATCAGGCCCATCGGGTCCATGTCGTGCTTGTCGTACTGCGACATGGGCAGGCCCATGCCGCTCGCCTGCACCGGAGTGCGGTCGAGCAGGCTGGCGTCGGAGAGGATCACGCCGCAGGGGTGCACCGAAATGTGCCGGGGGAGCCGGTCGAGTTTCGCGGTGAGGTCGACCAACAGGTCGAGTTGTTGCGATTCGCGCACCTCGGTGGCGAGGGCCTCGAGCTCGGGCTTCTCTTCGAGGGCGCGGCGAAAGTCGCGGGCGTTGAACCGCCACATCTGCTTGGCGATCACGTTGATCTGCGCGTCGGGCAGGCCGAGGGCGAGGCCGGCGTCGCGCACGGCGCCGCGGCCGCGGTAGGCGTTGGTCATTGACATGAGCGAGACCCGGTCGCTGCCGAAAGCGCGAAAGACCTCGCGGTAGATGTCGTGCCGCCGGGCCGACTCGACGTCGATGTCGATGTCGGGCAGCGTTTGGCGTTCGGGGGAGAGAAACCGCTCCCAGAGCAGCCCGTTTTCGATCGGTTCGACCGAGGAGGTGCGCAGCGCATAGTTGAGCACCGAGCCGACCCCGGAGCCGCGCGCCTGAATGCGGATGCCCATGCCACGAATAATGTCGGCCACCCGGGACACGGTGAGAAAGTAGCTGGCAAAGCCTAAGTGCTCGACCGTTTTCATCTCGTGGGCGAGTTGGGCGTGGGCGGCCTCGACCGCGCGCGAGCCGCTCGCCGAGTACAGGTCGGCGATGCCGCTGCGAGCCCGACGCCAGAGTTCGGTAACCGGGTCGCCGGTGACGCCGATGATGCGCGCTTCCGGCATGCGCGGGCGCCCGAGGCCGATGTCGAGGGCTGGATCGAGGCTGCAGCGGTCAGCGAGCTGTTCGGTATCGCGCAGCAGCCGTTCGAGGGCGCCCGTGTCATGCAGGCCGGCGTCAACGACCATACGGGCCACCTGGCGCATTGCTCCGGCCGGTTTGAGCCAGGCCTGGCCGTTGGTCTGCGGGGTTTCGAGTTCGGCGAGCGGCAGCAGATAGCGCGCGGCGTCGGCGAGGTCGGCGGTGACCGCTTCTTCGGGGGTGCCGTACCGCACGGCATTGCTGAGCACCGCCGGTAGCCCGGCGTTCTCGGCGAGGGCAAGCATGCGGGTGGCCGGGGTCACGCTGCCGACCGTGCCGCTTTCGGCGAGGTGACAGACGATCTCGAGCACGACGGCCTGGGCGGGCAGGGCACGCTGCCAGTGAGCGAGCCGCGCCGCGGCATCCGTATTGTCGCGCCGTGCGATCGCGAGACCGACGTCGGAGTCTGGGCCGAGCAGCACGGTGAGCGAAGCGAGGCCGGCCTGGTCGGCCAGCCGGGCGCGCGAGATGCTCGGCCCGGCGCTGCCGGTTGTGATCGCAGAGCGGTGACCGGCATCGGCGGCGTGAGCGGCACTGACCGCGCGGCAGAGTGCGGCGTACCCGCGGCCGTTGGTGTTGCCGTGGGCGAGCACGACCACCCGGCCGAGCGAGCGGTACTCGTCGTCGTGCACGGCGAGTTCGGCGCCGAGCCCGGGGCGGATGCCCGCGGCAACGCAGGCGCGCACGTGTTTGACGGCGCCGTAGAGCCCGTCACGGTCGGTGACGGCGAGAAACGTTGCCCCCTGTGCGGCCGCCTGCTCGGCCAGAACTTCGGGAAGTGTCACCCCATAGTGGGTCGAGTAGGCGCTCGCGACGTGCAAGTGTGGGAAGTTCAGCGCGCTGTTCATCCCCAGTCCAATGCTAAAGTCCAGGATCCGTCCGTGCCGCGGCGCAGGTCGTATCGGTGCTGCTCTTCGCCGCCCCGGCTGGCATCGAGCCGCCACAGCTCGGTGTCGATGCGGGTGGGTGTTCCCTCGTTCTCCCACCAGCGGGTGCGCTTGAACACCGCCTGTGGTTGCCCGATGACGGTGTGCTCGAATCGATTCCAAATGAACGCGCGCGGGTCGCCATCGGCGGACAGCTCAACGTCAACCGGTGTATCAATAATCTGGGGCAAGGTGGCCTCCCTGTTCGGGTGCTGGTATTCGGGTGCATACGCACCGACTGGTCACAAAAAAGCTGATGAGCCAGCCAGTGCTGTAAAAGTGCTGTAAAAGTGCTGTATCAAATTCGAACAAATGCTGGAAAAAACCGCTTCTTCTAGAATGCATCTTCTATATGAAAAGTGTAGGTCAACCCACCGACACGCGCCACAAGAGATTGCGCGAGACCCATCCGCCGACCTCGATCTACGATGGTCAGGTGACTGACATCGTTCCGAGCGACGCCGTGCTGCCCGATACTGTGCAGATCACCCGGGCGCTCGCGCAGCGCCTGGTCGAGCAGGTCGCGCCGAGCCTCGTGCACAACGTCAACATCATGGATGCCGCAGGGCTGATCATCGGGTCGATGGACGCGTCACGTATCGGCACCCTGCACGACGGGGCGCGAAACGCCGCCGGACGCGGCGAGACGGTGCAGATTGCTCCCGGTGACGAGCACCAGGGCACCCGGCCGGGAGTGAATATTCCACTGATCCTCGATGGACGCGTCGCCGCGGTGGTCGGGGTCACCGGAACCCCCGCCGAAGTGTTGCCGGTGGCGCAGGTGCTCGTGCTCACCGTTCAGATGCTGATCATGCAGGAACGGCTGCGGGACAACGCGTCGTGGCGGGAATCGGCGACCCGGGACATCCTCTCGAGCCTGTCGCTGCGCAAGCTCACTGAAGGGCGCCTGATCGCGGCACTGCAGGGTATTGATGCTCCATTGCAGCCGCCGTGGAATCTGACCGGCATTCTGCATCTTGGAACCAGTCGTTCGGTGTTGTTGCTGCGTCAACTGCGCGATGTATCCGGAGTCGTGGCCGCCGATATTCACGGTGCTGTCTGGGTGTTGAGCGGATCGTCGACCGCTCTCGGTCTCGCGCTGCTCCAGCAACGGTTGCAACAGCCCAGCTCCAAGTCCTTGCGGTTTCTGACCGGGCGGGTTGGCGCGACGATGATGCAACTCACCGATGATGCCGAGCGCCTGAGCGCGCTGCTCGCCCGGCCCGGTCTCATCGGCGCCTCAGCCAGAGAGCCGCGCTCCGAAATTCCGCTCGACTCCCTCGGCCTCGAACTGGCCATCGCCGTCTTGCCAGACGAACTGCTGGGCGACGTAGCTGGGTCGGTGCTCGACCCGCTCGGCGAGGTTCTGCGCGAAACAGCGCGCGTGTTTCTGCGCGAAGAATTGTCGATCGCGCACACCGCCGCGGCGCTCGGCGTGCACCGCAATACCGTGGTGCAGCGACTCGATCGCATCGAGTTGCTCACCGGTCTGAATATTCGTCGGTTCAGTTGTGCCGTTTCGATGCGAGTCGCGCTGGCGGCAGATTCGGCCCAATATGTGCACAATGCACAGGTTTAACGACGTAAGTTGCCGATAAATGTGGGTTCGTTCCACCTGAATATGTGCGTAATTCTGTTCTAGCCTTAATTAATGAATGGTCGCACGGCGCTGAAGCCGCTCACACTGGTCATCGCACCCGATTCGTTCAAGGGGAGTCTGAGCGCGGCCGATGCGGCAGACGCCATGGCGGCCGGGACACGGGGCGCTTGCCTCGCCCTCGGCCTGCCGGAGGCCCGGATCACGCTGTGCCCGATGGCCGATGGCGGCGAGGGAACGCTCGATGCCATCGCAGCGGTCTGGGGAGTCACGCCCCGCACCATGCTCACCGTCGATGCGCTCGGTCGCAGCCGCCGGGCTCGGTACGCGACCTCGGCCGACGGCCGCATCGGCCTGATCGAGGCGGCCGAGTCTAACGGTCTGCCTCTGGTAGCGGATGCCGCGCCCCAGCCCCAGCGCGCCGACACCTTCGGGGTCGGTCTGCTCGCCCGCGAACTGCTCGAGCAAAACGTCGAAGAGATTCTGGTTTGCGTCGGCGGCTCGGCCAGCACCGACGGTGGAACAGGTCTGTTGGCTGGCCTCGGCGCGCGGTTTCTTGACGCTGCCGGCACCCCCGTCGCTCCCGGCGGCGCCGGGCTGGCCCGGATTGCCTCGATCGACCTGAGCGAGCTGCACCCACGCGCCCGCACCGTGCGCTGGCGCCTCGCCGTCGACGTGAACAATCCACTCTGTGGCCCCACCGGTGCCGCTGCCGTTTTCGGTCCGCAAAAAGGTGCACAGCCCCGCGATATCGCTGGGCTCGACGCCGGCCTGGCCCACCTCGCCGCGATCGTGCTCGATATGACCGGCGAGGACATGATCGACCGGCCCGGAGCGGGGGCGGCCGGCGGCATGCCGGCCACTCTCGTGCCGCTGCTTCGGGCCGAGTTGGTTCCCGGCTCCACCCTGGTAGCGGATGCCGTCGGCCTGCCCCACAAAATGGCCAACGCCGACCTCGTACTCACCGGTGAAGGCAGCTTCGACTCCCAGTCCCTCGGCGGCAAGGTGGCCGTGGCTGTCGCTCGTCTCGCCCCGGCAGGATGCCCGGTCGTCGTCATCGCCGGGCGGGTGGCGCTGTCTGCGGCCGACACCGCGGCATCCGGTGTCACTGCCGCATTCTCGATCGCCGGTGGGCCGGCAACGCTCGACGACCTGCAGCAGAATGCGGCCGCACGGGTACGCGAAACCACGGCGCACGCCGTCGCCCTCTTTCTTCACTCCCGCTAATCGCCACCGTTCCACCTGAACTTGAACCTGAAAGAGAAAGGCCCTCTCAATGCTGAGCATCGCTATCCTGGTGACTCTCGTCGCCGCCATCGTCTTCGCTACCGCGAAGCTGAAAATCAATCCCTTCCTCGCGCTGCTCGCTGCGGCGCTGGTCGGTGGTTTTGCGTTCGGCATTCCGGTCGCCGAAATCGCCCCGACCATCACGACCGCCTTCGGCGCCACCCTGGGCAATATCGGTCTGATCATTCTGTTCGGCACCATCATCGGGGTGGTTCTCGAGCGCACCGGCGCGGCGATATCGATGGCCGAAGCCCTCATTCGCGTGCTCGGCACCCGATTTCCGACTCTCACCATGAGTGTCATCGGTTTCATCGTTTCGATTCCGGTGTTCTGCGACTCCGGATTCGTTATTCTCAACTCCCTCAAGAAATCGCTTGCCGCCCGGGCCAAGGTATCGCTCGTGGCCATGACGATCGCCCTGATGACGGGCCTTTACGCCACTCACGTCTTCGTGCCGCCGACTCCCGGCCCGCTCGCGGCCGCCGGAAACCTCAACATCATCGACCAGCTCGGCCTCATCATCGGGTTCGGCCTGATCACCGCCGTCGTTTCGGCGCTGGCCGGGCTGCTCTGGGCCAACCGGTTCCTGAAAAAGAACGTCGAGCTGATGCCTGAGCTCGCCGGCGAAGACAGCGACCTCGACGCGGACTACGAAACCATCCGTGCCGCCTATGGCAAGCTGCCCAACGCGTTCCTGGCCTTCCTGCCCATTCTCGCGCCGATTTTGCTGATCTGCATCGCCTCGATCGCCAAGCTTCCGGCCCTGCCGTTCGGTGAGTCCGCCCTCTACGCCGCCATCGTATTTCTTGGAACCCCGGTCATCGCCCTGGCGGTTGGCCTCATTGCCGCGCTGTTTCTGCTGCGTGGTAAGGGAAAACTGGAGATGTTCGGCGAACGCGTGAGTGAGGGCATCCGTATCTCTGCCCCCATTTTGTTGATCACCGCCTCCGGTGCTGCCTTTGGAGCCATTCTCGCGGCATCCGACCTCACCGAATTTCTCGGCAGCACGCTCTCGACGCTTGGTCTTGGACTGGCCGTACCGTTCCTGATCTCGGCCGCGCTCAAGACCGCCCAGGGCTCGTCCACGGTTGCCATGGTGACCACCTCCGTGCTGCTCCTGCCGCTGCTGCCGGCGCTCGGCCTCGACTCTGACCTGGGCAAGGTGCTCTCCGTGCTGGCCATCGGTGCCGGCGCCATGGTCGTCTCGCACGCCAACGACAGCTACTTCTGGGTCGTCTCGCAGCTCAGCCGCATTCCGGTCGCGACCGCGTACCGCACGCTCACCCCGGCCACCGCCATCCAGGGAGTCGCCGGCTTCGCCGCCGTGTGGGTGATCGGGCTTATCGTTCTGTAGAAGCTAGCGACCCCGAGCGTTCATGGTCCGTTCACCAACGGGCCACAGGGCTGTCGTGAATCGGATAGGGGACAGCGAGAGAGTGGTTCTATCCCCAGTTCGGGGACCAAAACGACCACGAGGAGCGCCCGCATGCTGAGCAACGAATCCACCGGCCCCAGCCGGCACGCCCCAGCTCGTGACCGGCCATTGCTTCCGCTCCTTCCCATGCAGGGGCACACCCTCGGCAAACGCAGCGCCGTCACCTGCCACCTCAAGTGCGCGGATGCCTGCTTTCACCCGGTACCCAATGAGAGCTCGAACGACTATTTTCGCGACATCGTGGGGGCCGCCATGAGCCGTCGTTCCCTGCTCGTGGGGGCTGGCGTCGGCGCCGCTGCCATCCTGCTCGGTTCCGGCGAACCCGCTCCCGCCATGGCCGTGCCGGGCGGCCCGGCCGGCGCTGCTGGCCGCGGCCTCGCGTTTGCCCCCATCGCTCCAGTTCCGGCTGCCGTTGACTCCTTCGTGGTTCCGACGGGCTATTCCTGGAACCCGATCATCCGCTGGGGTGACCCGCTCTTTGCCGCCACCGATCGTTTCGACCCCGAACACCAGAGCGCCGCATTGCAGGCCCGCCAGTTCGGCTACAACAATGACTACCTCGACATCATCGAGAGCAAGGGACCAAAGGGACGCTCCGGCATCCTCGTCAGCAACCATGAGTACACCAACGAGGGCATCATGTTTTCGCCAGCGCTCACTGCGGTCGAAGCGGATGAGCAGCGTCGCGTGGCCATGATGGCCCACGGCATGTCCGTGGTCGCCCTCGAACGGAAGCGCGCCGGCCAACCCTGGACCTACCGCGTGGGTGACCCCCTCAACCGCCGCATCACCGCGAGCACACCGTTCACCGTCACCGGCCCGGCCGCCGGAAGCGCCCTGCTGAAGACCGCGGCCGACCCTACCGGTCGAACCGTGCTTGGCACCCTCGGCAACTGTGCCGGCGGCACCACACCCTGGGGCACGGTGCTGTCCGGCGAGGAGAATTTCAACGGGTACTTTCGAACGAACGGCACCAGCACAGCTGATGCCCGCTACGGCCTGGCAAATCGCCCCACCGGTCGGCTCTGGGAGCAGATCGACGACCGCTTCGACGCCACCGTCGCCGGCAACGAGAACGAGCCCAACCGATTCGGCTGGATCGTGGAGATCGATCCGGAGGCACCGAACGAGCCCCCGGTCAAGCACACTGCGCTCGGCCGGTTCAAGCACGAGGGGGCCAATGTCATCGTCGGAAAGACCGGCCACGTCGCCGCCTACATGGGCGACGACGAGCGCTTCGACTATCTCTACAAGTTTGTCTCCTTCGATCGCTTCGACAAGAAGAAGGGCCCGAAGGCACGCACCCACAACAAGTCCCTGCTCACCCGGGGATCCCTCTACGTAGCCCGCTTCACTGGAAACTCGCCAGAGCGCGAGATCACCGGCACCGGCCAGCTACCCGTCGACGGCCTCTTCGACGGCACCGGTCAGTGGGTGGCGCTCGTCATCGACGGCGTCTGCCAGGTTCCTGGCTTCAGTACCGACGATGCCCTCGTGAACACCCGTCTGGTAGCGGATGCCGTCGGCGCCACCAAAATGGACCGTTGCGAAGACGTCGAGCCGAGCCCGGTGACCGGCAAGATCTATGTCGCCTGCACCAACAACACCGATCGCGGCGCGCTCGGTCAGGAAGGCGCCACCGAGCCCAACCCCCGGGTGGCCAACCGCGACGGCCACATCGTAGAGATCACCGAAACTGGCTCTGACGCGACCTCGGTGACCTTTGACTGGAACCTGCTGCTGGTTTGCGGAGACCCCGCGACGAACACGAGCACCTACTTCGCCGGTTTTCCGAGAGAGAAGGTGTCGCCCATCTCCTGCCCCGACAACGTGGCTTTCGACGTCCAGGGCAACCTGTGGATCTCCACCGACGGCGCGCCGAGCACGATCGGATACTGCGACGGACTGTTCAAAGTACCGCTCACCGGCCCCGAGCGCGGCCGGGTGCAGCAGTTCCTCTCAGTGCCGCGCGAGGCCGAAACCTGCGGTCCGGTCATCCGCTCTGAGCAATCGATGGTCTACGTCGCCGTGCAGCACCCGGGGGAAAGAGGCAGCTGGGCGGCCCAGTCGAGCCGATTCCCCGACTACGTTCCGCTCGGCGCACCCGTGCCGGCCGGTGCCTGGACCGGTCCACGGCCATCCGTTGTGCAGGTCTGGAAGGTCTGAGACGCTCACCGGTCTGGTCGTGCCGTAGTCCTGAAAGGGGGGCGCGAACTGGCAATTTGCTGATTGTAATTTCAGTTGAGCGGTGATGGAGTGGGAGAGCTGCCGTCACACGCAGCGTTCAGGAATATCCAGTGCCGATCGGGTCGTGCCCAACACATCATCCTGATCAGCGTAAAACCAGGAAGGTAGTTCATGACGGGGAACAGAGCAGTTGCCTACAAGAGCCCGGGTGTCGTCGAGGTAATCGACATTGATTACCCGAGTTTCGAGCTGAAAGACGGACCGGGTGTCAACCCGGCCAACGTCGGCCGGAAGGTGCCACACGGCGTCATTCTCAAAACAGTGACCACCAATATCTGCGGCTCCGACCAGCACATGGTGCGCGGCCGCACAACCGCACCGGCGAACCTAGTGCTGGGTCACGAAATCACCGGCGAAGTGGTCGAAGCTGGCCCCGACGTCGAATTCATCAAGGTGGGCGACATCGTGTCGGTGCCGTTCAACATCAGCTGCGGTCGCTGTCGCAACTGCAAGGAACGCAAGACCGGCATCTGCCTCAACGTCAACCCGGACCGTCCGGGTAGTGCATATGGTTACGTCGACATGGGCGGTTGGGTGGGAGGCCAGGCCGAGTACGTGCTGGTTCCCTATGCCGACTGGAACCTGCTGAAGTTTCCCGACCGGGACCAGGCGCTCGAAAAGATCATGGACCTCACCATGCTGTCCGACATCTTCCCGACCGGATTCCACGGGGCCTACACGGCCGGTGCCGGCGTCGGAACGACCGTGTACGTGGCCGGAGCCGGCCCGGTGGGCCTCGCGGCCGCCGTCTCGGCGCAGCTGCTCGGTGCGGCCGTCGTCATCGTCGGTGACATGAACGTGGATCGTCTCGCGCAGGCCCGCAGCTTCGGCTGCGAGACCATCGACCTCAGCAAAGGCGAGCCGGGGGAGCAGATCGAACAGATCCTCGGCGTACCAGAGGTCGACGCCGGTGTTGACGCCGTGGGCTTCGAGGCGCGTGGTCACGGTAAGGACGCCGACCACGAGGCTCCGGCCACCGTGCTCAACTCGCTCATGACGGTCACCGCCGCCGGCGGTGCCCTCGGCATTCCCGGCCTCTACGTCACGGGCGACCCGGGCGCCAAGGAAAAGGCCGCTCAGGTGGGCTCACTGTCGATTCGGCTGGGCCTCGGCTGGGCCAAATCGCTGTCGTTCACCACCGGCCAGTGCCCGGTGATGAAGTACAACCGCCAGCTGATGATGGCGATCCTGCACGACAAGGTACAGATTGCCAAGGCCGTCAACGCCCAGGCCATCAGCCTCGAAGATGCCCCGCGTGGCTACGCCGAATTCGACGCCGGCGCGGCGACGAAGTACGTGCTAAACCCCAACGGCTACGTCAAGGGCTAACAGCAGATAGGTGAACGGCCCGCCCGGGAATTCTCCCGGGCGGGCCGTTCCTGTATCGGCGGCATCAGCATCCGCGCGCCGCGTGGCTCATTCAGGAAATCCGACCCGAATCTGAGCTAATAGCGTCGGATCCGCTCAGAAATTGAAATAATTCCTGAATTAGCCACGGATTCAGGCCGCGAGCCGCGGCATCCGCTTAGAACCGGTGTTCTGGGTATCCCCGGGCGGAGCGCGGGGTTAGGGTGGGAACATGACCGGCGCCGACCTTGCAGAACCAGCTCCGCGCTTCTATCGAGAGCGCTCGGACATTCCGGTGGACCTTGAAACGCCCACCGGCACCGTGACCGACCGGCTGAACCGGCCGTTGCACGACCTGCGCCTCAGCGTCACCGACCGCTGCAACTTTCGCTGCGTCTACTGCATGCCGAAGGAGATCTTCGGCCGGGACTTCGCGTTCATGGAACACGACGAACTGCTCAGCTTCGAGGAACTCACCCGGCTCGCGCGCGTGGCCGTCGCCCATGGCGTTGAGAAGATTCGGCTGACCGGCGGTGAACCACTGCTGCGTAGGGGGCTTGAAGACCTCATTGCCCTGCTGGCCGAGCTGCGCACGCCCGACGGGCGCGAAATCGACATTGCCCTGACCACGAACGGGTCGGCGCTGGCCGTGAAGGCGCAGGCGCTCAAGGATGCCGGCCTGAAGCGCGTCACGGTGTCGCTCGACTCGCTCGACGACACCACGTTTCGCACCATGAACGACGTGAAGTTTCCGGTCGCGAAGGTGCTGCACGGCATCGACGTGGCCGAAGCCGTCGGCCTTGGCCCGATCAAGGTTAACATGGTCGTGCAGCGCGGCAAGAACGACCAGGACATCGTCGCCATGGCCCGGCATTTCAAGGACACCCCCTACATTTTGCGGTTCATCGAGTTCATGGACGTCGGTTCGAGCAACGGCTGGGAGATGGGCGCCGTCGTTCCGTCGAAGGACGTGATCGCGCGCATCCACGCCGAGCTGCCGCTTGAAGAGATCGCCCCGAACTACAGCGGCGAGACCTCCCGCCGCTGGCGCTACCAGGACGGCGGCGGCGAGATCGGCGTCATCTCGAGCGTCACCCAGAACTTCTGCCAGACCTGCTCGCGCGCCCGCGTGTCGACCGATGGCAAACTCTTCACCTGCCTGTTCGCCACCGAGGGCCACGACCTGCGGGCGCTCATGCGCGGCGGATGCTCCGACGCGGAACTCTCCACCGTTATGGCGCACCTCTGGCGGGAGCGCACCGACCGCTATTCGCAGCTGCGGAGCGCGAAGACCAGTGAGCTTCGGGCGTCTGGTGCCAAAAAAATCGAAATGTCCTACATCGGCGGCTAATCGGCAAGGCTGGAGTGCGGTAACGGCACCAGCGTGGGAGACTTTAAGAATGAACAGAATTACCGCGCGACGCAAAATTACCCGAATCACCGTCGGTGCCCAGCCTCTGGCTGGCGAGGACCTGCTTGCGGTCGAAGAACCCCTGGAAATTCGGGTGAACGGCCGCCGCCTTGCCGTCACGATGCGTACCCCGGGTAACGACATCGACCTTGCGGCGGGGTTTCTAGTCTCGGAGGGCGTCATCACGCAGGGCGACGATTTTAATTCGGCCCGCTACTGCGCTGGGGCGATAGACGGGGTCAACACCTATAACGTGCTGGACGTCACCCTCGGTGCCGGCGTCGCGCCACCGGAACGGAGCTTGGAGCGCTCCCTCATCACCAACAGCTCCTGTGGCCTGTGCGGCAAGGAGAGCATCGATGCCGTGCGCACCAAATCAGTCTTTGAGATAGCGGATGACGCGGTGCGAGTGACTGCCGAATTGCTCACGACTTTTCCCGACAAGCTGCGCGCGGGGCAGAACGTGTTCGAGAAGACTGGCGGCATTCACGCGGCCGGCCTGTTCGATGCCGCTACCGGCGAAATGCTCGTGCTGCGCGAAGACGTCGGCCGGCACAACGCCGTTGACAAGGTCATCGGCTGGGCAGTCAAGGAGAACAGGCTGCCGCTGACCGGCACGGTGCTCATGGTATCGAGCAGGGCGAGTTTCGAACTCACCCAGAAGGCCCTGATGGCGGGCATTCCCGTGCTCGCGGCGGTCTCGGCGCCCTCGTCACTCGCCGCGGAGTTCGCCGTCGAGGTTGGCATGACCCTGGTCGGTTTTCTCCGCGGCAACTCCATGGTCGTCTATGCCGGCGGCGACCGGATCATCGACGCACAGCGTGACGACCAGGCCGCCTGACTCAGGCTAGGCAGCGGCGCCGGCCGGAACGAAGCGCACGGTCATGGCCTTGTAACCGGGGGTGTTCGATTCGCGGGCCACGAGCTCGCGGTGCATGAGTGCGTTCGCCTCCGGAAAGTACGCAGCCGCGCAGCCGCGCGGTGTCGGATAGACCACGAGGCGGAACGTGTCGGCTCGGCGCTCGACGCCCTGGTACGTGCTGATCACGTCGACCATATCGCGGTCGGCGAAGCCCAGCTCGGTGACATCGTCTTCGTGGATGAGGATGACGCGACGACCGTTCTTGATGCCGCGGTAGCGGTCGTCAAGACCGTAGAACGTGGTGTTGTACTGGTCATGGCTGCGGATGGTCTGCAAAATCAAGTGACCCTCTGGCGCCGACAGGTACTCGATCGGGCTCACCGTGAACCGGGCCAGACCAATATCGGTGGCAAAGCTGCGCGTATCGCGCGGCGGGTTGGGCAGCACGAACCCATTCTTGGTCTTGAGCCGAACGTTGAAGTCGACGAAGCCGGGTACGACGCGGGAGATGTGGTCACGAACGACGTCGTAGTCTTCCGCCATCGCCTTCCAATCGACCGGGTGGTCGTCTCCGAGCGTGGCGTTGGCCATGCGGGCAATGATCACCGGTTCGGCGAGGAGGTGCTCAGACACCGGCTCGAGGCGTCCCTGAGTGGTGCGAACGACCGACATCGAGTCTTCCACTGAGAGCACCTGGCGGCCCGACGGATGCTTGTCATCGGTATCCGTTCGGCCGAGCGTCGGCAGGATGAGCGAGGTCAAACCGTGCATAACGTGCGAGCGATTGGGTTTGGTCGACACATGCACGGTGAGACCGACGCGCTGCATGGCTTTCTCCAGCAGGTCGGTATCGGAGCAAGCCAGGGCGAAGTTGCCGCCCATGGAGACGAACACGTCGACGCGGTCGTGCACGAAGGCATCCACCGTGTCGACGGAGTCGAGGCCATGCTCCCGCGGGGATACGATGCCGAACTCGGCGTCGAGGGCGGCGAGCATGGGCTCCTTCGGCTTTTCCCACACACCCATGGTGCGGTCGCCCTGAACGTTGGAGTGGCCGCGCACCGGGCAGGCGCCTGCGCCGGGCTTGCCAAAGTTGCCCTGCAGGAGCAACAGGTTGATGATCTCCTTGAGGGTGTTCACCGAGTGCGGCTGCTGGGTCAGTCCGAGCGCCCAGCAGATGATGGTGGCCTTGCTCGCGATGAGCAGTTGCGCCACCGTCTCGATCGCGGCACGGTCCAGGCCGGTGGCCTTTTTCGTTTCGGCCCAGTCGATCACCGATCGGGCGGCCCGATAGGCCTCGATTCCGTCGGTGTTCGCGGCGACGAACTCGTGGTCGATGACCGACCCCGGTATGCGGGCCTCCTCCTCGAGCAACAGATGACCGAGCGCCTGGAACAGGGCCAGGTCACCGCCGACCTTGATCTGCAGAAACTCATCAGCCAGGTTGGTGCCCTTGCCGACGACGCCCTTCGGAGTCTGCGGGTCCATGAAGTTGAACAGTCCCGCTTCGGGCAGAGGGTTGACGGCCACAATCTTGCCGCCGTTGTCCTTGCATTCGGCCAAGGCCGACAGCATGCGCGGGTGGTTGGTGCCCGGGTTCTGGCCGACCACCATAATGAGTTCGGCCTGGTGGATGTCTTCCAGCGAGACCGTACCCTTGCCGATGCCGATCGTGGGGTTCAGTGCTGAGCCGGAGGACTCGTGGCACATATTGGAGCAGTCGGGCAGGTTATTGGTGCCGATCGACCTGGCGAACAGCTGGTACATGAACGCCGACTCGTTGGCGGTGCGGCCAGACGTGTAGAAGACGGTGCGGTCGGGTACCGTGGCGCGAATCTGCTCACCGATGAGCTCGAAAGCATCATCCCAGGAGATCTGCGAGTAGTGCGTGTCGCCCGGGCGAATGACGACGGGGTGCGTAATGCGGCCCTGGTTTCCGAGCCAATACTCGGTCTTGGTGGCGAGCTCGGCGATGGAATGCTCTGCCCAGAACGCGGGCGTCACCGTGCGTAGCGTGCTCTCTTCAGCGACGGCCTTCGCGCCGTTTTCGCAGAATTCTGCGGTCTTGCGATGTCCCTGGGATTCCGGCCACGCGCATCCGGGGCAGTCGGTGCCGTCGCGCTGGTTGAGGCGCAGCAGCGACCGTGCGGTGCGAACGATACCAGCCTGGGCAATACCCCGATCGAGCGCCACCGCTACGGCTTGGATGCCGGCCGCGTGGGTCTTGGGCGCGGTGACGACAAGATTATTTTCGTTGATGTCGTCGATAGGTGCTGAACGTGTCATATATCTATCCTGCCTTGCCGCCAAGGGGAATTCCCCCGAATTACCAAATGGGCGAGATTTTGGAACGAAATGTTCTCGATGAATCGTCTAGGATTGCCTCCGCAGACTAATCATTCTATCCGTTTGCGGAGTACGTCCACGGCCATCGTGGACAGCCGAAACGCACAGCAGAGTCGCTATCGCCATACCGGCAGCAAGGATATCTTCATGAGCTGGCTCGACCGAGACCGCACCATCGCCCCACCCGGATTCAACCGCTGGCTGATTCCGCCGGCCGCACTCGCCGTGCACCTCTGCATTGGCCAGGCCTACGCCACGAGTGTTTACAAGACCGCGCTTGTGGCACACTTCGACGCCAGCCTGGTGCAGATCGGGGTGATCTTCTCAATCGCCATCGTGATGCTCGGCCTGTCGGCGGCCATCATGGGTACCTGGGTCGACACCAACGGGCCGCGCAAGGCCATGTTCGTCGCGGCTCTGTTCTGGTCGGGCGGATTCCTCATCGGTTCGCTCGGAATCTTTACGAACCAGCTGTGGCTGGTCTACGTCGGCTACGGCTTCATCGGCGGTATCGGCCTCGGCATCGGCTACATATCGCCCGTCTCGACGCTCATCAAGTGGTTTCCGGACCGCCCGGGCCTCGCCACCGGCATGGCCATCATGGGCTTCGGCGGCGGCGCCCTCATCGCCAGCCCAGTGTCGACGGCGCTTCTCGGCTTCTATGACCCCAACTCCGGGGCAGCGAACTGGGTGGCGAGCGGCGACTCCGTGGGCAAGCTTTTTCTCACCCTCGCCGTGATCTATCTCGCGTACATGATGTTCGGGGCTTTCACGATCAAGGTTCCGGCTGCTGATTGGGTGCCGGCCGGTTTCGATCCGTCGAAGGTGCGGGTCAAGGCCCTCGTCACGAGCAACCACGTTTCAGCCAGGAACGCCATTCGCACGCGTCAGTTCTGGCTGCTCTGGGTCGTCCTGTTCTGCAACGTCACGGCCGGTATCGGCATTCTCGAGCAGGCCGCACCGATGATCCAGGACTTCTTCCGGCAGAGCGACGGCAACTCGCTGGTCTCGGCGGCCGTTGCCGGAGGCTTTGTGGGCTTGTTGTCGCTCGCTAACATGGGCGGACGATTCGCCTGGTCGGCCACGTCGGACAAGACCGGACGAAAGAACATTTACATGGTGTACCTCGGCGTTGGCACGGTGTTGTACGTGCTGCTGGCGCTCTTCGGATCGAGTACGACGGCGCTCTACGTTGTACTGGCCTTCGTTATCATTTCTTTTTACGGTGGCGGTTTCGCTACCGCTCCGGCCTACCTGCGGGATTTGTTCGGAACCTTTCAGGTGGGGGCCATCCATGGTCGCCTGCTGACGGCCTGGTCGGCGGCCGGCATTGCCGGTCCGCTCATTGTCAACTCGTTCCTCGATGCTCAGGGCGCTCCGGGTGAGTTGACGGCCGCGGCCTATCAGCCGGCCCTGCTCACCATGGTTGGGCTGCTCGTTGTTGGTTTTGTGGCGAACCTTTTCGTGCGACCGGTTCACACCGACTTTCACGAACCCGAAAAGCCGCTCGTCGGTGCAACAGCTTGGAAGGCGCACGCATGAAGGTTCTAAAAGTCATCGTGGCTTGGGCACTGGTAGGGATTCCGCTGGCCTTTGGCATTTCTCAGACACTCGCGAAGGTGACGGCCCTGTTCGGCTAAACCCGGCATTTGCAGATATAAACAGATAGAGCCATGCCCCATTCACTGGGGCGTGGCTCTTTTTTTGCGTCTTGAGTGCTCGGCACCGATCAGGATAGCCTGTCAGCCCTGGCGCCCTCATTCATGCAATGATGGCGAATGGGGAATTCGCTAGCTAGGCTAGCTATACCTGATTCGTTGGCTTTAGTGTTCGGGATCCTCGACCTCTCGCACCCAAAGTTCCGAAATTCACCCATGTTCGCTCGTGGCAACCCCGAATCGCCACGATTGATTCGACGAGTTTCACGAAAAGGAGCAGTCAATGGCTACCCACACCGCACTCGACCAACAACGATGCGCCGCAACGCTGCTCGAGGGAATTCGACGCGCCGACGACCTCACCGTGGCAGCCAGCCGCGATGGGGGCGCCCGGGCTGTGCGCCTGCTGGCACAAGCCGCGACCGATCCGAGCGACCAGCTCACCGCCATCGCCGCAGTGCACGCCCTCGCCCAGGTCTTCGACGACTCCGCTGACGAGGTGCTTGTTGCCTTGCTGCACCACGACTCGGCTTTTCTGCGTGAGCACTCCGCCTGGGCCTTCGGCACCCGCCTGCCGCGCTATGACGCCATCGCCGGCCTCGTCACGCTCGTTCGGCAGGGCGGCTTTACCGGCATGCTCGCCCAGCGCACTCTGGAACAGTGGGGATCTTCGGCCGCCGATCAGGTGGCCCTGTTCCTCGAGGGTTCCCTGCTCGGCATGACCGAAACGGATGCCCGCACCCGCCTCATCGAGACCATCGGCCTCATGCCCGGCCGCATTCCCGAGCGGTTGCTGCGTCGGGTGGCCACCGACCGTGCCGAGAGCCTGCCCGCTCGCGCCGCCGCCATCGCCGGCCTCGGTGACCGATCCCCGAACGAAGCTGTGCTCGAATTACTGAGCGTCCTCTCTCAGGACGACAATGCGAGCGAACTCGCCGCAGTTGCCCGGCTGGCCCTGTTCGACCTGACGGCCACGACCGCACCACCCCAGCCCTGGCGCCAGGGCGCCACGATCGCTCAGCTCTTTCTGCATGCCGACATCGATGGTGAACTTTCCCAGGTGGGTGCCGGCGACAACGGGGGCATCGCCACCCTGCTGGTGCGGCTCGGTGACGCCCTCGTCGCCGAGCCGGCCGGCCGAGGGAGCGGAACGGAGAGCGCCGCGGCATCCGCTTTGCGTGCGCCGTTTGTCGGAAGCCGTCTCGGGACGGGCCGCGAAGATCGGGTCGATCGGGTCATCACCCTGTCCCGCGGCAGCCACGAGTCAGCGCTTGATGGACTGGCCGACGTCGGAGCGACCCGGCGCGGGCACTCCTTCGCGGCGGTTCCGTTCGTCGGTGGTCCGGTGCCGTCGATCGACTCCTGGCCTCGGCGGGTCGCGGCGCAACGCGGCATTCGGCGCATCCTGCGCTCGGCCGGAGTCGTCGACGCGATTCACCTCCGTATGGCCGATGTCGGCAGCCTCGCCGCCGCGACCGTGGCCCGCGACCTGGACATTCCGGTCGTCTTCACAGTGGCGCCCGATCCGCACGGCGTGATCGACTCGCTCGAATCGAGTGGCGCGCTCACCCGAACGAACTTCGGCGAGGTTGATGCGGTCGAACACTTCTGGTTTCGTGCCCGTCTGGTACAGCGACTTGCCGCGGATGCCGCGCACACCGTGCTTTTCCCACGCCCGTACCTGCAGCAGGACATTGAGCGACTGATCGGAATCGACATTGACGCACACCCGGAACGACACTCGGTCATTCCGGAGGGCATCGACCTCGCGGTGATCGACCGTTCCCGAACGGATGCCCTGGCATCGCTCAGCCAGACCGGCGCGAGCGGTTTGGGCGCCAGCGACGACGACCTCAGCCACGACCAGGACCCGGTTGATCACTTCGACCACGACTTTGACCGCATCGACCGCACTAATATGGACGATTCTCGCGCTGCGTCCGCCGCGCTTGCCTTCGACCAGCTCGACGCGCTGCTGGGCACCCTTCCGCCGTCCCGGCGCGGACTGCCGCTGCTGATCAGCGTCGGCCGGCTGCACCGCGTCAAGGGCATGGCGGCCCTGGTCGAAGCCTGGACCGGGGACCCGACCCTGCGAGAGCGCTGCAACCTGCTGATTGTGGGCGGTGATTTGGAGCATCCGTCCTTTGATGAGGGCATTGAGCTGGCGCGCATGGCCCGTTCCCTGTCTGGCGCGAATCGTGACGACGCTGCGTCCCACGGCCTGCTCCTGGCCGGGCATCGCGCCAACGACACGGTCGCCCGCTGGCTGGCCGCGATCCGCTACGGCCGGCCCGGGCTCGCTGCGCCGTTCGGTGTGTATGTCTGCGCGAGCATGAAGGAAGAGTTCGGCATCGCGCTGCTCGAGGCGATGGCGACCGGCCTCGCGGTCGTCGCGCCGAACGGCGGCGGACCGGCCACCTACGTCGAGAATGGCGTGACCGGTTTTCTGGTCGACACCGGCGACGCGCAGGCTCTCGGTTCCGGCATCCGCGATGCCCTCGCCGTGGCGGCCGGAGTGCACGGCGGTGAGTACGCCGACCTGGCCCGGCGCATGGTGGCCGACAAGTTCACGATCGAAGCCATGGCGAGCACACTCGGTTCGGTCTACCGGGACGTCGCCCTGGCGACCGAGCCGGTCGCCTGGGAGCTGAGCGTCTCATGACCCTGCTCATCATCAGCCCCGACTACGCCTCGCACCTGTACCCGCTCGCGACGCTCGGCACCGCCTGGGCGCAGGCCGGCGAACGCGTCGTGGTGGCGAGCGGACCGGCAACGGCCGACATTGTGGCCGCGTTCGGGTTCGAACGGGAGAACCTGCAGCTGGGCCGCGGTTCCAACCCCGGCACCATCCGGGTCGAGCAGCAGCCCGCCGGCGAAGATGACGCCCTGCGCGGATTCTTCGACGCCACCCGCCGCGGAATGGTCGATACCCTGCTCTTTCAGGCTGAGGCCCGCAGCAGCGACCTGCTCTATAACCCGGTCGCGATCGCCCGCGAGGTGCAGCGCATCGTCGAACGGGTGCAGCCCGACCAGGTGATCGTCGACCACCTCGCCTTCAGCGCCCGGCTCGGGCTACTCAGTGCGGGCGTGCCGCACGCCGATGTGGTGCTCGGGCATCCGTCTGCCCTGCCCGTCGGCCCGGAGATCTACGGTTACCCGCCGGCCTGGCCCGCCGTGTTCTCGCCCGACGTTGGCGAGTTGGCGCTGCTCGAGCTGCAGTGTGCGGCCGTTCGCGACTCGTTCACCGCCCAGTGGAACGACGCACTTTTTGAACTCGATCCGTCCGCGGCACCGACCCTCGATGCCTTTCAGGAGTGCGGGGATCTGCTGCTGCTCAACTATCCGGGCGAACTGCACTCGTCGGCGCGCACGGACGAGCTTCCACCCCACCGGTTTCTCGGTTCGGCGGTGCGCTCCGAGGCGGTCGACCCCGAGGTCGAAGCCTGGCTGGCAGCGGATTCTCGGCCCGTCGTCTACGTGAGCTTCGGAAGTTTTCTCTCGGTGCGCGGTGATGTGCTCGCGCGCGTCGCCGCGGCCCTGAGCGGGCTGCCGGTGCGGGTGGCCATGGCTGTCGGAGCGACCAGCCCCGCCGAGCTCGGCCCCATTCCTGATTCCTGGCTGGTGCGCGGGTTTCTGCCGCAGGTGCGCCTGCTGCGGGAGGCTGTGCTCGCGGTGACGCACGGGGGCAACAATTCGGTGACCGAGGCGATGACGGCAGGCGTGCCGCTCGTTGTGCTGCCGTTCTCCACCGACCAATTCGCCGGCGCGGCCGCCCTCGACGCGGCGGGCTTCGGCACCTCGCTGCCCCCCAATACCGCAACCGTTCTCGCGTTGCGCGACGCCTGTGAGCGGATGCTGCACCTCACCGGCGAAACGCGCGCCCGTCTCGACGCCCTCGCGGTGTCGCTGACCGTGCAGCCGGGCGCGGCGCGCGCCTATGCGGCGCTGAGCCGGGTGGTGGCGCGGGGGTAGTTCAGGCGCAGTTTCGTTGAGCCACGAGGGTTCGAGACCTCACCATTTGTTCCGGGCCCGGGCCCGGAACGTGGGCCCAGGTTAGATCATGGGCCCATGTTCCGAAAGTGGGCCCGGTGGTTCGCGGGGACGGTCGACGTCGGCCCCGGTGCCGAGGTCGCCACACTCGACCGCTTCGACGTCGTGCGCGCGCAGATAGGGACGCGCGCCGGAATCGCCGGCGAGAGTCTCGAGGAGGGACGCCCAGTGCGACCGGCCGATCACCACGGGATGCCCCGGCTGGCCGGTAAAACGGGCCTGACGCAGTGTGCCGGCCGACGCGGCGGCGGAGCCGGGCGCATCCGTCGTCTCGTTGGTCCTGCCGATCAGGCGAGCCACCGTCGCCGCGTTCAGGTCGGGTACGTCAACGGGAACGACCGCGATAGCCGTGAGCTCGGGGTGGTCGAGGGCGCAGCGCAGGCCGGCGCGCAGGGAGGCAGAGAGTCCTTCGGCCCAATCGTCGGCCTGCACGACCAAAACGGATGCTGTTGGCCGGTTCGTGCTGCGGGCTCGCGCACCGTCCCCTGAGGCCAAGGGATCCGTTTTGAGCAGCGCCGCGGCCTCGGCACCGCGGGCGCCGAGCACGACGATGACCGGGGAACACCCGGCGGCCGCGAGCACGTCGACGGCGTTCTGCAGCCAGGATCGGCCCGAGGCATCGTGCACGAGCGCCTTGGGCATGCCATAGCGGGAGCCAGCACCAGCGGCGAGCACGAGTCCGGCCACGTGGTTGGGTGCTGGCGGCTTGTGCATGTCTGCCATCGTAGGGTTCACGAGCCGCGGCCTGGCACCATGGTCAACTACATGGCTCCTCCGAGCGGATGTGTCCCTAGCTCTGCCCGCCCACTCCAGCCCTGCGCGCGATGTGGGCGTGCTCACCATGGACTCCGGGGACGAGGTCCTTGACGTTGTGTGGCACAGGCTGGTCGCAGCGGTAGCGATGTGCTCGAAACCTGGCTACTCCGCCGTAAAATCGCATACGCTGTGAATGTTACCGACCGAAGGATTCGCCGTGTCCCTCCACTTCGAACATTCCCCTCAGCGCCACGTTCCCGGCCCGGGTGAGCCGTCCATCCCACAGCTCGAGGTCGACCAGACCATCGCGCCGCGTCCAGAGGAAGAGATCGCCGACGCCCTGCGAGCGGAACCAGACGTGGTCGATGACAGCGAGCATCGAGTGACAACACCCCCGGGTTCGGGAACGAAATAACGCGAAAAGGGTCGTCACATTCCGCTGGACTCTGGATGCCTAGTGGGCGACATCGAGTCCGGAAGCTCGTACCCGTTCGATTTTCAGGCCCAGGATGGTAAACGCTCGAAAGCCTGGCACACTCGCGACGGACAACTCGAGACAGTGGGAATGATTCTCTCAGAGCGGGCCCGCTGGGGCTGTGCCTGGTCCACCTGGAGCTCGTGGACGCGTTCACCTGGCTACCGGGTTTTAATGCTGCGACAGGCCCATAACGCGCCGGAAACCTCCGCTGCCTAAACTGGCCACCTGAAACTTTGGTTTCACCATGCCGAGGGAGTGAAACACATTTCCAGCCTTCCGATCAACCCGCCAGCGAGGCTTCTCATGGGTCCGGGCCCGATCAACGCCGCTCCCCGGGTGCCGCGCGCCGTGGCTGTGGCCGAACGCATCGCGCGTTCCGGCCGCGCCCTGCCGTTCGCGCTCGAAGTCGTCGCGTTCGGCGATGAGGAGGGCACCCGGCTCGGCTTTCAGGATTCGGCCGAGGTGCGCGAACACGCGCGTGCCCTGCGCCGCAACGGCGCCCCGGTGGGTGGGCCGGGAGCATCCGCTGGAACGCCGTCGCGCCTCGCGGCGCACCTTGCGGGGGAGCAGGAGAACCTGCGGCAGCTGCTGCAGAATCTCGAAGACGGCCGGCTGGATGCCGCGGCGCGGCTGATCGCGCACGCCGGCAACGTCGTCGTGATCGGGCTGCGCAACAGCTCCCCGCTCGCCCTGCACCTGCGTCAGCAGCTCGCCCAGGCCTGCGACAATGTGCGGCTCGCGCCGCTGCCCGGGCAGTCGATCGGTGAGGACCTGGCCGGGCTCGGCGCGCACGATGTCGTCGTATTGTTCGGATTCCGGCGCCGCACGGCCGGGTTCGGGCAGCTGGTCGCGGCGATCGAACGGCGCGGGATTCCCCTCGTGCTGATCGCCGACTCCTCCGCCCGGCGGTACGCCGACGGCGCCGCCGTCTGGCTCGAATGCCCGATCGACAGCGCCAGCGCATTCGACAGTTATGCCACCGCGATGAGCCTGATCCACCTGCTCGCGACCGGCGCCATGGGAGCGCACGTGCGCGTGACCCGCACCCGCATCGCGGCCATCACCAGCATCTACGACGATCTCGACGAACTCGAGGCGCCGTGGTGAGCAAATTGGGCCCCCTGCTGACTCTCGCCGCCCCAGCGCTCTGCGACCGCCGACGTGTCAGAGCACTATCACGTGCCCCTGCTGCTCGCCCCGTTCGCGTACTCCACCTATCGCGGTAGCTGACCCGTGCCGAGCCGTGAGGCTTGGCGTCAAAATCACGAAGAATGGGCTGAAACTCACGGCTCGACGAGCGGATGCGCCACCCGACTCGACTACTCCACCCTCACCCGGCGGCCACGAACGTAAACCCCGGTGATCGCGGGCTCGCGCAGGGCGAGCAGCAGCGCGAACAGGGTCTGCTCGGCGGCCAGTACCGCGTCGTCGGCGCGCACGGCGTTCGCCAGCACGAGTGCGAGCGGTTCCCAGCGGTCCGGGTCGATCAGCAGAAAGTCCGCATCCTTGCCGAGGTCGAAGTTGCCGAACCGGGCCTCCATATCGAGCGCGCGGGCCCCGGCGAGTGTGCCGGTGAACAGCAGCGCGGCCGGGTCGAGTGCCACTCCGGCGTCGCCGGGCTCGGACAGGTGCGATTTGTAGCAGTCGTTGAGCACCCGCGCGACGAGCCATTCGTCGCCGCCACCGACATCCGTTCCAATCGCGACGTTCACCCCGAACCCGGTCGTGCGCCGCCACGGCATTGTGCCGGAGCCGAGGAACGCCTGCGAGGTCGGGCAGTGCGCGATCGACGTGCCGGTGTCGGCGAGGCGGGCGAGCTCCGAATTCTGGCAGTGCACGGCGTGGGCGAGGATGCTGCGGCGGCCAAGCAAGGATGAGCCGCCGCGGGCGGAGCCCGGCAGGAAGCATCCATCGTAGGTGTCGAGGTAGGTTTTCGTGCCGAACACCGAGCGCACCGCGTCGATCTCTCCCGTGCCCGGCCGGTCGTTCTCGTTGAGGTGACTGTGAAAGTACACGCCTCGCCCGCGCACCGAGTCGTAGAGCTCGCCGAGGCCTGCGAGGGTTGTCGGCGTCACCGACAGACTGAACCGGGGCACGATCGCGACCTGCAGCAGCGCGGTCTGGGCGTTACCGGTGTCGACGGCGTGCCAGCGGTCGATCTCGGCCGCCGTGAGCTCAAGAGCCGCCTGCTCGCTCGTGACCAGCGCCTTGGCGGAGTCGGTGCCGACGGTCTGGATGCCGCGCCCGCTCACCAGGCGAAGGCCGGCCTTCTGCGTTTCTTCGAACAGGGCGTCCTGCGCCGGCGCAAACGCCGAGCCGAACACGAGGGCGCTGGTCGTACCGACGGATGCCCGCCGCCGCGTGAAATCGCGCGCCACCTGCCGGGCAAAACCCGGGTCTTCCAGCCGCGACTCGGCCGGGAAGACGCACTCGTCGAGCCATTCGAGCAGCTGGCCGCCACCGTAGGCATCCGTTGTGTAGGTCTGTGGAAAATGAATGTGAGTGTCGACGAAACCCGGCAGAATGAACCCGGTTCGGGTCACCGGCAGTGCAGTGAACGCGGCCGGCAGCTCGTTGAAGGGGCCGACCCAGGCGATCGTGCCGTCGTCGGCCGTGACGAGGGCCCCGTCGGGCACCGAAACGAGCTGCGAATGGGCCTGCGCAACTGTGGGAGCGTCGGCTATGTGAAAAATGTGGCCGCAAAAGACCGCACTACCCCTTGATTCGTACATATCTACGGATATTATCGTGTTCCGGCGTCGAAATCGGCAATTTTGACCGGTTGCGGCGAGATTTCTGGTTGTTCTGCCGGTATGTTCTCGACCAGCCCGGTATGCGAGTCCCAGGCCGGCGCGGTGTCTGCAACGTGCCACGGGAGCCTGTTTTCACCCTACTGAAATCGGATTCATCCCATTCGAGGGTTTGGAAACTTGCCTGACACGCCGCGTGATCCCGCCGAAATATGCGGCCCGGCAGGTCGCGGGAGTGCTGCCCCGCGTTCGTCGAGATTGCGTCGGTTGGTCGTATGGTGATCTCGGCGAGCTCGATCAGCGAGATGGTCGGCACGCGCGGGTGGGCCGCCTGTCCGGTGGCCGTGACCGCCATCGACTGGCGCGAGCTACCCTGCGCGAGCCGGGCCGCGCATCCGCTCAGCCGTGCAGCAGACGCCAGATGCGGTCGCGGGACATGGGCAACTCGGTCGGACGGATGCCGATCGCGTCGCGTATCGCATTGGCCAGCGCCGGCGCGACCGGGTTGAAGGTTGACTCGCTCATCGACTTGGCACCGAAAGGCCCGAGCACGTCGTGGCTTTCGGCGAAGTACACCTCGGTGACCGGCAGATCCACGAGCTGGGGCACGTGGTAGTTGCGCAGCACCCGCGTCGTCACCGCTCCGGCGCCGTCGAGCACGATCTCTTCGAACAGGGCGGTGCCGAGCGCCTGCGCGACTCCGCCCTCGATCTGTCCGCGACACTGCTCGGGGTTCATCACGAAGCCGGCATCGGCGGCCTGGATCGACTGCAGAATGCGCACCTCGCCGGTGTCGGTGTTCACTGCCACTCGAAACGCGTGCACGTTGAAGGCGAGCGAGCGCAGCGCTCCGTCTTCGCGGCGCATCGCTGTGAGGTCGACGTCGTTGGCCGCGGCCCAGGCTGCGAGGTCGTCCAGGGTGACGACCGTACCCGTCGCACGCAGCCCCTCCCGTTCAAGCTGCCAATCCACCTCACCGAGACCGCTGCACGATGCCGCTGCCCCGACCAGGGACTCGGCCAGCGCGGTCGCCGCGGCGAGCACGGCCTTGCCGGCGACGACGACCCCGGCCGAGCCGAACGCGCCGGAATCGTAACCGGCAGCATCCGTGTCGGAGTGCACCAAATCGATGCGGTCGACAGACGTGTGCAGCGCCGTCGCCGCGATCTGCGCGTGCACGGTCGTAGTGCCGTTGCCGAACTCGGTCGTGCCGACCCGCACCAGATAGCGTCCGCCAGCGAGTAGCTGAACGGATGCCTGCGAGCGGTGGCCGCGTGGCGGCGTGGTCGCGATCATCGACGACGCCATGCCGGAGCCGACTTTCCACTGAGCACCGACCGGAACGACGGACCGGTTGCCGCGCCCCAGCGCCGACTCGGCGAGGTCGAGGCACTGGTCGAGGCCATAGCTTCCGAAAACGAGGTCGGGCCCTTCCTCGTGCGTGACCACGAGCGGGTCGCCGGGCTGCACCGAATTGAGTCGGCGCAGTTCGAACGGGTCCATCTCGAGTTCCCGGGCCAGGTCGTCGAGCGCGCTTTCGATCGCGAAGATGATCTGGCCGAGGCCGTAGCCGCGGAAGGCGCCCGACGGCGGGTTGTTCGTGTAAACGCTCTGGGCATCCACTCTTTTGTTGGGCACGTTGTAGAGCGCGACGGACTCACTCGTGCCGTGGAACATCACGCCCGGGCCGTGGTTGCCATAGGCGCCGGTGTCGGCGAGCACGCCCAGTTTCAGGGCGGTGAGGCGGCCATCGGCCGTGGCGCCGAGGGTCACGTCGATCGCAAACGGATGCCGCACCGGGGCGATCGTGAGCTCGTCGGTGCGGGTGAATTCGTACTGTACCGGCTGGCCGGTACTGAGCACCGCGAGGGTGACGAGGTCTTCGGTGAGCAGCTCCTGCTTGCCGCCGAAACCGCCGCCGACCCGGGCCGTGAACACCCGCACGCCGGCCGGGTCGAGGTCGAACAGCCGGCAGATCTCCTTCTGAACCAAAAACGGAACCTGCGAGCTCGTGCGCAGCACCAGCCGGTCGCCGTCGATCCAGCCGATCGTGCCGTGGGTTTCGAGGTGGGTGTGCGAAATACGTTGGGTCTGCCAGCTGCCCGAGATAACGGTGGTCGCCTCGGCGAGTCCGGCCGCAACGTCACCGAATTCGCCGTGCAGTTCGGCGACGAGGTTGCGCCCCGGGTCGGCCAGTCGCGACACGACCGGGTCCTTGTCGCCGTGCACCAGCGGGGCACCCGGCAGAGCAGCCAGCCGAGGGTCGAATACGGCATCGAGCAGCTCGTACTCGACGTCGATCAGTCGGCAGGCGGCCTCGGCGATCGCGACCGAATCGGCGACGACCGCTGCCACGCGCTGCCCGCGAAAGCGCAGGGTCTGGTCGAAGACCAGGGTGTCGTCGGGGTCGTCGAACCGGCTCTCGTGCCGCGCGGTCGAAAACAGGGTCGTGGGGGAGTCGGCATGGGTGAGCACGCGGTGCACCCCGGGCAGCCTGGCCGCTTTCGACGCATCAAGAGAGCGGATGCGCGCGTGCGCGTGCGGACTCCCGAGCACCGCGAGGTGCAGCAGTCCGGCAACGGAAACGTCGAGAGTGTACGGCTCGAGCCCGCTCACGACGCGCTCCCCGGCGATCGCGCCGGCGGAGGTGCCAACCGGGCCGATCGTGCGGCTCGTGGTGGAGTGGTCCGTCGTGGACTCGCTCGTCGCGACCCGTCCGGTCGAGGCCGATCCGGTCGAACCCGCACCAGCCGAAGCCGGTTCGGGAGTGGCCCGGCCGGTCGTGCGCACCGGTCCGAGGCTGGACGTTTCGGCGTGCTCGCGCTCCGGGGCGACGTGGCAGGAGCCCGCCGGCGGGGTGTGCTGGCCGCGAATGGCGTCATTGATCGAACGGTAACCGGTGCAGCGGCAGAGGTTTCCCTTGAGCAGGCGGGGAAGTTCGTCGGGGTCGGTGCTGAAGCTGGCGTCGACGCCGTTTGCACGGGTGGTGTCGGCATCTGCTTCGATGGCGGCGGCGGTGACGACCATGCCGGGTGTGCAGAAGCCGCACTGAAAGCCGGCGGCGTCGACGAAGCGCTGCTGCACCGGCGCGAGGTTGCCGGGCTGGCCGAGGCCGGCCGCGGTCGTGATCTGCTTGCCGGCTGCACGGTAGGCCGGGTAGATGCAGGAGTGCACGGGCGTGCCGTCGACCTGAACCGTGCAGGCGCCGCAGTCGCCGGTGTCGCAGCCCTTCTTCACCTCGAAGTGTTCGTGGTCGCGCAGCAGGGTGCGCAGGCACTGGCCGGGTTGGGGCGTCGCCTCGACCGGGCTGCCGTTGACCTCGAAAATGACCGTGCCGACCGTTGCGACCCGTTCCAGCGTCATGCGAGACCTCCAACAAGTTCAGCGCGAATTTCTTCGCCGAGCAACAGCCCCATCGCGCGTCGCCAGTCGGCGGCGCCGTGGGCATCCGTGAACCAGCAGTCGATCGCGGCAATATCGCCGGCCAGCACCTCGGCGGCGGGTAGCTCCGGGTACCGCAATTGCACCGGATGCAGCGTCGCCGCCGTGACCGTGAGCACGAACAGACCGTCGGCATCGAGCCGCCCGGCGAGCACCGCGCCCGAGCGTCCGAGCGGCGACAGGGCAATCTTGCGATACGCCGTCTGCGACTGCAACGCGGCGAGCGGAACGTGAATAGAGCGCACCACATCACCGGGTGCGAGCACGTTGGTCATGTTTCCCGTGACAAACGAACGGGCCGGCACGACCTCATCGCGCTCACCAGCACGCCAGACCAGAACCTCCGCGTCGAGCGCGACGGCGAGAGTGATCATGGGGCCAGCCGGCAGAGAGGTGGCCAGGTTGCCGCCGACCGTGGCGACGTTCCACACCTTGAACGAACCGAACAGGGCCGTGCAGCATTGGTAGAACAGCGGATGCGCCGCCCACCCCGGCTGCATCGGTAACCGGGAGAGTTCAGCGACGGTGCAGGTCGCGGCAATGGAGAGACCGTCCCCGGTAATGGTGAGAGCCGCCCAGCCGAAGGTGTGCAAATCGATCAGACCGGTGAGGTGAGCTCGCGGGTCGGCGAACAGCTCCGATCCTCCGGCCAGCGGCAGCACGGTCGGACCGAGCGCGGCGAGGTCGCTCCGCTGTCGAGCGGAGGTGACGTGTGTCACAGTGCTGAGGTCCATGGGTCTCCGTCGCGGGCCGAGTCGAGCCGTGCGTGCGACCTTGAGCACACGGTAATAGTGGGTGCACAGAGTAGGCTACCGCACACTCTGCCCACCAAACTGAACCCACCATGATGATGAGATTTCGTGTAGAAACGGGGTGTCGGCACCGGTTGATTCCCAGCCGACGCTGTCAGGATTTAGGCACCTTTCGACGGTGGGAGACAGAGATGACTACGACCCCAATCTTCGCGCACACGAAGTCAGCCGCCAACCCGGCTCCCGATTCACGCGTGCTCGGGCGCGACCATTTCGACGTCGTCGTGATCGGTGCCGGCCCGGCCGGAGCCGCTGCAGCCCTGCGCGCCGCCGAGCTTGGAGCATCCGTCGCCATCTGTGAGGCTGATCGCCTGGGGGGCACGTGCGTGAACACCGGATGCGTGCCGACTCGCGTACTCGCCAAAACCGCAAGACTCATGCGAGAGATCCGAACGGCCGACGCTTATGGCATCTCCGTGACTGAACGTCCCATCGACTGGCCCGCCACGGTCGCCCGAGTACGGGAGACCGTGGACCGGGTTCGTTCCATGAAGGGTGAGGCCACCCGATTTGCCGATGCCGGCGTTCACCTCATCCTGGAGGGGCGCGCCCGCTTTGTGGATGCCTTCACGCTCAAGCTCGACACCGGGCGCACAATTTCGGCCGACGCTGTCGTGGTGTGCGTGGGAGGTCATTCTCGCCGTCTGCCGGTGCCGGGAGCTGAACTGGCGGTAGTGCCCGAACACGTGCTCGACCTGCCTCGAGTTCCCGATCGGCTGGCGGTTATCGGCGGCGGCAACACCGGCGCACAACTGGTCACCGTGTTCAATTCTTTCGGTTCAACCGTGACGCTGCTCGACGTGGCCGACCGGGTACTCGCCACCTCCGATGAGTCCGTCTCGCAGGCCGTCGCGGAGGCCTTCGTCGAACAGGGGGTCGCCGTCCACCTCGGCATTGACGGTGTCGCCGGGCTCGATCGTGCCGCGGACGGCTCGATCACGCTGACCTGGCGCGAGCACGGGCGCGACGTGTCAGGCAGCTTCGACGCCGTGATCATGGCAACCGGCTGGCCAGCGGATGTCGACGACCTGGGTCTAGAAGCAGCCGGCGTCGTTACGAGCCGATCGTCTATCCCTGTCGATGCGTATTTTCGCAGTTCGGTGCCGCACATCTTCGCCGTCGGCGATGCCAACGGCCGGGACATGCTGGTGCAAGCTGCACAGTCCGAGGGAGAGGCGGCAGCCGAGAACGCCGTTTTGGATGCCAACCGGCGAACCGCGCACCATTTGCTTCCGGCGGGTGGGTTCACGGATCCCGATTACGCTGGCGTTGGCCTGTCCGAGGTGGAGGCCCGGCGTCGCGACGAGCTGTGTGTGGTGGCGGTGGTACCGTTCTCGCGGCTGGATCGTGCTGTGATCGACGATCGCCAACGTGGATTTCTCAAACTCATCACCGATCGTCGGCGTGAGCTCATTCTGGGTGCTCACTCGGTCGGTGAGAACGCCGTGGAGGTCATTCAGTCGGTCACCACGGCGATGGCTGCCGGAATCGACGTGGCCACGCTGGCCAAAGTGCGCTTCGCTTACCCGACCTACAACGCCGTGATCGGTATCGCTGCCCGAGATCTGTTGGCCGAGTACGCCGATGGGTCAGCTCGTCGCCGAGGTCACACGTCGATCGCGTAGACGAGTTCTTCCTGAAGCATGCCAAGCCAGTCATAAAGTTCGCGCAAAAATGGTGCGTCTTCACCCTCGAGGTGGACGACTCCGTCGGCGGAGACCTGCAACCGGTCGGCGAGCGTCAGCCGTAGGTCGGTGAGGCTGCGCAGCCAGGCCTGCACGGCATTGGGGTCGAGGCTGATGGTGACCGGTTGATGTTCCTCGTCGTCCGTTTCGGTCTCGTCCCGTTCCGTTCCGAGGGTATCCAACACAATCTGGGCGTTGTGCTCTTTGCGTTCGAGCAGGCCGGGCGCTGTGAAGCGACGAAATTCTGCCGCAGCCTCATCGTCGTCACGGTAAGCGTCGGGCAGCAGGCGGACGAAGACACCGTCGCTGCCGGCGAGCACGGGGTCGGCGGCGCCGGCATCGAGCATATCGATCAGTTGGCTGGTGGCCAGACGCAGCAGATCAACCTCGATCGCCTCGAATCGTGCGAGCAGGATACCGGAGACGTGCGGGGTGAACCGCCTCAGGCCGCTCATTCGTCAGCCTTGGCCAGGGTCGCCCAGAGTCCGTAGCCGTGCATGGCTTCGACGTGGCGTTCCATCGATTCGCGATTGCCGGTGGCCACGACGGCCCGACCGGTGTTGTGGACCTGCAGCATGAGACGTTCGGCCTGCTTCGGGGTGACCCCGAAGTAGCTACGAAAAACGTAGGCGACGTACGACATGAGATTGACCGGGTCGTCCCAGACCAGCGTCACCCACGGTCGGTCGAGTAACACGTGCTCGCGTAGCTCCGTGTGTTCGGCAGTCTTGGTCACCCCTTAAGCCTCACACGCCGCCGCGGAGTTTTCCACCGTACACGCAGACTTCCCGTGCAGATGTGCCCGCGCGGTGCCCAGGTTCGGGGAGAGGCAATATCCTTGATGTATGACGTCTTTTGCACCATCGTCCGCCGTTACACCAACCGGAACTCCCGCAGCTGGTTCCCAGCACCCCGAGTTGGCCCCACTGACCAACATTGACGTTGAACGCATTCGCAACGACTTTCCGGTGCTGCATCAGGTGGTGAACGGGCATCCGCTCACCTATCTCGACTCCGGGGCAACCTCGCAGAACCCGATCAGCGTGATGGAAGCCGAGCAGGAGTACTACGAGCAGCGTAACGCCGCCGTGCACCGCGGCGCCCACACGCTCGCCGTCGAAGCGACCGAGGGGTTCGAAGCCGCCCGCGAGAAAGTCGCTGCGTTCGTCGGCGCCCAAACCGACGAAATCGTCTGGACCTCCAACGCCACCGAAGCCATCAACCTTCTGGCCTACAGCTTCTCCAACGCCTCGCTCGGCCTCGGCGGCCCGGCCGCCCGCCGGTTCAGCCTCGGCGCCGGCGACGAGATCGTGGTTACCGAGATGGAGCACCACGCCAACCTCATTCCCTGGCAGCAACTCGCGCTGCGCACCGGCGCCACGCTGCGCTTCATCCCCGTGCTCGATGACGGCACCCTCGACCTGCTCGACGCAGCGAACATTGTCGGCCCCCACACGAGGCTCCTCGCCTTCACGCACGGCTCGAACGTCACCGGAACCCTGAACCCGGTCGCCGAACTCGTCGCGCTCGCCCGCAAAGTCGGCGCCCTCGTCGTGCTCGACGCCTGCCAGACCGTGCCGCACCTGCCGGTCGACGTTGCGGCGCTCGATGTGGACTTCGCAATGTTCTCGGGTCACAAGATGCTCGGCCCCACGGGCATTGGGGTGCTCTATGGCAAGGCCGACCTGCTCGCCGATATGCCGCCGTTCCTCACCGGTGGGTCGATGATCACCACCGTGAACATGCAGACCGCCGAGTTCTTGGCGCCGCCGCAGCGTTTTGAGGCCGGCACTCAGCGCATCTCGCAGGCGATCGCGTTGGCCGCGGCCGTTGACTACTTGCGGGAGACCGGCATGGATCGGGTCGCAGCGTGGGAGGCGCAGCTCGGTCAGCGCCTCGTGGCGGGGCTGGCCGAAATTCCCGGAGTGCGCCTGCTCGGCCCCGGGCTCGGCGTGGAACGGCTCGGACTAGCCGCCGTGGATGTCGCCGGTGTGCACGCGCACGACGTTGGCCAGTTTCTCGACGACGCCGGCATCGCCGTGCGGGTCGGCCACCACTGTGCCCAGCCGCTGCACCGTCGACTCGGCGTGACCGCCTCGACCCGGGCGAGCACTTACCTCTACAACACCACTGATGAGGTCGACCTGTTTCTGGCTACCCTCGCTGAGGTCGCGCCCTTCTTCGGGGTCAGCACGGGAGTGCGCCGATGAGCGACCTGCAGCAGCTCTACCAGACGATCATTCTGGAGCATTCCAAGGCCCGGCACGGAGCGGTCGCCCTCACGCCGCTGGCCGACGCCGTAGCGCTCGGCGCGGCGAGCGGCCTGCGCGTGGCCGAATCACACCAGATCAACACGACCTGCGGTGACGAGGTGACGCTGCGCGTGTCGCTCGGCGCGGGTGCTTCTGCCGAAACGGATGGCGCTGACTCGGCCGGTGGCGCGGAAACAGCTGCGAGTGCCACCGTGGCCGACCTGGTCTGGGCCGGGGAGGGCTGCTCGATCTCGCAGGCATCCGCTTCGATTCTGACGGACACACTGCGCGGCCTCAGTGTGACCGAGTCCCGCGCTCTGCTCGACAACTTTCGCGAGATGCTGCGCTCGCGCGGCAAGATCGAACCCGACGAAGAGATTCTCGGCGATGCGGCCGCGTTCGGGGGAGTCTCGCGTTATCCAGCCCGGGTCAAGTGCGCGATGCTGCCGTGGGTAGCGTTCGAGGCCGCCCTGATCGAGGCCGAGTCGCGCTAGCTGACCGCGCTACCCGCGAGGTGCCATCTTTGGCCCCATGAATCCATTTCAAGGGGCGAAAAAATGGCACCTCGCGCAGAAAGCTGGGTGCGCGGAGGAATCAGGCGGCGAGAGCCCCGAGCTCGGCGCGCAGCGGCCAGTCCTGGCCGTCGAGAATGACCTGGGCGCAGATGCCGGTCAGCGCGTTGACCACGATTGGAGCCATCAGGTTCACCGTAGTCGCCTCCTCGCCGGGGTTGACCACGACGAGCACGATCGCATCGGCCGCCTCCGTGATCGACAGCGCATCGGACTGCTCGCTCGAGATCACCGGGGAGTAGTCGGGCAAATAGACCCCGGCGTCGAGCACGAACATGCGCGTCTCGGCCTCGGCCTCGGCTTGCAGGGAGTACAGCCCCGCAGCGCCCTCGATCTCGCTGAGACGAAAGTCCGTGTGCGGATCGAGCCCGGGCGGCGGAGTAACGAAGCTCAGCAGGGGGCTGACCAGAAGCGAAGAGGAGCTCATCGGAGAAAGTCCATCAGTGTGGGCTGCAGCACCTTGGCGGTGACAGCGAGGGCGGATTGGTAGGAAACCTGTTGCAATTGCAGTTCGAGCACAATCTGGGTGAGGTCGACGTCTTCGAGTCCAACGCGTTGGGTCTCGAGCGCCCCGGTCTTGCTCAGCAGGTTCTCCTGCGCGCGTTCGACTTGCACCTGGCGGGCACCGATGGTGGCCCACTCGCTCGTCATCTTGCCCATTCGGGTATCGATATTTGTGAGGTGGCTGCTGACCGTAGCGCCCGTGGTCGAGGTGCCGCGCAGGCTCGCGATGACATCGTCCAGCAGATCGAAAACGGATTCCCCGGCGCTCCCACCGAAAATCGCCGCACCATCGCCATCCACTCGAACCGTCGTGTCGGCGCTGATGCGCCGTTCGACGGGGCTGTTGGGTACGCCGCTTCCGCTAACGCCGGTGTAGGACAAGATCCCGGTATCAGGATCAGCAACGAAGGCTGCCTTAGCGTCGGAATTGCCCGCGAACACGCTGCGCCCCACATAGGTGGTGTTCGCCTGGGTGAGCAGCTCGGCCTTGAGCCCCTCGAGCTCAACCGCGATGGCTTCCTTGGCGGTGGCGTTGATGGCACCGTTGGTACCCTGCACCGTGAGGTCGCGCACCCGAATCATGATGTCGCTCGTCGCCGACATGGCGGAGTCGATGGTGGTGAGCCAGTTGTCGCCGTCGTTGGCGTTGCGGCTGTACTGGCCGGTCGCGGCCTGCTCGGCACGCACGGCGAGAGCGGATGCCGCAGCGGTCGGGTCGTCGGACGACCGATTGATGGCCTTGAGCGTGCTGGCCTGTTCCTGCAGCTTGGACAGTTGCGCCATGTTGTCCTGCAGGTTGCGCTGGGCCGCGCGCATCTGGGTCTGGCCGGTGACACGAGTGATCATGATTTACCTTCCTACCAGTCCGGTGCGGTTGATCAGAGTATCGAGCATTTCGTCCACGGCCGTCAACACCCGGGCAGCGCCCTGGTACGCGGTCTGGAACATGAGCAGGTTCACGTTCTCTTCGTCAAGGTCGACGGAGGAGTTGGCGAGCTGCTGGCTGGAGGCGTAGGTGGCTGTCGTGCTGGCCAGGTTCGCCTGCTGCAGCTCGGACTGGGTGGCGACAGCAATGGTCGAGACGAAGTCGGACCAGGTCGCATTGGGGGAGACGACAGGGTTTCCATCGACGTCGACAGCCTTGCCTGCGCCGAGCTGGGCGATCTGGTCGGCGATGGTTCCGTCATAAGTGCCGCCACCATAGACGTCTCCGGCGACGACGTCTGATCCTTTCAAGGGAATGACGCTCAGGCCCAGAGCGGCTGGTTTCGTCCCGTCGATGGAGAAGAAATTGCCCGGTGAGGCGTCCGTTGCATCCCGGCCGGTCGAATAGATCTCGTTGACCCTGGTCTTGAGCTCCGTGGCGAAGCCGTTGTAGCCATCCGCTGCCCGCTTAAAGTCACCCGTGGGCGCCAACAAAGTCAATGCCCCAGCAATCTCGCCACCGTCAACGACTACGTCAGATGTGCGCGAGTCATCCGCCCACGCCAAGGTCACTTTGGTTCCGGCCATCGCATCGTCAAGGGTCGTGCCGCCAGACACCTTCAGCGCACTGGCCGTCCCGCCACTCACGAGCGCGTTGCCGCCAATCAGAACGTTGACCGTTCCGTCACTCTGCGCGACAACGGATGCCCCGGTGAGCGCCGAAATCGTCGTCGTCAGCAGTTCGCGCTGGTCGAGCAGCTCGTTGGCGCTGCCGCCGGTGGCGAGCGTCGTGCGAATCTGCACGTTGAGGGCGGCCACCTGGCTCGCCGCGGTGTTGAGCTCGGACACCATGCTGCCGAGGTCGCCGCGTACCGAGGAGTACTCGGTGCTGACCGCCTGGTAGCCCTGGGCGATCATGGTGGTCAGTTCGCCGGCAGTAGAGAGGAGCAGCGCGGCGGGAGTGGCCGAATCCGATCCGTTGGAGAGTTCCTGCCAGCCCGCCCAGAATTCGTCGAGCTTGGCCGAGATACCGTTCTCGCCGGGCTCGTTGAGCGAGGTCTCAATGCTGCTCAGGGAGTTGGCGCGCACCGCGGTGTAGCCGGCGGCCGCTGCGGAGTTGCGCACGTGGGCATCCAGCTGGGCGTTGCCGAGGCGGGCGATTCCGTCGACGGAGACACCCTCGCCCACGCGCAGGCCGCCCGTGAGCTGGCCGGTTTCGGCCAGGCTGCCGACGGCCGAAGTAGTCACCCGCTGGCGGGTGTACCCGACCGTGTTGGCGTTGGAGATGTTCTGCCCGACAACGTCGAGACCTTTTCTGGCCGCGACGAGTCCCGAGTAGGCCGTGTTCAGACCGCTGAAGGTACTCATCGCGGCTTCCTCACAGGTTTCGGTCGAAGATTCGGGCGTTCGTCACGGGGGCGCCGGTCGCCCCGCTCGCGTTGTAGGTCTTGGCGCCGACGTTCGCGCTGGCCATGGTCTCCTGGGTCGACCGAGCTGCGTTACGAATGAAGCGTTCGTTGGAGTCGCGCAACTCTTTGATCTGCGCGGTGAGATCGCCCATGGCCTTGAGGTGGGCAGCGAAGATTTCGCCCCACGGACCGGTCGGCGCATTGGCGACGAGCTCGCGCAGGGTCGAATCGTCCTGCGTTCCCCACTGGGTAGCGAGGGCGGCGACTTCGACCGAGCGACCGAGGCCGGCCTCGCGCACCAGGTTCAAGACCTGTTCGACCTCGCGGGTGGCGTGCTGGAGCCAGCGTGACTTGCCGCCCTGCAGCAGCAGTTGTTCCTCTTCGAGCTTGAACACCAGCAGTTCCAGGAGTTCCCGTTCGCGCCAGAGCAACGCTGAGAGTTCATTGGCGCCCATGAGTCCTCCAACCACCTTTATCGGTCTAGTTCGGCGCCTACCCACGTAGATGCAGCGATTCCGTCAATCCCACTCTCGGCCGGTCACCCGAAAGCGTTAGAAAAAGAGTTCGCAATTCACGAAAACTCCAACAGTTTGCCGCAGTGATGTTGCCTAAATGCCGAACCACAGCTTCCGGAACGTGCTAATCCCCACTTCGAGGGACAGCAAATTGGCCAAATGGGCAAAGAAGTGCTACCCATTTACCCTTTTCTGGGGTAGATTGGGCATCGCAGGCCGTGGGGTCTATCGCATGTGTTGCATGTGCGGACACATTTTGACAGGTAGTGAAATAATTCTGGGGGCCGGCTTGTGAATAGAACTGAGCGCAATGCCCTCGTCGTCGAGAACCTTCCGCTCGTTGGATACCTGGTATCCGAGGTCTGGGCCAAGGCTCGTCATCTGTCTCGCGATGATCTGGCCTCCGCCGGTTCTGTCGCCCTCATCACTTCAGCGGATGCCTTCAATTCAGATCTCGGCGTTCCCTTCGGCGCCTTCGCTCGCCGTCGCATCATCGGTGCTTTCGCCGACGAGATGCGTTCCAACGACTGGGCCACCCGCACCGCGCGTCGCCGCATCAAGGAAACCCTCTCCGTGCAGGACACGCTGTCCGCAGCTCTCGGTCGCACGCCCAACGTCGAAGAAGTTGCCGCCGCGCTCGGTGTCGATCGCGAGACCGCCGCTGCTGGCCTCTCCGATGCTGCCCGCACGTTGTCCACTCTCGACGACACCACCGCCGAATTTCTCGTGGCCGACACGGCCATGCCCGAAGCTTCGTTGCTCTCCGATGAGCGACTGGTCTACCTGCGCGCTGCTATCGCGGCTCTGCCTGAAAAAATGCGCGAGATCGTCGAGCAGGTCTACTTCGACGACCGATCGGTCAAAGAGATTGCAGCCGACCTGGGTACCACCCACTCGGCCGTGTCTCAGACCCGAGCCGAGGCCATCCGCTTGTTGCGTGATGGCCTGGGCACCCACTACGCCGATGACACCGAGGCTGAGTATCAGCCGGAGTCGCGCATCGCACCAGCCCGTCGCAGCGCCTACCTCGCTCGACTGGCCGACCTAGCAGCCGTGGGCATGACCCGCGCGGTGCGAGGCCCACTCCCAGGGGTTGCCTTACCCGAGGTCGCGGGCATCGCGTCCTGACCCCCGCAGTACCAATTCACTGCCTAGTTTCACCTCACCAAACAGCACCGGCCCACGGACGGGCCGGCGTGACAATCACCTCTCACGGAAGAAAAAATCATGAGTATTCAGGTCAACACTTCGAGCTCCGCTTCGACTGCCCTGCGCAACCTGGCAGCGTCGCAAAGCAGTCTCGCTCAGCCAACCGTCGCCCTCTCGGGCGGAATTCGAGACCGCGTCGTTACCGACACCGTCGAATTCGACGGCAAGGTCTCCCAGGTCGCGACCGAGAACAAGATCGCCGCCAGTACGCCTCTGCGCGACGGCGAGATGGCCGCGCAAATGAGCAAGCACACGCAGGAGAATATCCTCGCGCAGCCGGGAGTCGCTATGTCGGCCCAGGCCAACCAGTCCAACTCCGACGTGCTGCAGCTGCTCGAGCCAGCCCGTAAGTAGTCGTCGCGGCCGCTCCAGCGGCTGCGGTGTTTTGCCTGCCCCGTCGACTTCGGTCGGCGGGGTTTTGGTGTTCCTGGGCCTGGTATTTCTGAGTGCTACCGATCACTGTCGTCTACGCTGAATGACATGGCCGACTTGTCGAAATACCTACCGCTCAGTCAGCGACGTGTCGGTGACGAATCCGGCGCGAACTCGAACTGGCGCGCCTTTCTCGTGTCCACTCTCACGGCCACCGCCGACCTGCTTGTGGAGCTTACTGCCGAGCAGTGGGAGACGCCGAGCCTCTGTGCGGGCTGGCGGGTTCGGGATGTCGCCGGCCACGTCGTCTGGCGGGTTGGCAGCTCGAACCGGCAGCTGGTTAGCACCGCGGCCCGCGCCTATCTTGGGCACTTCATCAATCCCAACCGAGCGATCGACGTACTCAGCCGCGCCGCGGCAGAAGCGCCCCCGGCCGAACTCGTCGCGCAGATCAGGCAGATCGCCGCGGACAAGGCTGCCGGCTACGGGCGCCACGGCATTACCGAACTCACCGAGGCCGTAGTGCACGGCCTTGACCTGGCGCATCCGCTCGGCCTCAAGCTGCCGGTGGCGCCGCCGGTATCCGGCGCGGTAGCCCTGCGTCAGAGCTTGATCGCGCCGACAGCGATCAAGGCCATACTGTGCGCTCGCACGCTGGTGGCGACGGATGCTGACTGGCGCGTCGGCCGCGGCCCCGAGCTCGCCGGAACGGCAGAGGAGCACTTGCTGTTCCTGTTCGGCCGCCCCGGCGGCTCATTTGCAAGGCCGCTCTAGAATTTCAATCAAGAGCTGGCGACGCGACAGGAAGCAGCGAGAGAATCACGGATGGCCGCGGCTGGCCTCCGAGGTCAGGGTTTCACGCTGGCTGACGTCGGTGCCGTTCTCGGTGTGAGCGCGATCGAGACGCAATCCGTGCCATCCTTGCCGCCTACTGTGTTTCTGAGGCTGGCGTGTTCGGTTCCGAGGCCCGACGCGACGACTCGCCGTTCTCCGACTTGGACCTCATCGTGCGGTTTGATGACGGAAAGCCTCGTGATCTCGTTGGCCTGTCCGATGCCCTCAGCCGGTTGACCGGCCTCCAGGTGGATGTCGTGGACCACGAAGCCGTGTTCGCCCGCGCACAGTCAACGGGTATAGGCCAAACAATTCTGCGCGACACCGTTCCATTGTGAACGTCTCTGACGCCGAGGCTGTTATGGCATTGCACTCCGAGCTGGATTCCGCCATGGAGCTCCGATCGGATGCCTGGGTTGCACAGTGACTGGCGCATCCAACTCGCGGCTGAGGGGATCATTGCGCGCATTTCTTGAGCTTCGCGCGCCCCCGCGCGATTTGTCTTCTGGGCAGGGGGGTCGGCGCGGGGGCGGCAAATAGAAAGTTTCGACAGAAACTCTGGGAGGGCTTCTTACCGGGGCCGGGATTGGGCCGATAGCTCATGGTGCTGGCCCATGGATGGGCCGGCGTACTTTGACCCAATCACGGAGGATTCACCATGGGCATGCAGGTAAACACAAACATTGCGGCGAATAACGCTTACCGCAACCTCGCGACAACACAGAACGACCTTTCCAAGTCGCTGGAAAAGCTGTCCAGCGGCCTGCGCATCAACCGCGCCGCGGATGACGCAGCTGGTCTCGCAATCTCCGAAGGCCTGAAGTCGCAGGTCGGTGGCCTCACGGTTGCTGCCCGCAACGCGCAGGACGGCATCAGCGTCATCCAGACCGCTGAAGGTTCGCTCAACGAGGTCACGTCGATCCTCCAGCGCGTTCGTGACCTCGCCGTTCAGGCCGGCAACGACTCGAACAACGCTGATTCACGTAAGGCAATCGGAACTGAGGTCACAGCGCTGACCAAGGAACTGAATCGAATCGCCGACTCGACGAACTTCAACGGTACGCAGCTCCTAGATGGCTCGAAGGTAGCCCTGAGCTTTCAGGTCGGTGCCAACTCGAGCGCAAGCAGCCAGATTTCCGTCGACCTCACCGGGGCGAACGTAAAGACGATTGCGGGAGCTATTGGCACGACGAACGTCGGAACGTCCTTCACGGACCCGGCGAACGCCACGGCCGCAAACGTTGCGCAGACTTTCACGGTTACAAACCCTGATGGTTCGACCACTGGCGTTACTACTGCGGCACTCGCTACTACAGCAGGCACGCCCGCTGAGGTCGCTGCTGCGCTAAACAAGGATGCCAAGTTCGCTGGCAGCATGGTCGCTTCGTTGGATTCAAACGGAAAGATCAACGTCAAGGCTCTCAATGGTGGAACTGTTGCGTCGTCGACGCTGGCCGGTGGCGCTGCCGGTCCGGCCATCTCGTCCGGCCTGGATTTCTCGAGCGCTGCAAGTGCAGCGGCCGCAATCACACTCATCGATACGCAGATCAACAAAGTATCCACCGCTCGCGCGTCGCTCGGTGCAAACCAGAACCGCTTCGAGAGCGTCATCAAGAACCTGGCCGTCTCGAAGGAGAACCTCACCGCTGCCGGATCGCGTATTCGCGACACTGACATGGCTGAAGAGATGGTCAAGTACACCCGTGCGAACATCCTGTCGCAGGCTGGAACCGCCATGCTCGCGCAGGCGAACCAGTCCAACTCGGGCGTTCTGCAGCTTCTCCAGTAACACTGGTACAACCGAACAAACAGGTCGATTCTGACCTGAGCCTGGCCGCAGTCAAAGAGCGAATTAGACGTCGCTTCTCAGCTGCGGCCAGGCTATTTTTATGTCATTACTTCCGTTTGGTAGACATGGTCGCGTTGGTCGCTGGAGATCTCGGCAAGCTCGATCAGCGGTAGGGATGGGTGCCGCGTAGTGACTTGCGGGTGGATGCTGAGGGGGTCCGATTAGCGTGAGCCGGTCTCGGTATCGCACCCATCCCGTCGGTCGAGCTTGCCGAGACCAGCATTGACTGGCGGGAGCGGTCTCGGGAAGCCAGCCATTTTGCGTCCGCTGCAATGACCGGCCTGTGGATAACTTTTATGAGCCGGCCGGCACAGTGCCACTCTGAGGGACATGCCCTATGCGTACATGGTGAAGTGCTTCGACGGTACGTTCTATATCGGCAGCACGTGGAGTCTGGAGCGGCGGATCTGGCAGCACAACCACAGTAAGGACGAGGGTGGTGCCAGTTATACGGCTGCCCGCCGGCCGGTCGTGCTCGTCTACTTCGAGGAGTACGAGCTGATGATCGACGCTTACGGTCGCGAGAAGCAGCTGCAGAACTGGGGCCGCAAGAAGCGGGTCGCGCTCATGGAGGGCCGCATCGCCGATCTGGTCAAGCGGATGCCGCCAGACGTAGGCGGCCCGGCGGCTACCTGAGACAGATCGCGTTGGTCCATGGCGATCTCGACAAGCTCGATCAACGGGATGGGCGGGTTCATGGGACGGGTCGCGTTAACGGACTGGCATGGGTTTGCCCGTTACCGGCCAGTGAGGGCGGAGAGTCCACGTTCGATGTCTTTGTCGCCGACTGTCACGACGAGGTGCGGGTGGATGGCGCCAGCGGCCTCGAGGTAGTTGTGCAGGGTCGAGAGAAGAGCATCTCCGGTCACGCGCACAGATGCTCTGCTTGATGAATACTGCTAGGTATTCACGGCCTCCGCGACTACGATTAGGTAATCAGCACAGTTGTGAATACGAAATCGTATTCACGTAAGGAGTTAGCTTGCGAGCGCTTATCTCAACACCTGAAGACCTCGGCGACCTCGTGCGCCGCGTCAGGACCAGCCACGGCCTCACACAGCGCGAGCTGGCAGCCCGACTTGGTACCTCCCAGCGGTACCTTCACGAGCTCGAGGTCGGGAAGCCCAAGCGCGCTGATGCGCACTACTTTGACGTGCTCCACCGGCTGGGAATTCAGCTGACCGCTGAGGCTCCAGATGAGTGAACGCGACCTGCCCGTATATCTGTACGGAACCCATACTGGCGACCTCGTCGGCACTGGCCGTGGCGGGGTGAACCTCGACTGGTCCAAAGCTGCCGAAGACCGATGGCTCATCAACTCTCCAGTACTAAGCCAGTCGCTCCGTGTCGGAAGCAGCACACCAGAGCAGACCGCATCCTTTTTTGGCGCACTCATCCCTGAAGGCGCGAACCTTGACCGACTTGCAAACGAAATTCGTGTTCCCAGCAATGACCTGCTCGGGATCTTCAATCGAGTCGGGGCTGACCTCGCCGGGGCTCTGCGTGTCGGGGATGCTCGCGAGGCCACGGACCCGCAGGCGCTTGACGATGGTCAGATCGATGCACTTCTCGCCCGCGCATCGGGGTTTCTGGTTGGTGGCGGTGGGTCGGCTCTGCCGGGCTTTCAGCGCAAACTGACATTGACTCGGGACGACGGAGTTTGGGTACGTGGAAATGGCTCTATTCCGTCGACGCACATTCTGAAGCCCGTCAGCGACGAGGATCGGCGTGCTGTCGAGAACGAGAATTACACATTGGCTGTCGGACGCGAACTCGGGCTACTGAGCTTCGACTCCTGGGTGGAAACCATCGGCAGCAAGCATGTCCTCGTCATCGAAAGGTACGACCGGCGGCTGCAGGGAACAACGGTGGAGCGGATTCATCAGGAGGACTGCGCCCAGGCACTCGGGCTTCCCTGGGGAGGCAACGCGAAGTTCGAGCGTGACGATGAGCGAGCCTCACTCAGGTCAATTGCGAGTCTTCTCGACACCAAGCGCAGCGCCTTCTCCCCAGGGCGACCCGACGCCGAGCGGCTGCTGCGCTACGCAACCTTCAATGTTGCTGTTGGCAACACCGACGCACATGCCAAGAACTTCTCAATTTTGCATCATGAAGATGGCGGCACCGTTCTGGCGCCGCTATACGACGTGGCGCCGCTCGCACTCGGTTACGAAGCCAGCCAAGTGATGGCGATGTCGGTGAACGATGTCAAGCGGCTCGACGAAGTGACGGCCGGCGATTTAGTTGCCGAGGCTGAAAGTTGGGGCCTCGACGGGGCGCAATCACGCGCACTCGTTGAGGAAACCCTCGACTCTTTGGTCGAGGCAACGCGAAAGCTGAATTGTCACGCGTCCATTGCGGCTCACACGCCCGGGTACATCCGTGGTCAAGCTCAGAACCTGAGGGACGGATACCGCGCCCGGATTTCGTCGTCGATTCCGCTGATACTCCAGAAGTCGATTGGTACGCCGCGAACTGAGGGCTAATGCCCCTGGCCTCGAACGAGATATTCGACTGGTTGCGGGCGTGACCACTCAGGTCCAGGTCTGGAATCTCGAAATACCACCAATGGCCGTCCCGTCGCGGTGGGTCGAATGTCAGGTATACGCGTAAGCGCGCCCGAAACGGGTAGGCGCTACGACGGTTACCGTAGCGCGCACCGAAATGGGGCGCGCCCATCGCGCAGGGCTGGCTCGACGTCCAGATATCTGCACGGTTTTCTAACCTCGAGGCCCGCGCGGTCGATAGCTTATGGTGCTGGCCCATGGATGGGCCGGTGCAGCATCATTTGTTCATGGAGGACTCATCATTAGCGCGCACAGAGACACACATAGTGCTTGCCGCCAGGGCGTACGGCATTCGCCGAACCTTGGCCGCGGTGAAATCTTCATCAAAGCGGATGCCGCCCCCACGTTCACGACGCAGCATCCATCCCAGCCGGTGTATCACCAGAGCTGATCCACAATCTTGTATGGCGGAAGCGAACCGGCGAACTGGACCTCGCCCAACACCGCCGCCATACAGACCCCGTAGTAAATGATTGACCGAGCATCAGGAGAGGCACCCCATGTCGATGGCAGTCGATGGGCTCATCAGCGGTCTGGACACGACGTCCCTCATCAACTCCCTCATGACCCTCGAGGCTGGTCCCCAGAACCAGCTCAAGGCCAAGGTCACGAGCACGAACACGCTCATGACCGCCCTGCAGGGGCTGAATTCTCAGATCGCTTCCCTCGCGACCCTCGCCGCGAAGGCGACGGCGACCAATGCCCTGGACCTGTACTCGGCGAAGAGTAGCTCGACCGGCGTATCGGTGACGGCCGGGGCGTCCGCTACGGCCGGCTCGATCGACATTGTGGTCGACCAGCTAGCCAAGGCACAGGTCTCGGTTTCTGACGCCGTGTCGGTGTGGCCCGGATCGAATTTTTCCATTTTAGATGCGTCGGGCGTGGCGACAGCAATTGTCGCCGACTCGGCCAGTCTCGACGATGTCGTCACGGCCGTAAATGCGGCGGATGCCGGAGTGAAGGCCGTGAAGGTTGCTGCCGGGACCGATGGCAGCGGAAATGCGCTGTATCGCGTGCAATTCACCGCGACCTCGACCGGTGCGTCGAGCGCCTTTTCGTTTAAATATGACGCGGCCATCACGCCGCCTGGCATGACGCAGATCACGGCCGCTCAGGACGCCAAAGTGCGGCTCTGGGCCGGCAGTGGTGCGCAACAGACCATCACCAGCTCGACCAACACCTTCAGTGACCTGCTTCCGGGAGTGTCGGTGACGGCATCCGCTGTAGCAACCGAAGCCGTGACCGTGAGCGTGTCCCGCAACGATGCCGCGGTGAGCACGATCGCCTCCGACCTGGTGACCGCCCTCAACGGGGTGTTCGCGCTGATCTCGACCAAGAGCGCCGTGGTGAACAGCACCGACTCGAGCGGCAAGGCCATTTTGTCGGCCGGCGTGTTCAGCGGCGACAGCACGGTGCGCGACGTGAAGCAGCAGATTCTGAACGCTGCCAGCCAGCCGATCAACGGGCGTTCCCCGTCGGAGATCGGCATCAGCATCACTAAGAGCGGCACGATGGAATTCGACTCGGCCAAGTTCGCCACAGCCATGGCCGCCGACCCGGACTACGTGAAGAGCGTGCTCGCCACGATCGCCTCCCGGGTCGAAGCGGTCGCCGAGAACGCGTCGGACAAGTACGACGGCATGATCACGTCGAGAATCACCGGGCAGGAATCGCTCGTGAAGAGCCTCGGCACGCAGATCGACAGCTGGGATGTGAGGCTGGCCTCGCGGCGGTCGACCCTGGAGCGCACCTACTCGGCCATGGAAGTACAGCTCAGCAATATGAACGCACAATCCGCGTGGCTCACCGCCCAGGTGAGCTCACTGACCAGCTCGACGACGAAGTGATACCCATGACGATGACTGCAGCAACTCAGGCCCAGCGCTCGCGCTACAACCGCGACGCGGTGCTTTCGGCGACGCCGGTGCGCCTGCTCACCATGCTGTACGACCGCCTGCTGCTCGACCTGAACCGGGCCGAGGCCGCGCAGCTGCGCCAGGACTGGCAGATCGCGTCGGACAACCTGCTGCACGCCCAGGCCATCGTGTCTGAGCTGAGCACCTCGCTCAACGTTGAGGCGTGGGACGGCGGCGAGGGGTTGTTCTCCCTATATACCTATGCGTCGACGGCGATGATGAGCGCGAACACGAGCCGCAACGCGGAGCGCACCCGGGAGTGCATCGCCCTGCTCGAGCCGCTGCGGCAGACCTGGCACGAAGCGGCCGGGATGCTGCCGGCCGCGCCGGCCCCCGCGGCGCGCGTCGGCGGAATACTCGGCATTGGGTAACCTGTCGGCTTGGGAGGCGGTGCTCGAAGACCTGGAGCTGCGAGTGGATGCTGCGGCTCGGTCGATCACGGGCGTCACCGACGGCGGGCGGTCGGGTTCCGGCGTAGCCGGGTCGAGCGCGTCGGCTGGTTCTCTGGCGGTCTCGGCAAGCTCGACCAGCGAGTTTTTAGGTGCAAATGTTTTGGCAGCGGCAGACTCCGCCGCGAATTGGACGCCACCGCGGGGGCTCGGGGCCATTCCGGCGGAACTCGCGGAGCGCGTACGGGACCTGCTGCACAACCAGCACAAGCTCATTGGCGAACTGGAGACGGCGCGTAATTTGACCGCGAAGCACCTCGCCGCGGTGCGGGCGGTGCCGCCGAAGCGCGACGCGCGGGCATCCGTTTATCTCGACGTCGCCGGCTAAGAAGCTCGACAGAGCGGGCCTGAATTTCGGTCACGCGCCGGCTAAAAAAATGTATTGCAACAATTTCTGAAATCTTTCTGCAAAACTCCTTACACAGCGTCTACCCCCGCCGATAGGTACTATCGAGCATGGATTGCTCACCATCGGGCCAAGGATTGGCCGTTTATGTCTTTCGTCGACGAAACGGGTAGTTGTGCTTGATTCCGTGACCTCTGTGGCCCTCACCAGTGCACTGGATGGCCTCGCGCTGCGCCAGCGCACCATCGCGAACAATATCGCCAACATCAATACGCCGAACTATCACGCCAAGGTCGTCTCGTTCGAGAATGCCCTGGCCCAGTCGGTGCAGGCCGGCGAAGGCAAAGTCACCGCGGCCACGACGCGTTCCACCGAGGCGACGAACCTCAACGGCAACAACGTGAACCTCGATACCGAGACCCTCGCCAACATCGACGCCCTGCTGCGCTACCAGTTCGCGGCGAAGGCCGTTGACGGCCCAGCGACGGCGATGCGCACCGCGCTGCGGACCAGCTGATGACCGACGCGATCAGCATCTCCGGCAGCGGAATGACGATGCACCGCAAATGGCTCGACGCCATCGCCGACAACTTGGCCAACGCCAACACGGTCAAGGCCACCAACGGTCCAGCCTTCCAGGAACGCTTCATCATGGCTCAAGAGGGTCAGGGCACCTCCGGGGTTGGGGCATCTGCCGCTTTCGGAGACGCGGCCGGCACTCTCGTCTATGAGCCGACGCATCCGCTCGCCGATGAGGCCGGTTACGTGCGTTACCCCGACATTGACATGGCCGAGCAGATGGCACACCTCATCATGGCTCAGCGCGGATACCAGGCCAACGCGGCCGTGGTTGACCGGGCCAAGACCGCTTACGAAGCAGCACTACAGATCGGACGTGGCTGATGCCTATTGGCGCAATCGGCTTTCCTCCCGCCATCATCGGCGCCAGCACCACTGGCGGCGTCATGGGCTCTTCGAGCACCACCGCGACCGGTGGGGCCGGTTTCGGCAACGCGCTGTCCGGCGCCGTCGACAACCTGCAGGGTCTGTCGTCCGCATCCAACGAACTTTCCATCCAGGCCGTCAACGGCAGCCTCGATGACATTCACACCGCCACCATTGCCAGTACCCGTGCACAGCTCACGATGGAGCTCGTCGCCGCCGTTCGTAACAAGGGCGTCGACGCGTTCAACGAGATCATGAGGATGCAGGCATAATGCCCCGTCAGGTAAGTTCTATCTTTCGCCGCTTCGGCAATGCCGTTCGCGAATTCACCGTCGCCCAGCGCACGGTGGCCATCATCGGCATCGCCGTGCTCGTGCTCGGCGCATCCGCGCTCGGCATGTTCCTCACCAAGCCCGCCTACACCCCCCTATTCACCGGCCTGAGCGGCACGGACGCCAGCAGCATCGTCGACCAGCTCACCGCCGACGGCGTCAGCTATGAACTCGCCGACGGCGGCGCCAGCATCCTGGTTCCCGAAGCGGATGTTTACAGCCAGCGCATCAAGGCTTCCGCGGCCGGCCTGCCCTCCTCGAGCACCGGGGGATACTCCCTGCTCGACACCATGGGCGTCACGTCGAGCGAGTTCCAGCAGTCGGTGACCTACAAGCGTGCGCTCGAGGGCGAACTCGCCCAGACCATCGGAGCGATGAACGGCGTGCAGACCGCGTCGGTGCAGCTGGCGATCCCGAAAGACACCGTCTTTGTGTCCGAGAAGAATGCGCCGACGGCATCCGTTTTCGTGCAGGCCCGCAACGGCGTCACCCTGTCGAGCGACCAGGTTCAGGCGATTGTGCACCTGACCAGCGCCTCCATCGACGGTATGAAGGCCTCGGATGTAGCTGTCATCGACTCGACCGGCGCCGTTCTCTCGGCCGTCGGCATCGGCGCCACCGGCTCCGCCGACAAGCAGGCCTCCGACTATGAATCCGGCGTGCAAAGCGCCGTGCAGGCCATGCTCGACAAGGTCGTCGGTGTCGGCAACGCCACCGTCGTCGTCGCCGCTGACCTGAGCACCGAATCAGCCTCCCGCGTCGAAGAGTCCTTCACCTCCCCGACCGAGGCGCTCACCCTGAGCGACTCGGTCGACACCGAGACCTACACCGGCACCGGCGGCGCCGCGGCCGGGGTGCTCGGCACCGATACGGCGGCCACGACAGAAGGCACCGACGGTACCTTCAGCTCCGAATCCACCACCCGCAATAATGCCGTCAACAAGGTCACCGAGAACCGCACCATTCCGGCCGGATCGATCACCCGTCAGACGGTATCCGTCGCCCTCAACGCCGACGCCGCCGCGGGCATCAACGTTGCCGACGTCACCTCGCTGGTCACCTCGGCGGCCGGTATCGACGCTGTGCGCGGCGACGCCGTGACCGTTGAGGTCATGGCCTTCAGCACCGTCGGCGCAACCGCAGCGGCCGACGCGCTCAAGGCGTCGACGGATGCTGCCTCCGCAGCGGCCACCGCCGAGATCATTCGCATCGCCGTCATCGTGCTCGGCATCGTCGCCGCCATCGTCATCAGCCTCGTGTTCTACGCTCGCCGGTCACGCCGTCAGCGTCGCGAGTCGGTCGAGATCGGCGAACTCAGCGAGACCCAAGGCATGCTCGGCGGCCTCGGCGGTGTCGGCGCTCTCACCGGCCCCGGCGCCAACCCCTCGAACTCGGCCATCGCCGGCCCCGGTTCGCTGTTCTTCAACCCGACTGACCTGCCGACCCAGGTCATTCGTACGGTTCACTTTGAACCGACCGAAGCAGACATCCGTCGTGGTGAAATCGACGCACTGGCCCAGAACGACCCCCGCGGCATGGCTGAGCAGCTGCGCGGCCTGATGGACGACCGGCAGAGCGTATGACCGAGACCGTAGCGATCCCCACGGTCGCCCGAACGGATGCTCCCCTCACCGGCACCCAAAAGGTGGCCGTCGTGCTCATGAACATGGATCGCCAGCGTGCGACCGAGGTCATGAAACAGTTCACCGAGGTCGAGGCCGAGGACATCGTCTCCGAGATCGTGCAGCTGCGCAAGGTCGACTCCAGCATCGCCGAGGCGATCCTGACCGAGTTCCACGAAATGACCCAGCGCGGCGGACGTCACGCCCGCGGCGGCCACGACTTCGCGATGGGCCTGCTCGAGGCCTCCTTCGGCGCTGAGCGCTCGGCCGGCATGATGACCCGCGTGGCGACATCGATGGCCAGCAAGGCGTTCGAATTTCTCGACTCCTCTGAACCCACCGATGTGCTCAACCTGCTCGACGGCGAAATGCCCCAGACCATCGCCCTCGTGCTCGCCCACCTGCGCCGCGACCAGGCCTCCGGTGTGCTCACCGGCATGGACCCGAGCCTGCGCACCGACGTCGCCCGCTGCATCGCCACGATGGGCAGCGCCACCCCCGAATCCATCCGCGTCGTGACCGAATCGCTCAAGCAGCGGGCGGGTTCCCTCGCCTCCCGCGAGGTCACCGAGGTCGTCGGCGGAATTCAGCCGCTCGTCGATATTCTCAATCAAGCGGATGCCGCCACCGAGCGCGCCCTGCTCGAGGGCCTCGAAGAGAGCGACCCGGATCTGGCCGAAGAAGTGCGCTCGCGCATGCTGACCTTCAACGACATCGTCAAGCTGGAAAGCCGCGACGTGCAGCAGGTTCTGCGTGGAATCGACACCACGGTTCTCGCGATGGCTATGAAGAGCACCACCTCCGCGGTTTCCGAAGTCATTCGCGCGAACCTGTCCGAGCGCAACCGCGATGTGCTCGACGACGAGATCCGCAGCCTGGGCCCGGTTCGCATGAGCCAGGTCGAGGATGCCCGTGCCAGTGTTGTGCGTGCCATTCGCGACATGGAAGCCCAGGGAATCATCACCGTGCAGCGCGGATCGGACGACGAATATGTCAGCTGACACCGTTTTCGGCCGAATCTCTTTTCCCCGCCTGCACGACGACGAGCGCATCCGCGCCGACGAAACCGCGCGCGCCCAGGGGCACGCTGCCGGTTACGCCGAAGGCCTGCGCGCGGCGACGGTCGAGATCGATCGCATCAAGCTCGACCTGCAAGCCGAACGTGAGCAGGGCGAGCGTCTCGTGGCGGCGAAAATGGATCGCGGAGTGCGCGTGCTGAATGCCGCAGCCACCGCCCTCAACCACCGCAGCCTGCCGGTGCTGGTCGACGCCGAAAACACACTCCTGGCCTGCGCGCTGCAACTGGCCGAAGCCATTATCGGCAACGAACTCAGCCGCACCGAGGCATCCGCTCGGCGAGCCCTCGACCGCGCCATGCGGTCGGTTGACGCCGGCGACCGCACGTCGGCCCACAGCATCCGCATGAATCCCGAAGATCTGCCGCTGCTCGACGCGACGACCGTGCGCCTCAGCGGCGTGACCTTCATCTCCGACGCACAGATCAAGCGCGGGGATGCCATCGCCGAATTCAACGACGGAATTCTCGACGCCCGCATCGAGACCGCCCTGGCCCGAGCGAAAGAGATTCTGCTCGCCGATGCCGCGGGCCAGACCCCATGACCACGACGACCACGTGGCGCCCGCACGCCGACGCCTTCGCCTCGGCGTTGCGGGTCGCGCGCCCCGAGCGAATCGGCGTCGTGTCGTCGATCGTCGGCCTCGGCGTCGAAGTACGGGGCTTGCGCTCCGCCATCGGTGACCTCGTCGTTCTCGGCGGTGAAACGGATGCGCCGGGCATCGACGCCGAAGTCGTCGCGACCACCCGCGACAGCATCCGCTGCATGCCGCTCGGCCGCATGACCGGACTCCGCGCGGGAGCCCGCGCGCGCGCCGCGCACAGCCCCCTGCTCGTTCCCACCGGTTCCGGCCTGTTCGGCCGCGTCATCGACGGCCTCGGCCGCCCGATCGACGGCAAGGGCCCGCTGGTCTCCGACGGCGCCGTGGCGCTCGAAAACGACAGCCCCTCGGCCATGCACCGCGCCCGCATCACCACTCCGCTGCACCTGGGAGTGCGCGTGCTCGACACCCTCACCACGGTCGGTCGCGGCCAGCGCCTGGGCCTGTTCGCCGGCAGCGGCGTCGGCAAGTCCTCGCTGCTGTCGATGATCGCCCGCGGAACGGATGCCGAAGTATCGGTCATTGCCCTGGTGGGGGAGCGCGGCCGTGAGGTGCGCGAATTCCTCGAAGACGACCTCGGAGCCGAGGGCCTGGCCCGCTCCATCGTCGTGGTCTCGACGTCTGATGAACCCGCCATGATGCGACTCCGCGCGGCCTTCACCGCCACCCGCATCGCCGAATCTTTTCGCGCGTGCGGCGCCGACGTCATGCTCATGATGGACTCGCTCACCCGCGTGGCCATGGCCCAGCGCGAAATCGGCCTGTCGGTCGGCGAACCACCGGCCACCCGCGGTTACCCGCCCTCGACCTTCTCCGTGCTGGCTCGTCTGCTCGAACGCGCCGGTACTGACGAGGTCGGCTCGATCACGGGCATGTACACCGTGCTCGTCGACGGTGACGACCACAACGAACCCATCGCTGACGCTGCCAGGTCCATTCTCGACGGCCACGTCGTTCTCGACCGCAAACTCGCCATCACCGGCCATTTTCCCTCCGTCGACGTGCTCGGGTCGATCTCGCGCGTGGCGTCGCGGGTGAACTCGCCCGAGCGCAACGCCATCGCGACGACCCTGCGCAAGGTGCTTGCCGCGCGGTCGGCCGCCCAGGACCTGCTCGACGTCGGCGCCTACCGCGCCGGCACCAACCCGCTGGTTGACGCTGCCGTTGCGCACGATGCTGCCATCAAGTCGTTCCTGCAGCAGCGGATGGACGACCAGACTCCCTCAGACGCGGCCTGGCAGCAGCTCGCCGGGCTCACCAGAAAGTTGGGTGGCGTGCAATGATTCGTCATTTTCCGTTGGCGGGCCTGCTTCGCCTGCGCCACCTGCAGCAGGACCAGGCGGCGAGCGACCTGGCCGAAGCGAATGCGCGAGTGGCCGCGAATGAAGCGCGTCGCGGCCGGGCACGATCGGCCCTCAGCGCCACGTCGATCACGCCGGACACCGTCGCAGCCATGAACGCCATGGCCGCGGCACGGTCGTCGTCCCGCAGTATGCTCGCTGACCTCGATGCCCTGGGCCGCAACAACGCTGCGTCGCTCGGAGAGGCTCAGGCCGCCTTCGATGCGGCTCGCGCCGAAGCGATCGCCCTGGAGAAGCTCGAGGTTCGTCACCACGAAACCGCCCAGGCCGAAGAGCTTCGCGCCGAACAGATCGTGCTCGATGAAATCGCCTCAACCCGGTGGCACCAAGAGCCCACCGACACTCCAACTTCGCCCGAGAAAGGTGATTCAGAATGACCATGATCGCTGCTATGGGACGCATCGAGCAGATCCAGTCGATGATGCAGCAGCTTGCCTCCGGACCGCGCGCGGCGACGACCACCGTCGCCGCAGCCACGGCTGCCGCCGCGACGGCCTCGGCCGAGAGCTTCGCCGCGTCCATGGCCTCCGCGCTGGGCACGGCCGGCGGGGCATCCGCTGCCGGAGCATCCGCTCTCGGAGCGAACGGCGGAGCGACCGGAACCAACGTCGTCGACGCCGCCAAGAAGTACATCGGCGTTCCTTACGTCTTCGGCGGTGAGGACGCGAGCGGAATGGACTGCTCCGGCCTCGTGCAAAAGGTATATTCCGATGTTGGAATAGATATGCCGCGTCTGGTTTCCGGCCAGATGAAGATGGGCACCGAGGTGGCATCGCTGGCCGAAGCCCAGCCCGGCGACCTCATCGTCACCGGCGGCGGCGACCACATTCTTATCTACGCCGGCAACAACAAAATCATCCACGCACCATACGCCGGGCGCGATGTCTGCCTGCGTGACGTCTATATGTCAGATTCGGAGATCACGACCATTCGTCGCATTATTCCCACCGCTGCGGCGGGAACCACGGGCGCCGCCAGCGCAGACATGTTGAGCGCCGCCTTCGCTGCCATCGCCAAGGGCGGCGCGGCATGAGCCTCGCACTGAACCAGTTCCGTTCCGGCGGAGCAGCCGGCCTGTCCGGCGCCCCCCGCACGGGCGCTGCCACCGGCACCCCCTCGGTCGGAGCCAACGGTTTCGCCTCGGCTATGGCCGATTCCGTCGCCGACCTTGCGACCGCTCGCCGCTCAGCCACAGCGGATGCCGACCGCTCCCGTTCCGCCCACGAGGCTCGCGCCGACGACCACGCGCGCGCCGCGGACCAGGCCGCAGCCTACCGGGAACGCCGTTCGATGTCGGGCGACCGCCCGGCCGCGCTGCAGGATCGTGCCGATCGTGCTGCTGACCGTTCGGCCGATCGTTCGGCCGATCGTGTTACCGACAGCGCTGCCGCTCGCACCGCCGACCGTGCGGCGGACAGCGCTGCTGCCCGTGCCGCGGATCGTGCGAGCGATTCGTCGTCAGCAGGCTCCACCACGTCGTCGGTCAACGCTTCAGCGGTCAACGCTTCAGCGGTCAACGCTTCAGCGGCCACCGACTCGGTAGCTGCCGACTCCGCTGCTGACCGTGCCGGTGCCCGAACCGGAAACGACGAACAGTCGTCGACCGGGCAGGATGCGAGCTCGACCGAGCCGACAGCAGCTGCACAGTCCGGCGACTCCGCCGCCGCTGGCACAACGCCGCCGCACCTCGGCACTGTCGCTCCGAACGCGTCGGGCCTGGAAACAGGCGAGCCCGCCGCCGGCGCGCCCGGCGATGCCCGCACCTTCGGTGTGTCGGCGGACACTGTAGAACTCACTGCCGAACTCACCGCAGAACCCGCCGCGGAAGCCTCTGCCGGTACCGCGGACGCTGACGTTCTTGACGCCGACACCGCTTCGATGGGCACGACCACCGGTTCAGCCGCCGTCATGGCCGCTTCGAGCCTGGCCGGTGCAGTGGCCGCACCGGCGGCCTCCGCCGCCTCGACCGGAGCCACCGCCCGAACGGCCGCGACCCCGGCACCGGCGTCCGCCGTCGGCACCGGCGCCACGGCATCCTCGGGCAGCGCCGCCGCCGTCGTCATCGCGCCGACCGCATCGGGCGCGCCCGCAGGGTCGGCCGGAGCGCAGGCACCGAACGCCGCACCGACCGCCGGCGCACCGACCTCTGCTGCACCGACCGCCGTGGCCGCGGCAGCCACGTTCCTGACCGCCGTAGCAAACGAAGCCGGTCGCGGCCCGAAGCTCGGCGCCGTGCGCATCGTCACAACGGATGCCCCAGCTCCGTCCCCGACACCCGGCCTCGCCGCGCCGACCGTACCCGCGGCCAGCCTGACGCCGGTCGCGGCACCCGCGCCCGTCGCATCCGCTGTGCCGGTGCCTTTGGCCGCGCAGATCGCCAGGCCACTGTTCTCGCTGGCCAATGTGGCACCCGGCCAGCACACGCTGACCATCACCGTGAACCCCGACAACCTCGGCCCGGTCACCGTGCGTGCTCACGTATCGCCCGACAGTATTCGGGTGGAGCTGTTCGCTCCCACCGATCTGGCCCGCGAAGCACTGCGCGCCATCATGCCCGACTTGCGCCGCGACCTGGCCGGCGGGGGACTGAGTGCGCAACTCGATCTCTCGTCGCAGAACCAGGCGGGGGATCTGGCCGGAGACTCGCCGGGCACCAAGCAGCCCCGGCCCGAGCAATCGCCCAGAAACCTGCTGGAGCGCGAGCCCGACACTCCTAACGGCGAGCAACCGCTTCGCCCCGTCACATTCGGATCCGCGTCGACCATCGACGTAATGGCTTAGAAAGAGAGACCAACCATGCCAGTAGACGCAGTAGCTGCCGCCGGGGCCGCCGGGTTGTACTCCGGCGCGACCACCCGCACGCCGAGCCAGTCGATGGACTCGGAGGTGTTCATGAATCTGCTGGTCACCCAGCTGCAGAACCAGGACCCCTCCTCGCCGATGGACACCAACCAGATGATCGCCCAGACCACCCAGCTGGCGATGATGGAGAAAATCACCGAGATGGCCACGGCCAGCCAGGAGAGCTTCTCGCTGCAGATGCGCTCATCCGCCGCCGCGCTCGTCGGCCAAACCGTCACCTACACAATGGGTGACGGCACCGAGACTACTGGAATCGCTTCCTCGGTCTCGTTCAAGGACGCGGTTCCGCAGGTCACGATCGGCGGCAAGTCGATCGCCCTCGACGCTGTCTCCGGGGTCACCACGGCCGCTTCCTCCTCCTAACTTCTCTCCACCCCCACTTTTTTATCCCCGTTCGCTTTTTTGAAAGGCACATTCTCATGCTTCGTTCTCTTTACTCCGGCATCTCTGGTCTTCGCTCGCACCAGGCCATGCTCGACGTCACCGGCAACAACATCGCCAACGTCAACACCACCGGCTTCAAGGCCTCGGCCGCGCAGTTTCAGGACACGCTCTCGCAGCTGACCTCCGGCGCTGGCGCTCCGCAGGGCGAGGTCGGTGGCACCAACCCGGCCCAGATCGGGCTCGGCGTGCAGGTTGCGGGCATCTCCACCAACTTCTCTCAGGGCTCCTCGCAGGCCACCGGCAAGTCCACCGATCTGCTGATCTCCGGCGACGGACTGTTCATCACCAAGATGGGCGGCGAAACTCTTTACACCCGCGCCGGCTCGTTCGACTTCGACTCCGCCGGCCGCCTGGTCACGCCCGACGGTTCCATCGTGCAGGGTTGGGGCGCGAACAACGGCGTTGTCGCCGACGGCGGCCCGACGAGCAATATCACGCTGCCGGTCGGTGCGATCATCGGTGCGACCCCCACGACCACTGCGACGTTCACGGGTAACCTGCCGTCGGATACTGTCGAGGGCGATGCTCCGCTCGTTCGCGACTTCACGGTGTTCGACGACCTCGGTGCTTCCAGTACCGTGACACTCACGTTTACCCGCTCACTCGGCGCCTCGTCTTATCCAACGGATGGCTGGAACGTCACCAATGCTGCGACAGGTGGCTCCGTCAGCCTCGCTGCAGACGGTAGCGGTGGCTTCATCGCCACTGGCGGACCGCTTTCGACCGATATCGACATCGATCTGAGCGGCCTTGAAGGCTACGCCAACCTCACCACCGTCACCGGCACCGCGACCAACGGCAAGGCCGCCGGAACGCTGAACTCTTACACGCTCAGTGCCGACGGAACACTGGTCGGGCTGTTCAGCAACGGTGAGCAGCTCGCCATCGGTCGTATCGCCCTCGCAAACTTCGTCAACCCGGGCGGACTGGAGAAGGCCGGCGGCTCGGCCTACCGCGCCACGTTCAACTCGGGAGACCCGACCATCGGTACCGCCGGCACCGTTGGACTCGGCTCGCTCTCCAGCGGCGCCCTCGAAATGTCGAACGTCGACCTGTCGCAGGAGTTCACCAACCTCATCGTCGCGCAGCGTGGCTTCCAGGCCAACGCCCGCATCATCACCACCTCCGACGAGGTCCTGCAGGAGCTCACCAACCTGAAGCGCTAACCCCGCCTCCGGCGGCCCAAAGGGGCACCCTCCCAATTCCGACGGGTGCCCCCTTCCTTTCCCTGCCCTCAGTCTCAGTGGACAACTTCGTGGGGTCCTGGCCCGCTCGCACCCCACAATCTTGTCCACTCACCTGTGGGCCCTGGGACCCAGGGCGCCCAGGCGGTCGCCGCCGCGTCCTCAGTGGACAACTTCGGGCGGTCCCGGACCGCCCACACCCCACAAAGTTGTCCACTCAGCCCAGGCCTGTGCATAACCTCAACGGGCGAGCACGGGATGCGTCATCCTCTTGTCGTGACCGAACGCCGCAACCTCCCGCCGCACCTGCAAACCCACCCCTTTACCGTGGCTCGCGGCACGGAAAACGGGCTCTCCACCGGGCGTATGCGCGCCAGCGACCTGGCCCGCCCATTCTGGGGCGTGCGCACACCGGCATCCGTTTCGCTGAGCGTGCGCACCCGGTGCTCCGCCCTCGCCACACGTATGCCGGTGGGCAGCTTCTTCAGTCACGACACGGCAGCCCTGCTGCTGGGTGCACCGCTCCCGCTCCATCGCTCCGGCGTTTCCACCTCCCTGCACGTGGGTGTTCCCCTGCCCGGCCGCGCCCTGCGGCTGAATGGGGTCACCGGACACTCCTTGGCCGTGCACGACACCGACCTGATCGACTGGTTCGGCCTCAGCATCACGAGCCCGGCACGCACTTGGTGCGATCTCGCTGACACCCTGAACCTGCGCCAGCTGGTCGCGGTGGGCGACTTTCTGATCCACTGGGAATCGCCCCTGGCCACCTTCGACGAGCTCGTCCGCGCCGTCGATGGCCATCGGCGCGGAAAGCTGCTCCTGCACAAGGCTCTCCTGCTGCTGAGCGACCGCGCCGAATCCTCGCCGGAGTCTGAGCTGCGGGTCGTCGTGGTGACGAACGGTCTGCCGCGCCCACTCGTCAATGAGAACGTCTTCTCCGCCTCCGGACGGTTCCTGGCGCGCGCGGACCTGTACTTCAAGGACTACGGCGAGCTCCTCGAGTATGAGGGCGACCAGCACCGAACCGACCAGCTGCAGTGGCGCCGAGATCTCACCCGCACCGCCGACCTGGAGTCCGAGGGACTGCACGTCACCCGGGTCAACGCCGAGGACCTGCGACACGAGGCTGCGCTCGTGGCGCGGATCGCCCGCAACCTGCAACGTCGCGGGTGGCTCGGGTCTCCCCGGCCCGTTCAGTAGACGACTTCGGTGGGTGATCGGGGGCGCGCACCCACCGAAGTTGTCCGCTGAACGGATGCTGCTGGACACGGGCACCTAAGCAATCTAACGCCAGCAGCGCAATGACCGACAGTAGCGGTTGATACCTCGACTGGGGGTGTCAGAAACCAGGGAAGAGCTCATGATCGTACTCACGCGGCTGAATGAGAGCCACTTTGCGATCAATCCCGACCTGATCGAACGCATCCACGCCAACCCGGACACGACGCTCGTCATGGTCGATGGCGCCAACTTCATCGTGACCGAGTCCATGGACGAAGTCATCGAAAAAATCGCGAACTATCGGGCTCACGTCATCGCCCTCGCCTATGACCCGACGGCCAGTGACCTGCCGCGGGGACCACGGGCCATCTAGTGGATCCCGCAACAATCATTGGCATTGTGGTCGCCTTCGGCGCCCTGTACGCCATGCTCACCATCGAGGGCAGCTATGTGTCGTCCCTTCTGCTTCCGGCGCCGATGATCCTCGTGTTCGGAGCGACCATCGCCGTGGGGATCGCCGGCGGAACTGTGCGCGACACCATCACCGCGTTCAAGGCGCTCCCCGGAGCGTTTCGCGGCAAGACCACACCGCCGGTGCAGGTCATCGACCAGGTCGTCGGCATCGCCGAGACTGCGCGCAAATCCGGCCTGTTGGCGCTCGAGCAGGAAGCCGACAACGTTTCCGACCCGTTCCTGCGCGGCGCCCTGCAGAACATCGCCGACGGTACAGACGGTGACGAACTGCGCATGCTGCTCGAGGACGAAATCGCCACCAAGGCCAGATCGGGTCGGAACGCCTCGAAGTTCTTCACGAGCCTCGGCGGCTACGCCCCGACCGTCGGCATCATCGGCACCGTCGTATCGTTGACCCACGTGCTGGAGAACCTGGACACACCGGATACGCTCGGTCCGATGATCGCCGCAGCGTTCATCGCCACCCTGTGGGGACTGCTCTCGGCCAACTTTCTCTGGCTTCCTATCGGTGCGCGGTTGCGCCGCCTGTCCGACATCGAAATCGACCGGCTCACGCTCCTGATGGAGGGTGTCCTCGCCGTGCAGGCCGGCAGTCAGCCGCGTCTGCTCGGCGAACGCCTGCGTGCCATGGTTCCACTCGAGGACCTGCCCAAGGGTGAGGCGAAGGCGAAAGTAGCGGGTGAGGCGCTCACCGGCAAGGTCAAAACGAAGTCCAAGGGCAAGAAGGCCACGGCTGAAGACACCGCCGAAGCAGCATGAGTGCGCGGAGACGTAAGCGCAAGGAGGGTCCAGACGACGAGCCGGAGCACTTCGACGAACGCTGGATGGCCTCGTACATGGACATGGTCACCGTGCTGATGTGTATGTTCATCGTGCTGTTCTCCATGTCAACGGTCGACCAGAGCAAGTACGAAAAACTGGCTAATTCCCTGGCCACCGGTTTCGGCACCGTCGAGGTCGGCAGCATCGACACCGCTGAAGGCGTCGTCGTTCCCGCCGAAATGGTCGATGACGTGGCCGAGGGGTTCATCGACGAGACCCTCACCGATGCCGAACAGGCCGTGGCCGAAGTGGTCAAACTGAACGCGATCGAAGAGAGCATCAATGCCAACCTGTCGGCCGCCGGTATGGCCGAGCGGGTGGAATTCTTCATCGACGAGCGTGGGCTGACCATGGGGTTGGTCGGTACGGACTCCTTCTTCGCCCCGGACAGCACCGCGCTCAGCGCCGTTGCCGTAGCCGTGCTGGATGCTGCCGCACCGGCCATCGTCCACTCCGCGTTGCAGATATCCGTCGAAGGCCATGCTGACAAGCACGGACAGTCGGCGACCTTCGCCACCGACTGGGAGCTCTCCTCCGGGCGGGCAACCCAGGTGCTGCGGCGCCTGGTGGAGCAGGGTGGCGTCAATCCCACCCTCATCGGCGCCGTCGGCTACGGGTCGGCCCGGCCGGTGTCCGAGGGAAGCAGCCTGTCGGAGATGGCCCAGAACCGGCGCGTCGATATTGTGCTGCTTTCCACCCTGCCCGATAGTGTGCGAGACCTGATTCCCGCGGCCGTCGATGGCACGTTGTCGCAGGACACCAGCGAAACCTCGACGGATGCCGGCGAAACGGAAGACAGCGCTCCTGCCACATCAGGGCATTAGGCATCCGTTAAGTGATTTTTGCTCAACTTCTAACATTTTGGCCCGCACGGCCGATAGTGCAAACGTGACGGTCCAGGAACAGATTCAAACAGGTGCGCCCATTAAGGCGGTGAAGTCGGTGGAGTTGTATGACTTCCGCCGGCCGACGACATTGGCGCGCGATCATGCTCGCGTCCTTGAACTCGCCTTCGAGACATTTGCCCGCCAGTGGGGCACTCAGATCACCGCGCGGGTTCGTGCGCTCTGCACGATCACCTGTGATCAGGTGCTGATGCAGACCTACGACGAATATGCCGGATCGCTCCCGCCCAAGACGGCCATGGTGCTCTGCACGATCTCCGCTCTGGAGGCCAAGTCGGTCATACAGCTGCCGACGGTGACCGGACTGACCTGGGTGAACCACATGCTCGGCGGCAACGGTTCTCAGGTGATTCCGGCCGGGCGCAACTTCACCCCGATCGAACTCGCACTCATGCGACAGATGATGACCGAGGCGCTCGAAGACCTGCGCTACTCGTTCGGCCCGCTGCTGGTCAACGATTTCGCCGTCGATGGCATCCAGTACAACTCGCAGTTCGCCCAGGCTGCGGCCCCGGCCGACCTGATGATTGTCGCGACCTTCTCGATTCGCATCGAACGCAACACGACGACCGCGACACTAGCCATCCCCGCCGCGGCACTCATGCCGCAGCTTGGGGAGGCCAACCCCATGCGCATCACCACGAACTCGGCCGAATACCTGCAGGCACAGCTCGCTGCCGTTCCGGTCGATGTGGCACTGCGGCTGACCCCGGCCCGAGTGTTGCCCAGCAGAATTCTCTCCCTCATGGTCGGCGACGTGCTCCCCATCCCGCACCCCAAGCATCGCCCGCTTGATCTCGCCGTCGGAGACCAGGCCCTGGCCCGGGCTGCCGTCGGAGCCAACGGCTCCCGCCTCGCCTGCATCGTCATCGACACCGAAGAAAGCACCCCATGATCTCCAATCAGTCAGTCTCCGAAGCCGCCGTCGACGCACTCCTGCGCGTTCTTCCCACGGCCGTGCCCCTGCACGCCACCGCGCACAGTGGCAGCGCAGCACTGACCGCCCGGTTCGGCTCCAGCGTGGTTGCCTCCTTCGTCGGGTCCAGCTCCGCCGATTTGGCCGTCGTGCTCATGGATGCGTCCTCGCTCGACGCCGCGTCCGGCGCAGCCCCGTCACTCGTCTCCAGCCAGGACGTGCTGCGGCCCGCTCTGGAAAGTGCGGCGAGCGTGCTCGGCATCGGTGTGCTCGGCGATTCCCGCGTCGAAGACGCGTCTACCCTCTTTCTCGCCGACGACACCCAGGTGTTCGAGCTCAGCGCCGGCGGCGTCGTGACCGGCTGGTTCGCGATTCGTCTGCGCTCCAATGGCACCATCGGCGGGGGATCGGCCACGATCAATAAGGCGGTTCTCGGCAACCTCGGTCGCATCAACAACGTCGAAATGACCCTGACCGTGGAGATCGGCCGCACTCGCATGGCCGTTCGCGACGTGCTCTCGCTCGAACCCGGCGCCGTCATCGAACTCGACCGTTCCGCCGGCGCGCCCGCCGACATTCTGCTCAATGGGCGTCTCATCGCCCACGGCGAAATCGTCGTCGTCGACCAGGACTACGCCGTACGCATCACCCAGATTCTCGACGTCGTCGAAGGCCTCTAATACATGGATACCCTCATCGTCGCCCTGCGGGTCGTCCTCTCGCTCGGCGTGGTGTTCGGGTTGCTCTGGTACCTGCAGCGCCGCCTGGTCAAGGGTGGTCGGGTCAAGCTCTCCGCAAACCTCGTCACCGTGGTCGGCCGCGCCAACGTAGGCCAGAAGGCATCCGTTGTTGTCGTCGACGTTGACGGTCAGCGACTCATTCTCGGCGTCACCGAGCACGCCGTCAGCGTGCTGCACGGCAGCCCGGCCTCCATCGACGATGCCGGTGAAGCGGATGCCGTCGCTACACTCACCGACACCACCACCGTCCCAGCCCAGTCACCAGCCCAAGCCTCCGCCGCCATTTTCGCCCGATCCCTCGACTCGGCCGCGTCGGACGACACCCTCGCGCCGACCCTCGCATTCCGCCCGCGCCGCAAGGGCCCGCCGGCACCGAAAACTACACCGCCCTCCCGCCTGGCCGGCTCGATCCTGTCCCCGGCCACCTGGTCCCAGACTGCCGCCGCCCTTCGGAACGGCCGGTGAGCACCGTACTCCCTCGGTCGACCAACCGCGGCAACGTCGCGCGCGTCGGCATCCTGATTCTCTTCGTGATCGTGCTCACGGCCGCCTTCCTCTGGCTGGGCGCTCACGCCTCCCACGCCGTGACGGTCGACCCGACCGCACCGACCGATCCGACCGAGCCCACCGACCCGACCAACCCCGACGACAGCGGCGGTGGCGGCCTGAGCGTCGACATCAACGGTCCGAACGGCGCGCCGTCTTCGGCCATCGTCACGCTCCTCGGAATCACGTTGCTCTCGGTGGCCCCGGCGTTGCTGCTCATGATGACGAGTTTCACCAAGATATTCGTCGTGCTCGCGATGACCCGCAACGCGCTGGCCCTGCCATCGATTCCGCCGAACCAGGTGCTCGCCGGACTGGCCCTGTTCCTGTCGCTGTTCATCATGTCGCCGGTGCTCACCGACATCAACAGTGTCGCTCTGCAGCCCTACCTCGACGGCACCATGACCTTCACCGACGCCCTCAACCTCGGCTCCGAGCCGCTGCGGCAATTCATGATGGCCAACACCCGCGGTGAAGACCTCGCGCTGATGACCCGGGCGGCCGACCAGCCGAACCCGAACAGCCCCGACGATGTGACGCTGTTGACGCTCATTCCGGCGTTCATGATCTCCGAGCTGCGCGCCGCCTTCATTATCGGCTTCGTCATCTTCATCCCGTTCCTGGTCATCGACATCGTGGTCTCGGCCGCTCTCATGTCCATGGGCATGATGATGCTCCCGCCGGTCATGATCTCGCTGCCCTTCAAAATTTTGCTGTTCATTCTCGTCGACGGTTGGGGACTCATCATCACCTCGCTCATCGGCAGTTACCAGATGGTCACATGAATACCAACGCGGTTCTCGATATTGGCCTGCAGGCCCTCATTCTCGCCGCCAAGCTCTCGGCGCCGATGCTCATCACGGCCCTCGTCGTCGGCTTTGCCATCTCGCTGCTGCAGTCGATCACCCAGATTCAGGAAGTCACCCTCTCCTTCGTGCCCAAGGCCATTGCCGTCTCCTTCGCGCTGCTGATCTGCGGGCACTGGATGATTTCCGAGTCCGTGGCCTTCACCAACCAGATGTTCGAGAAGATCCCCTCCCTCCTCGGCGGTGGCTGAGTGGAATTCGTTCTCAACTACGCCTGGATCGAAGCGGTCATGCTGTCCGGTGTGCGCATGGTGGCGTTCATCGTCATCGCGCCGCCGTTCTCCTACAACGCCATTCCGCTGCGTATTAAAGGGATGCTCGCGGTCGCGTTCGCCCTGGCCATGTCGCCGCGCGTCGCCGATGGCTACGTGTCGCAAAACACGGCGGGCTTCATGGGCGCCCTCGTGCTCGAAATCGTAGTCGGCGCGCTGCTCGGTTTTCTGGTCTACCTCATCTTCGCCGCCGTGCAGTCCGCCGGTGGCCTGATCGACATGTTCAGCGGATTCCAGATGGCGCAGGGCTTCGACCCACAGTCCATGGTCAACGGCGCCCAGTTCACCCGGCTGTTCCAGATGACCGCCCTCGCCCTCATGTTCGCCTCCGGCGCCTACCAGCTCATTATCGGCGGCCTCGCCCGCAGCTTCACCGCCATTCCGCTCGGCGGCGGCATCGACTTCGCTGACCCCGCGCAGGCGCTCATCGCCGCCGTCACCCAAATGTTCCTCGCGTCCGTGCAGATCGCCGGCCCGCTGCTCGTCGTGCTTTTTCTCGCGGATGCCGGCCTCGGCCTGCTCACGCGCGTCGCCCCGGCCCTCAACGCCTTCGCCCTCGGTTTTCCCCTCAAAATTCTCATCACCCTCACCCTCGCGGCGACCGTATTCGTCGCCCTCCCGCAGATCGTGTCCTCGCTCACCGGCGAGGCGCTCGATGCACTTATGGGGGTGCAATAAATGGCTGAGGATTCCGGCGAAAAGACCGAACTAGCCACCCCGAAGCGCATGAAGGAGGTGCGTGAGAAGGGTCAGCTCTCCAAATCCCAGGACATCACGGCCTGGCTCGGCGTCGGCGCGGCCGCCCTCATGCTGCCCACCACGATCGAGCGGGGCGCGGCCGCGGGCACCGGCCAGATGTTCATGATCGGTACCCTCGCCGCCAGCCCAGACACCGATGTTGCGGTGCAGGCGCTCGGTAACGGGCTGGTCTCGATGGCCGAGGTGCTGACCCCGTTCTTCGTCGTGGTCCTGGTGGTCGTGCTCGGCGGAGCGGCGCTGCAGGGCGGCATCCACTTTAAGAAGTTCACGGGAAAATACGAGCAGTTCAACGTCATCACCGGCATGAAGCGGGTGTTCGGCGGCCAGGCACTGTGGGAAGGCGTTAAGGTTCTCGCCAAGACCGCCGTCGTTGGCTTCGTGCTGTACATGGTCATTCAGGGCCTCATGCCGGTGCTGATGACTGCGGGCGGACTCCCCGTGTCGGAGCTTATGATCGCGGCGACGGGCGGCGCGGCAGCACTCCTGCAGGCCGCCGTCGTGGCCGGTCTCGTGCTCGCCGCCGCCGACGTCTTCGTGGTCATGCGGCGCAACCGCAAGAAAACCCGCATGTCCAAGAAAGAGGTCAAGGATGAGAACAAAGCCGCCGAGGGTGACCCGCTGATCAAATCCCAGCGCCGGTCTCGTCAGATCATGATGAGCCGCAACCGCATGATTTCTGCGGTAGCGGATGCCGATGTCGTGTTGGTCAACCCGACTCACGTCGCCGTCGCGCTCAAGTACGAACCGGGCCGGTCAGCGCCGCGGGTCATCGCCAAGGGACTCGGCCACGTGGCCGCCCGCATTCGTGAGCAGGCCGACACCGACCGGGTGCCGATCGTGCAGGACATCCCCCTGGCCCGAGCCCTGCACGCGGCCTGCGAGATCGGCGAGGAGATTCCCGCCGATATGTACAACGCCGTGGCCCGGGTCCTCGCCTTCGTGCTGGCCCTGAAAGCCCGCGGCAGTACCGGGGCCGGCGTGCACACCATGTCCTCGCCGTTCGGCGGCGCCCGCCCGATGCCCTCAAGCCAAACCCAGACCACGCAAACCCAGACCACGCAAACCCAGACCACGCAAACCCAGACCACGCAAACCCAGACCACGCAAACCCAGACCACCCAGACCCAGACAGCCGGAGGCCGTTGACGTGAATAAGAACCTCGCAAAGCTCGCCGTTCCGGTCGGCGTTGTCGGCATCATTTTGCTGCTGGTCGTCCCCATTCCGGCGGTCCTGCTCGACATACTGATCATCGTCAACATCATGCTCGGCCTGGTCACCCTGCTCACGACCATGTTCGTCAAGAAGCCCCTGGAATTCTCTGTCTTCCCATCGCTGTTGCTGGTGGCGACCTTGTTTCGACTCGGTCTCAACGTCGCATCCACTCGTCTGGTGCTCGGCGACGGCTACGCCGGGCAGGTTATCGAGGCCTTCGGTCACGTCGCCGTTGGCGGCTCGATCATCATCGGCTCGGTTATCTTTCTCATCCTCGTGGTCATCCAGTTCGTCGTGGTTACCAAGGGTGCCGAGCGCGTGGCCGAGGTGGGCGCCCGATTCACTCTCGATGCCATGCCCGGCAAGCAGATGGCGATCGACGCCGACCTCAGTGCCGGCCTGATCACCGACGCCGAGGCCAAGGCCCGCCGCGCCGAGGTCTCCGCCGAAGCCGACTTCTACGGCGCCATGGACGGTGCGTCGAAGTTCGTCAAGGGTGACGCCATCGCCGGCCTCATCATCATCATCATCAACCTGGTCGGTGGCATCGCCATCGGCATGTTGCAGCGTGGCATGGAAATCGGCGACGCGTTGAACACCTACGCGTTGCTCACCATCGGTGACGGCCTGGTCACCCAAATTCCCGCACTCCTGATGGCCGTCTCCACAGGTATGATCGTGACCCGGTCCAATGCGGAGACCGACATCGGGTCGACGGCATCCGCTCAGCTGACGCAGTCGCGCGTGGCCCTGGTCATCGCCGGCGGCGCTGCCATTCTGATGGCCATCATTCCCGGCATGCCGGTGCTGCCGTTCCTGATCGTCGGTGGAACCCTCATCGTGGTGGCGCAACGACTGAAGGTTCGTGAGGCGAGTACCGTCGCCACCGCCGCCGCGAGTGAAGCGGCCGAGAAGAGCGTAGCCAAGACCGACACGACCGAGGACCTGATCGAGCAGATGCGGGTGCACGCGCTGGAGATCATGCTCGCCCCCGACCTCGTCGATATTGTCTCGGGCGCCTCGGACGACCTGCTCGCCCGGGTGCGCGGACTACGGCGCAAAATCGCCATGGATCTCGGCGTCGTCGTGCCGCCGGTGCGCACCAGGGACAGTGTCGACCTGCCGTCGTCGACCTATGTCATTCGCATCGCCGGCGTCGAATACGGCCGCGGAATCGCCCCGGCCGGCAAGGTACTCGCGCTCGGTGACTTTCTCGACACCCTGCCCGGCACAGAAACCGTGGAGCCCGTCTTTGGACTGGCCGGCAAATGGGTTCCGAGCGAGATGCGGCACAGCGCCGAGATGACCGGCGCCACCGTGATCGACCGGGTGTCCGTCGTGGTGACCCATCTGTCCTCGATCATCACGATCAACGCGGCCCGGCTGCTCACCCGCGAAGATGTGCGGGTACTCACCGACGGCGTCAAGCAGGTCAACCCCTCATCGGTCGACGATCTGATTCCCGGCCTGCTGTCCCTCGCCGAGGTGCAGCGGGTGCTCCAGGGACTGCTGATCGAGCAGATCCCGATCAACGACCTGCCCCGCATCTACGAGGCCCTGTCCCTGCGCGCGAAAACTTCAAATGACCCGGAAGGTTTGATCGAGGCGGCGCGTATGGCTCTCGGACCGGCGCTGACCGCGCAGTACCTCGATGGCTCCGTACTGCGTGTGATCATGATCGAGCCGGCCCTGGAGCAGAGCATGCTCGAGGGGATGCGTCCCTCCGATCAGGGAACCCAGATTCTGATGGACCCGGCTCGAATCGAAGCTGTGCTCTCCTCGGTGCGAGCCTCGGTCGCCACGGTTGAAGCGAGTGGGCTGTCGGCCGTGCTGGTCTGTGCTCCGGCACTGCGCCCGGCCATCCGCCGACTGGTCTCGACCCAGACCGGCGGACTTCCGGTGCTGTCCTACCAGGAAGTCACCTCCGCGAACGTCACCATTGAGACGGTAGGTGTGGTTCGTGGAACCGACTCGATTTCTGCTTAAGGGACCGACCATGCGCGAGGTGCAGGAGCGGGTCCTGCTCGTGCACGGTCGGCACGCGGTCATTATCGCGGCCGAACGGGTCACCGTCGGCGGCATCCGCGGCTTCTTCGCGCGCCAACACTATGAAGTCACCGTCGAGGTGCCTGCGCCGGAGTCGCAACGACGCTCGGCCCATTCCGGGCTCGACCTGAACAAACGCCTCGGAATCGCCGCGCTGCTCGACGATGCCGACGATGCCGAATACGAAATCGCCCGCACCGCTCCGCAGCTGTCAACGGCTTCGGACGGCTTCGCGGCACTCATGGACGAGCTGACGTTTGCGACGACGCTGCCGTCAGGGCTGCCGGCCGGTGCCGGGTACGAGGGCGGCGGGGCCCCGTCAACGCCCGGCCCCAGCCGGGTCAGCACCCTCGCGGTTCCCGCGCCGCTCACCCGGCCGGGAGACCTCGTACTGATTCTTGGTCTTGGCGAGGACCCGGTAACCATTGCGCGACTGATGCAGCGGCTCGCCGGGGGTGGTGACGTGTTCACCAGCGGTACCGTCGTCGGTCCCGATCGAGTGGATGACCGGCGCAGCGCCCGCGCGGCCCGTGCCCGCGGGGTCGAAAAGGGCTGCAGCGCCTTTATCGCCTTCGGCATCGACCCGGCCTCCGACGCGGAGGCCCGTGCGGCCGACCTCGAGGCGATCGGCGCCGATCAGATCTGGGTTGTCGTGGATGCCGGGCGCAAGAGCGAGGACAGCACGCGGTGGGTGAACATGGTCAACGAGGTCGTTCCGATCGACGCGGTCGCGGCCATCGGCCGACACTTCACGACCTCACCGACCTCCGTTGAATCGTTCGGGCTTCCGGTGGAATGGATGGACGGCCGTGTAGCCGCGCCGCCGAGTGGGCGACGGGCGGCACGTCCGGGGCAGGCCTAAAGGATAGGCTGGAACAATGCTGGTCCTGACACGCAAACCCGGGGAGAAAATCCTCATCGGTGACGACATCGTCGTCACCGTGCTCGACGCGCGCGGAGACAGCGTGCGCATCGGAATCGACGCTCCGCGCGGGGTGAAGATTCAGCGCGACGAGGTGCTGCGTGCGGTCATCGAGGCCAACATGGCGGCGAGCCACGTCGACGAGAACGCCGAGGACCGCATTAAACGGTCGCTCGGCATGCTCGCTGCCCTGCAATCGGCGCAGTCACATCAGTCCCAGGCCGAGGCGCGGCCCAAGCCGCCGCAATCCCAGGCCGTGCCAGCAGCGGCCGCAACACCCGTGGCAGCCCAGCCGCCCGCGCAGCCATAGCCGTCGCCCCTGCGGGTTACTCGGTGATGTGCCCGCGCAGCTCGTCGATTTCCCGGCGCTCGCGCTTGGTCGGCCGCCCGGCACCTCGATCTCGCATCGGCACCAGCGCGACCTCCTCGCGCGGCGGCGGTGGGGGAGTGTGGTCGACGTAACACTCGGCGGCGAGCGAGGCCCCGACCCGCTTGACCACAAGGCGTGACACGATCAGCACCCGGTCGAATCCGGCCGTGCGCACGCGTACCTCGTCGCCGATATGCAGCGCCTGCGCGGCCTTGGCTTTGTCACCGTTGACCTTGACGTGACCAGCGCGGCAGGCGGTCGTGGCCATGGACCGTGTCTTGAACAGGCGAACGCCCCAGCTCCAGCTGTCGACCCGGGCAGAAGTAAGCTCCATCACACGACTCTAGCTGGCCTCGGCCTGCGTCACGCTGCCAGACGGATGGAGTAGAGCAGCAGCAGGGTCACGAGAAATCCGCTCAAAAAATTGAGCCGGAGAAAGCGCTTCCAGCCCCGGTTTGCGCGGCCCGAATCGGCATCGCTGACCGTCCAAAACGGCCGAACCGCGAGAATATACGGCACGACAAGCAGAGCGGCCAGCGGCCCGGGCCACGGTGTGAACAGCATGAGCAGGCCGGCCAGGGCCCAGAAGGTGATCGCGAGGCGCACCGTCGGCCAGGCGCCGAGCGCCGTCGCGATCGACGCGATTCCGGCGTGGCGATCGGGTTCAACGTCCTGCACGGCGCCGAAGGCATGGCTGGCCATGCCCCATAGAAAAAACGCCGCGAGCAGGGCCAGCAGTCCAGGGGTGATCGTGGCGCCGGCCACGACGAGGCCGTAGACGGCCGGGCTGACGAAGTGCGTGCTCGAGGTGATTGAGTCCAGAATGGGGCGTTCCTTGAACCGCAGTCCGCGCACCGAGTAGGCGACGACGGCGAACAGGCTCCCGGCCAGGACGACCCAGGACAACGGATGCTTCGCCCCCGCCAGCACCAGCATCGCCGCCCCCACGATCCCCACGTTCGCGACGCCGGCGCCGATCACCAGGTGGTGCAGAGCGGGATGCAGCAGAGCCCCCTCCGCGCCGCCCTTCCGAGGATTGCGCAGATCGGACTCGTAGTCGAAGACATCGTTGATGCCGTACATCAGCAGGTTGTACGGAATGAGAAAGAACAGGGTGCCAACGATCAGCAGTGCATCGATGCGTCCGGTGGTCACGACGTAGGCCGCGGCAAAGGGAAAAGCCGTATTGATCCAGCTAAGCGGCCGGGACGACAGCACCACCTGGCGGGTCTTCCAAGACACAGTGCCGAGCTGCTCAGTCATCCGTTCGTCCTATCTTGGTACGGCCCAGGAGAACCCACAGTGCAGGCAGCAGAATAGCGGCGGCGAGTGGGTAGGCAAAATCTTCGATCGGAGCGAGACCGACGAACAGACCCGAAATATGCGCCGGGTCGTAGCTGAACAGTCCAGCCCCGATCATCAGGTTATCGAAAACGGCCGTGAGTAGCAGGGTCAATGCGAGGGCCAGCGTGACGGACACCACGAATCGGCGGGAAATCAACTGGCGCGCGAGCGCCATCGTGGCAATCGCGGCGGCCACGGCCAGAAAGATCGCATTCAGGATGAGATAAGTCATGCTCGGGTTTGCCGGTGCAGCACGAGCTGGGCCCCCCGTACCAGGTTCATGGTGAGATAGCAGAGAAAGGTGAGAAAGACGATCTCCTCGAGCGGTAGCTCCGGCGCCAGCTGCAGCCCGGTCATCAGGGTGGTTTCCCCGCGGTAGAAGATGCCCAGGCCGATTCCGAACAGGTCCCAGGTTAGAAAGAACAGCACGCCGATGCCGACCACGAGCGCGGCTCGAACCGGCGAGTGCCAGAAGAACAGACCAAAGCGCCAGTCCAGAACGACCATGCCGCCGAGCGAGACCAGCAGGGTGAGCAGGTACAGCCAGGTCACGATTGCTGCGGCGCAGACTCCACCGGGTCTCCGGCAGCCCCGTTCGACTGAGTCGGACGTGCGGGCAACGGTTCGGCGAGCGGTCCCGTGGTCGTGTCGTGGCGCATCCGCTTAAGCAAAATCTCGGCGCTGATCAGGCACATAGGCAGTCCAATACCGGGAATGGTGGTACCGCCGGCGTAGTAGAGTCCCGAGATTTTCTTCGACATGTTCGAACCGCGCAGAAAGGCGCTCTGCCGCAGGGTGTGCGCGGGGCCGAGGGCGCCGCCCTTCCAACTGTTCAGGTCAGCGGCGAAGTCGGCCGGACCGACGGTGCGGCGCACCACGATCCGGTCGGTCAGGTCGGGGATGCCGGCCCAGCGGGAGACCTGCTCGATGGCGGCATCCGCGATCAGCTCGATCGCCCGCGAGCCGGCACCGTTGACACCACCGTGGCCAAGGGTCACGTCGGGCGGCACCGGCACCAGTACGAACAGGTTGCTGCTTCCGGCCGGCGCCACCGACGTGTCCGTGGCGCTCGGCATGCAGACGTAGAGCGAGGCCGGTGACGGCACCGAGGGGCGCTTGCCGAAAATCTGCCCAAAGTTCTTGCCCCAGTCCGTGGTGAAGAACAGTGAGTGGTGCTGCAGCTGGGAGATTTCCCCGGTCACGCCGAGCATGACTAGCACGGCCCCGGGGCCCGAGACGCGCTTGTCCCACCAGCGCTGGGGATAGGTTTGCAGTTCGGCCGGCACCAGCTCGGTCTCCGTGTGGTGCAGGTCAGCCGACGACACTACCGTGTCGGCGCGCAGATACTGCAGCTGGTCCTCGGCGTCCAGGTAGCTCACCCCGGCGATGGCCTTCTGATCGCTGACCCGAATCGCGGTGACGCGCGCGCCGGTGACGAGCTGCACACCCTCGGCGCGAGCGAGCGCGGAGATGCTGTCGATCAGGGTTCCGAAACCGCCCTGCGGGTAAAGCACGCCGTCGGCCAGATCGAGATGGCTCATGAGGTGGTACATCGACGGTGTCAGGTTCGGCGCCGACCCGAGAAAGACCGCCGGGTAGCCGAGGATCTGCCGCAGTCGGGGGTCGCTGACAAAGCCGGCCACGAACTTGTCCAGTGGTTGCAGCAGCAGACGGGCCAGCCGTCCGAGCCGCCGCAGCACGTCGGGCACTAAAAACGGGCGAAACGATTCGTAGCTGGAGTACAGAAAACGCTGCACGGCCAGGTCGTAGGTCTCGGCGGCCGAGTCGAGATAACGGCGGAGCGCCGCCCCGGCCCCCGGCTGCAGCTGCTCAAATAAGCGGATGTTAGCGGCCCGGTCAGCGAGAATATCCACCGGCGCCTTGTCCCCTTCAAAGTGCACCCGATAGCCCGGGTCCAGCTTGAAGAGGTCGAGTTGTTCGGCTGCGGAGGTGCCGAGCAGGCGGTAAAAGTGCTCGAATACCTCCGGCATGAGATACCACGACGGGCCGGTGTCGAAGCGAAAGCCGTCGGTGTTCCACACGCCGGCCCGCCCGCCGAGCTCGGAACGGGCCTCGAGCAGGGTCACCTCATGGCCCTCGCGGGCGAGCAGGGCTGCACTCGCGAGGCCGGCGATACCGCCGCCGATCACGATCGTGCGGGTGCGTCCGGTGCCGGTGGTTCCTGGGCCGGTCATCGCTTCCACGCGCCGGGTCCGAGGGTAGCGGTCAGAGCAATCACGAATTTTTCTCCATCCGGCACCCGAACGCGGGAGCGCAGTAATCGATCGGCCGGTGTCGACCGCAGTCGATTCGACAGGCGGGTGAACAGGCCCTGCGCTGCGGCCACGGCCCGGCGGCAGCTGGCGGGCAGCAGGGGCAGCACGGCGCTGGCGATTTCGAGGTCGGCATCAATGTCGTCGAGGATCGCATTCTTCTGCGGGTCGCTGAGGTTCAGCGGCTCGATTCCCGGAAAGTAGTTGCGGCCGAGCACTTCACGATCGCAGGACAGGTCGCGCAGAAAATTGATCTTCTGAAAGGCCGCGCCCAGGTGGCGGGCACCGTCTTCGAGCACACTGACTTCGGCGGCGGTGCGGGGTGAGTGCTGCAGAAAGCAGCGCAGGCACATGAGTCCGATCACCTCGGCCGAGCCGTAAATATACTCGGCGACGCCCTCGGCGGTGAATGGTCCCGGGTCGAGGTCCCGGCGCATCGACGCAAAGAATGGGGCGATCAGACTGGAGTCGATGCCCGATTGGCGGGCCGTTGCGGCAAAGGCGTGCACTACCAGGTTCGTGCTGTAGCCGCGTACGATCGCCCGCTCGGTCTCGAGTTCGAGCTCGTCGAGCAGGTGCCGCTGTTCCTCGACGGAGACACCGGCCTCGGCGGCGGCGCCGTCCACAATCTCGTCGGCGATGCGCACGAGCGCATAGATGGTGCGCACCGGCGTGCGCACCCGGGCGTCGAGCAGCCGGGTGGCCAGTCCGAACGAGGTGGAATAGTGCCCGATGACGGTCGTCGAGCTCGCCCGGGCCGTCTCGGCGTACTTGTTCAGGTTGGTGGTCGTGCTGCCGGTTTGAACCGCGGCCCGAAATGGGCCCATCAGCGTGACCGATTCACGGCGGCTTCGGCGAGTTCAATCAGGCTGGCGCGCAGTTCCGCCGGAATGATCGCCGGGTCGAGGGCCTCCACCGCCAGTCGGGAGTGGTCGTAGGCCAGGCCTTCGGCCGCTTCCTTCGCCCCGCACGCGCGCAGGTATTCCCTGGCGCGTTCCGCTTCGTCGTCATTCAGGTCGACCTTGCCCAGATAGGGAGCGATCAGCGACCAGCTGGCGGTGCTGCCGGCGTGGGCGATCAGGGCGGTCTGCTTGCCCTCGCGCAGGTCGGCCGTCACGCTCTTGCCGGTTTTCAGTGGATCGCCGAAGACGCCGAGCAGGTCATCGGTCAGTTGGAACGCCACTCCAACGAGTCGTCCGTAGCGGCCGAGAACGCGAATCGCATCGGCCCCGGCCCCGGCCAGTACCGCTCCGGCCTGCAATGGGGCTTCGAAGGAATACACGGCGGTCTTATTCTCGAGGGTGGTGATGACCTCGGCCACCGTGAGCGGATGCCGCGCGGAGCTATTGGTGACGTCGGCCAGCTCCCCGGCTGCCGAGACGAAAACGGCCCGGTCAAGCAGGTCGAGCAGGCGCAGCCGGGTGGGCACATCGACCGGCAGTTTCGCCAGCGCGCGGTGTGCCTCACTCAGGGCGAGATCGCCCGCGAGAATTGCCGCTGCCGCAGCCCAAACCCCGGCCTGGTCGGCCGCTGCACCGTGGGCGAGCGCGCGGTCACTGAAGCGACCGGCAATGTTGGCCACCCCGCGGCGGGTCAGATCGCGGTCGATGACGTCGTCATGGATGAGGAAGGCCGTGTGCAGCAGCTCGAAGCTCACTGCGACCGGAGCGACGAGGCCCTGATCGCGCCCGCCAAAACCGGCATACGCCGCCAGGACCAGGGCGGGGCGCACGCGCTTGCCGCCACTGCTGGCCTGGGCCAGGGAATCCCAGAGGGCGACGTAGTGCTCGCCGTAGTCGCTCGCCCGCAGGCGTGCGGCAGCGAAGAATCGAGCCAGCTCGATTTCTACTCCGGCCGGGACCGTGTCAAGCATGAACACGGTCCACGTGCTGTACTCGTGCCGGCAGTGTTGGCGGCGACCCGTTGGGCTGGGGTGCTGTTCCGTCGTGCGTGTGCTCATCAACCAGCAGAATTTCGTGTTCATTCAGCGCGTTGGCGGTGTGCACGTGCTCTCCTTCCTAGGTCAACCCGATCATTACACGAATAACTAACCAGGTTAGCGACTGCTCACGTTAGCATGGTCATATGATCCAAGATGAGCGTAACCCCCGGCAACAGGGGTCGTACTGGTATGACCCTGAGAAACATGGTGTTTCTTTCGCCATCGAGGTCTTGCGTGCCGTGCGTCGCTTTCGGGTAGCCGATGCCGCCATGCGTCATCGTGCGCAGGCCGAGATGAACGTCAACGAAACCGATCTGATGGCGCTGCGTCATCTCATCGCGTGCGAGCGGCAGGACCGGGTCGCCAGCCCGAAGGATCTCAGCGAATTCTTGAACATCTCCTCGGCGGCCACGGCAAAACTTCTCGCGAGATTGTCGGCATCCGGTCATATTCGCCGCGAGGTGAACCCGTCAGACGGGCGCGCGCAGCGGCTGTTCGCCACGCAGTCGTCGCACGACGAGATGCGCGACTCGCTTGCTGCCACCCACGAGCAGATGATGCGGGTCGTCCTCGAGCTCACCGGCGACCAGCAGATCGCTGTCGTGCATTTTCTGGATTCGATGAGCGCGATAGCTACGGTGCCGAGCGCTCCGAAGGTACCCGCCGATGAGCTGGCTCCGGAGCGCTCGGAATCCTGACCCTGGCCGTTCCTTCCGCATACGGCTGCGGGCAACGCAGCTTAAGATGAATCAGTGACTCAACTTTCTGCTCCCACTTCGCCGTCCTCTGCCGCCAGCCACGTCGAAGCACTTCTGGCCTCCTATCCCGATTTTCCCCAGCCCGGCATCGTGTTCCGCGATCTGAACCCGGTCTTCGCTGATGCCCTCGCCTTCCGCGCGATCGTCGATGACCTGGCCGACCAGCACCGCGGCCAGTTCGATGCAGTGGCCGGCATCGAGGCGCGCGGCTTTCTGCTGGCGGCCGCCGTCGGGTACGCAGCGCAGACATCCGTTCTGGCCGTGCGCAAGGGCGGCAAACTGCCCGGCACTGTGCTGACCGAAGAATATGACCTCGAGTACGGCTCGGCACGCCTGGAACTTGAGGTCGGCCAGCTGCCCGCCGGTACCCGCGTCTTGATTCTCGACGACGTGTTGGCAACGGGGGGCACCATCGCAGCCACGAGCCGGCTGATCGAACGGGCCGGCTACACCGTCTCCGGTGTCGGCGTCGTGCTCGAACTGACCGATCTGCACGGTCGCGAACGTCTGGGCACAGCCCCGATGCACGCCATCATGTCGATCTAGGGACCGAGAATCCACCGACAGCGGCAATTCGCCGGCCGCCTGAATTCTTTTTGGGGTCGCAGACGGGCATGCTTAGAGCATGACTGACGGTTCTAGCGTGTCTGGTCCGGCTGCGGCCGGTGTGCCTCGTCCTGGCGTGGATCGAGACAGCGGCGACGCCTGGGTCTACAGTCCGGACGGCCGCAAATATTGGGGCCGATTCGGGGCAGCCGGTCTGCTCGTGCATCATCCCGACCGTGGGGTGTTGCTGCAGCATCGCGCGGTATGGAGCCATTTTGGTGATACCTGGGGACTACCCGGTGGCGCCCGTCACGAGAACGAAACCGCTTTCGACGCGGCGCTGCGCGAAGCGCGGGAAGAAGCGGGCGTCCCGGCCCACCTCGTGACTTTGAAATTTACGTCGCGATTCGACCTAGGATTCTGGTCCTACACGACCGTCGTCGTCGAGGCCACCGAGGTGTTCGAGCCGGTCATCAGCGATCTGGAGAGCATTGCCCTGCGGTGGGTGCCCGCCGACGGGGTGGACCTGCTCGCGCTGCATCCCGGTTTCGCTGCCAGCTGGCCGGCGCTGCGGGCGCGACTGGGCTGACCGAACCGCCGGGCGTGGAGTGCATTGCCGTGCGGTTCCGGTCGGCCGCTCGATAGACTGCGTATGTGACAGGCCCAGTGAACGGCACGGTGAGCGATCGGGTATTGAACCTGCCCAACGTGCTGAGTTTTCTGCGTCTCCTGCTCGTGCCGGTGTTCCTGGTGCTGCTGGCTCAGGGGGAGGATGCCTGGGCGCTCGTCGTGCTCAGCATCTCTAGTTTCACGGACTGGCTGGATGGCTTTCTGGCCCGCCGTTGGAACCAGATCACCCGCCTCGGTCAGTTACTGGATCCGGCCGCCGATCGCCTCTATATCTTCGCTGCGCTGATCGGCCTGGCCTGGCGCGAACTCGTGCCGTGGTGGATCGTGCTCGTCGTGGTGGGGCGCGATGTGTTTCTGCTGGCTCTCGGAATCGTCCTCGCGAACTTCGGTTTCGGACCGCTCCCGGTGCACCAACTGGGCAAGGTCGCTACCTTCTGCCTGTTCTACGCCCTGCCGATGCTCATGCTGGGGCAGGCATTTCCGCAGCTGGAATGGTGGTCGCAGCCGGTGGGGTGGGCCTTCGGAATCTGGGGCGCTTTTCTGTACTGGTGGGCCGGCATTATCTACGCCATTGAAGCGATGCGAGTGATTCGACAACCGAGGGTCTCCGAGGGTGTATCTTCCGATACGCTGGAACGATAGGAGGTGCATGATGGTCGATCTTTCCGGTAGGAATAATTCCGAGGAGCAGAACGAGCACGTGCCCGCAGATCAGCCAGAGAACCCGACGACAGGCGAAGCAATGCCCAGCAAGGCGCAGTCCACCCCAGCATCGTCCAGCGCGGTGTCGTCCAACGGCTCAGTGCCCATCGACGCCGTGCCCATCGACGCCGTGTCCGGTGAAGCGACGACGGTGCACGACATGCTCAGCACCGATACGACGATGAACTTCAGCCAGGAGTTCGCCGCCCAGATCGCGTCGATCGACTCCAACGTGACCGCAGAGGAGCAGGAGTCGATCGCAGCGTTGCCGTCGGGCTCTGCGCTCATGGTGGTGCGGCGTGGCCCCAATGCCGGCGCCCGCTTTCTGCTGGACGCCGATCTCACGAGTGTCGGCCGGCACCCCAACGCCGACATCTTTCTCGACGATGTCACCGTGTCCCGCCGTCACGCCGAATTTCTGCGGAACGGCACCGCGTTCACCGTCAAAGACCTCGGCTCGCTCAACGGCACGTACTACGAGGGGGAGCGCATCGAAACCGCGCGCCTCACCGACGGTACGGAGGTGCAGGTCGGTAAATTCCGCCTGACCTTCTACGCCTCCCGCCTTGACCTCGCCCGCGCGGCGAGCGACTAGTGGCGGCAAGCGCCGCTCAGGCTCGGCCCGTGTCGGCGGCGAAGGCCCAGTCCCCGGGCTCGGCGCCGTTGCTGAGCATCGGCCAGGTACTGGCACGCCTCACGCCGGAATTCGCTGATCTCACCCCGTCCAAGCTGCGTTTTCTCGAGGAGCAGGGTCTGGTCTCGCCGGCTCGCACTGAATCGGGCTATCGCAAGTTCTGCACGGGCGACGTGGATCGGTTACGGCTGATTTTGTCGATGCAGCGCGATCACTACCTGCCGTTGAAAGTTATCCGTTCTTATTTGGACGATCTGGACGCCGGTCTCTCGCCGGTGCTGCCGGGCGGAACGACTCCGGGGCCGTCGATGCTCGCCACCGTGCGACGGCTCTCCCGGGAAGACCTCCTGCGCGAAGCGGGAGCATCGGCGACCCTGCTGCACGATGCCGTTTCGGCGTCGATCATCCTGCCCGCCGATTACTACGGCGATGGGGCACTGAACGTGCTGCGTGCCCTCGTGGAGCTGCAGCGCAGCGGCATCGAACCGCGCCACCTGCGTGGGTTCCGTGGGGCCGCTGAACGTGAGCTGGGTCTGATTGAGAGTGCCCTGGTGCCCCTGGCTCGGCGTAAAGACGCCTCGAGCCGGGCAAAGGCTGCCGAAATGGCGGTAGAAATCGCCGGGCAGCTCGAAGTGATTCGGGGCAGCCTGATTCGCTCAGCTCTGGGCCGACTGACCAAGTAGGTCGTAGACTGGTTCAGGCACAAACCGTCGTGAAGTCGGGTGACGCCGTCGCAAAAGGTGTCTTAGTCGGTGCCTGGCACCGACACGCCAAACCGTTGGCGCGAATGTCAGGCATTGAGGCACTCCACCTCGGTACCGTAGCTAGAGCGATCCACAGCAGGACGTCGTCGCATCACCGGCTGCAAGGCGCAAACCTTCAGCACTAGTTTTCTCATTAATTCTTTTTGCACCACCAATATTTTGCACCACGTATCTTTTGCACCAGTTCCACACCACAGTGAATCAGGGCGCCACCGCCAGCTGACGCACCGCACCAGGTAAACCCCCGAGAGGCAACCCATATGAGTGAGCTCAAGCCTGACGCTGACGCTTCGCGTTACTCGTTAGGACTGCTGTTCACGGATGGCATGCCCGAGCTCGATGAGAATTCCGGCTACCGCGGCGCTGTCGCTGCGCGTGCCGCTGGTATCAGCTATCGCCAGCTCGACTACTGGGCCCGCACCGGCTTGGTCGAGCCCACTGTGCGTGGGGCGGCTGGATCCGGCTCCCAGCGCCTCTACGGCTTTCGCGACATCCTCGTGCTCAAACTCGTCAAACGTTTGCTCGACACCGGAATCTCACTGCAGCAGATTCGCACCGCGGTCAACCAGCTGCGCGAATCGGGCATCAGCGATCTCGCCCAGACCACACTCATGAGCGATGGCGCGAGTGTCTACCTGTGCACCTCCAACGACGAGGTTATCGATCTGGTCAGCCGTGGCCAGGGCGTCTTCGGCATCGCCGTCGGCAAGGTGCTGCGCGAGGTCGAGACCAGCCTGGTCGAGCTCGACATGCAGCCCGTCGACCCCGCCGACGAGTTGGCCGCCCGTCGCACCACCCGCAAAATCTCCTAGCAGCGCCCTCCGCGAGCACCCACCCACAAACCCGCAGACACGGTCGGGTCGGTCGATGGTGATCTCGAGCTCGGTCAACGGATGGGGACGAGCGCAGGCACTGACGGGTCGGTCAGGCCGGTAGCGCAAGCTTGCAGTCGAAGTACTTGGTCACGCTGCGAAGCAGCCGTGACCCGCGTCGGGGACGCGCCCATCCCGAAGTCGATGCGGGGGGCGGTTGTCTGCGGGGAGCGAGTTTCGCCGTTCCGGAGGCGGAATCCGAGCGCTTTATTCGGATTCCACCGGAGCAACGGCGATGCCTGAGCCGAGCAGCAGATGACTGTCCTCCCGCATCGCCCGCGCAAACCCTGTAAATCCAAAAAGCTGCGGTTCGAACTCAGCGATCTCGCAGGAGCCGAGTTTCGAACTAGTGAGCGGGAATCTCGGCGTACTCGCCGATGCGCGCCGTCCGCAGCACCCGGTCGAGCAGCTGGTCGAAGTAGCCGGCCATTTCGAGGGCACTGTCACCCGGCCAGATGTGCAGCGGCTTCGCAGCCCCCTGCGCCTGCTGCAGCGAGGTGCGCTCGGGCAGCTGCGGGCTGAGCACGAGCGGCCCGAACATGTCGCGCAGCTCCTTGATCCGGAACTGGTGCTCGAGCGACGCCGTGCGGGCCCGGTTCACGATGATTCCGAGCGGCTGCAGCCGCGGACTCAGCCCACGGCGAATTTCTTCGATCGCGCGCAGCGCCCGGTCGGCCGCTGCGACCGAGAACAGGCCGGGCTCGGTCACAACCGCAACCCGGTCGCTCGCAGCCCACGCTGTGCGCGTGAGAGCGTTGAGCGAGGGCGCACAGTCGATGAGTACGAGCTCATAGTCCTTCTCGATCGTCGAGAGTGCTTCCTCGAGTTTCCAGATATCACGGATGCTTGGGTGCGGCCCGTCGAAATTGATGGCCGAGGGGCTGCCGATCATGACGTCAATCGTGCCTGGGCGATTCCGCGTCCAACCGCTGGGCGCAATAGCGGCCCGAACGGTTTTTTCCTTCGGCGAACTGAGCACATCGGCGACATTGAGGTGACCGGCGACCTGAATGTCCATTCCGGTGGAAACATCGGACTGCGGATCGAGATCCACGACCAGTGTTCGCACGCCGCGGGCGAAGGCTGCAGAAGCCAGACCAAGGGTCACCGTGGTCTTTCCTACGCCTCCTTTGAGGGAGCTAACGCTGAGTACGTGCATGAGTAGCAAGGTTACCTTCACTAGTGTTAGAGAACCTAACCGTTAGCTGTGCGCCCGGCTGCCCTCGAAAGGCTTGCATGTTTGAGAAAATCCTCGTTGCCAACCGCGGAGAGATTGCGATCCGTGCCATGCGCGCGGCGTATGAGCTCGGAGCCAAGACCGTGGCTGTGTTTCCGTTCGAGGATCGGAATTCTTTGCACCGCCTAAAAGCGGATGAGGCGTATCAGATCGGCGAGGCCGGGCATCCGGTTCGCGCGTATCTCGACGTGAGTGAAATCATCCGCGTGGCAAAGGAATGCGGCGCCGACGCCATCTACCCTGGCTACGGTTTTCTGTCGGAGAACCCCGAGCTGGCCGATGCGGCCGCCGCTGCCGGCATTACGTTCATCGGCCCGGGCGCCGACGTGCTCGAAATGGCCGGCAACAAAGTCACCGCGAAGGAGCACGCCATAGCGGCCGGCGTTCCCGTGCTGAAGTCGACGCAGCCGTCGACCGATGTTGAACTGCTGATCAGCCAGGCCGACGAGATCGGTTTTCCCATCTTCGCCAAGGCCGTCGCCGGTGGTGGCGGGCGTGGCATGCGTCGCGTCGCCAAGAAGAGCGAGCTGCGTGGAGCGCTCGAAGAGGCCATGCGTGAGGCCAACAGTGCTTTCGGCGACGCCACGATGTTCCTTGAAGCTGCGGTGCTTCGGCCCCGGCACATCGAGGTGCAGATTCTGGCGGATGCGTCCGGCGAGACGGTGCACCTGTTCGAGCGCGACTGCTCGGTGCAGCGTCGGCACCAGAAGGTCATCGAGATCGCTCCGGCGCCGAACCTGAGTGATGAGATTCGGGTGCAGCTCTACGCCGACGCGATCAAGTTCGCCCGCTCGATCGGCTACGTCAACGCCGGCACGGTCGAGTTTTTGCTCGACACCGTCGGCGAACGTGCCGGGCAGCACGTTTTCATTGAGATGAACCCGCGCATCCAGGTGGAACACACCGTGACCGAGGAGGTCACCGATGTTGACCTGGTGCAGGCGCAGATCCGCATCGCGGCGGGGGAGACCCTCGAAGAGATCGGCCTGACCCAGGGCGAGATCCGCCTGCGCGGCGCCGCCCTGCAGTGCCGCATCACCACCGAAGACCCCGCCGCCGGGTTCCGACCCGACACCGGCAAGATCACCACCTATCGCTCTCCCGGTGGCGCCGGCATCCGCTTGGACGGTGGCACGATCAACCCGGGCGCCCAGATCAGCCCGCACTTCGACTCGATGCTCGCCAAGCTCACCTGCCGCGGCCGCGACTACGCCGCCGCCGTCGTGCGGTCCAAGCGCGCGCTGGCGGAATTTCGCATTCGAGGCGTCTCCACCAATATTTCGTTCCTGCAGGCCGTGCTCGACGACCCCGACTTCGCCGCCGGCGACCTGAGCACCTCGTTCATCGACGAGCGTCCGGAGCTGCTGCGCGGCCGGGAGTCCAAGGACCGCGGCACCAAGATTCTCAACTGGCTGGCCGAGGTCACCGTCAATCAGCCCAACGGCGCGCCGCCCACCACGGTGCACCCGCGCGACAAACTGCCCCAGCTCGACATCACCCAGCCGGCCCCGGACGGCTCACGCCAGAAGCTGCAGCTGCTCGGCCCGACCAAGTTCGCCGCCGACCTGCGCGGGCAGATCGCACTCGCTGTCACCGACACGACGTTCCGGGATGCCCACCAGTCGCTGCTCGCGACGCGGGTGCGCACCAAGGACCTCGTCGCTGTCGCCCCGTATGTGGCCCGGCTGACGCCGCAGCTACTGTCGGTCGAAGCGTGGGGCGGCGCCACCTACGACGTGGCACTGCGTTTTCTTGGCGAGGACCCGTGGGAACGCCTCGCGAGCCTGCGCGAAGCCCTGCCGAACATCAACCTTCAGATGCTGCTGCGCGGCCGCAACACGGTCGGCTACACCCCCTATCCGACGGAGGTGACCGACGCGTTCGTGCGGGAGGCCACCGACACCGGTGTGGACATCTTCCGCATCTTCGACGCCCTCAACGACGTGTCGCAGATGCGTCCGGCGATCGACGCGGTGCTGAACACCGGCACCGCCCTGGCCGAGGTCGCCGTCTGCTACACCGGCGACCTGCTCGACCCGGCCGAGAACCTCTACACCCTCGACTACTACCTGCGCCTGGCCGAGCAGATCGTCGCCAGCGGCGCGCACGTGATCGGCATCAAGGACATGGCCGGGCTGCTCCGTCCGAGCGCCGCCGAGAAGCTCGTTAGCGCGTTCCGTGAACGGTTCGACCTGCCCGTGCACGTGCACACCCATGACACCCCGGGCGGCCAGCTCGCGACGCTGCTCGCCGCGGCGCGCGCCGGTGCGGACGCCGTGGACGTGGCATCCGCTCCGATGGCCGGCACGACCAGCCAGCCGTCGGCATCCTCTCTCGTCGCCGCCCTCGCCCATACCGAACGCGACACCGGCATTTCGCTCAAGGCCACGACCGACCTCGAGCCGTACTGGGAAGCCGTGCGCACCCTGTACCGCCCGTTCGAATCGGGCCTGTCCGCCCCGACCGGCCGGGTGTACTCGCATGAAATTCCGGGCGGGCAGCTGTCGAACCTGCGCACCCAGGCCGTTGCCCTCGGCCTGGCCGACCACTTCGAACTGATCGAAGACATGTACACCGCCGCGAACACCATCCTCGGCCGGGTGCCCAAGGTCACCCCGTCGTCGAAGGTCGTCGGTGACCTCGCCCTCTACCTCGCCGCGGTGAAGGCCGACCCGGCCGACTTCGAGCAAAACCCGGACAAGTACGACGTGCCGGACTCCGTGATCGGATTCATGGCCGGCGAACTCGGCGAGCTGCCCGGCGGCTGGCCGGAGCCCTTCCGTACCAAGGTGCTCGCCGGACGCAACGTGCGCGTCGGCGTCACCGAGATCACCGAGGGGGAGCGCACCGCGCTCGAAGCCACGAGCGCCGAACGTCGCTCGATGCTCAACCAACTGCTGTTCCCGGCGCCGACCCGCCAGTTCGAACAGGTCAAGGAGACCTACGGTGACCTCTCGGTCATCGACACGCTCGATTACCTCTACGGCCTGCATCAGGGCCAGGAACACGCCGTCGAGATTGAAAAGGGCGTTCGCCTCTACGTCGGCCTCGAAGCCATCGGTGAAGCCGACGAGAAGGGCATGCGCACCGTCATGACCATCCTCAACGGCCAGCTGCGCCCTGTCTTCGTGCGCGACACGAGCATTACCGTGCAGACTAAAATCGCCGAGAAAGCGGATGCCAACCAGCCCGGCCAAATCGCCGCGCCCTTCTCCGGCGTGGTCACCCTGCAGGTCGAAGAAGGCGCCCAGGTCGAAGCCGGCCAGAGCGTCGCGTCGATCGAAGCCATGAAAATGGAAGCCGCGATCACCTCGCCGATCGCCGGAACCATCGAGCGGGTCGCCATCCCGCTCACCCAGCAGGTCGATGCCGGCGATCTGCTCGTGGTGGTGCGTCCACGCTAAGATTAGGGCCGTTATCGATCAGTTGAGGATGTGCCGTGCCAGACAAACGTACTGACGACCAGAGCGCGCCCGCGCGCCCCGTGTCGGCCACCGCCAAACGAACCCGGGACGAGCATCGCGGTGCCGATAACAACGGCGACGAATACCACAGCGAGCTGCCACCGCACACGATCGACAACCTCGCAGCCTCCCTGCCCGAGAGCTTGAGCGTTCCCATCGACGTGCCCGCCGCTCCGCGACGGGCCGTCGCCGCGGGGGGACAGAGCACCTCCGTCGAAAACGCTCGCGCCCTGCCGACCCCGGCCACCCACACCGTCGAAATCAACACGCCGGCCCCGGCCAGGGCGGCTGGCGCCAGTTCCGCCATCGAATCGCTTTCCAAAACGGATGCCGCCGCGTCGGTTCGGCGCGATCGCATCCGCTCCGAAAACAGCTCAGCTCCCGAGTCGGCGGCCATGCTGACCTCGGATCGCCTGCTCACTGTGAACCGCAAGACCCGCAAGGCTCCGCAGGGCGCCTGGCCGGAATTCATCTATGCGCTCTCGCTGCACCTGGTCAATCTCGGCGACTCGCCCAAGGTGCGCGCCTACAAGGAGATGGATGAGCGCATTCGTCGCAAATTCGAAGGCGGCACCCGGTTCGTGCCGATCCTCACCCGCAAGGGCGGCGTCGGTAAGACCACCGTCACGACGCTGCTCGGCATGGCGCTGGCCGACGCTCGCGACGACCGCATCATCGCGATCGACGCCAACCCCGACCGCGGAACGCTCTCCGAACGCGTGAGCAAGCAGACCCGCTCGACCGTGCGCGATGTCGTCTCGAAGGCCGCATCGATCGGCAACTTCACCGATTTCTCCACGCTCGTCTCGCGCGATGAAACCCGCCTCGACATTCTTGCTTCGGACACCGACCCGCTGCTCTCCGAAGCCTTCGATGAGAACGACTACAACGTCGTCGCCGACCTGGCCGCGCGTTACTACTCGATCGCCCTCACCGACTGCGGCACCGGCATTGTGCACTCGGTCATGCGCGCCACCCTGCAGCGGGCCGACTCAATCGTCATCGTCTCCGGTGGAAGCGTCGACGAGGCGCGTTTGGCCTCCGAGACCCTGACCTGGCTCGAAGCGAACGGCTACGGCGACCTCGTGCGCAACGCGATCGTCGCGCTCAACACGGCCACGCAGGGCACCAACCTGGTGCGCCTCGAAGAGATCGAGTCGCACTTCCGCTCGCGGGTGCGGGAAATCGTGCGCGTTCCCTACGACCCGCAGCTCGCCGCCGGCAGCGTCGTGTCCTACAAGGACCTCAGGCCGATCACTCGGCTGGCCGCGCGCACCTTGGCCGAGCTCGTCGTCGAGGGTCTCCCCGCCGACCGCAGCGCCTAACCCGACCCACACAGGGGATACGCTGCGTCCGTTTGAACCAGTCGTGCCCTCCTGCTCAATCTGCCTCATCCGCTCACCCCGAGGAGAGTCCCCGTGCCCGAACGTCAGATCCGTCTCTTCGGGGATCCGGTGCTGAAGACCGTCTCCGACCCCATCGACGGAATCGACGACCGCGTTCGCGGCCTCGTGCGCGACCTGGTCGACAGCGTGCGCCTACCCGGCCGGGCCGGCGTCGCCGCCTCCCAGATCGGTGTCAACCTGCGCGCCTTCAGTTACAACGTCGACGGCGACATCGGCTACATCCTCAACCCCACCGTCGTTGAACTCTCCGGCGAACCCGACTTCGTGGACGAGGGCTGCCTGTCCGTTCCGGGCCTCTGGTACCCCACCAAGCGCTACCCTTTCGCCCGGGTGACCGGTATCGACCTCGACAATAACCCGGTCGAGCTCGCCGGCACCGGAATTATGGCGCAGGCGCTGCAGCACGAGACCGATCACCTCGACGGCTTTCTCTACATCGACCGTCTCGACAAGGAAAACCGTCGAGCCGCGATGAGGGAAATCCGCGAGTCCAGCTGGTTCTAGCCCGGCACCGCCGCGTACTGACCGGAGCGTGAACATTCGGCGCTGACCCGGCACGGGCGAAGCCTCGTGCCCCCGTGACATGAGGGAACGGTGCAAGTATGCCGCGGGGTTGCGAGTTCAAGGTTTGAGCGAGGAGCGGAGTGCTTTCCCCGGGCCCGACCCGTCAGAAACCGCACTGAGCCCGACCCACGCGGGCCGGGGCCAATCTCGAACTACTCCCGCAGCGAGATTCCCTCAGTCACCGGCGCGTTCGAGTACATCGTGTCGATCTCCTGTGCGAAGTCGCGCAGAATGATGTTGCGCTTGATGCTCATCTTCGGCGTCAGATGTCCGCTGTCCTCGGTTAGCTCGACCGAAAGCAGCGTGAACTTGCGAATCGATTCCGCCCGCGACACACCCTCATTAGCATGGTCGACTGCGCGCTGAATTTCGGCGAGCACGGTTTTATTTACGGATGCCTGTTCCAGCGTCATTCCGGCGTCCTCTTGATGGTTGTTCAGCCAGACCGGCAGCATGTCGGGGTCGAGGGTGATGAGCGCTCCGATGAAGGGCTTCTGGTCGCCGACGACGATCACCTGTCCGACCAACGGGTTCGCCCGGATCGGGTCTTCGAGGGCGGCCGGAGCGACGTTCTTGCCGCCGGCCGTGACGATGATCTCCTTCTTGCGCCCGGTTATGGTGAGAAAGCCGTCGGCGTCGAAGTCGCCGATGTCGCCCGTTTTCAGCCAGCCGTCGTCGAAGGTGTCTGCCGTGGCCTGCGGGTTCTTCCAGTATTCCTTGAAGACGTTGACGCCCTTGACTTCGATCTCACCGTCGTCCATGACGCGCACTGAAACGCCGGGCAGTGGCGGTCCGACCGTGCCGATTTTGGCCCGAGTGGCCAGGCCAACGTTGGCGGGGGCGGTCGTTTCGGTCAGGCCGTAACCCTCGAGAATGACGATGCCGAGGCTCTTGAAGAAGTGGCCGAGGTGGGCGCCGAGCGGAGCCGAGCCCGAGACGGCCCAGACGACCTTGCCGCCCATCGCGGCGCGCAGCTTGCTGTAGACCAGCTTGTCGAACAGGGCGAACTTGATCTTCATGCCGAGCGGAATCGACGTTCCCGCCTGTACGAGCTTGGAATGCTCGACCGCGACGTGGGCTGCGGAATCGAAGATCTTGCCCTTGCCACCGGCCACGGCCTTCTGCTGGGCCGAGTTGTAGACCTTTTCAAACACCCGCGGCACGGCGAGCAGAAAGGTCGGTTGAAAGCTGCCCAGCGCCGCCAGGAGGGTTTTGGTGTCGGCCTGGTGCCCCACGCGCACCCCGGCGTGCACGCACAGCACCGAAATGAAGCGCGCGAAGACGTGGGCGGTCGTGATGAAGAGGAGGGTTGAGGCGCCCTCCGGGTGCACCAACACCTCTTTGAGCGCCACCGCGGCATTGCGGCTGGTCTCGAGGAAGTTCGCGTGGGTGAGCACGCAGCCCTTGGGCTTGCCGGTCGAGCCGGAGGTGTAGATGAGGGTGGCCATGTCGTCGCCCACCGCGAGCGAGCGGCGGCGTTCGATCTCGGCGTCGGTGACGTTGACACCCCCGGCTACGAGCTTGTCCAGGTCGCCCAGGTTGATCTGCCAGACCGAACGGATGTCGCTGAGTTCCGGATGAACTTCATCGAATCGGGCGAAATGATCGGCGGTCTCCACGATGACGGCCGTCGCGCCGGAGTCGCTGAGGTTCCACTGCACCTGGCTCGGCGAACTGGTCTCATAGACCGGAACCAGAATCGCTCCGGCAAACCAGGTCGCGAAGTCGATCAAGGTCCACTCGTAGCGGGTCTTGCAGATCAAGCCGATTTTGTCGCCGGGCTCGATGCCGGCGGCAACGAGACCCTTGGCCAGCGCCACGACCTGGGCGTGGAACTCCTTCGTGGTGACGGGAAGCCACTGGCCATTGCGCGGCAGAGAGAACAAAACGAGGTCTGGAGTCGCAGCGAGGCGGTCCATCAGGAGGTCGGTGATGTTGGCGCCAGGATCGGCGGGAACAGCGGCGGGCATATCAAACTGTTTCACGGCAACTCCTTTGGTACCGGCTGAACGTGCCAACTGCTCGCGAGCCAGAAAATCTACGGTGAGCGGGTGTTTCGTCCAGCGGCAAACTGGTTTACTACACTCTAGAGGGTGCAATGCCCGGCCACCCGGTGCCGCCACACTACTTCTCGATCACCCGCAACGAAAGGTGCCCCGTGCACGCAATTGGTATCGATATCGGGGGCACCAAAATTGCCGGCGCCCTCGTCGACGAGGCGGGCACCATCATCCGCTCGGATCGGCAGCCGACCACCCCGGGAAACCCGCGGGAAATCGAAGATGTTGTCGTCGCCATGATCTTGGGCCTCTCCAAGGGCGAAGAGGTCGCCGCCGCCGGGGTCGCCGCCGCCGGGTTCATCGATTCTGCCCAGTCGACCGTGTATTACGCGCCGAACATCAGTTGGCGCAACGAACCGTTCCGCGACAAGCTCGAGGCGCGCCTGGACCTGCCGATCATCATCGAGAACGACGCCAATGCCGCCGGCTGGGCCGAATTTCGCTTCGGCGCCGGACGCGCATACACCGACATGGTTACCCTCACGATCGGCACAGGGGTGGGCGGTGCGATCGTGACCAACAACGCACTGTTTCGCGGTGGATTCGGCGCCGGCGCTGAACTCGGCCACCTGCGCGTCGTTCCCGACGGTCTGGCCTGCGGCTGTGGCGCCCACGGCTGCCTCGAGCAGTACGGCTCCGGCCGGGCACTGCTGCGCATCGCCAATGATTTTGCGGATGCCGGCGGCATCGGCCTCGGCTTGGCTGCTGCCCGCGAGCGGCGCGGCAAACTCACCGGCAAAGAGGTCGGACGGCTAATTCAGGACGGCGACGGCGGAGCCCTCGCGGCTCTGCGCCAGCTCGGCGGCGCGCTCGGGCAAGGCTGTGCGAGTCTGGGCGCTGTGCTCGACCCGCAGGTCTTCGTGTTCGGCGGGGGAGTCGCCGCCGCCGGCGAGCTGCTCCTCGAGCCGATCCGGGCGGCCTACCTCGACCACCTTCCGGCCCGCGGGTATCACCCGGAGGCCGAGTTCGCCATCGCCCAGCTCGTGAACGACGCCGGCGTCGTCGGTGCGGCAGACCTCGCCCGACTGCACGCCGTGCGCTGAGTGGGCGTTGAGCGGGCGCTCAGCAGGCTTGGCGCGCGGGTGCGGAAGACCGCGGCGGTGACCGGTCTGGTCTGGCCGCGCGCGGCATCCGCTTGGATAGCGCAGGCGGACTAAGCTTTCACAGCAGGATGAAGGAGTGCGAATGTTCTATTGGATCATGAAGAACATCGTCATCGGCCCGCTGCTGCTCTCGCTGTTTCGCCCCTGGATCATCGGTCTGGACCACATTCCGAAGACCGGCCCGGTCATTCTGGCCAGCAACCACCTGTCGTTCATCGACTCGGTTTTTCTGCCGCTCGTCGTGCCGCGCCGCGTGGCTTTCCTGGCCAAAAGCGACTATTTCACCGGCAAGGGGCTCAAGGGCTGGGCAACGCGGCAGTTTCTGACCGCGGCCGGGCAGCTGCCGATCGACCGCTCCGGCGGCAAGGCCTCCGAAGATTCGCTCAATACCGGCTTGCGCGTCCTGCGGGATGGCCGAATTCTCGGCATCTACCCAGAGGGCACCCGCAGCCCGGACGCCCGCCTGTATCGGGGACGCACCGGTGTGGCACGCATGGTGCTCGAGTCGGGCGTCACGGTCATTCCGGTCGCCATGATCGACACCGAGAAGGCCATGCCCACCGGAACTCGCATTCCCCGGGTGCGCCGAATCGGAATCGTGATCGGCAAACCGCTCGATTTTTCCCGGTTCGAGGGCATGGAGGGCGACCGGTTCGTGCTGCGCAGCGTCACCGATGAGCTCATGTACGAGCTGCGGCAGCTGAGCACGCAGGAGTACGTGGACGTCTACGCATCCTCCTTCAAAGAGAAGCGGGCCAGTCTTTCGCGATAGGCTGCCAGAAGTGCTGTCTGCGCCGTGCGCGTTGCAGCACCTCATCCATTTCGTAGCCGGCGCGCGTTACCGGTCCAGCAGAGAAAACAGGAACTATCCCGTGGTAGACCCCACCGAGCCCATTGTTGCCGCAGAAGCCTCTGTCATCACGGGTCTCGACCACTGGCGCACCCTGCCGATCAAGCAGCAGCCGACCTGGCCGGACGCCGACAAGGTGGCCGCGGCATCCGCCGAATTGGCGACCCAACCGCCGCTGGTCTTTGCCGGTGAGGTCGACATTTTGCGTGACCGGCTCGCGCAGGCCGCCGGCGGGCAGGGATTTTTGCTGCAGGGCGGCGACTGTGCCGAAACGTTCAGTGGCGCCACCGCCGACCAGATTCGCAATCGGGTGAAGACCGTGCTGCAGATGGCGGTCGTACTCACCTACGGCGCATCGATGCCCGTGATCAAGATGGGGCGGATGGCTGGCCAGTTCGCCAAGCCGCGCTCGAGCGACTTCGAAACCCGCGGTGACGTGACCCTGCCCGCCTACCGCGGTGACATCGTCAACGGATACCCGTTCACCCCCGAATCGCGCGAAGCCGACCCCGACCGGCTCGTCAAGGCGTACCACACGGCAGCATCCACTCTCAATCTCATTCGCGCGTTCACCCAGGGTGGCTTCGCCGATCTGCGGCAGGTGCACAGCTGGAACCAGGGCTTCGCCAAGAACCCGGCCAACCAGCGCTACGAGGGCCTGGCCAAGGACATCGACCGCGCCATTAAGTTCATGATCGCCTGTGGCGCCGACTTCGAAGCCATGCGCCGCACCGAGTTCTACACCAGCCATGAAGGCCTGTTGATGGACTACGAGCGCCCGATGACGCGCATCGACTCCCGCACCGGCACGCCGTACAACACCTCGGCCCACTTCATCTGGATCGGGGAACGCACCCGCGATCTCGACGGCGCCCACGTCGACTTCCTCTCCCGGGTGCGCAACCCGATCGGGGTCAAGCTCGGCCCGACCACGTCGGCCGAAGACATGCTGCGCCTGGTCGACAAGCTCGACCCGAACCGGGAGCCTGGCCGCCTCACCTTCATCACCCGCATGGGGGCCGGCAAGGTGCGCGATGCCCTGCCGCCGCTGCTCGAGGCGATCAAGGCGAGCGAGGCGACGCCGCTCTGGGTAACCGACCCGATGCACGGCAACGGTGTCACTACCCCGACCGGCTACAAGACGCGTCGGTTCGACGATGTCGTCGACGAGGTCAAGGGCTTCTTCGAGGCGCACCGCGCCGTCGGAACCCACCCCGGTGGAATCCACGTCGAACTCACCGGCGACGATGTCACCGAGTGCCTCGGCGGCTCCGAGCACATCGACGAGGCCGCCCTGGCGACCCGCTACGAGTCGCTCTGCGACCCGCGCCTGAACCACATGCAGTCCCTCGAGCTTGCCTTCCTGGTGGCCGAGGAGCTCGCCGCTCGCTAGCCTCTTCTTATCGACCGGGCCCGGGCCCGGAAAGCGGGCCCATGATCAATCGTGGGTCCGCTTTCACAAGGTGGGCCCGGTAAGCGGATGCCTGCATCCGCGTTCCTAGCGCGGCCCGCGTCGGAGACGGGTCATCCGCTCCCCGCTCAAAACTCGCAACTCCGCGAACAACCCGCCTCCGCCGCTCACAGCCGCTCTGAAGCCCGAGGTTTCGTCGAGGTGTGAGTTTTCGAGGCAGAGCCTCGTCGAGGTGTGAGTTTTGATCGTTTCAACGGCTGAAATCGGGCCGAAACTCACCCCTCGGTGAGCGGAAAGGTCTGAGCGTGCTATCCGAAGGGGTTCGTCGGATTGACCGTGATGACGCTGTTCTTCGGCGCGGCCGTGCCCGCAACGGGATCAGTCGACGCGACCTTGAGAATGGCGGCGATGGCATCAGCGGCCAGGTTGTACTTCAACTCGAACCCGAGGGCGGTCAAGGCAGCCTTGCCGTCACTCCAGGACATGCCCACGACGTTGGGCACGATGACCGGCTCGGGGCCGCGTGAGATTACGAGGGTGAGCGTGGCGCCCTCGCGAATCGTGCCCTCGGGAACCTGCGCGGTGATGACGTCGCCCTCGGCCACGGTGTCGCTGTAGGTCTGCTCGCCCGAGACGACGAGCAGGTTCTTTCCGACCAGAATATCGGTGGCCTCGGCCACGGTCTTGCCGTCGACGTTTGGAATCGCCCCGAGCGACACGACGAGGTTCACGGTCAGGCCTTCGAAATACTCGCCACCGGCCGAGACATCGGCACCGTCGGTTTCCTTGCTCGCGGCCACGACAGTGCCCTCGGGCACGTCACCGTTGAAGACCGGGTCGATGCTGCCGACCACGGCGTTCAAATCGGTGATCAGAGCGGATGCCGCCTCCTGCGTAACGCCGGCCAGCGTGGGCAGCGTGATCGGTTGAAGGCCCTGGGAGACGATGACCGTGACCGGACTGTCCTGGGGAACCCGGCTGCCGGCATCCGGATCAGTGCCGATGACGAGCCCCTCGGCGACCGTGGCGCTGAAGGCACCACCGAGCTCGGGCTGGAGGCCGAGTTCAGTCAATTCAGCCGAGGCTGTTTCGGGGGAGGCCGACGCGAAATCGGGCAGCATCACGTCGGAGCCCGGGCCGGAGCCGAAGTACCAGCCGGTGCCGCCGAGAGCCGCCGCGATGAAGATGACGAGGGCGAACAGCCAGAATCCGCGGCGTTTGCGCTTGCCGGCCTTCTTGCTCAGCAGTTCACCGCTGTTGGGCGGTCCCACCGGGCCGGTGCCGACCGGGTGAATGCCGAGCAGGGTCGCGGCGGGCGGTTTGGTGGGAGCGAGCTTGGGACCGAAAACCTGGGTTTCGGCATCCGCCAGAGCGTTGGCGCCGGTGCGCACGCTCGCGGGCAGCACCATGGTCGATTGCAGGGCCAGCTCCTGGGTGCCGCCACGCATCAATGCGCTGACATCGTGCAGTTGGTCGAGCATGACCCGGGCGTCGCGGGGACGATCCTCTGGATCGCGGGCAGTGGCCCAGAGCACGAGTTCATCGAGTTCGCGGGGAATTGAGTCGACCTTGCTGCTCGGCATCGGCACGGTGTCATTGGCGTGCTGATAGGCGATCTGCATGGGAGCTTCGCCCAGGTAGGGCTGCTCGCCGGTCAGCATTTCGAACGTCATGATGCCGAGGGCGTAGATGTCGCTGCGCGCATCGGCGATGCCGCGGGTGACGAGCTCGGGGGAGAGATAGGCGATGGTGCCGAGCAGGGCCTGGCCGGTCGCCGTGTTGTTGTTGACCGCGCGCGCCAGGCCGAAGTCGCTGATCTTGATACGGCCGTCGTCGGCGAGCAGCACGTTCTCGGGTTTGACGTCGCGGTGCACGATGCCGGCCTTGTGGGCGGCGGCGAGCCCGCTGAGCACGGCTTCGAGAATGTCGAGGGTCTGTTCGGGGGTGAGCCGGCCGTAATCCTTGAGCAGGTCGCGCAGGGTGATGCCGGGCAGGTATTCCATGACCAGGTAGGCCATATCGGCGTCCTGGCCCTGGTCGAAGACATTCACGACGTTCGGGTGTGCGAGCCGGGCGGCCGAGCGGGCTTCCTGAATGAAGCGGATCTTGAAGGCGCTGTCGTCGGCCAGATGGCCGTGCATGATCTTGATCGCGACGCGACGTTCCAGCCGCAAATCGGTGGCCAGGTAGACCGTGGCCATGCCGCCGCGCGCGATCCGCGAGCGCACCTGATACCGGCCGTCGATAAGACGGCCAATCATCGGGTCGGTCGAGGGAACGCTCACTCCTTGATTCTAGGTAATAGGGTGGCGACCCCGGCGCGCGGCGCGCAGGGTTCGCCGGGGAGACACCCGGTCGGGGCGCTGAATTCGGTCAACCGATTTCGACGAGCCAGGCCTGCGCCGAGGTTTCCCACTTCGCGTAGTAGTCGGGGTAGGCCGAAATCTGCACTGCCTGGGCGGCCTGGGTGACGGTCATGGACTCCCAGCCGGGGATATCGAGCAGACCGCGCGTGATGTCGGGGTTGGGGTTGGACGCGCCGCCGAAGAAGGCCAGGCTGGCCCGTACCGGGTCCATGACCTGTTCCGGGGTGCCCCAGCCGGCGCTCGGGCGCTGTTGGAACAGCCCGAGGGAATCCCGGTCGCCGTAGTCGACATTGCGCAGCCCCGACTCCTGGGCGGCGGCGGCCAGCGCGATCACCAGACCGGCATTGTTCACACCCGCGCCGCGCCCCGTCGCCACGATGGTTTGGGCGTTCTGGCGCATTTCGGCGGTCATCGGCGTGACGATGCCAGCGGTGGCGCGAGTGATGGAGGCCGCCGGGGCCACGGTCACGGGCAGCGTCAGAACCTGCCCGGGGTAGATGATGCTCGACCAGCCGAGTCCGTTGGCGTCGAGCACGGCCTGCACGCTCACCCCGGCCGCATCAGCGACCGCGGTGATGGTCTCGCCCGAGGCAATCGTATGGGTGGCGGCGGCAACCGCAACCGCCGGCGCGACGTACACGGCGGCCTCCATCGCGCCAGCAGCGGCCAGCAGCACGACCTGACCGGGGTAGATCACGCTGCTGCCGTCGAGGCCGTTGGCTCCAAGCAGGTCGGCGGTCTTCAGCCCGTGTATGGCCGCAATGCCGCTGATCGTGTCGCCGCTCTGCACGACATAATCCGTCGAGACCGGTGCAGCGGATGCGGCCGGCGCCGCCGCCTGAGTCAGGGTCAAGACCTGGCCTGGAAAGATCAGGGCCCGGGAATCGAGACCGTTCAGTGCCAGCACGGTCGCCGTCGACAGGCCGAACCGGCCAGCGATACCACTGACGGTGTCGCCGTCCACGACGGAGTACTGCGCCGGTGCGATCTGCACGGTGGCAGCGACCAACCTGGGAACGGCGGCGAGAACCGGTGTGGACTGGGCGAGCTTTGCTTTCAGTGGCTTCTTGGCGAGCGCCTGGGCTTCGGCGGGGGCTGCGAGGTTGAGGCTGATGGCCAGGGTGCTGACCAGCACAATGGGCACAGTGAGCAGGGCCTGGCGGGACCGCAGGTCTGCGACCTTCTTCACCCGACGCTTCGTACCGCTGGCGACAGGAGCGCTGGCACGATCAACAGCGCTCAGCTCAATACCGGCGTGTGCAGCGCCAGTCTGCGGAACGGTGGCGCGCGGTGCGGCCGGCGCCGCGGCATCCGTTTTAGTTTGTGTTTTCACCCTGGTCGACATGGTGCTCCATTTCATTGTGTGCATCACGCTCGATGTGGACATCAAGTTCGCAGCAACGGCTGCTGTGCAGCAATCCCCACCCTGAGGTTTTCATAAATATGAGAAGGAGTCAATTGAAACGGAGCGGCGAATTGGCACTGATCACGATAAAAAGCTCCACAAGGTTTTGTACCGGCCCCAAAATCATGGGAAGCTACCAACGTGAGTGATCTGTCTTCAGAGCCCGAGTGGCTTACTATTCCTGCCCTTGTCAACCTCCTCGGAATGAGCCAGAGCCGCGTGCGGCACCTGATCGACGACAAATACCTGCTGGCTATCCGGCGGGACAACGTCGTGTCGGTTCCCGCCCTGTTTCTGCGTGAGGGAGCTCCCGTTCCGGAACTGCGCGGCACGCTGTTCGTGCTGGCCGATGACGGCTTCACCGACATGCAGGCCATGACCTGGCTGCTCGAGGTCGACGACAGCCTCGGCGTTGCTCCGATCGAAGCCCTCCGCGCCGGACGCAAGGCTGAGGTGCGCCGCGTCGCCCAGGCGCTCGCCTAAGCGCCTTCGGTCCGGCCCGCCAGCGACGGCGTGCGGTGCAAAATGACCTCACGATAAAACGGATGCGCCGATCACGACGGCTGCGCCGGTCAGTATGCCCGACGCGTCACGCGATCGGTCAGATCGAGCAGGGTCTGCCGGGCCGTTGCGGTGATCGGAGCGGTTTCCAGCGCGTTCAGCGCTTCTGCGACCTGGGCGGCGATCAAAGTTTCGACCCGCGCGACCGCGCCGCTGGCCGTGATGAGCTCCTGAAGGGCGCGAATCTGCGCCTGATCGAGCGTCGGGTCGCCGAGCTGGGCATCCAGTGCCTGTCGATCCCGGTCGTTTAGCCGCTCCCGAGCCAGCGCGATCAGCACGGTGCGCTTGCCCTCGGTCAGGTCGTCCCCGCTCGGTTTTCCGGTCACCGCGGCATCGCCGAACACCCCGAGCAGGTCGTCGCGCAACTGATAAGCCATGCCGAGCGGCAGGCCGAAGGCCCGCAGTGAGCTGAGCTGGTCGGCCGACGCTCCGGCCAGCGCGGCCCCGATCACGAGCGGAGCCTGCACGCTGTACTTGGCTGACTTGTAGACGATGACCCGCAGGGCACGGTCGAGCAGCTGCGATTCGGGCTGAGCAAGCCAGGCGCGTTCCTCGAGAATATCGAGGTATTGCCCGGCCGTGACCTCGGTGCGCATGTGATTGAACTCAAGCCGAGCGCGCCGGGCCGACGGTCGGTCGGCGACCGCATCGAGTCCTTCGTCGAGCAGCTCGTCACTCCATCCAAGGAGCAGGTCGCCGAGCAGAATCGCCGATGCCCGTCCGAACGTGACCGGACCGCCGGACCAGCCCTCATTCTCGTGCAAACTTTCGAACAGTTTGTGGGCGCTCGGCGCCCCGCGTCGGGTGTCCGAGTTGTCAATAATGTCGTCGTGCACGAGCGCGGCGGCATGAAAAATTTCCAGGGCGCTGGCCGCCGAGACGACCGCCTCAAGCGGGACTGGGGCAGTGGATGCCGCGCCTCGCCCGCCGGCTGTGGCCGCCGGTGTTTTCGCCTCCGACTGGCCTGCATTTGGGCCCGTATCGGCCGCACGGACGCTCTGCGCGCCCCAGTAACAAAACTGGGCTCGAAACCGCTTTCCACCGCTGAGAAACTGCCGTGAGAAGTCTGTTAGAGGCGTCAGATCGGAGCTGATCAGGGTCACAATTGGTTCGCGGGACATGAGGAACTCGTCGATGCGAGATTGAACCAAGTCGACCAGGCGTTTGCTTTCAGGCACCCGTATAGCCTAGCCACCATGGCGGGGTTAGAATTGAGTAGTTCGACCTTACCCGGTTCGAATTTTGCAGTTCAAATTTTTCAACCCACCCGCTCGATCCCGTAACTGGAAGGGAATGAGATGCCGCTTTCAGAACAGGAGCAGCGACTCCTTGAAGAGATGGAGCGCAGCCTCTATCACAACGATGCCGACTTCGTCGCCAGCGTGGGTGTGTCGCGACTCCGCCCGAACTATCGTTCCATCGCCATCGGTGTACTCCTCGCCGTCGCGGGCATTGTCGCGCTCATCCTGGGCGTAGCCATTGCACAGCTCTGGCTCGGCATTCTCGGCTTCATTGTGATGTTCGGTGGCGTTCTTGTCGCCGTCTCGCCAGGCAAAGCCATCCGTGGTGTTTCCGGACCGTCCGCACCCGGTCGTCGACCGGCGCAGGCCAAGTCCAACCAAGGGCTGATGGATCGCCTGAATGACCGCTGGGACCGCCGTCAAGACGGTCAGTAGCGCGAACGGTCAGTAGCGCGAACGGTCAGTAGCGCGAACGGTCAGTAGCGAGAATGGCCAGTAGCGAGAATGGCCTCGAGTCACCTGAGCTGAGTCCTCCACCGGGTTTCCAGGACTCAAGAATTTGCAGCCCCAAAGGGCCGATCATCCGATCGGCCCTTTTTTTGTGCCCAAAAACCAGCAATTGACATCCATTTCCAATGAGTGTGCTCCCTTTTCCTCCACAGCAAGTTACCAATGAATTCGGGGCAGTTTGTTGATTAAGTTTAGAAAAAGGTCAGAATTCTTCGACAAGTGGTTGAAGGTGGAGTAAAGTGGAGGTAGACCTGAATCTGGCCGGAAGAAAGGGGTACGCGTGTTCCTTGGCACGTACGCCCCCCGGCTCGACGAGAAAGGTCGAATCATTCTTCCCGCGAAATTTCGGGAGGAACTCTCCACCGGCGTGGTGATGACACGCGGGCAGGAACACTGCATCTACGTGTTCAGCACCCGCGAATTCGAAACGCTCCACGACAAGATCCGTCAGGCCCCGGTCACGAGCAAACAAGCTCGCGACTACCTCCGGGTGTTCCTGTCCGGAGCGAGTTCCGAAACGCCGGACAAACAAAACCGCGTCACCATCCCCGGCAATCTCCGCAGCTATGCGGGGCTTGACCGGGAACTGACCGTCATCGGCGCTGGCAGCCGAGTCGAGATTTGGGACAGCGAAGCGTGGGCCACATACCTCGCCGAGCAGGAAACCTCGTACGCCAACACGACGGAGGAGGTGATTCCGGGACTCTTCTAGCCCCTGGTGCCTGACTCCTCGCCGTTTTTGCCCTGACACACTTCCCCGGTGCCAGGACGAAATGGAGGGGAATCAGGCCTCACGGACTTTCCCGGCATTATGGCCAGCAACGACATCCCCAGCAACAAGATCCACACCCCGGTCCTGCTCGAACGCTGCGTCGAGCTGCTTGCCCCCGCGCTCGAACAACCCGGAGCCGTGCTCGTTGACGCGACGCTGGGAATGGGCGGTCACGCCGAAGCGATCCTGTCCCGCTTTCCGGGGCTCACGCTCGTCGGCCTCGACCGCGACACCGAGGCCCTCGCCATCGCCGAGGAACGCCTCAAGGGATTCGGCGACCGGGTCCACCTCGTGCACACCGTCTATGACGGCATCGGCGAAGCCCTCGACGGCCTCGGCATCACTGAGGTCGCCGGCGTCTTGTTCGACCTCGGCGTCTCCAGCCTGCAGATCGACCGGGTCGAACGCGGCTTTTCCTACTCGAAGGATGCCCCGCTCGATATGCGCATGGACGGCACCGCCGGCCTGACAGCCGCGAGCATCCTCGCCGATTACAGCGAACGCGACCTCAAGCGCATCTTTCAGGACTACGGCGAAGAGAAACTGTCCGCCCGCTACGCCAAGGCCATCGTCGAAGCTCGCGAAACGACTCCCTTCGTGCGGTCGGCACAGCTCGTCGACGTGATCACGAAGGCGACCCCGGTCGTCGTTCAGCGGCAGGGCCACCCGGCCAAGCGAGTCTTCCAGGCGCTCCGCATCGAGGTCAACCAGGAGCTCGCCGTGCTCGAGCGGGCCATTCCCGCAGCGCTCGAGCGCGTGCAGGTTGGTGGGCGCATCGTCGTCATGGCGTACCAGTCGCTCGAAGACCGCATCGTCAAACGGGCCCTCGCCGCGGCATCCGGTTCAACCGCCCCCGCCGGCTTGCCGGTGGAACTCCCCGAACACAAACCGCTCTTCACCCTGCTGCTGCGCGGAGCCGAGCTGGCATCCGACGCGGAGAAGGCCATCAACCCCCGCGCGACGCCGGTTCGGCTGCGCGCTGCTGAACGACTGAGAAGGGCCGCCGCATGAGCGACAACCTGGCACGCGTATCGTTTGCGGTCGAACGCGAAAAGTTCGAGACGCCGGAGCGTCGCCCCTTTCGTATCGTCTCGTCGAACCCGAGACGCCGGGCGCGCCCGCGCATCTTCTATGCCCTCACCGCGGTGGCCGGCATGGCTGCGATCATCGTCGCCCAGCTGCTCCTGAGCGTGGGCATCTCCCAGGGAGCCTACGAGATCTCCAGCCTTCAGTCGAGCCAGTCCGAACTCGGCCGCACGGCCGCGGGCGTCAGCGAAGACCTCGTGCGGGTCTCATCGCCGCAAAGTCTCGCCGCCAACGCCGAGGGACTCGGCATGGTCACCAACTCCAACCCCGTCTACCTGCGCCTGTCCGACGGCGCTGTTCTGGGCGCTCCGGCCTCGGCGTCGGGTTCGCAGGCCGGGGCGGCCAGCCTCGTTCCGAACGCCCTGCTGACCGGCAGCGCCCTGCTGTCGCAGCTGCCCGACGACGCAGCGGCGGCAACGGGCGCTGTCGCGATCACGAGTGCTCCGGTAGTTCCTGCAGGACTCGCGGCGCCCACTACCCGATAGTTTCTCCGTGTCGACCATGATGGGCAGATGAGCGTGCGCAACAGCAGTGCCCGAACCAACCCGACCAACACCCGGTCCAGTCGTCGACGCACCTTTTTCACCATCGTCGTGCTGTTCGCCGTCATCGGTGTGTTCGTGGTGCGACTCGTCGATATTCAGGTGGTGCAGGCCGATTCGCTCACCAAGGACTCCGTGGGAAACCGTTCGGTCGGCCAGGTGATCTATGGCTCGCGCGGCGAGATCGTCGATGGGAACGGTGTGGTGCTTGCCGGAACGGTCATGCGCTATAACATCACCATGTCGCCGGTCAACGCCACCCCCTTCAAACGCACGGTCGACGGAAAAAAGGTCGAGGTCTCGGTGGCCGAGGCGGCCGCCGAAATCGGTGCCGCCACCGGGCAGACTGGTGACGCCATTCTGCTGACCATTTCCACCGCCCTGGAGGCCAACGCCAAGGCCAATTTCGCCTACATCGCCCAGAAGGTCGACGTCGACGTGCTGCGCGCCGTGCAGGAGCTGCACATTCCGTGGACGTACTCCGAGAACAGCCCGAGCCGGGTCTACCCGAACGGAGCCGTCGCCGGCAATCTGCTCGGCTTTCTGTCGGGGGAGGGAGTGCCGCAGGCCGGCCTCGAATCCGGGCAGGACGCCTGCCTGGCCTCCACCAACGGTTCGGAAACCTATGAAAAGGGAGCCGACGGCGTGCGCATCCCGGGTAGCAGCGTCACGAGCACCGAGGCCGTTGACGGCGGCGACGTCGTCACCACCATCGACTCCGACCTGCAATGGTTCGTGCAGCAGACCCTTGCCGCGCGGGCGCAAGAGACCGGAGCCGCCTGGGCGAACGCGGTCGTGCAGGACGCCAAGACCGGCAAACTTCTCGCCGTCGCCGACTACCCCTCGGTCGACCCGAACAATGTGGGCGGTACCGAAAACCCCGACGATCGCGGATCCCGGGCGTTCACCCAGTCTTTCGAACCGGGGTCGACCTTCAAAGCGCTCACCGCGGCATCCGTTCTCGATGCCGGCGTTGCCACACTCGATACCGGCGTCGTCTCGCCCTACCGCTACCTGCCCTCCAACGGCGCCAATATCAATGACAGCCACTCGCACCCCGACCAGAACATGACCCTCACCGGGGTGCTGATCGACTCGAGCAACACCGGCATGTCCAAGTTCGGCGAGATGCTCACCAATCAGCAGCGCTACGACTATATGAAGGCCTTCGGAGTGGGCACCGCCACGGAGACCGGATTCCCGCGCGAAGACGGCGGCATTCTGCACCCCGCCGACGAATGGGACAACCAGACCAGCTACGCGACCATGTTCGGGCAGGGCCTAACCACGAGCGCCCTTCAGATCGCCAGCATCTACCAGACCATCGCCAACGACGGCGTGCGCATGCCGGTGCAACTGGTGGAGGGTTGCCGGCAGGCCGACGGCACGCTGACCAATGTGCCCGATGCCACCGGCACCCGGGTGCTCTCCGAAAGCGCGGCGAATGACACGAGCGACGTGCTCGAGATGGTCTATCAGAAGAGCTGGGTGAACAGTAAGTGGAATATTCCGGGCTATCGCGTCGCCGCTAAGACCGGCACCGCCCAGATGCCTGACGGGCACGGTGGGTACTCTAACGGGTACCTCGTTTCGGTTTCTGGGTTCGCCCCGGCCGACGATCCACAGTACGTAGTCTCGGTCAGCATCGCCGATCCTGTTAAACTGAACACATCTGCCGCACCGGCTCCGGTCTTCCAGGAGATCATGAGCCAGGTTTTGAAAAAGTACCGGGCGGTTCCCTCCGGCGCGAGTGCGCCCGATCTCCCGTCCACCTGGTAAGAAAGCGAGCCCTGCGTGTCTGAATTGGCGCCGTCGGCTCTCCGTCCCGAGCATCCCGTTCCGCGGTCGTTGTCGGGATTGGTTGCCGAATTTGATCTAGAACTACGTGGAGACATTGACGGTCTTGAAGTCACCGGGGTGAGCCTGAGCTCCCGCACGGTGCAGCCCGGCGACCTCTACGTCGGTGTACCCGGAGCGCACCTGCACGGAGCCACTTTCGCCGCCGCCGCGGCAGAGGCCGGTGCCGTGGCTATCCTGACCGACCAGGCCGGGGCGCTGCTGGCCGCGGGCAGTGGGCTCCCCGTGCTCGTCACCCCGGATGCCCGCGCAGCGCTCGGCGCCGTCTCCGGGTGGATCTACCGCACCGCCGATAATCCGGCGACCCTGTTCGCGGTGACCGGCACGAACGGCAAGACCAGCGTGGTCTACCTGCTCTTCGGCATTCTGAACCAGCTCGGCATCGTCTCCGGGCTGACCTCCACCGCCGAGCGTCGCATCGGCGACCTCGCCGTGACCAGTGCGCTGACCACCCCGGAGGCGAGCGAACTGCACGCCCTGCTCGCCCGCATGAACGAGGCCGAGGTGCGCGCGGTCGGCATCGAGGTGTCGGCCCAGGCGCTCAGCCGCTACCGGGTCGACGGGCTGGTCTTCGACGTCGCCGCGTTCACCAACCTCAGCCACGACCACCTCGACGACTACGCGGCGATGGACGACTACTTTCAGGCCAAGCTCGAGCTGTTCCAGCCCGACCGCTCGCACCGCGGCGTCGTCACCGTCGACACCGACTGGGGCCGGCGCATCGCCGACGAATGCCGTATCCCGGTCACGACGATCACCAACCACACGGACATTGACGCCGACTGGCGCATGACCGTGGTCGGTGAAACCGCCAGCCACACCGATTTCGTGCTCGACGGGCCGGACGGCCGGCGCCTGCGCACCCGGGTTCCCCTGCTCGGCTGGTACATGGCGGCGAACGCTGCCCTCGCCATCGTCATGCTGGTCGAATCCGGCTTCGACCTCGAGGCGATTCAGCACACCCTCGACCGCGACGGCGGCATCGTCGCTTACATTCCCGGCCGGGCCGAGCGCATCTCCGGCGACCGTGGCCCGCTCGTCTACATCGACTACGGGCACAGTCCGGACGCCTTCCTCAATACCCTCGCGGCCCTGCGCAAATTCACCTCCGGCAAGCTGATCATGCTGTTCGGCGCTGACGGTGACCGTGACACCACGAAACGCGCCGATATGGGCGCGATCGCTGCCCGGGGCAGCGATATCGTGGTCGTGACCGACTTTCACCCGCGCTACGAAGACGCCGCGAGCATCCGTGCTGTCTTGCTTGAAGCAGCGCGCGCGGCCGTTCCCGACGGCGAGTTCTACGAGGTGGCCAACCCTCGTGCGGCATTCCGCACGGCGTTGTCACTGGCACACGAAGGAGACACCATTCTGTATGCCGGCCCAGGCCATGAGGACTACCACGAGGTACAGGGCAAGAAACTGCCCTACTCCGCCCGCGAGGATGCCCGCGAAGCGCTGCGTTCGGCGGGGTGGCTGTAAATGATTGCCCTCTCCCTGACCGAGATCACCGAGGCCGTTAACGGTGCGCTGCACCTGGCCGGTCCTGCCAACGCCGCTGACCAGATCAGCGGCTCGGTACAGACCGACTCCCGCCTGATCGAGCCAGGCTCCATCTTCGTTGCCAAGCCCGGCGCGGTGACCGACGGCCACCTGTTCGCGCCGGTCGCCGCCGAGCGCGGTGCCGCCCTGTTGATCGTCGAGCGAACGCTCGACCTGCCGGTCACCCAGATCGTCGTCGCCGATGCCGTGGCCGCGCTCGGCGCCCTCGCCGCGGCCGTGGTTGCCCGGGTACGCGCCGCCGGAACGCTCAAGGTTGTCGCCGTCACCGGCTCGAACGGCAAGACCACCACCAAGAACCTGCTGCGCAGCATGCTCGAACGGGTCGGCCCGACCGTCGCCCCGCGCGGGTCCTTCAACAACCAGGTCGGCGCGCCGATGACCATGCTCGAGGTCACGGCCGAGACTCGTTTTCTCGTGATCGAGATGGGCGCCAGCAGCGAAGGTGCGATCGCGCACCTGGTGCGCCTGGCCCGGCCCGACGTGGGGATCGTGCTGACCGTCGGCCTCGCCCACGCCGGCGAGTTCGGCGATCTTGATGCCACCGTTCGCGCCAAATCCGAGATGGTCACCGACCTGCTGGAAACGGATGTCGCGGTGCTGAATGCAGACGATCCGCGCGTCGCGCAGATGGCCGCGCTCACCCCGGCCCGCATCGTGCGCTTCGGCGAGTACGGTCAGGTCGACGTGCGCGCGAGCGACCTGCACGGAGGCCGCACCGGCACAACGTTCACCCTGCACCTCGCAGGCGGGCAGAGCGCTCCGGTCGTGTTCCGGGTGCTAGGCGAGCACCACGTTATGAACGCACTCGCCGCTGCCGCCGCCGCTGAAGTACTCGGGGTCTCGCTGCCCGACATCGTCGCCGCGCTCGAGGCCACGACCCGGGCCGAACGCTGGCGCATGGAGGTTCTCGGCGGCAAGGACGATGTCACCGTCATCAACGACGCCTATAACGCAAGCCCCGACTCGATGAGCGCCGCGCTCAAGACTCTCGCTCAGATCGGTACCCCCGGAAAGCGCACCATCGCCGTGCTCGGCGAAATGGCCGAACTGGGCGAATTGGCCGGTGAGGAGCACGATCGAATAGGCCTGCTTGCCGTGCGCCTCAATATCTCGCAACTGATCGTGGTCGGGCGGGGTGCCCGCCGCATGCACATCAGCACCATCAACGAGGGGTCCTGGGACGGTGAGTCGGCCTATGTCGACACGCCGAACGAGGCCTTCGAACTGGTGCGCAGCTCAGTGAATCCGGGTGATACTGTGCTCGTCAAGTCATCCAACTCCGCGGGTCTGCGGTTCCTCGGCGATCGACTGGGAGACTTGTTCTCGTGAGAGTCCTGCTACTGTCCGGCGCGTTTTCGCTCGCCTTCACCCTGTTTCTGACGCCGCTGTTCATTCGGCTGTTCAAGAAGTTCGGCTGGGGCCAGTTCATTCGCGACGATGGGCCGAAGAGCCACCACGCCAAGCGCGGCACCGCCACCATGGGCGGCATCATCATCATCCTGGGTGTGTTGATCAGCTATTTCACCGCCATGCTGATCGAGCAACGACCGTTCACCCCCTCGCCGCTGCTCGTGCTGTTCATGATGGTCGGCCTCGGACTGGTCGGGTTTCTCGACGACTTTCTGAAGACCCGCAACCAGCGCAGTCTCGGCCTCGGCGGCTGGTCCAAGGTGCTCGGGCAGGTCATCGTCGCCGGCGCTTTTGGCGTGCTGTCGCTGCAATTCGTCGACCGCAACGGTCAGACCCCCGCCTCGACGAGCGTGTCCTTCATTCGGGACCTGCCGCTCGACTTCATGAAACTGGGCACGTTCATCGGCATCGCCGTGTTCCTGCTCTGGATCTGCCTGATCGTGGCCGCGACCTCGAACGGAGTGAACGTCACCGACGGTCTCGATGGCCTCGCCACCGGAGCATCCATTTTCGCCATTGGATCCTTCGTCGTGATCGGGTTCTGGCAGTCCAACCAGAGCTGCTTCGGGGGAGCGGATGCCGCCGACCAGTACAAGTGCTACCTCGGCCCGGACTCCTTCGACCTCGCCATCGTCGCCGCAACCATCGTCGGCGGCCTGATCGGGTTTCTCTGGTGGAACACCTCACCGGCCAAGATCTTTCTCGGCGACACCGGCTCGCTCGCCCTCGGCGGGGCGCTGGCCGCCCTCGCCATTCTCAGCCGCACCGAACTGCTCCTCGTGCTCATCGGTGGCCTGTTCGTGATGGAAGCCGGCTCGGTCATCGTGCAACGCGCGTACTTCAAGATCACCCACGGTAAACGCATCTTCCTGATGAGTCCGGTCCATCATCACTTTGAGCTCAAGGGCTGGGCCGAAGTCACGGTCGTCGTGCGGTTCTGGATCATCGGCGGCCTGCTCGTCGCCGCCGGTGTCGGCTCGTTCTACCTCGAATGGCTGTCGCAATAGTGAACTCTGAAACCCCCGCTACCGGCGACCGCCTGAACGGGCTGGTCAGCTGGCACGCCGACTGGCGAGGCCTGCGCGTCGCCGTGCTCGGTCTCGGCGTGACCGGCTTTGCCGCCGCCGATACCCTCGCGGAACTGGGCGCCGACGTGCTCGTGCTCGCCTCGCCGGGCGCCGACGAACGCTTCGACCTGCTCGGGGTGCTCGGGGTACCGTTCGTGCAGGCTGACCTGCGTGAGGTGCCGGCTGAGCTGGCGGCGCAGCTACCGGAATTGATCATCGTCTCTCCGGGATTTCACCCAGATCACCCCCTGCTGCTCTGGGCGGTGGAGCACAACGTGCCGGTCTGGGGCGACATCGAGTTGGCCTGGCGGCTTCGCGACAAAGTCGGCACTCCGGCCGAGTGGATGCTCGTCACCGGCACCAACGGCAAGACCACCACGGTACAGCTGACCGCCACGATGCTTGCCGCGCACGGCAGCCGGGTCGCCCCCTGCGGCAATATTGGCGTGCCCGTACTTGACGCCATTCGTGACCCGCAGGGCTGGGACGTGCTCGTCGTCGAATTGTCGAGCTACCAACTGCACCACCTGCCCGCAAGCGGCCCGGGCGCCCTACGTCCCTGGGCCAGCCTCTGCCTCAACATCGCCGATGATCACCTCGACTGGCACGGCTCCGCTGCGGCCTACCGCGCGGCCAAGGCGAAGGTCTATCTGAACACCGCGGTGGCCTGTGTCTACAACACAGCGGATGCCGCGACCCTCGCGATGGTGCAGGACGCCGATGTGCAGGACGGCGCCCGCGCGATCGGTTTCGGTCTCGGCGTGCCCGGACCGAGCGAATTGGGTATCGTCGACGGCATCGTCTGCGACCGGGCCTTTCTCGAGGACCGCTTCGAACGGGCCCTGGAACTGACCACCGTGCCGCACCTGGTCGCGGCCGGGCTCGGCGCCCCGCACGTGATCATGGACGTGCTCGCCGCGAGCTCCCTGGCCCGGTCGTTCGGGGTCGAGCCGGCGACCATCCATCGCGCGCTCGAAACCTTCCACCTCGACGCACACCGCATCGAAACGGTTGCGATCGCCGACGATGTGGAGTGGATCGACGATTCCAAAGCTACCAACCCGCATGCCGCCGATGCCTCGCTGGCGGCCTATGAGTCAGTCGTGTGGGTGGTCGGCGGGCTGCTCAAGGGCGTCGACATCGCCGAGCTTGTGCAGAAGCACATTGGCCGACTACGCGGCGCCGTCATCATCGGCGTCGACCGGGTGGCAGTCCGCGAAGCATTCGCGCGACACGCCCCCAACCTGACCGTGTTTGAGATTGACGCGAACGACACTGTATCCAACGGCGGCGAACAGGTGATGACGGCTGCGGTGCGGCTGGCAGCCTCGATCGCGCAGGCCGGCGACACCGTTCTGCTCGCACCGGCCGCCGCATCGATGGATCAGTTCGAGAGCTATGCCGAACGCGGCCGGCTTTTCAATCAGGCAGTACACGACTTCTTGGGCAGGTGACGCGGATGGTACAGGTGCCTCGCAACCCCGCCTCTCGCCCGGCCGGGCAGAACCCGGGCAGCACGGGCGCCACACCCGGAAAACGCCCCAATCCGGGGGCGCGCCCCGGGCGCCCGGCGCGGATTCCCGAACAGGCGGCGGGCGGTGCACAGGTCCGAATCAATCTCGGTCGGGTGTTCAAGGCCGAGGGTGGCAACTATTTTCTGCTGCTCGGCACCACCCTGTTCCTGGTGGTTTTCGGTCTCATCATGGTGCTGTCGTCGTCGTCCGTCGATTCTTTTCTGGCCGATATGGGCTTCTTCGGCGGGATCCTGCGCCAGGGTATGTTCGCTCTGATCGGCATTCCGCTCATGCTCGTCGTGAGCCGGCTGCCGCTCGCTTTTTGGCGTCGCGTGGCCTGGCCGGCGATGCTGATCACCTGCTTCTTTCAGTTTCTGGTCGTGGCCACCGGCCTTGGTGTCGGCACCGGCGGCAACACCAACTGGCTGAACGTCTTCGGCATTCAGTTTCAGCCGTCCGAGGGCATCAAGGTTGCCCTGGTCATCTGGCTCGGCGTGATCCTCTCAAAGAAGCAGCACCAGCTGCACGACTGGAAGCACGTGTTCATTCCAGTCTTCGGTGTCGGCGGCGGCGCAGCATTTCTCGTCATGCTCGGCGGTGACCTCGGAACCACGATGATCATGGCCGGCATTCTGTTCGGTGCGCTGTTCTTCGCCGGCGTCAAACTGCGCCTGCTCGCCGTACCGCTGCTGGTCGGCGTCGGCGCAGCGGTCGTGCTGGCCATCGCGAGCCCCAACCGGCTGACTCGCATCACGAGCTTTCTCAACGAGGGCTGCACGGAACTGGTCGGGGAGATCTCCTCAAGTTGCTGGCAGCCGCTGCACGGCACCTGGGCCCTGGCCAACGGAGGAATCTTCGGCGTCGGCCTCGGAAACTCCAAGGCCAAATGGTCCTGGTTGCCGGCCGCCGACAACGACTACATCTTCGCCATCATCGGCGAAGAACTCGGCCTGATCGGCTGCATCGTCGTTCTCGGCATGTTCATTCTGCTGGCCTTCGCTTTTTTGCGCATTATGCGCGCGGCCACGACCGTGCAGGCCAAGGTCTCCACCGCCGCCGCCATGGTCTGGATCATCGGACAGGCCTTCGTCAATATCGGCGTGGTGCTCGGGGTATTCCCCGTGTTGGGTGTGCCGCTGCCGCTCATCTCGGCCGGTGGTACCGCCCTGCTCACCACCCTCGTCGCGATCGGCATCGTGCTCTCCTTCGCCCGCGGCGACCGCTCGAGCGACGCCGAGAGCGCCTTTGACGACACCAATCTTGTTGAGGCTGACCGAGCATGACTACTTACCTTCTGGCGGGCGGCGGCACCGCCGGCCACGTCAACCCCCTGCTCGCCGTCGCCGACCGCATCCGCGCCAGCGAAGCGGATGCCACGGTGTTGGTTCTCGGCACCGCCGAAGGTCTCGAGGCGCGCCTGGTTCCCGCCCGCGGCTACGAACTCATCGTCGTTCCCCGGGTGCCGTTTCCGCGCCGGCCGAACCGGGCGGCCCTGGCCTTTCTGCCACGCTTTAGCGCGGCCGTGCGCGGGGTGGCCGCGGTCATTCGCTCTCGCAAGGTCGACGTTGTCGTGGGCTTCGGCGGGTATGTCTCCACGCCGGCCTACCTCGCGGCCCGGCGTGCGGGGGTGCCGATTGTCATCCACGAGGCCAACGCCAAGCCGGGCCTGGCCAACAAACTCGGCGCCCGCCTGACCGAGTACGTCGGTGTCGCTTTCGCCGGCACCCCGATTCGGCACGCCCGCTTCGTCGGAATGCCGCTCCGGCCCGAAATCGAACAGCTCGACCGGTCGGCCGTCCGCGCCGAGGCCCTCGCGTTCTTCTCGCTCGAGGCCGATCGTCCCGTGCTGCTGGTCACCGGGGGATCGCTCGGCGCGCGCAAGCTCAACGCGACCATTCTGGCCTCGGCGCCCGCGCTCGTGGCCGCCGGCTGGCAGGTGCTGCATATCACCGGGTCCAATTCCGAGATCGTCGACCCCGGCGTGCCGAACTACCACCTGGTCGCCTATTGCGATCGCATGGACCTCGCCCTCGCCGCAGCCGATTGCGCCGTGACCCGGGCGGGAGCGGCAACGGTCAGCGAACTCTGCGCGCTCGGCATTCCGGCCGTATACGTGCCGTATCCGGTCGGTAACGGCGAGCAGCGCTTTAATGCCGCGCCGGTGCTGGCCGTCGGCGGCGGTGTGCTGATCGATGACGCGGACTTCGTGCCGGCCTGGGTTCGCAGCGAGCTGGTGACCCTGTTGGGTGACCGGCCGCAGCTGGCGAAGATGGGGCGGGGGGCGGCATCCGTCGGTGTGCTGGACGGCACGGCCCGCATGCTCGACCTGGTGCACGGGGCGCTCACGACCTGAGTGTCGGTCGGCACGCGTAACCTAGTGCCCGCACGAACTGTTTTATTTGCTTCGATCGAGAAGAGCGCACCACCGTGATCAAACCAGACCTCACCCTGACCATTCCCGAGAACCTCGGACGTGTGCACTTCGTGGGCATCGGAGGCTCCGGAATGAGCGGAATCGCACGCTTGTTCCTGAACCAGGGCTATACGGTCACCGGCTCCGACGCCAAGGATTCGCCCAACGTGCAGGCGCTGCGGGAACTCGGTGCGAGCGTGTTCATCGGTCACGATGCGGCTAATGTCGGCGCGGCCGACACCCTCGTCGTCACCGGCGCGCTCTGGCAGGACAACCCGGAGTACGTGCTCGCCAATGAGCGCGGCCTGCCGGTGCTGCACCGCGCGCAGGCCCTCGCCTGGCTCATTCGCGAGCACCGCCTCGTTTCCGTCGCGGGCGCCCACGGCAAGACCACCTCCACCGGAATGATCGTCACCGGGCTGCTCGGCCTCGGCCAGGACCCGAGCTTCGTCAACGGCGGCGTGATCGAATCCCTCGGGGTGAGTTCCGCCAGCGGAGCCGACGACCTGTTCGTGGTCGAAGCCGACGAGTCCGACGGCTCCTTCCTGCTGTACCACACGGCGGTAGCCCTGGTCACAAACGTCGACCCCGACCACCTCGACCACTACGGCTCGCTCGAAGCGTTCGAGGCCGCGTTCGTCCAGTTCAGCACCAAGGCCAGCGAGCTCGTCGTCATCTCCTCCGACGATGTCGGCGCAGTGCGGGTCACCGCAACGATCACCGCCGGCCGGACCGAAGCGGATGCCGCCGCGCGCGTGATCACGTTCGGCGAGCACCCCGAGTCCACCGTTCGCGTGCACTCCATCACCACGACCGGTCCGGTGAGCTTCAGCGTCGCCTGGCAGGGTCAGGATTACAGCGCCACCCTGCGCATTCCCGGCAAGCACAACGCCATCAACGCGGCCGGCGCCTTCGCCGTGCTGGTCGGGCTCGGCTTCGAACCTGCGGCGAGCCTCGACGCGATCGCCGGCTTCGGCGGTACCCAACGCCGGTTCGAACTGCACGGCACCGTCGGCGGCGTCAGCGTCTTCGATGATTACGCCCACCACCCGACCGAGGTCGCCGCAGCCCTCGCGGCCGCGCGCACCGTCGTGGGGGAGGGCCGCATCATCGCGGTGCACCAACCGCACCTGTACAGTCGCACCCGCCTGTTCGCCCAGGAATTCGCCTACGTGCTCGAGAACTTTGCCGATCAGACCATCGTGCTCGCGGTGTACGGCGCCCGCGAAGACCCGGAGCCCGGCGTGACCGGAGCGCTCGTGTCCGAGCGGTTCCGCGACCCGTCGCACGTCGCTTACGTGCCGGACTGGCAGGATGCCGCTGATTATCTCGCCAGCATCGCCCGCGAGGGCGACTTCGTGGTCACCCTTGGCTGTGGTGACGTGAACCGCATCGTTCCCCAGCTGCTCGCCGCACTCGAACAGGCACGCGGATGAGGTGGCGGTGAGGCGGCCGGCCGGCTTCGAGCGCCCGGCCAAGGCGACCCCGACCCCAGCGGCGAAACCGACTCGGGTTCAGTCGGACGCTCCGTCGACCGCTCAGCCCGCTCCAGCGGCGAAACCGGCTCGCTCTAAGTCGTCGGCTCAGGCGACTCCAGCGGCGAAGCCCTCGCGCGCCCGGCCGCAGGCGCAGCCGAACCAGAAATCCGACGGCCCGACCGGCGCCGCCGCGGGTTCGGTGACGGCCCCGAAGGCGTTCCCCCGTGGAGGCACCGGCGGGAAGAGCGGGTCGAATGACCCCTCGACGGTGTCGTCGACACCGTTCGTAAAGCCGTCCTCGAAGCCGTTGCCCCAGAACTCGTCGACACCGTCCGCAAGGTCGTTCGATGGCTCCGACACGACGACGGAGCCGATAGTCGTCCCGGGGGCAGGGGCATCCGGTTCACCGGTTTCAGCAGATCTGAGCGGGCCTGTCACCGCGGCAGACCTGGCCGCACTCACGACCCCCAGGTCAACGACGGGCGCCGCAACCCCGGCGACGCCCATGACCCGGCGGACGTCGACGACGGCCGCGCCAGCCGGGCTGCCGAGCGGCGGAACCGCGGGGGTCCGCGCAGCACGGTCGGTCTTGCGGGCAGCTCAGCGCGCCCGCAAACGCTTCGAACGCGCGGAGGTGCGTCGGTTCACCGGGCGTACCCGGCGCCGTCGTATCGCCTGGATCGTCGGGGGCGGCAGCGTCGCTCTCGCCTTTGGTCTCATCATCGGCGCCGCCTACTCGCCGCTCATGGCGCTGCGCACGATCGAGGTTGTCGGCACCAGCCGCATTCCCGCTGGCGACGTCGCGGCAGCCCTCGCCGACCAGCTCGGTACTCCGTTGCCGCTCCTCGACGCCGACGATGTCAAGACCGAACTCTCCCAGTTCAAGCTCATTCAAAGTTATGTCACCGAGAGTCGCCCGCCGGGCACGCTCGTGGTGCGGGTCATCGAACGGGTTCCGGTGGGCGTCCTCGCTGGTGCGACTGGCTTCGACCTCGTCGATGCCGCCGGCGTCGTTGTGGAAACAACGCCGGAGCGCGCCGTCGGCTACCCGCTCATCGAAGCTCCGGATGGCGTCGACAGCGCCGGATTCATCGCCGCCGCCGCCGTGCTCGCCGTGTTGCCCGAAAGTATCCGCACGCAATTGGATTCCGTCACCGCCGTCACTACGGATGACGTCACGCTCAGCCTGCTCGGCGGCGAACGGGTGGTCTGGGGCAGCGCGGAGAAGTCGGAGTACAAGGCCGTCGTGCTCGCCGCTCTGCTGGTCGGCCACCCGGCCGGCACGGTCAACGAGTACGACGTTTCCTCGCCCGACAGCGCCGTGCTGCGCTAGGTCGCCGTGAGCCCACCGCGACCGATTTGGGAAGCAGTTACGGTAACCGCAGCAGCGGTCATCCGCTTCGGGCGCGGTCGCGGTCGCGGTCGCGAGCAGCGTTGGCGCATGAGGCGCAAAATAGACGGCCAAGCGGCTCGCAAGGAGCCGTGCGGAGGGTCGCGGCAACGGATTCTGCGTGTACTTCGCGACACGCGGGCGTGCCTCCCCATTCGCGCGCCTCGCCCGCATACTTTCGTAATCAGGAATTGCATACTCAGCATAACTTTAAACCTCGACTAGAGGTTTAGGGTTCCACCCGGAGGCCGGACGTGTCAAACAATCAAAATTATCTAGCCGTCATCAAGGTTGTCGGCATCGGCGGTGGTGGCGTCAACGCCGTCAACCGCATGATCGAACTGGGCCTCCGCGGTGTCGAGTTCATCGCCATCAATACGGATGCCCAGGCTCTGCTCATGAGCGACGCCGACGTCAAGCTCGACGTCGGTCGTGACCTCACCCGCGGCCTCGGTGCCGGCGCGGACCCCGAGGTGGGTCGCCGCGCCGCCGAGGATCACGCGGAAGAGATCGAGGAAGCCCTCGCCGGGGCCGACATGGTCTTCGTCACCGCTGGCGAGGGTGGTGGCACCGGAACCGGTGGTGCCCCCGTCGTCGCCCGCATCGCCAAGTCGATCGGTGCCCTCACCATCGGTGTCGTCACTAAGCCGTTCGGCTTCGAGGGCAAGCGTCGTCAGGCTCAGGCCGAGACCGGCGTTGCCTCGCTCAAGAACGAGGTCGACACCCTCATCGTCGTGCCCAACGATCGCCTGCTCGAGATCAGCGACCGCGGCATCAGCATGCTCGAGGCCTTCGCGACCGCCGACCAGGTGCTCCTCGCCGGCGTGCAGGGCATCACCGACCTGATCACCACCCCCGGCCTGATCAACCTCGACTTCGCCGACGTCAAGTCGGTCATGCAGGGCGCAGGATCCGCCCTCATGGGTATCGGCTCCGCTCGCGGCGCCGACCGTGCCATCAAAGCTGCCGAACTGGCCGTGGCCTCGCCGTTGCTTGAGGCCTCGATCGATGGCGCGCACGGCGTGCTGCTGTCGATCCAGGGTGGCTCCAACCTGGGAATCTTCGAGATCAACGACGCGGCCCGCCTCGTGCAGGAAGCCGTGCACCCCGAAGCGAACATCATCTTCGGTGCCGTCATCGATGACACCCTCGGCGACGAGGTACGCGTCACTGTTATCGCCGCCGGCTTTGATGGCGGCGAGCCCGGCGCCAAGGCGGTCGAGGTGCGGCGTGCCGACCTCGTCGCTGCCGGCATCGCGGCCGGTGCCGGTACGGCAGCCGGAGCGGCATCCGCTGGAGCAGCCGGCGCGCCGGCCACTGACTCGGGCAGCTACAGCGATGGCGAGCTTGCGGCCTCAGTCTGGGGTGGTTCCGACTCCGCGAACGGCGTCACCGTGGCCGACCCGGCCTTCGAAGAAGAGGCCGACGACCTGGACATCCCCGACTTCCTCAAGTAGGACGAGACTCCTCCCGGGGCCGACTCAGTCGGCCCCGGGTATCGTGCCTTAATCGCCTGAAACGAAACGAAACGAAACGAACCGAACATCATGAGCATGGTATCTCCAGGCGCGGCACCGGTCGATCTGGCCACCCGTCTCGAAACCGTGCGCGCTGGTGTGACCGACGCCGCCCGCGAGGCCGGTCGCGATGCGGCCGAGGTCACGACGATCGTCGTCACCAAGTTCCATCCGGTGTCGCTGATCGAAGCGTTGTACGCCCTCGGGGTGCGCGACGTGGGGGAGAATCGACACCAGGAGGCGCAGTCCAAGGCCGCTGAGCTCGCCGAGCTCGACCTGACCTGGCATTTTGTCGGACAGGTGCAGGGCAAGAAGGCGCGCCAGGTGCGCGCCTACGCCGACGTCATCCACTCGGTTGATCGGGACTCGCTCGTGGCCGCACTCGCCTCGGCGGAATCGACCATCGACTGCTTCATTCAGGTCAATTTAACGGATGATGCGGCTCGCGGTGGCGTGGATCCCGCGAACCTGCCGGCCCTGGTCGACACCGTTCTCGCCGTGCCCGGCGTGCACCTGCTGGGGCTCATGGCCGTTGCGCCGCTGGCGGAGGAACCACGCCGCGCGTTTGCGCGCGTGCGCGAGCTCAGTGAGCAGATTCGCAGCCAGGCCCCCGCGGCCACGGCGCTGTCGATGGGTATGAGCCAGGATTACGCCGCTGCCGTGCTCGAAGGGGCGACACACCTAAGAATTGGCACCGCAATCACCGGTAATCGTCCGGCGTTCAGTTAATCTCGAAGAAGCAAACCAACACGGAGGTCGACATGTCCAACCCGCTCAAGAAAACCATGGTCTACCTGGGTCTGGCAGACGAAGAGCTGGAGTACCAGGCGCCCGCCGGCGCCCAAGGTGCTGCCAACACGAACCACGTGAGCGCGGTGCCGGCCCGTGGGCACGACAACACGCCCCACGGTACCGCCGCGTACTCCAGCGCAGCCCAGAACACCGCCGGTCGTGCACCGGTCACCCCCCTGCGCAAGACTTCGACCCCCCAGAATGTGGCTGCGTCCGAAATGAATGAAATTCTCACCGTTCACCCGCGCGCTTACAAGGACGCCCAGGTCATCGCCGAATCCTTCCGTGACGGTATTCCGGTCATTATCAACCTGTCGCAGATGAGCGACGGCGACGCTCGCCGCCTCATTGACTTCGCCAGCGGCCTGTCGCAGGGACTGTACGGCAAGATCGAGCGGGTCACCGCCAAGGTCTTCCTGCTGTCGCCGTCCCACGTCGTCGTCTCCGGCGACAGCACGACCGAAGAGGGCGCTGAGGACAGCTCCTTCTTCGCGCAAGGCTAAACTGAACTGTGACTGGTATACCGATTCTCGGGAATCTCTTCTACTTCCTGTTCTTTATGTACTTCCTAGTGCTGTGGGGTCGATTCATCATTGACCTTGTGCGCGGCGTGAATCGTTCGTGGCGGCCGCAGGGCTTCTTGCTCGTGCTGGTGGAGCTCGTTTACACGCTGACCGATCCGCCGGTGCAGTTCTTTCGAAAACTGGTACCGCCGCTTCGGATCGGTCCCATCGCGTTGGATTTCGGTTTCACACTGACGATGCTGTGCTGCATCGTGGGCATGTCTCTGTCGGGCTTACTGTAATAGCCCCACCGGGGCATGTATCCTTGTCCGATGATGGTTCGCCGTGAGCCCGTACTCGCTCGTCGGCAGCTCGGGTCGTTCATAGGACCCAGTCATTCAACTGCTCAAGTCATTCATATGCTCGAAGCAATCAATTGCTCGAGTAAGTCAAATGTTCGCAACAAATATTAGTTTTGAGGGTGAAAAGCCATGGCGCTAACTCCGGAAGATGTAGTCAATAAAAGGTTCCAGTCGACCAAGTTCCGTGAGGGATACGACCAGGATGAGGTCGATGACTTCCTCGATGAGGTCGTCGTCGAACTGCGTCGCCTGACCAAGGAAAACGAAGAACTGCGCGGCGAGGCCGGCGAGGTCCCCGCAGCCGAATCCGCTCCGGTTGCCGCAGTGGTCGCCGAACCGGTTGCCGTCGCTGCCCCCGTGGCCGCGGCTGCGGTGATCGTACCGACGCCGATCGACGAGACCGCCGGCACGACCAACCTGCTGCAGCTGGCTCGCCGCCTGCACGAGGAACACGTCAAGGAAGGCGCCGAGAAGCGCGATGCCCTGATCGCTGAAGGTCACGCCACCGCCGCTCGCGTCATCGCCGAAGCCGAGACACAGCAGCGCGTTCAGCTGCAGAAGCTCGACCTGGAGCGCACGGCGCTCGAGGGCAAGATCGATGGCCTGCGCACGTTCGAGCGCGAGTACCGCCTCAAGCTCAAGAGCTACATCGAGGGTCAGCTGAACGACCTCGACGCGAGCTCGGTCGACTCGCCGTCGTCCGACTCGAGCTCGAAGCCCAGCTTCCAGGGCTTTGGAGCCTAGGGCCCGAACGAAGAAGCGTTCGCGAGCGCTTATCGTTCTAGCCCTCGTCGCGCTCGGCGTTTACGCGCTCGATCAAATCAGTAAGTACCTCGTCGTCGCGTCGATGACGGAGGGCTCCGTCATCCGGGTTCTGAACGACGTGCTGCAACTGCACTTCGTTCGGAACCCGGGGGCCGCGTTCTCCCTCGCGAGCGGATCCACCTGGATCTTTTCGATCATCGCCGCGGCCGTCGTGGTGTTCATTATCTGGTTCGCCCGGCGCATCCGCTCGCTCGCCTGGGGACTCGTCTTCGGCCTGCTGCTCGGCGGTGTGCTCGGCAACCTGACCGATCGCGTACTGCGCGAGCCCGGTTTCGGGCTCGGCCACGTCATCGACTTCATCTCAACGCCCTGGATGCTGCCGGCGATCTACAACGTGGCCGACATGGCCATCGTGACCAGCATGGCCATCTTCATGATCCTGACCATCCGCGGCATCGGCCTCGATGGCAACAAGGTCGTGGCCGAAAACAAGAAGACTGCGTCAACCTTGAAACAAACGGATGCTGTGACTCCGGTAACACCCACCACCGCACCAACCGCAGCTGCACCGGCCGAGACACCGACCACCGAGCCGCGCCCATGACCGGCAACTCGGAGAGTCGCTCCCTGCCCCTGCCCGACGGGCTGGAAGGCGTGCGCGTTGACGCCGGTCTGGCCAAGCTGTTCGGATTCTCCCGCAGCTTCGCCGCCGAGGTCTCCGAAGCCGGCGGCGTCGTGCTCGACGGCACTGTCGTCGGCAAGTCCGACCGGCTGCGAGCCGGAGCCTGGATCGAAGTCACCTGGCAGCCCAAGCAGCCGCTGCGCATCGTCCCCATCGCCGTACCTGACCTGACGATCGTGCACGACGACGAGAGCATCGTCGTCATCAACAAGCCCGCCGGGGTCGCCGCGCACGCGAGCGTCGGCTGGACCGGGCCGACCGTTCCGGGCGCCCTCGCGGCGGCTGGATTCCGCATCGCGACCTCCGGCGCGGCCGAACGCGCCGGCATCGTGCACCGCCTTGACGTCGGCACCAGCGGACTCATGGTCGTGGCCAAGTCGGAGACGGCCTACACGGCGCTCAAGAAGGCCTTCCACGACCGCGAGGTGCAGAAGATCTACCACACCGTCGTGCAGGGCCATCCCGACCCGCTGACCGGAACGATCGACGCCCCGATCGGTCGCCACCCGCGGTCGGACTGGAAGTTCGCGGTCATGGCCGATGGCAAGCCGTCGATCACCCACTACGAGACCCTCGAAGCTTTCCCCTACGGTTCCCTGCTCGAGGTACACCTGGAGACGGGGCGCACCCACCAGATTCGGGTGCACATGACGGCGCAGCGGCATCCGTGTGTCGGCGACGCCATGTACGGCGCCGATCCATCGATCACCGCCCGACTCGGCCTGAAACGGCAATGGCTGCACGCCAAGCAGCTGGCTTTCACCCACCCGGACAGTCACGAATGGGTCACCTACAACGCCGACTACCCGGCCGACCTCTCGCACGCCCTCGGCGTGCTGCGCGGAGATTAGCCGCAGCCTCCGCTAGCCCAGAATCAAGCCAGGCGATCGACCCCATCGAACACCGTTCCATCAACTGCTCGGAGCAATCGTGAGTAACCCGGCCAGCGCGACCGACTCGTTCGTGCATCTGCACGTGCACAGTGAATATTCCATGCTCGACGGAGCGGCCCGGGTGAAACCGCTGATCAAGGCGGCCGTCGACGAGGGGATGCCGGCGGTCGCGATCACCGACCACGGTAACGTGTTTGGTGCGTTCGACTTCTGGAAGAGCGCGACCGACGCCGGTATCAAGCCGATTATCGGCACCGAGGCGTACATTACGCCCGGCACCGATCGCCGGGACAAGACCCGGGTGCGCTGGGGCACGAGCGGCCAAAACCGGGACGACGTCGGTGGCGCCGGTTCGTACACCCACATGACGCTGCTCTCCGAAAACACCGAGGGCATGCACAACCTGTTCCGACTCTCGTCGAAGGCGAGCCTCGAGGGCTACTACTTCAAACCGCGCATGGACCGCGAACTGCTCAGCCAGTTCTCCAAAGGACTGATCGGCACCACCGGCTGCGTCGGTGGCGAGGTTCAGACCCGGCTGCGCCTCGGCCAGTATGAAGAGGCCAAGAAGGCCGCCGGCGACTTTCAGGACATCTTCGGCAAAGAGAATTTCTTCTGCGAGATCATGGACCACGGCATCGACATCGAACGCCGCACCATGACCGACCTGCTCAAGCTCGCCAAGGAACTTGACCTTCCGCTGCTGGCCACCAACGACCTGCACTACACCCACGCGCACGATGCGACCGCCCACGCGGCGCTGCTCTGCGTACAGTCGGCATCCACTTTGGACGACCCGAACCGGTTCAAGTTCGACTCCAACGAGTTCTACCTGAAGACCGCGGCGCAGATGCGGCATATGTTTCGGGACCACCCCGAATCCTGCGACAACACGCTGCTCATCGCCGAGCGCTGCGAGGTGGAATTCAACACCAAAGCCAACTACATGCCCCGTTTTCCCTGCCCGGAGGGCGAGAACGAGGAAAGCTGGTTCATCAAGGAGAACGAGATCGGGTTGGCCAAACGCTACCCGAAGGGCATCCCCGATGACGTGCGCAAGCGCGCGGACTACGAAATCGGCATCATCGTGCAGATGGGCTTTCCCGGCTACTTTCTCGTCGTCGCCGACTTCATCATGTGGTCCAAGCAGCAGGGCATCCGCGTCGGCCCTGGCCGTGGCTCGGGCGCCGGCTCGATGGTCGCCTACGCGATGGGCATCACCGACCTCGACCCGCTCGTGCACGGACTCATCTTCGAACGGTTCCTCAACCCCGACCGCGTCTCCATGCCCGACTTCGACGTCGACTTCGACGAGCGTCGCCGCGGTGAGGTCATCAAGTACGTCACCGAGAAGTACGGCGAGGAACGCGTCGCCCAGATCGTCACCTACGGCACGATCAAGGCCAAGCAGGCCCTGAAAGACGCCTCGCGCGTGCTCGGCTTTCCGTTCGGAATGGGCGACAAGCTCACCAAGGCCATGCCGCCGGCCATCATGGGCAAGGACGTGCCGCTGACTGGCATGTTCGATAAGGACCACCCGCGCTACCGCGAAGCGGCTGATTTTCGGGCCGTGATCGAAAGCGATCCAGAGGCCCGCACCGTCTTCGACACCGCGCTCGGCCTGGAAAACCTCAAACGCCAGTGGGGTGTGCACGCGGCTGGCGTGATCATGTCGAGCGACCCCCTGATCGACATTATTCCGATCATGAAGCGTGAAGCGGATGGCCAGGTCGTCACGCAATTCGATTACCCGGCTTCCGAAGCCCTCGGACTGATCAAGATGGACTTTTTGGGGCTGCGCAACCTCACCATTATCGACGACACCCTCGACAACATCGCCGTGAACCGCGGCCACCGGCCCGTGCTCGAAGACCTCGGCCTCGAAGACCCCGCCGCCTACGAACTGCTCGCCCGCGGCGACACGCTGGGTGTCTTCCAGCTCGACGGCGGCCCGATGCGTGCGCTGCTGCGGCTCATGAAACCCGACAACTTCGAGGACATCTCGGCCGTCATCGCGCTGTACCGCCCGGGGCCCATGGGCGCCAACTCGCACACCAACTACGCGCTGCGCAAAACCGGCGTGCAGGAGATCATCCCGATTCACAAGGAGCTCGAAGAGCCCCTCAAGGAGGTCATCGGCACCACCTACGGCCTGATCGTGTACCAGGAGCAGGTCATGTCGATCGCGCAGGTGCTCGCCGGCTTCACGCTCGGTGAAGCCGACCTGCTGCGCCGGGCCATGGGTAAGAAGAAGAAGTCCGAGCTGGACAAGCAGTTCGAGGGCTTCTCCAAGGGCATGCAAGACCGCGGCTATTCCATGGATGCCGTCACCACGGTCTGGAATATTCTGCTTCCGTTCTCCGACTACGCCTTCAACAAGGCGCACTCGGCCGCGTACGGCGTGCTCTCCTATTGGACCGCCTACCTCAAGGCCGTCTACCCGGCCGAGTACATGGCGGCCCTGCTCACGAGCGTCGGCGACTCGCGGGACAAGCTCGCGCTGTACCTCAACGAGTGCCGCCGCATGGGCATCCAGGTGCTAGCGCCCGACGTGAACGAGTCGATCGGCTTCTTTGCGGCAGTGGGTACGGACATCCGGTTTGGTCTGGGAGCTGTGCGTAACGTCGGTTTCAACGTGGTGGAGGCCATTCGCGGCGCCCGCGAGGAGAAGGGGCGCTTCGAATCGTTCCACGACTTTCTGCGCAAGGTGCCGCTGCCGGTGGCCAATAAGCGCACGATTGAATCACTGGTCAAGGCCGGGGCGTTCGACTCGCTCGGCGCCACCCGCCGGGGCATGGTCGAGATTCACGAGTCGGCCGTCGAGTCGGCCGTCAAGATCAAGCGCGAAGAGAGCAACGGCAATATCGGGTTTGACTTTGACAGCCTGTTCGACGAGCCGCAGGACACCGAACAGGTGCCAGACCGGCCGGAGTGGAGCAAGAAAGAGAAACTCGCCTACGAACGTGACATGCTCGGACTGTACGTGTCCGACCATCCGCTCGCCGGGCTGGAGATACCGCTCGCCAAGCACGCCAGCACCACGATCGCCGACCTGATCGCGTCGGAGTCGACAGAGGACGGCGACACGGTGACCGTGGCTGGCCTGATTACGAGCGTGCAGCATCGCATCGCGAAGAAGTCGGGCAACCAGTACGGCATGATTCAGGTCGAGGACTTCGGCGGCGAGATCACCGCGATGTTCATGGGCAAGGCCTATCTGGAGTTCGCGCCGGAGCTGATCAGCGACTCGGTCGTCGTGGTGCGCGGCCGGGTGAGCCTGCGCGACGACGGCATGAACCTGCACGCCTTCAGCGTGTTCCAGCCCGAACTCGGCCAAGGTTCGGACCAGAGTATGGTCGCGATCACGGTGGGGGAGGCGCGGGCGACGACCGACACGGTGAGCGCGCTCGGCGAGATTCTCCAGCGCCACGCCGGCGACGCCGAGGTGCGCCTCAAACTGGTCAAGGGTGATGTGGCGCGGGTGTTCGAGTTGCCGCACCGGGTGAAGGTGAGCGCCGACCTGTTCGGCGAGCTGAAGAGCATCCTCGGGCCCAACTGCCTGACCTGACCCGCTGCACTGGGCTGCAGATGACTGACAGGATGCCCGCTTAGGCTGGACACATGCACAAGCGAGAGCCGATCTACTCGACCGCTATCAGCGCCGGACGCGCCCTGTTCGGCGTGCTCCGGGTACGCCAGAACGTGACCGGGCTGGAGCAACTGCCCGCCACCGGCGGCGCCGTGCTCGCGATCACCCACTTCGGCTACCTGGACTTCGCCTTGGTCGAGTGGGTCACCTGGCTGCACAATCGCCGACACATCCGCTTCATGGTCAAGAAGGGCGCCTTCGACCAGCCGGTGGTCGGGCGGCTGCTGCGTGGCATGAAGCACATCTCCGTCGATATGGAGAGCGGCGGCGAGGCTTACGGGCAGGCAGTGACCGCGCTCCGCGCGGGCGAACTGCTTGGCGTGTTTCCCGAGGGCGGCGTCAACGCCTCGTTCACCGTGCGCCAGCTGAAGACCGGCGCGGTGCGCATGGCCCAGGCCGCGAACGTACCGATCATCCCGGTGGCCGTGTGGGGTGGTCATCGCCTAATGACCAAGAACCACCGCTCGACGCTGCGGCAACGGGTCGGCGTTCCGGTCAGCATCCGCTTCGGCACGCCGTTTCAAACGGATGCTGCCGGCCAGGACGGTGACGCCGCGGTCGCCACCCTTCGGCTCCACGCGGCCCTGCAGTCCCTGGTCGATGCCGTGCAGTCGGAGTATGCGGTGCCGGGCTCTGGCCAGTGGTGGCAACCCGCGCACCTCGGCGGAACCGCGCCGACCCCGGCCGAGGCCGCCACTGTCGAAGCCGAACGTCGTCGCCGCAAAGCGGCCGCAAAGTTAGCCGCCCAAAAGTAGCCGCGCGGCTCGACCAGGCCCGGACCAAAGGTGCCCGCGCTGGCGGGCACGGCCGCTACCCACAGGGAACCACGGCGGCTTTAGACGGCGGCGCCCGGTACCCGGTAGGTGCGCTCGTGGTAGAGCAGGGCCTCATCGTCGGTGCCCATGCCGCCGCCTTCGATCTGCACCACCACCACGGCATTATTGTGCACCGATACCCGTTCGACAATTCGGCCGATCATCCAGCTGGTCACCCCGGTCAACACGGGAAGCCCATAGGGCCCCGGCTCCCAGTGGTCACCGACGAAGCGTTCGGCATTTGGGCCGGCCAGTTTCTCGGCAATCGCCCGGTTCTGGGCCCCGAGCATGTGGATGACCACGCGCTCGGCCACAGCAATCGCAGCCCAGGAGCTGGCCGACCGGGCCATATTGAAGGTCGCCAGCGGCGGAACGGCCGAGAGTGAGGCGAGGGAGGTGGCGGTGAAGCCGACCGGACTACCGTCGGGCGCGAGCGTCGTGACTGCGGCGACCCCGGCGGCATGACGGCGGAACGCGTGCTTGAACGCCGCCAGGTCATCGGGAGCATTCGGGTCAGCTGCAAGCGGCGGGCCGGCGGGCAGAGTAATAGCGGCTTCACTAATGACTTGGGGTTCAACGTTGCTTTGCATACTCAACCAACAATCTGTTTCACCTTCAGCCTATTCCCGGGCACGGAGTGTCACGGCGCGTTCGGCAGTCCGAGCTGCTGCGCCGGTCGGCACGCAGCGTTCACGGATAGGCTGGGACACGATGATCCAGACTATTGACCTTCGCGGCACAGAGCCGACCCCCGCCGAGCTCCTGGCGTCCGTACCCCGCGCGCTGATCAGTGTCGCCGTCGCCGCCGATATCGCTGCCGAGCTTATTGCCGACGTGCGCGAGCGCGGCGAGGCTGCCCTGCTCGACCAGGCTGAACGTCTCGACCGGGTGCGCCCCGAGCAGGTGCGCGTTCCGGCCAGCCACATTGCCGACGCCATCGCCGGGCTCGACCCGGCCGTGCGCACCGCCATCACCGAGACCATCCGCCGGGTTCGCCTGGCCAGCGCCGCCCAGGTGCCCCCGCACGTGACCACCACGATCGAGGCCGGCGCCACCGTCACTCAACGCTGGCAGCCGGTGAACCGGGTCGGCCTCTACGTTCCCGGCGGCAAGGCGGTCTATCCGTCCAGCGTCGTGATGAACGTCGTACCGGCGCAGGTCTCCGGCGTGCGCTCGATCGCGCTCGCATCGCCGCCGCAAAGCCACTTCGACGGCCGCGTGCACCCGACCATCCTCGCCGTCGCCTCGCTCCTCGGCGTCGATGAGATCTACGCCATGGGCGGCGCGGGCGCGATCGGCGCCCTCGCCTACGGCGTCGAAGACATCGGCCTCGACCCGGTGCAGATCGTCACCGGACCGGGCAACGTCTACGTTGCCGCCGCTAAACGCCTCATTCGCGGCCAGGCTGGGATCGATTCCGAAGCTGGCCCCACCGATATTCTCGTGATAGCGGATGCCGCCGCCGACCCGCTGCTCGTCGCCGCCGACCTGGTCAGCCAGGCCGAGCACGACGAGCTCGCCGCGGCGGTGCTCGTGACCGACTCGTTTGACCTCGCCGAGGCCGTGGCGGCGCGCCTCGCCGTGCTGGCAGCATCCACTACCCACAGCGAACGGGTTCGTGCTGCGCTCGGCGGCCGCCAGTCGGCGATCGTGCTCGTCGATAACCTGCAGATCGCGGCCGCGTTCAGCAATGCCTTCGGGCCGGAACACCTCGAAATTCAGACCGGCGACCCCGATGCCGTGCTGGCCGAGATTGAAAACGCCGGAGCAATCTTTCTTGGCCCGTATTCGCCGGTCAGTCTCGGCGACTACGTCGCCGGATCCAACCACGTGCTGCCCACCGGGGGACAGGCCCGGTTCTCCTCCGCACTCGGCGCCTACACGTTTCTCCGGCCGCAGCAGGTCGTTCGCTACAGCCGCGAAGCCTTGCAGGGCGTCGCCGGTCACATTGCGGCGCTCTCCAACGCCGAGGCGCTCCCCGCGCACGGCGACGCCGTGACCGCGCGGTTCGCTCCCCGGTAGGCCCCGTCGCGCGAGAGCGGCCTGCTCTCGCGGAGCAGCGGAGCAGCGGGGGAGGCCGGGACAGGTAGACTGGCAGCACAATGTTTTGCCCGTTCTGTCGCCACCCCGATTCCCGAGTCATCGACTCGCGCACGAGCGACGACGGCCTCTCGATTCGTCGTCGTCGTCAGTGCCCCGAATGCGGTCGCCGCTTCAGTACCACCGAAACAGCGAGCCTGAACATTATCAAGCGCAGCGGCGTGGTCGAGCCGTTCAGCCGCGAGAAGATCGTCACCGGCGTGCGCAAGGCCTGCCAAGGCAGACCGGTCACCGACTCCGACCTGGCCATGCTGGCCCAGAAGGTTGAAGAGACGATTCGGCAGACTGGGGCGGCACAGATCGAGGCCAACGACATCGGCCTGGCCATCCTCCCGCCGCTACGCGACCTCGACGAGGTCGCATACTTGCGCTTCGCGAGTGTGTATCAGAGCTTTGATTCTCTCGACGACTTCGAAAGCGCCATCGCGCAGTTGCGTACCGAGCACAAGGTTGCTCAGTCCAGCAAACGAGCGCAACCAGCGGATGCTGCTGGCGCCACGGCCGCGTCAGCGGAGTCCACGTCCACCAGTTCCACTAAACCGTAGGCGTAAGGTCCAGGGCGCGATGTATCCACTTTTCTTCAAATTCGTGCTTACCAGGATGGACCCCGAGCGCGCCCACCACCTCGCGTTCATCGTAATCCGTCACCTGCCGAGCTTTGGAATCGGCCGCCTCGTGCACCGTTTCACCCGGCCGCGCACCGACCTCGGCGTCGACACCCTCGGCCTGCACTTCGACTCACCGTTCGGCGTCGCCGCCGGGTTCGATAAAGACGGCGAGGCCGTCATCGGACTCGGCCAGCTCGGATTCGGGCACGTCGAGGTCGGCACCCTCACCGCGCTCGCCCAGCCCGGCAACCCGACCCCGCGACTCTTTCGGTTGGTGGCCGACCGCGCCGTCATTAACCGCATGGGCTTCAACAACCACGGCGCCGCGGCCGCTGTCGATCGACTCGCTCGTGTGCGTGCCGTGCCGGGGCGCCCCGTGCTCGGCATCAACATCGGCAAGAGCCGTGTCACCGCCGTCGAGAATGCGACGGCCGACTACCTACAGAGCGCTAAAACCCTCGCCGCTCTCGCCGACTATCTCGTCGTCAACGTCAGCTCGCCCAACACTCCAGGCCTGCGCGGCCTGCAAGAGCTTGACCAGCTCGCCCCGCTGCTGACCGCGGTCAAACAGGCTGCCGGCGATACCCCGCTGCTCGTGAAGATCGCCCCCGATCTAGCGGATGCCGAGGTCGCCCGCATCGCCACCCTCGCCGTCGAACTGGGCCTCGACGGAATCATCGCGACCAACACCACGATCTCCCGCACCGGCCTGAAAACGGATGCGGCGACCGCCGACGCCGCCGGAGCCGGCGGCCTGTCCGGCGCCCCGCTGGGCCCCCGCTCCCTCGCCATCCTGCACCAGATTCGCGCTGTCGTGCCGGCCGGTTTCTGTGTCATCTCGGTTGGCGGCGTCGACACGGCAGCCCAGGTCGCCGAGCGTCTCGCCGCCGGAGCCACCCTCGTGCAGGGCTACACAGCGTTCCTCTACCGCGGTCCGCTCTGGGCTCGCCAGATCAACCGCGGCCTCGACCGCCTGCTGGCGCCTACGGGCTGAGCGGCCGGGCCGGGCCAGTGCGGCGTAGAACCGGGCTGGCGGAGGCAACCCTTCTTTTTTAGTCATCCGTTCGAAACAAAGTCGAACTCGAATCGATATCTGCCCCACCTACACTGCGATTTCTGGTGCTGTTCTGCCCAGGAAATTCATGATCCACAGCGTCTGTACCACCGCAGCGCCCTTGCACCCTCGAGAGGAATCCCGCAATGACACCATCCAGAGGCTTTTCCACCCATAATCGAGCGGTTGTCCGGGTGGTCAAGGGCGTCGCCACCGCCGCCGTGCTGGCCTTGGCACTGACGGCCTGCGCGGGCAGCGATACCCCGGATGCCGCGGGTACGGCCGGGGAGGGTGCCTCCTTCGGTGACGCGAGCATCCAGTTCAGCTGGATCAAGAACGCCGAGTTCATGGGCGAATACCTCGCCGATCAGAACGGTTACTTCGCCGAGGCCGGTTTCGATGCCGTGGACATGATCGAGGGTCCGGCGTCCATTGAAGCTGCCGTCATCTCGGGCAACGTCGACGTCGGCATCGGCAACGCCATCTCCACCGGAACGATCATCGCCAACGAGGGCGCTCCGCTGAAGATCATCGGCGCCACCTACCAGAAGAACCCGTTCACGATTCTTTCGCTCGCCGACAAGGGCAATATCGCCGGTCTCGACGACCTGAAGGGCAAGACCATCGGCGTGCAGGCGAGCAACCTGAGCCTGTGGGAAGCCTTCCTCGAAATCAACGACATCGACGAGGATTCCCTGACCACCCTTCCGGTGCAGTACGACCCGACCCCGCTGTTCAACGGTGAGGTCGACGGTTGGTTCTCCTACCTGACCAACGAGTCCATCGACGCCGAGCTCCTCGGGCTCGACCCGGTCAACCTGCCGCTGGCCGACTTCGGCCTGCCGTTCGTCGCCGAAACCCTCACCGTGACCGACGACGCGATCAAGAACGACCGGGAGAAGCTCAAAGCCCTGCTGGTCGCCGAGATCCGTGGCTGGACCGACGCTATCAACGACCCGGCCGCCGCGGCGAAACTCACCGTCGACACCTACGGGCCGACCTTCGATCTCACCATCGAGAAGGAAACCCGCCAGGCCGAGATTCAGTCCACCGACCTCGTGGTGAGCGCGGACACCCTGGCCAACGGGCTGTTCACGATCAGCTCTGAGCTGCAGCAGCAGAGCATCGACACGCTCGAAGCGACCGGCCTGACGATCACGGCGAGCCAGTTGTTCGATCTCACCCTGCTCGCCGAGGTCTACGCCGAGAACCCCGACCTGCTCGCGTACAGCAAGTAGCAGCCCGGTCGGCAAGCTTGCGGGGCGCGTCAGCGTTCCGCAAGCCGGTCTGACCGGAACGTAAAATGGGCACCGGACGAGAACCAATCGCTGTCGCCGCTAAGGAGTAAGAAGACGTGAGTAGTATTGATGCCGGTGTTCGTGATTCAGTGGTCCGCGCCGAGGTCGAGGCGGCCGCTTCGGGAACCGGCCTGCATATCTCCCAGTTGCACAAGGTCTTCGCCGCCGGGCGCAAAGAGGTCGTCGCCCTCGACAATGCCAACCTGCACACCGACAAGGGCAGTTTTCTCTCCCTGCTCGGGCCGTCCGGGTGTGGAAAATCCACCATTCTGCGCATCCTCGCCGGGCTCGAGCAGCCAACGAGCGGCACGACCAGGGTGGACGGCAAGAGCCCGCAGGAGCTGCGTGGCGGGCACCAGCTCGGCATCGCCTTCCAGGATTCCGCCCTCCTGCCCTGGCGCAGCGTGCGCTCGAATATCCGTCTGCCGTTCGAAGTCGCTCGCATTCCCGTCGACGATGCCTACATCGACGAACTGATCGCCCTCGTCGGACTGCAGGGCTTTGAGAAGGCCAAGCCCGCGCAGCTCTCCGGCGGCATGAAGCAGCGCGTGTCCATCGCCCGGTCGCTTGTACTCAAACCCTCGGTGCTGCTGCTCGACGAACCCTTCGGGGCCCTCGACGACATGACCAGGCAGCGTCTCAACCTTGAGCTGCTGCGCATCTGGACCCAGAAGCCGGCCACCACGCTCATGGTCACCCACGGCATCGCCGAGGCGATCTTCCTCTCCGACCATGTCGCGGTAATGAGCGCACGTCCCGGTCGGGTCAAGGAAGTCATCGACATCGACCTGCCCCGGCCCCGGTTGCCGGAGATGATGCGTTCGCCCGAGTTTCACTCCCTGCACGACCGTGCCTCCGACCTGCTGTTTAGCGATGCCGCCGTGCAGGGCGACGACCAGTGATTCGAAGTTCGCTGCGCGCCCTGCCCGCCTGGGCGACCGGGCTGATCGGGGTCGCCGGCGTTGTCGCACTGTGGTGGATCAGCGCCGTCACTGTCTTGGCCGAGGTCGGCTCGATGCCGGGCGGCGCGGTGCCGACCCCGCTCGATGTGCTCCGCCAACTGTTCAGCGATGGGCCGGCCTTCTACCTGCCGCACGTCAGCGTCACCGTGCTCGAAGCGCTCATCGGCTTCGCCTGGGGCAACGGGCTTGCCCTGGCCCTCGCCGGCCTCGTGCTGCTACTGCCGCGCATTGAGAAGATCGCCATGCAGATCGCCGTGATCACCTACTGCATCCCGATCGTCGCCATCGGCCCGATCGCCTACATCGTGATCGGCGCGCCGAGCGCCGGCGACCCTGCGGGAACGGCGGTCTTTCTCGCGGCCATATCCGTGTTCTTCACGACCGTGATCGGTTCCCTGGTCGGTCTCAAGGCAGCGGATGCCGCGAGCCTCGACCTCATCACCGTGTACGGCGGCAGCAGATTCACGCAGCTGCGCAAGGTGCGCCTGATCGCGGGGCTGCCCAGTGTGCTGACGGCGCTGCAGATCGCCGCGCCGGCCGCCTTCATCGGGGCGATCCTGGGGGAGTACCTCGGCGGGGTCAGCCGCGGCCTCGGCATCGCCATGCTCGTGGCCGGTTCAACGGCCAACGTCGACCGGGTGTGGAGCCTCGCGCTCGTCGCAGGAGTCACCGCGGGGCTCGGCTACGCGATTTTCGCCGTCATAGTGCGTTTCGCCACGCCGTGGACGACCGGACGGAGCAGTCGATGAGCTTCGCACGAGTCGCAGTCACGACCGTACTGCGCGGACTGCTGACCGGGCTCGTCACCCTCATTCTCGTGCTGCTCGCCTGGCAGGCACTGCTCCTCGTGCTGGACATTTCGCCCTTCTTGGCCAAGGGACCCCTCGACGTCTGGACCTGGCTCGTCACCGTTCCCGAGGCCGCCGATAATCGGGCCCTCATTCTGGGCAACCTCGTGGTGACCCTGAGCGACGCCTTTCTCGGGTTCGTCGCCGGGCTAACCTGTGCCCTGCTGCTCGCGGTCGTGTTCACCCTGTCGCGGGGTATCGAGCATGCCCTCATGCCCATCGCCCTGCTGCTGCGGTCGGTGCCGCTCGTGGCTCTCGTGCCGATCATCAGCCTCATCACCGGGCGCGGACTTACCACCGCGGTCGTGATGGGCGCCATCGTCGTGCTGTTCCCCGCCCTCGTGAACATCGCCTTCGGCCTGCGGTCCTCCTCACCGCAGATCAGCGATGTGATCACGGTCTACGGCGGCAGCGCCGTCACGACCCTGCGCAAGGTGGCATTGCCGAGCTCCCTACCCTCGTTCTTCGCCGCGGTGAAGATCTCGGTGCCCGGCGCTATCACCGGGGCACTCTTGGCCGAGTGGCTGACCACCGGCCAGGGCCTCGGCAACTCGATCGTCGCCGCCGTCGCCAAGGTGCAGAATTCCGAGGTGTGGGCCTCGGTCGTGGTGATCACCACCGTCTCGCTCGCCCTCTACGGCCTGGCCCAGGTCGTCGAGAACCTGGTGCTGCGCCGCATGAGCATGGAGCAGAGCACCGCGGGGTAACCCAACGCGATCACAATCGCTGGTCGTGTCAAAGCCGCTCAGATCAGGCCGGGCTCAAATCAGGCCGTGCTCGGCCAACTGGCTGGACAGGCTGGACCCATCGGGGCCGTACACCCAGGGGGCCTCAGGGCCGCCCTCGATGAGCACGGCGTCGCGGGAACGGCCGCCGGCGAGCACGGCCTCGCTCGCAGAGAGCTGGCGAATGGCCACGGCGGCTACGCTTCCGGGGTAGTCGCGCTGAAAGTCGCTGTAGATGGCTTCGTCGTGCTGGCCATCGTCACCGATCAGAATCCAGCGGATTTGCGGAAACTGTTCGGCGAGCCGCCGCAGGTTGTCGCGTTTGTGGGCACTCCCGCTGCGAAACCAGCGGTCGTGCGTCGGGCCCCAGTCTGTCAGGAGCAGCGCCCCGGCCGGATAGAGGTTGCGGGAGAGAAAGCGCGACAGCGTTGGCGCCACATTCCAGGCGCCGGTGGAAAGGTAGATGACGGGGGCACCCGGCGTGAACGACGCCAGACGCTCGAGGAACACGGCCATCCCCGGGGTCGGCACCCGGGCATGCTCGTCGAGCACAAACGTGTTCCAGGCTGCCAGCAGGGGCCGGGGGAGGGTTGTGACCATGACGGTGTCGTCGACATCAGAAACGACACCGTAGCCGACCGTTGGGGCAACGATGAAGATGGGAGCGTGCTGAACGTCGGAGAATTCGGTGTGCAGTCGGGCGACGTGCCACCCCGGGGGCAATGACACGGGCACCACGGTGTCGACGACCCCGCCCCGGTCGGCCTGCACGTGATGGGTCTGGCCATCGATCTCGATCGTGACCGTGACGTCATTGACCGGAACGCTTGTGAAGCTGCGCCAGCCTCGAATGCCGGCGTCGCGGCCATCCGCTCTCGGACGCTTTTGCCGTTTTTCGGGCTTGTCCGGCTTGGCCAGCAGAACGCGGCAGAGAATGCGCACCCACCCGGTGGAGCCATAGCCGGAATACGGAATGACGGTCGGTCGGTAGCCGCGGCGACGGGCGGAGTGTTCCCGCCGATCGTGCAGCCAATCCTCGATCCGGGCGGCGCGGTGCATGATTCGCACGGGACTGGTCGCGTTCGGCGTGTTGTCTCGGGACTCTGGCACTCCCTTATTCTGCCATGCTTGCTGTGCATCCCCCGATCAGAGATGTATAAATGGGGTTTTACCCCGTATGATGTTGATTTATCTTCAAGGGGGATAAATGCCGCTTAATGGCCTATTGGGTGAAGACGCTGGCGCCGCACTACAGCAGGTGCGCGCTGAGCCGATTCAGCAGCGCAGTGCAGCACGGTTGTCCGGTTTGCTCGATGCCGCAGCTGCGGTCGTGGACGAGGTCGGTTTCGACCGCATCACGACGGCGATGATCGCTGAGCGTGCCGGTGCATCGATCGGTACGGTCTACCGCTATTACCCCGACCGGGTGGCTGTTCTGCACGCCCTGCACGAGCGTGCCGTCGTGCGTTTTCGGCAGCGCGTCGTCGACGAGCTCGGCGCCAGCACCCTTACCACCTGGTGGGACGCTGTCGACTGTGTCGTCACGGCCTTCGTCGGTCTGTACCGTTCAGAGCCCGGCTTTCGCATCGTCAACTTCGATGACCGAGACGGTGTGCCGGCAGCGGATGCCGCGGCCGACGTTGATTTCTTCGCCCGCCGCCTGGCTGATGTGCTCGTGAACGAGTTCAATCTGCCCGCCGGCCCGGAGCTCATCTTTCGCCTCGAGGTCGCTGTCGAAATGGCCGACGCAATATTGGCACGTGCTTTCCACAGCGAGCCGCTCGGTGAAGAACGGTTTATCGCCGAGTGTCGGCTGGTGTTGCGTGAGTACCTCGACCGCTATTACAGCCCGCAGGCGCTCAGCCTCCTCGCCGCTGCGTCGTAGCGGCTGCGCGTCGATCTGCCGATGCATTGCTCGGTGGGGTGGTCGGAATTTGAGGCAGTGGGTTGCCTGTTCGCTCCGGGATGAATTCTTTTTGCGCAATCTGTTTTGCCTGTCGCGTAGAAAAGTGGTTGGGTTAGCATCTGGTTTGTCTGACCCGACTTGATGCGAGGAGCGAGCCACCACGATGATTGAATTCCACTCGGTGACCAAACGGTTCCCCGACGGCACGGTTGCCGTCGATGGCTTCAGCCTCGTGCTGCCCTCGCGCAAAACCACCGTTCTGGTCGGAACCTCGGGGTCAGGAAAAACAACGCTGCTGCGCATGATCAACCGGATGGTCGACCCGTCGAGCGGGTCCATCGAGATTGATGGAGCCGATATAGGCACACTCGAACCGGTCAAACTGCGGCGTGGGATCGGCTACGTCATGCAGAACTCGGGGCTGCTTCCCCATCGCAAGGTCATCGACAACGTCGCCACCGTGCCGATGCTATCGGGGATTCCCAAGAAAAGAGCCCGCAGCGAGGCTCTGCAGTTACTCGACACGGTCGGTCTTGATCGATCACTCGCCAACCGGTACCCGAGTCAGCTCTCCGGCGGCCAGCAGCAAAGAGTCGGAGTGGCACGCGGCCTCGCGGTCAATCCCAACATTCTGCTCATGGATGAGCCCTTCGGCGCCGTTGACCCCATTGTGCGGGCGGAACTGCAGCAGGAGTTGCTGCGCCTGCAGCGGGAACTCGGAAAGACGGTCGTGTTTGTGACGCATGACATTGACGAGGCCTTTTTGCTCGGCGACCAGGTGGTGATTCTGCGTACCGGCGGGCTGATCGCCCAGGTGGGGTCCCCGGCGGAGATCCTGGCCAATCCGGCAGACGATTTTGTGGCAACCTTTGTCGGAGCAGACCGCGGCAAACGCGTGCTGCACCTCGAGTCCCACTCGGACGGCGACGTGCTTGTCGACGCCGATGGACGGCTCGCCGGCGTACTCGCGGGTGGAACGTCCCCGAGTGCCGCCGCTGGAGAAAAGACCGCCCCCGAAGTAAAGGCCGGCCCGTTCGCGGGATCGGGTGCCCCGGCGCAGGGTGGGGATCCCCGGTGACTTGGATATGGTCAAACCTGGACCTCATCTGGGATCGCACTCTCGATCACGTCGTGCTGAGCGTTCCGCCCATCATCCTCAGTTTTCTCCTAGCTGTTCCCCTCGGCTGGCTGGCATACCGCTTCCGCGTTGGCCGTGGCATCATTCTCTCGGGCGTAGGCCTGCTGTACGCCGTACCCTCGCTCCCACTCTTCATCGTGCTTCCTTTCATCGTGGGAACGACCGTTCGTTCGCCGCTCAATCTCATCATCGCCCTGACGCTCTACGGTGTGGCGCTCATGGTGCGAGTGGTGGCCGATGGTCTCGCCTCCGTTGACAGGAACGTTCGACAGTCCGCGATGGCGGTGGGCTTCTCCGAGTGGACCCAATTCTGGCGGGTGGAGTTTCCACTCGCGGGGCCGGTCCTGCTGGCCGGGTTGCGGGTCGTCGCAGTGAGCACGGTCAGTCTCGCTACGGTGGGCGCTGTCATTGGTGCCCAGAGCCTGGGCAGTCTGTTCACCGACGGTTTTCAGCGCGGCATCCAGGCAGAAATCATTGCCGGGATTATCGCCACGGTCGTACTCGCCCTGGCACTGGATGGGGCTCTCGTCCTTCTCGGTCGCCTTCTCATGCCGTGGACGAGATCTGCGCCATCGGCGGCGGCGCGCGCCCCGATGCGCTCTGACAAGGAGGCGGTGGCATGAACTTCTTTGCAGATGCAGTCGCGTGGCTGTTCGATCCGACCAACTATGTGGGATCGAATGCCATCGGCATCCGGGTATTGGAACACCTGGGCTTTACTTTGCTCACACTTGTCTTTGCGTCCGTCATCGCCATACCGCTGGGCTTCTTCATTGGACACACCGGACGCGGGCGTGGCTTGGCCGTCGGAACTGCAGGCGCTTTCCGTTCCATTCCGACCCTGGGGTTGCTCACGCTTGTCGCTCTGTCGGTGGGAATCGGTCTGACCGCACCCTACGCGGCCCTTACAGTGCTCGCGATCCCACCCATTCTCGCGGGGGCATACACCGGCTTCGAAGCGATTGATCGGGCGACCATCGATGCCGCCAGAGCCGTGGGGATGTCGGAGGGGCAGATTGTGCGCAAAGTGGAGCTTCCGCTCAGCCTTCCCCTCTTGATGGGTGGGTTGCGCTCGGCCACGCTGCAAATCGTGGCCACCGCCACACTCGCTGCCTACGTGGCCGACATCGGACTGGGTCGCTTCCTGTTCACGGGGTTGAAAAATCTCGATTATGCGCAGATGCTGGGCGGGTCCATTCTCGTTATTCTGCTCGCGCTGCTGCTTGAGGGCATCTTTACGGTGCTTCAGAAATTGGTTGTTCCCCGCGGAGTTGCGGCCGGACGCCCCACAGACATCTGGGCCGGTTTCACCAAGCTGGCCCGGTGATGGAATTCGCCATCATGAAAGGAAAACGCATGTTCACAGCAAAAAAAGGCCGACTCGCGCTCATCAGTGTGGTCGCGGTTGGGGCCGCAGTAGCCCTTGCAGGGTGCGCGTCCGGTGATCCCCTGGGCAGTGGAAGTGGCGCCACAAGCGCTGCCGACACGCTCGTTGTGGGTTCCCAGGACTACTATTCCAACGAGATCATCGCCGAGATCTACTCGCAGGCATTAGAGGCCAACGGTTTCACCGTCGACCGCACGTTCCGGATAGGCCAGCGTGAGGTGTACCTGCCCGAGCTGGAAGCAGGCGGCGTCGATGTGTTCCCCGAATACACCGGTAGCCTGCTGCAGGCACTCGAACCGAACGCTGTCGGTGGCACGAGCGACGCGATCTACACCGAGCTCCAAGCGGCGCTTCCCTCCACCCTGCGCGTCCTGGACAAAGCGGCGGCCTCAGACCAGAATTCCTGGACCGTGACCCAAGCCTTCGCGGAAAAATACAACCTAACGGACATTGCGTCACTGAAGAATGTCACCGAACCGCTCATGGTTGGTGGCACCTCTGTGCTGGAGACACGTCCGTATGGGCCGGCCGCCCTCAAGGCGAAGTACGGCATCGAAACCGCCGGTTTCACCCCGATTGAGGATGGTGGTGGCCCGCTAACCGTTAAGGCTCTTGTTGATAACGCTATTCAGTTGACCAACATTTATACGGCAAGCCCCAATATCAAGTCAGACAAGCTCGTGGCGCTGAGCGACCCAGATGGTCTCTTCTTCGCGGACAACGTCGTGCCTTTGGTTTCCGAAAAGGTCACCGACAAGGCCGCGTCGGTACTGAACAAGATCAGTGCTGCCCTCAGCGCTGAGGACCTGGTGAGCCTCAACTCCGAGAGCGTCAACGACCAGAAGTCCGCTGAGGCCATCGCGGCGGCCTGGCTCGAAAAGGCAAACCTCTTCTAGCCGTATCGTTTCACCCAAAACCCTCATAACGACCCCGTCTTGGGCCGTGTGAGGGTTTTGTGCGTCTATGCCCGCAACAGCACGATGGCGGGAGCGAGGGCGAGCGCGATCGCGGTCACGAAGACGGCCATGGTGGCGAGGCGGGACAGGGGAAGAGCCTGGTTCATGAGCCGGTACACCCGCGGAGCGACGAGCGCACGCTCCGGCGACGAGATCCATGGCGCGTCCGACTCGCCATCCGCCGCCGCGGCGAGGACCTCCGGTTGTTGCCCCAGCCCCACGAGCGCGATAGCGGTAGCAAGTGTTCGGTCGTCCACGTCGCGGCGTGCGCGATCGTCCGCGATCATTTCGACCAAGAGCGCCACGGCATTTTCGGCGCGATTGGCGATGGGAAACCAGGGTAGGGCGCTGTGCCAACTCTTGAAGGCCAGTAACACCAGGTGATGCTGCTGAACCAGATGGGCTCGTTCGTGGGCGATCACCGCACGCACCTGGTCGGCGTCGAGCAGGCGGAGCAATCCCTTAGACAGCACCGTCGCGGAATGACCAGCACCGGGAAGGCAATAGGCGACCGGGGCAGGATGGTCGATGACGCGCATTCCCGGTTGGCCGTTCAGAGGATCGCTGAGCAGGGCGATGAGAGTGTAGTGGCGGCGTCGCTGTCGCTCGGCGCACACGAAAGTGGCGAACAAATTTAAGAGCAGGTGAGTGCTGAGCAGAATAGCTGCCCCGAGCGCGAGCACGTGGGTGAAACGCGTATCGGCCGGAAGAGTGCCGGACCGTAGGCTGTAGCCGAGGGCGATGACGCTCTGTGGCAGAGCATTACCGAACGGAACAAGACCGTAGAGCAGCAGTGAGCCGATCATTGACATGCCACCGGACAGGGCGATGGCCTGCCAGAGCACGAGGGCGACGTCCGGGGAGCGCGCGGGCCAATCCGAGCGGGCCAGCACCAACGGAAAAGGCCAAGCGAGAATCACGGCAATGACGCCAAGCAGGGCGGCGCTGATGATCACGGGTATCGCAGTTAAGGTCTGGCGGAGTTAGAGGTTGTCGGTCGTCGCAACGCCGAGGAGCTGGCGCAGTGTGTCTGCCTCCTGAGGGGTGACGCCTCCAATGAACCGCACGAGGGCCGCTTGGCGGTCCGGCACCTGCCCGAGTACCTCATGCATGAGCCCGGCCGTGTGGGTCGCACGGGTCATAACAGCGGTGTACGTGTGTGGGCGCACGCTGCGGTCGCGGGTGACGAAACCCTTTGTCTCAAGTCGAGACAACACCGTCAGAACGGTTGTGGTCGCCAGTGGCTTCGTGGGCTTGGTCGCAAGACCCGGGCGCATCAAAGAATCCTTGAGATCGTTGGCGGTCAACGGTGTAGGGGAGTCCCACAGGACATCCATCAGAAGCCGCTCAAGCACGCCCAAATTTGCCATACGCAGCATCTTACGCGGTCGAACTGTAATTTCTACGTGTCGTAGAAAATTGCTGTCGTACCCAGGTTTCTACACAGCGTAGAAGTGTAGTGTTCTACACAGCGTAGAAATTATGCATGATGCGAATAAATGCTGGAGGGCATATGAACGAGTGGTTGGATCCGTTACTCCTCTCACGGTGGCAGTTCGGTCTTACGACCGTTTACCATTTCCTCTTCGTGCCTCTCACCATTGGCATGGCCCTCACGGTCGCCATCTTCCAGACGGCGTGGGTGCGCACCGACAAGGCCAAGTACTTGCAGCTGACGCACTTCTTCGGCAAAATCTTTCTGATCAACTTCGCCATGGGCGTCGTGACGGGAATCGTGCAGGAGTTTCAGTTCGGTATGAACTGGTCGGATTACTCGCGCTTCGTCGGTGACGTGTTCGGGGCCCCGCTCGCGTTCGAGGGCATCCTTGCCTTCTTCCTCGAGGCGACGTTCATCGGCCTGTGGATCTTTGGCTGGGACAAACTGCCGAAGAAGGTGCATCTCGCCACCATCTGGCTCACCGTGATGGGCAGCATCACGTCGGCTTACTTCATCCTCGCGGCCAACGCCTTCATGCAGAACCCGATCGCGTATACCATCAACGCGCAGAAGGGCCGGGCCGAGCTGACTAGCATCGGGGAACTGCTCACCAACCCGATCGCACTGGCGGCGTTCCCGCACACCATCTTCGCGTGTTTCATGGTGTCGGCAGGCCTGATCATTTCGGTGGCGGCCTGGCACCTGGCACGTAACCAGCATTTTGAGACCATGCGCCCAGCTCTCAAATTCGGTCTGTGGATGATGGTCCTAGCCGGCATTGGTACAACACTCGCCGGCGACCAGCTCAGCCTCGTGATGGGTGAGGTGCAGCCGATGAAAATGGCAGCCGCCGAGGCGCTTTACCACACGGCCACCGGAGCCAACGCGTCGTTCTCCCTCTTTACACTCGGCACGCCCGACGGTGTGCACGAACTCTTCTCGATCCGCATCCCTTACCTGCTCTCGTTCCTCTCGACCCACACCTTCGACGGCACCGTGCAGGGCATTAACAACTTGCAGGCCCAGTACGTTTCGACGTACGGCCCCGGCGACTACACGCCCACCATCTGGATCACCTATTGGGCGTTCCGCTGGATGATCGCTCTCGGTCTCGTACACATGCTCGTGGCCGTCGTTGGGCTGTTTCTCACCCGCAAGGGACGGATGCCGAAGCAGAATTGGGTATGGAAGCTCGCTATTTGGAGCTTCCCCGCTTCGCTACTCGCGATGACGGTCGGCTGGGTATTCACCGAAATGGGCCGCCAGCCGTGGCTCGTGTTTGGTCTGCTGAGAACGCAGGACGGCGTTTCACCCGGCGTGACCGGCGTGGAAATTCTCATCTCCCTGATCGCCTTCACGGTGCTCTACGGCATTCTCGTGGTGGTCGAGTTCAAACTCATCCTGAAAGCCGTTCAGAAAGGGCCGGACGATGCTCCGGTTCTCGACGCCGAGTCCGGCGAAGTCAAGCACACCGCCACGGTCTATTAAGACGGGTCTAGGGGAATACAAAATGGATCTCACAATTCTTTGGTTCTGGATCATCGCTGTCATGTTCGTTGGGTACTTCGTGCTCGATGGATTCGATTTTGGGGTCGGCATGTCTCTTCCATTCCTGGGCCGGGACGACACCGATCGCCGCGTTCTCATCAACACCATCGGTCCGGTTTGGGACCTTAACGAGACCTGGGTGATCGTGGCTGGGGCGTCATTGTTCGCGGCGTTCCCCGAATGGTACGCAACGATGTTCAGCGGTTTCTACCTCCCGCTCGTGCTTATTCTGGTGGCCCTGATCGTGCGCGGGGTGTCGTTTGAATACCGGCACCAACGCCCCGAATCTTCGTGGAAGAAATGGTTTGACGGCATGATTATCGTCGGATCGGCCGTTCCTGCATTGCTCTGGGGTGTGGCTTTCGCGAACATCGTGCGCGGCGTGAACCTCGACGTCAACCACAACTACACCGGTACCTTCTTTGACCTACTCAACCCGTATGCCCTGCTCGGTGGGGTCACCACTCTGCTGCTGTTCTTTGTGCACGGTGTGGTCTTCATCTCGCTCAAGACCGAGGGTGACATTAGACTGCGGGCACGCAAGCTCGCCACCAAAGCCGGCATCCTGATGCTCGTTGTCGCGGCTACCTTCCTGGTGTGGACGATCTTTGCCTACGGCACCGTGGCATCCGCTCTTCTGGCTGCCGTGGCGGCTGGTGCACTCATCGCATCGTTCCTCGCCAACCTGCGCGGGGCCGAGCGGCTCGCATTCGGCTTGATGGCCGGCGCTATCGGGTTGGTCGTGCTGAGCTTGTTCGCTTCGCTGTTTCCCGAGGTCATGCCGGCGAGTAACGACCCAGCCAACAGCCTGACCATCGCCAACGCCTCCTCGTCGGCATACACGCTGGGTGTGATGAGCTGGACGGCACTGATCGGAATGCCCGTCATTCTGCTCTATCAGGGTTGGACCTACTGGGTGTTCCGCAAGCGCATTGGTCGGGCCCATATTGAGGTCTCTGTTCACTAGCTCGCCCCTGACGAGTACCCCGTTGACCAGCACACCCGTGACACGCGCTGTGGGAGAATAAGGCAGTGCGCCCCCTGGATCCTCGCCTTCTTCGTTATGCCTCAGCGGCGCGCCGGTTTCTTCTCATTGGCGCGCTGCTCGGGTTCGCACAAACCCTCGTTGTCGTCGCCTTCGCATGGTTTCTCACCCGAGCAATCACCCTCCTGGTGGCGGGGGAGCCCCTCACTGAGATCGTACCCACGCTGGTCGCCCTGGCCGCGGTCATTGTGCTGCGGTCTCTGCTGATCTGGTTGCTGGAAGTCGCGGCCAACCGCGGTGCGGCGCAGGTAAAGAGTCAACTGCGCGCCAAGGTCATGGCCAAGCTCGCCGAGCGCGGCCCCGACTGGGTCGCCTCGCAGCAGAGTGCACGCCTGGCGACCGTTGTCACGACCGGCCTCGACGCACTCGACAACTACTTCGCGCGGTATCTGCCGCAGCTGTTGCTGACCGCGATCGCCACGCCGATTCTGATCGCGGTAATGCTCTGGCAAGACCTGCCCAGCGGCCTCACCGTCATCATCGTGATCCCGCTCATCCCCGTGTTCATGATTCTCATCGGCCGGGTCACCCAGTCGGTACAGCGGGACCAGTGGCAGGCACTGCAACGCCTCTCCACCGGGTTTCTCGACGTGGTCGGCGGCCTCGGCACCCTCAAGATCTACGGCCGGGAACGCCGTCAGTTTGATCGCATTCGTTCCATCACCGAGCAGTACCGCACCCGTACCATTAAGGTGCTGCGGGTCTCCTTTCTGAGCGGCTTCGTGCTCGAACTGGCCGCGAGTCTCTCGGTCGCTCTCATCGCCGTGTCGATTGGCCTGCGGCTCATCGACGGCACGCTGCTGCTCGGCGTCGGGCTGTTCGTTCTGCTGCTGGCCCCCGAGGCGTTTCTGCCGGTGCGCCAGGTCGGAGCGCAATTTCACGCCGCGGCCGACGGCCTGGCCGCTGCCGAAGAGCTGTTCAAGATTCTCGACGACGACTTCAATAAAGCGGATGCCCCGGCGCCGGTCGATCCTGCGGCTGCGCCGGTCGCGCTGGGAGGCCTCGGTGCCGGCGCGCTGCGCCTGGTCGACGTGTCTATTCGGCGCGGCGACACCGTCGTGATCGACCGGCTGGACGCCGAATTCGCCTCCGGGCAAATTAGCGTGCTGCGCGGCGTGAGCGGAGTAGGTAAATCCACCCTCGTCGCCGCCCTGCTCGGCTTCGTTCCCCTGACCGGCGCAGTGACGCTCGGCGGCGTTGCCGTGGCAGCCGGGCCGAGTCGGCCGTGGCTGGCCTGGGCCGGCCAGCGACCCGGCCTGTTCCGGGGAACGGTGGCCGAGAATGTGGCGCTGGGGGCGGCATCCACTGGCCTGGGCACGCCCACGGGCACTCTGGTCGCTCAGGCGCTCGACTGGGCGGGGGCCGCTGAGGTTTCACCGGCCACGGTGCTCGGGGTCAACGGCGACGGGCTTTCGGGCGGGCAGGCGCAGCGCGTCGCCGTCGCGCGGGCCATCTACCGGGCCCTCGCGACCGAGTGCCAGGTCGTGATTCTGGACGAACCCAGCTCGGCGCTCGACGTCGACGCCGAGGCCGGCCTGCTCGCCGGGCTGCGCCGACTGGCCGATCAGGGCCGCGTCGTGATCGTGGTCAGCCACCGTCCGGGCGTCCTGGCCGCAGCTGACCATATGATCGAACTGCAGGAGCTGATTCATGTCTGACCGGACGCCGACCCCGGCCGCGCGCGACGTACTGCGGCTCGCCCAGCCGCGCCCGCGCTGGTTTGCTCCAGGCCTGCTGGCCGGCGTGACGAGCGCCGTCATGGCGGTGGCGCTGCTGGCCTGCTCGGCCTGGCTCATTACCCGCGCCGCCGAAATGCCGTCCCTGGCCTATCTGGGCATGGCCGTCGTCGGCGTGCGTGCCTTCGCCATCTTTCGGTCCGTGTTTCGCTACCTGGAGCGCCTGACCAGCCACGATGCCGCATTCCGGCAACTCGCCGAACTACGCCTGGGCATCTTTCGTCGTATCGTTCCGGTCGCCCCGGCCGGCCTGGCCCAGACCGGGCGCGGCGATCTGCTCACCCGCCTCGTGCGCGACGTCGATGACCTGCAAGACCTGCCGCTGCGGGTTGTGCAACCGCTGCTGGTCGCGGGAATCACCGCCCTGCTCAGCGTGATCGGCATCTGGCTGATCGTGCCGGCCGCCGGCCTCACCCTGCTCGTCTGCCTGCTGTTGGCCGGAGTGCTCGGCACCCTCGTCTCCGGCAGCCTGGCCGCCCGGGCGGAGGGGGAGCTCGCACCGCTCCGCGGCACCCTCGCCGATGAGGTGCTCGAAATCGTGGAAAACCTCGACGTGCTCACCGCCTTCGACGCCCTCAGGCCGCGTCTCGCCGCGCTCGCCCGCACCGATGAGCGCCTGCGTCGGGCCACCTTGCGCCGCTCGGTCGGAGTGGGTGTGCAATCGGCCGTCGTTGCGCTGTTTGCCGGTGCGGCAACGCTGGGCGCGCTCTACTTCGGCATTCCCGCGCTCGATGGCGGCGGCGGACTCCTCAGCCCGGACCTGCTCGGCCCGACCCTCATCGTCGCCGTGCTCGTGCCGCTGGCCGTATTCGAGGTGTTCGGAATGATTCCGCTCGCCGCCTCGGCCTGGCGCCAGGTGCGGGTGAGCGCGCGGCGCGTCGCCGAGGTTGTTCCGGCTTCGCCACCGGCTGAGATTCCCGTCGATGTTCCGAACCCCCGGCCGTTGCGGGCAACCCCGGTCGTGCTCGAACTGACCGACCTGGGGGCCAGCTGGCCCGGCCAGACCGAACCGGGTGTGGCCGGTGTGGCCCTTCGGCTCGCGCCGGGGGACCGGGTGCACCTGGCCGGACCGAGTGGTGCCGGCAAGACCACCCTCGCGCAGGCCCTGGTGCGGTTTCTGGACTACACCGGTTCGTACCGTCTGAACGGGGTCGAAGCCCGCCTGCTCGCCCAGACCGACGTGCGGCGGGTGGTCGGACTGTGCGAGCAGCGCCCGTGGTTATTTGACGACAGCATCCGTCAAAATCTGCTGTTTGCCCGCGATGCTGCCACCGACGCCGAGTTGTTGGCCGTGCTGGCCCGCGTCGGACTGGCCGAATGGGTCGCAGCGCGCGGCGGCCTCGATGCCCGGGTCGGGGAGCGCGGTGCTCTGGTCTCCGGCGGACAGGCTCAGCGGATTGCCCTGGCCAGGGCCCTGCTGGCCGATTTTCCGGTGCTCATCGTCGACGAACCCACCGCGAACGTCGACAGTGCCCAGGCGGATGCCCTCGTGCGCGACCTGCTGAGAGCTGCGGCCGACGCCCACCGGGCCGTGCTGCTCATCTCCCACACGCCGGTGCCGGACGACCTGGTGACGGCCCGGGTGACCCTGTCCGCCCGGGCTTAGTCCATGTGACGCAGCTCGCGGCGGTGCAGCCATTTCTTGATCAGGAACACCGCGAGTACGAACAGTGCGATCACGCCGACGAACAGGTAGCCGGCGAAGTGCAGGCTGCCGCTGAGCTCGCGGTAGCCGCCGGCCGCCGCCGACCCGACGGTGACATAGGCGAGTGACCAGATAACGCAGGCGGGCACGGTCCAGGCCATGAAGGTGCGGTAGCGCATATGGCTCATTCCGACGGTGACCGGAATGAGGGAGTGCAGCACCGGCAGAAACCGGGAGATGAACACGGCCAAACCACCGCGCCGGTCGAGGTAGTTCTCGGCGCGAATCCAGTTGTGTTCGCCAATGCGGCGGCCCAGCCGGCTTGCACGGATGAACGGTCCGAAGTGGTGGCCGAGCGCGAAGCCGATGCTCTCCCCGCCCAGGGCGCCGACGATCACGGCGAGCACGAGCGTGACAAATTCGACCGGGCCGGAGACCGCCGTGCTGGCGACGATCACTATGGTGTCGCCGGGAACGACCAGGCCGACCAGCACGGAAGTTTCCAGCAGCATGCCCAAAAAGGCCAGGAGTGTTCGAACGACCGGGTCGACGCTGGATACGGTGTCGAGGATCCACGTGAGGATGTCATTCATTTCGCTCAGCCTACGTGCTACGCCTGAATCAACAAGGCCGGGCTCTCTGGCGGCCCGGGCGGCCAGCTGCGAAGGCTTCGTGCCTCGTGCGACCTTGGAGTCGCTGCGTCCTAGTAATCTAAGGGGGGGGGTACACCGGCGCTTTGTTGCGCGTGCACCTCGTATCAATCATGTCTAACCCCTGCAATGAATGAGAGTCACGTGGTTCACGAGCACGAAAGCGTCCGCATCGATTCGAGCGTTGAGAGCGACGAAGAAGTGTATGACTTCGCCGCGATCCAGGCGAAGTGGCAACCCATCTGGGAGGAGCTCGCTCCGTTCAAGACGAGCGGTGAGGGCGACACCCGCCCGCGCAAGTACGTGCTCGATATGTTCCCGTACCCCTCCGGCGACCTGCACATGGGCCACGCCGAGGTCTATGCGCTCGGCGACGTCGTCGCCCGCTACTGGCGTCACCAGGGTTTCAACGTGCTGCACCCGATCGGCTGGGATTCCTTCGGCCTGCCCGCCGAGAACGCCGCCATCAAGCGGGGTATCGACCCGCGCGGCTGGACCTACGACAACATCAAGCAGCAGAAGAAGAGCATGAAGCTCTACGCGACCAGCTTCGACTGGGACCGCGAACTGCATACGAGCGACCCCGAATATTACAAGTGGACCCAGTGGCTGTTCCTGCAGCTGTACAAGAAGGGCCTGGCCTACCGCAAGGACAGCTGGGTCAACTGGGACCCGATCGACCAGACCGTACTCGCCAACGAGCAGGTGCTGGCCGACGGCACGAGCGACCGCAGCGGCGCCGTCGTCGTGAAGAAGAAACTCACCCAGTGGTACTTCAAGATCACCGACTACGCCGACCGTCTGCTGGATGACCTCAATCAGCTCGAGGGCACCTGGCCGGCCAAGGTGCTCAATATGCAGCGCAACTGGATCGGCCGCTCCATCGGAGCGGATGTCGACTTCCAGGTCGAGGGACGCACCGAACGCGTTACCGTGTTCACCACCCGGCCGGACACGCTGTTCGGCGCGACGTTCATGGTCGTCGCCCCGGATTGCGACCTCGCCGCTGAACTCGTCGCCGAGGCGACGCCCGAGGTTCAGGAAGCCTTCCAGGATTACCTCGTGCAGGTTCAGCGCAGCACCGAGATCGAGCGTCAGGCCACCGACCGGCCCAAGACCGGCGTGTTCATCGGCCGCTACGCGATCAACCCGGTCAACGGGGAACGCCTCCCGATCTGGGCGGCGGACTACGTGCTTGCCGACTACGGTACCGGCGCGATCATGGCCGTGCCGGCCCACGACCAGCGCGACCTCGATTTCGCCCGCGCCTTCGACCTGCCCGTGCGCGTCGTCGTCGATACCAACTCGCCGGCTACCGGCATGATCCCGGTGATCACCCAGGGCATGCTCGACGGCACCGAAGAGCTGCCGGCGCTCGACCCGCTCAGTACCGGCATCGCTCTGGCGGGCGAGGGCCGCCTCATCAACTCCGGTCCGCTCAACGGCCTGAGCAAGATCACCGCGATCAAGCGCATCGTCGAGCAGCTCGCCGCCGACGGGCTCGGCCGGTCGGCTAAGAACTATCGTCTGCGCGACTGGCTGGTTTCCCGGCAGCGTTACTGGGGCGCTCCGATCCCGATCATCCACGGCGCCGATGGCGCAGAGATCCCGGTCCCCGAAGACCAGCTGCCGGTGCTGCTGCCGCCGGCAGAGGGCCTCGACCTGAAGCCCCGGGGAACGTCGCCGCTCGGCGGCGCGACCGACTGGGTCAACGTGCCGAACCCGATAGACGGCACTCCGGCGACACGCGACGCCGACACCTTGGACACCTTCGTCGATAGCTCCTGGTACTTTTTGCGGTTCCTGAACCCGAGTGATGACACCAAGGCCTTCGACCCGAAGGACGCCGAAAAGTGGGCACCGGTTGACCAGTACGTCGGCGGCGTCGAGCACGCCATTCTGCACCTGCTGTACGCGCGATTCATTACGAAGTTCCTCTTCGACGAGGGCTATGTGAGCTTCACCGAGCCGTTCACCGCGCTGCTCAACCAGGGCATGGTGATTCTCGACGGCGCCAAGATGAGCAAGAGCAAGGGCAACCTGGTCTACTTCACCGAGGAGATCGAACGCCACGGCGTTGACGCCGTACGCCTCACGATGGCCTTCGCCGGCCCGCCCGAAGACGACATCGATTGGTCTGACGTTTCCCCGGTCGGCTCGGCCAAGTTCCTGGCCCGCGCCTGGCGCGTCGCCCGCGACGTCACGAGTGCGCCCGATGTGGAGTGGAAGACGGGCGACGTCACCCTGCGCCGTGTCACCCACCGGTTCTTGTCCGACGCACCCGGCCTGGTGGAGTCGTTCAAGTTCAACGTCGTCGTCGCCCGCCTGATGGAGCTCGTCAACGCGACCCGCAAGGTCATCGATACCGGTGCCGGGCCAGCGGATGCCGCCGTGCGCGAAGCCGCCGAAGCCACCGCCATGGCGCTGAACCTGTTCGCCCCCTACGCCGCGGAGGACATGTGGGAGCACCTCGGCTACGAGCCGTGCATAGCCCTCGTGCCGTGGCGCAAGGCCGAGCAGACCCTGCTCGTGCAGGAATCGGTCACCGCGGTCGTCCAGGTCGACGGCAAGATGCGCACCCTCCTCGAGGTATCGCCGAAAATCTCGAGCGAAGACCTGGAGAAGATGGCGCGGGAAGCCGCCGCGGTCATCCGTTCGATCGGTGATCGCGAGATCATCAAGGTGATCGTGCGCGTGCCGAAGCTCGTCTCCTTCGTCACCCGCCCATAGCCCGGGGCAAAATCGGGCCGCGGTCGATCCCCCGCAGGATCGGCCGGGGTCTTCTCCACAGGCCCGTCCTGCTTTCTCTGCGCACAGATGGGGCATCCGACCAGAAACGGATGCGTCGCGCGGCCTAGCCTGCGAGCATGCAGCCCGACCGGTTCCCCCTCGATCTGGAGCGCCTCGCTCCGGCCGCGCGGGGACGTCCCCGACTGCGAGTCGGCGTGGGAGCGGCCGTTGTGCTCCTGCTGCTCGCCCTCGTGGTCGCCGTCATCGTGTCGGCGGTGGGCCAGCAGGCGGGGCAGCGCACGGTCGGCTCGGAAACGCTATCGATCCCCACGGGCGGCAGCCTCGAGCCGTTTGATGCCGGTGAGAGCACAGCGCCGAATGACTCTGCCACGGACGCGATCATCTTCGTGCACGTTCTGGGGGCGGTCGCCCGGCCCGGCCTGTTCGAGTTGCGGGACGGCGCCCGGGTCATGGATGCGATCGCCGCCGCCGGCGGGCTGAGCGCCGAGGCCGACCCTGCCGGGGTTAATCTTGCCCGGGTCGTGAGCGATGGCGAGCAATTCTACGTGCCGCGGCAGGGCGAGGTGCCGCCGGGCGTCCCAGCGGCGGCCGTCTCCGGGGGAGCTGGCGCGCCCGCCGCCAAGGTCAACCTCAACTCGGCGACGCTCGCCGATCTCGACTCCCTGCCCCGCATCGGCCCAACCATGGCACAGCGCATCATCGACTTTCGCACGGCTAACGGGCGATTCACCAGCGTGGACGGCCTGCGCGATGTCACGGGAATCGGCGATAAAACGTTCGAGGCGCTCAAAGACCTCATTACGGTATGAGCCTCGACCTGCGGCTGGCGCTTCCGGCCCTGGCCGCGTGGCTCACTGCAGGGCTGCTGATCGGAGCGCCAGAGGGCGCCTGGTCCATCGCCCTGGTCCTGTGGGCAGCGGCCGGGGTGACGGCCGGCATCCTCGTGATGAAACGCATGCCGGTGCATTCCGTCGTGCTGGGGGCCGATGCGCCGCAGCCAGTTCGATCGGCAACCGATCGTGCGAGCGCTGTGCTGGCCAGCGGTCGTGCTGCTCGGCGGGTCCTGGAGCAGAATGCAGCGTCCCGTCGGCGGGGTCGTACTACCCCCGGAACGTCACCTCGGCCGGGCGGCCGCTGGCAGACGCTGGGCGGCAGCATCGTGCTTTGCTGCGCGGCGGCGGCTCTTGTCGCCACTGCCGTCGGGGTATGGGCGCCGGTGCGCCTGCCGCCGGAGGTGCGCGCCGCCGCGGAGTCGCACGCGACGCTCACGGTCGCGGTCACCGTCTGGTCGGTTCCGGTACCAGCCAAAGCTTTCATCGGCGGCGGTACGTCGGGGCGGGTGCGCTACCGGGCCACGCTCACGCAGTTGGACCTGCGCGGCGAATCGACGAGGGTGTCGACCCCGGTGGTGGTGTTCGCCGAGGCGGCCGGGGGAGGCGACGAACCCGAGATCGGCACCAGCCTGCGCCTGCGCGGCACCCTGCGCCCGACGGATCCGGGTGACGCGGCGGTTGCCTTGCTGTTTGCCACCGACCCCGCTCAGGTAGCCGAGTCTCCGCCCTGGTGGCTGCAGTGGGCGAACGAGCTCCGCGCTCGGTTCGCGGCGGCCGCGACGAGCCTCCCCGGTGACGGGGGAGACCTGCTCCCCGGCCTGGCGATCGGCGACACGAGCGCGGTCAGCCCCGACCTCGATCAAGCCATGAAAACCAGCTCCCTGAGCCACTTGACCGCCGTTTCCGGCGCCAATTGTGCCATCGTCATCGCCTCGATCATGCTGCTCGGCGGCTACCTGCGGCTCGGTCGCAGCTGGCGCATTCTGCTGTCACTGGCGACGCTGCTCGGCTTTACCGTGCTGGTCACACCCGAGCCGAGCGTGCTGCGCTCGGCGGTCATGGCCACCCTCACTCTCGCGTCGATCGGCGCCGGCCGGCCCGGTCGAGGCGTGCCCACCCTGCTCATCGTGGTGATCGGACTGCTCGCGAGCGACCCGTGGCTGGCCCGCAACTACGGCTTTGCGCTGTCCGTGCTCGCGACCGCGGGGCTCCTCATTCTGGCCGGTCCGCTCAGCCGGCTGCTCAGCCAGTGGATGCCGCTGGCCTTAGCCGCCGTCATTGCCATTCCCCTGGCCGCCCAACTGGCCTGCCAGCCCGTGCTCATTCTGTTGAGCCCCAGCCTGCCGCTGTACGGGGTGCCGGCCAACATTCTCGCTGGTCCCGCCGCGCCGGTCGCCACGGTGGTCGGGCTGATCGCCTGCCTGACCCTGCCGGTGCTCCCGGGCGTAGCGTCGGGCCTGCTCGCCCTGGCCTGGCTGCCATCGGCGTGGATCGCCGCCGTGGCCCAGACCACGTCGACGCTGCCGGGCACCCGCCTGCCGTGGCCCGGCGGAGTGCCCGGCGTATTGCTGCTCTCAGTCGTCACCTTGCTCACGCTCGTGGTCGTCCTGCGCGGCCCGGCAGCTCGCCCCGCCCGCTGGCCGGCGGCGGTCCTCGCCGTGCTGTTGGTCGGCTTCGGAGGTTACGCCGGGTCGCTGATCGGCACCGGAATCGGCCGGGCCGCCTCCTTGCCGGCGAACTGGCAGATTGCGGCCTGCGATATTGGGCAGGGCGACGCCGTCGTCGTGCGCGACGGTGATCGGTACGGTCTGGTTGACGTCGGTCCCGACCCGAAACTGCTCGCGAGCTGCCTAGCGACCCTTGGCATCAGTCGCATCAATTTGCTCGTACTTACCCACTACGACCTCGACCATATCGGCGGGCTGGATGCTGTCATCGGCAAGGTCGATACCGCCCTGGTCGGGCAGCCGGAGAACGCGCAGGACGAACGCCTGCACGAGCGTCTCGCCGCTGGTGGAGCCGTCGTGCGTCAGACGGCTCGGGGTGATGCCGGCACGCTGGGCGGACTGCGCTGGAACATACTCTGGCCCGTCCGTGGAGCCACGACGATGCAGGCGGGCAACCCGGGAAGCATCACCATTGTGTTCGAAGGGCGGGGCATCCGTTCGATTTTTCTCGGGGATCTCGGCGAGGAATCGCAGAATGCCTTGCGGCGGGTCTCGCCGCCCGGCCGGGTCGACGTCGTGAAGGTCGCCCACCATGGCTCGGCCGATCAGAGCCCCGAGCTGTACGCCGAGCTGCGGGCCCGGGTGGGGCTGATCTCGGTCGGCGCGACAAACACCTACGGGCATCCCACCGACGCGCTGCTCAACATTCTCGCTTCGGTGAAAACCGTGACCGTGCGCACCGACCGGGAGGGGATGGCGGTGGTTGCGCCAGGGGACAACGGCACCCTCGTGCTCTGGACGGAGAAGATCACCGACCGCGGGCCGCCCGCGCCGCCGACGGCTGCCTCGGATGCTGCCGGGAGGGTCAGTCGTGCGCGTTAGGCTTGATCGACCACCCGCATGACACCCAAGGAGAGCGCTTTGGCCGCACGACCCGCCACGACCGGCTCCCGCTCCGGCAAGGCAGCCCCCGCCCGCGCGGCCAAGGGCACCGTCATTCCCCAGCTCGGCTGGCACCAGGTGCGTCCGGCACCGATCGTGCTCGTCTCGGGGACCGAAACGTTTCTCGCGGAACGCGCCATCCGTCAGCTCCGCGACTTTCTCAAACTTGAAGATCCCAGTCTTGAAATCAGCGACGTGCAGGCCGACAGCTACGCCCCCGGTGAGCTGCTCACCCTGGCGAGCCCGTCCCTGTTCGGCGAGCCGCGGCTGATTCGGGTCAGCAACGTCGAGAAGTGCAGCGACACCTTTCTCGCCGAGGCGCTCGACTACCTCGAGAACCCGGCCGACGACACCTACGTCGTGCTGCGACACGGCGGGGGAGTACGGGGCAAGAAGCTGCTCGACACCATTCGCAGCGGAATCGGTGGGGCCATCGAGGTGGTCTGTACCGAGCTCAAGAAAGACACCGAGAAGTACGAATTCGCGTCGAACGAGTTCAAGGCAGCCGGCAAACGCGTCACCGCGAGTGCGCTGCGGCAGCTTGTCGCCGCGTTCTCCGACGATCTGGCCGAACTCTCCGCCGCCTGCCAGCAGCTCATCGCGGACGCGACGAGCGAGGTCACCGAAACCACGGTCGACCGTTACTACGGCGGTCGGGTTGAAACCAACGCCTTCAAGGTCGCAGACTGGGCCATCGCCGGCCGCAATGGCGAGGCCCTCGTCACCCTGCGGCACGCCCTCACCTCCGGGGCCGATCCGGTGCCGATCGTCGCGGCCTTCGCCATGAAGATTCGCACCATGGCGAAGGTCTTCGGAGCCCGCGGCGGCTCTGCCCAGCTCGGTGCCCAGTTCGGTCTGGCCCCCTGGCAGGTGGAGCGCGCCCAGAAGGACCTGCGCGGCTGGAGCGACGAGGGCCTTGCCCGTTGCATCCTCGTGCTCGCCGAAACGGATGCCGCGGTGAAGGGTGCGGGTCGCGACCCGGTCTACGCTCTCGAGCGACTCATCGGCGTGATCGCCCGCCGCGGCGAGGGCTAGCGCCACCGGCAACGAGCGGGTCTCGGGGCTGCTGAGCCTGGTTCAACCTGCGCGGTTGACCGCAATACACGCCGAGTAATGGACCACTGCGTCACAGAGTTTGTGGTCAATTCGAGACCCAGGGACAGCGCCACTGCTGCCCGGACGGGTTGCCAGGGACACAAAAACCCCCGCCGAGGGGCGGGGGCTTATGTGCCACGAGGTGCAGCATCCGCTCTCACGAGCCGACGCAGACACCAGGTGCGGGTGGATCCAGCGTCGATTAGACGAGTGCGCCGACAGCCTTCGCGATGGCGGACTTCTTGTTCGCAGCCTGGTTCTGGTGGATTACACCCTTGCTGACGGCCTTGTCGAGCTTCTTGGAGGCAAAGGCGAGACCGACGACGGCCTTGTCTTTGTCACCAGCGGCAATTGCGGTACGAGTCGCGCGGATAGCGGACTTAAACTCGCTCTTGACGGCCTTGTTACGCTCCTGGGCCTTCTTGTTGGTGCCAATTCGCTTGATCTGCGACTTGATATTTGCCACGTTTTTTACGCTTTCGTTAGGTTCTAGTACGGACAGCCGCTCAGCGGTAGAGGGCGCTTCTGCGGCGAAAATCGTGCGGGGTGGGACCCAACACGCAAGCCAACCACTAACGCTACCAGCAATTCGCCCCGCCCCAAAACCCGCCCGGTCGGTGGAAACCCCTTTTCACTCGCGCGAGCGGATGCCGCTGCACCCTCCGTGCGCATGACCGCGCCCAATGTGGGTAACCGCTACGCCGGTTGCCGTAGCGCGCACCGGTATCGGGCGCGCTCACGCGGGTGCGGCGTGCCATGAGTGCATTCGGGCACCCAGCTCGGCCGCGGCAAGCGGATGCCGCGGCAAGCGGATGCCGCGGCAAGCGGATGCCGCGGCCTCAGTTTGCCCGCGACACCTGTCCGGCGACCCCCAACAGGATCGCCGTGAAGCGCTCCGGCTGGGCCAGGCTCGACAGATGCGTTGCTCCCGGCACCACGACGACCGTCCCGTTGCGGCAGGCGGAGAGAAAGCGCCGCTCGTCCAGCCGAAAGTGATCGAGCGCACCGTTGACCAACCAGACCGGGCCGGGATACGCCGCGAGGCTGGCCAGGGGAGTCAGCGTCGAGGTCGCCTGCAGGCCGGAATCCATCACGTCGAGCGCGGCGCCGCCCGCGAGTACATCGCGCGCCCCGGCCGCAGGTAGAAGGAGGCGCGCCAGACCCTCGTGCAGCCACAAGCCCCGATCGGGCAGGCGGTGAATCATTCGGGCCAGCAGCCGATACCCCTCGAGCAAAGCGCCCCTGGGAACTGCACTACAGCCGGCAGCGATCAGCCCGGCTACTCGATCGGGGTGCTCTGCGGCATAGGCGACGGCGTAGTAGCCGCCGAGCGAGAGCCCGACCAGCAGCACACTGCCACCGAGCGCCGCCACCCCGTCGTCGATGGCGGCGAGCGCGGCCGGCACCGTGAACGGCTCCGTCATCCGCTGCCCGTGGCCGGGCAGATCAATCGCGAGAACCCGGTGCCCGGCGGCACGCAGCTTCTTCTCCTGATACCGCCACATCGTGGCCGAGGCACGGATACCGTGAACGAGCAAAATTGGTACGCGTGACTCGGGAATCTCCATGCCCGCGAGCCTAGTCAGCCCCGATCACAGCGCATGCCGAGGCTGGAGCGATGACATCTGCACTCACGACCACGTTGACCGCCATCATCAATGCTCGCGTCGTGCCGGTAATCGGCGAAACGATCGCGAACGGCACCGTGCTAATCGAGAACGGTCGCATCAGCGCTGTCGGCGCCGACCTGACCGTTCCAATCGGCGCGCAGGTCATCGATGCGACCGGCAGGTGGGTGCTGCCCGGCTTCATCGAGGCGCACGGCCACGTGGGAATCCACGAAGCGGCGAATGGATGGGCCGGCAACGACACCAACGAAATGACCGGCCCGAACATGACCGCTGTCCGTGCCATCGACGCCATCAACACCGATGACGAGGGCTTTCGCGACGCGATCTCCGGCGGAGTCAGCACGATCGTGGTCAAGCCCGGCTCCGGCAATCCGATCGGCGGCCAGTCGGTTGCAATCAAGAGCTCGGGCGGTCGAACCATCGACGAGCAGGTGATCAGCGACTCGGTGAGCATCAAGAGAGCCCGCGGAGAGAACCCGAAGCGGATCTACGGTGAGAAGAAGCAGACCCCGAGCACCCGCCTCGGCGTCAGTCTGATCATCCGCCAGGCCGTCGTCGATGCCCGGAACTACGTGCAGGCGCGCGATGCCGCCGCCGAAAAGGGCGATACCTTCACCCGCGACCTCGGCCAGGAGGCCCTGGCCCGGGTACTCTCCGGGGAACTCGCCTGGGACCAGCACGTGCACCAGGCCTCCCCGGCCGTGAAGGAAGGGCTGCCGGCGCAGACGGCGCTCGAGGCCCTCACGGTCAACCCGGCCGTGATTCTCGGGCTCGACTCCCGGGTCGGATCCCTCACCGTTGGCCTCGACGCCGACGTCGTGATCTGGTCTGGCGACCCGCTCGACCTTGGCTCCCGCGCAGAACTGGTGCTCATCGACGGCACCCCGGTCTACCGGCACAGCGACGGCTTCGGCCAGGTCGTCGAACGAGCCGACCGCGCCTCAGCCTGACCCGGGGCCAGGGTCAGTCGTTTCGGTAGATGTCGGATCGGTGACCGAGTCCGATCGCAACGATGACGAGCACGTCGTCGTGGAATTCGACGATCACTCGATAGTCTCCGATTCGATAACGCCAATAACCAGAGAGATTCGTGGTCAGCCCCCTGCCGCGGTCGCGCGGGTCGTCGAGTTCGAGAATATCGTCCAGGTAGTCCTTGATGCGTCGGAGCGACTGGCGGTCGATTTTACGTGCTGCACGGTCAAACTCCGGCGTGGTCTCCAGCCGCCAGCGTTTCATGCGCGATGGCTCATAGGCCGAGTTCAACCCAGAGCTCGGCTGCCGGACGCGTTTCTCTGCCCGACGCCTCCCATGTTCGAATCACCCCGTCGGCCCAGTAACGCTCCTCGAGGTCGTCCAAGTGCTCGTGGATGGCTTCGCGCACGTAAAAGGTCTTGGAGCGACCGGTCTTCGTGGCGAGGGCCTGCAACCGGGCTTCGTCTTTGGGTGAGAGTCTGATCGAAATGGCCATGAAAAAATCCTCTCTGCGATACATGTATTGTATGCGTCGGATGTCTCCGGTACCAGTGTGGAGACGGTACAACACGGCCGAGCATGGAAGAATAGACGAACTATGTCACCGAGAGCCCTTCACGCGCTGGAACCGGCCGCCACGGCCCCCGAGTTCATCCGCAACTTCTGCATCATTGCCCACATCGACCACGGCAAGTCGACCCTCGCCGACCGGATGCTGCAGATCACCGGCGTCGTCGACGAGCGTTCCATGCGGGCCCAGTACCTGGACCGCATGGACATCGAGCGGGAACGCGGCATCACCATCAAGAGCCAGGCCGTGCGCATGCCGTGGGAAATGGACGGCGTCACCTACGCCCTCAACATGATCGACACCCCCGGCCACGTTGACTTCACCTACGAGGTCTCCCGCAGCCTCGCCGCCTGCGAGGGCGCCATTCTGCTGGTCGACGCGGCCCAGGGCATCGAAGCCCAGACCCTCGCCAACCTCTACCTCGCCCTCGAGAACGACCTCACGATCATTCCGGTGCTCAACAAGATCGATCTGCCGGCCGCCGATCCGGAGAAGTACGCCCGCGAACTCGCGAGCCTCATCGGCGGACGCCCCGAAGACGTGCTGCGTGTCTCCGGCAAGACCGGCGCCGGTGTTGAAGAGCTGCTGAACCTCGCCACGACGATGATTCCGGCGCCGAAGGGTAACCCGGATGCCGCCGCTCGCGCCATGATTTTCGACTCGGTCTACGACAGCTACCGCGGCGTCGTCACCTACGTGCGCATGATCGACGGCCACCTCAAGGCCCACGAAAAAATTCAGATGATGTCGACCAAGGCGACCCACGAGATCCTCGAGATCGGCGTCATCTCGCCCGAACCCGTGGAGAGCAAGGGCCTCAAGGTCGGCGAGGTCGGCTACCTGATCACCGGTGTGAAAGACGTGCGCCAGTCCAAGGTCGGCGACACCATCACGACCGCTGTGCGCCCGGCTACCGACGCGCTGCCCGGCTACGACGAACCGCAGCCCATGGTGTTCTCCGGCCTGTACCCGATCGACGGCAGCGATTATCCGGCGCTGCGCGAAGCACTGGACAAACTCAAGTTGTCTGACGCCAGCCTCGGCTACGAGCCGGAGACATCCGTCGCCCTCGGTTTCGGATTTCGCTGCGGGTTTCTCGGCCTGCTGCACCTCGAGATCATCACCGAACGCCTCGAACGTGAATTCAACATCGACCTCATCACCACGGCGCCGAGCGTGCCCTACGAGGTCACCACCGACGACAAGCGCACCATCACGGTGACCAACCCGAGCGAGTACCCCACCGGTAAAATCGCCAAGGTGCTCGAACCCATGGTCAAGGCCGCGATTCTCGCGCCGAAAGACTACGTCGGCGTCATTATGGAGCTCTGTCAGAGCCGCCGTGGCACCCTGCTCGGTATGGAATACCTCGGCGAAGACCGGGTCGAGATTCGCTACTCGATGCCGCTCGGTGAGATCGTGTTCGACTTCTTCGACATGCTCAAGGGCCGCACCGCCGGCTACGCCTCGCTCGACTACGAACCCTCCGGCGAGCAGGAGGCCGACCTGGTCAAGGTCGACATTCTGCTGCAGGGCGAACAGGTCGACGCGTTTTCTGCCATCGTGCATCGGGACAAGGCCTACGCCTACGGCGCGCTGATGACCGGGCGCCTGCGCAAGCTGATTCCGCGCCAGCAGTTCGAGGTGCCCATTCAGGCCGCGATCGGCGCGCACATCATCGCCCGCGAAAGTATCTCGGCGATGCGTAAAGACGTGCTGGCCAAATGCTACGGCGGTGACATCTCGCGCAAGCGTAAGCTGCTGGAGAAGCAGAAAGAGGGCAAGAAACGCATGAAGATGGTCGGCCGGGTCGAAGTGCCGCAGGAAGCCTTCATCGCCGCGCTCAGCGGCGACATCGAGACCAAAGACAAGAAGTAAAGCGGATGCGCAGGGCCACCTTCACCGACGCCGCCGTCAGCTACGCTGCCATCGGCGGTACGCTGGCGCCCGACCTGATGAGCTATCCGCCCAAGGGCTACCGGCCGATGGAGCAGAGCGTCAGGCTCGGCAGTTCGCCGGAACGCTTTGAAGCCGCGACGAAGTTGCTGATGACGTGGGGAATCCAGCGCGGCAGCGGCATGGAGGTGACCGACCTCGAAAACGGAACCGGCGTGCAGTACACGCCGGTGACTTTTCAACCCGACGGCACGCCGGCGGGTGGGCAGCAGCATCCGGTCAATGAAGCGACCTTCGCTGAGGATGGCACCCCGTATATTGCGAACGGTATGACGGCCACACTCCAGATGCGGGTTGGACCGATCCACGTGACCGCGCCGGTGCGGGTCGTCTACGTGATCGACGAGGCCGCCCGCATCGGGTTCGCCTACGGTACCCTGGCCGGTCACCCGGAGAGTGGTGAGGAATCGTTCATCGTCGAGCACCGTGAGGACGACTCGGTTTGGTTGACGATCCGCTCCTTTTCGCGGCCGAGCACCTGGTATTACCGACTGGCCTGGCCGGTGCTGCGCTTTCAGCAGGCCAAATTCACCAAGTTGTATCTGCGGGCTTTGCACCCCGCGGGTGCGATCAAATAGAACGTACTGGAGCACCACCCATGGCCGGACCCCACCCCATCGGCGACCCGGCACCCGACGACGGCCTTCTGCCGGCCTCGGCAGCCGTCAACGCCGCTGAACGCGATTTCGGCGTCTACCTGCACGTGCCGTTCTGCCGGGTGCGCTGCGGCTACTGCGATTTCAACACCTATACCGCGACCGAACTGCGCGGCGTCAAGCAGAGCGACTACGCCAGCCAAGCCGTGCTCGAGGTTGAGGCCGCCAGCCGCATCCTCACCGCATCGGGCGTGCCCGAACGCCCGGTGGCAACGGTGTTCTTCGGGGGAGGCACTCCCACGCTGCTGCCGGTCACCGACCTTGCGAAAATGCTCGGCGCCGTGCGCGACCAGTGGGGCTTGACCGACGACGCCGAAGTGACCACCGAGGCGAACCCCGACTCGGTCGATGCCGCCTACCTCGGCGCCCTCGCCGAGGCCGGCTTCACCCGGGTGTCCTTCGGCATGCAGTCCGCGGTGCCGCACGTGCTGGCGACCCTGGAACGCACCCACGACCCGGAGCGGGTGCCCCTCGTGGTGGACTGGGCCCGCGCCGCCGGCCTCGACGTGAGCCTCGACCTCATCTACGGCACGCCGGGAGAGTCGCTCGCCGACTGGCGCACCAGCCTCGAACAGGCGCTCAGCCTGCACCCAGACCACCTCAGCGCCTATTCGCTCATCGTCGAAGACGGCACCAAACTCGCGCGGCAGATTCGCCGCGGCGAGATCGCCCCGACCGACGACGACCAACAGGCCGACTTCTACGAACTCGCCGACGAACTGCTCGCCGCCGCCGGCTATGACTGGTACGAGGTTAGCAACTGGGCTACGAGCGACGTGCACCGCTCCCGCCACAACCTCGCCTACTGGACCGGCCAGGACTGGTGGGGCATCGGCCCCGGCGCCCACAGCCACATCGGCGGGGTGCGCTGGTGGAACGTCAAACATCCCGCAGCCTATTCAGAGCGGATGCTCGGCGGCCTGTCCCCGGCAGCCGGTCGCGAAACGCTCGACGCGCCCACCCGCGAACTCGAGGGCATCCTGTTGCAGAGCCGCATCCGCACCGGTATCCCGGTCGCATCGCTGTCAGCGGACGGACGCCGAGAGGTGGCCGGCCTGATCGCGGACGAGCTCGTCAACGCCAAAGCTGCCCTCGCCGGGACCATTGAACTGACCCTGCGCGGACGGCTTCTGGCCGACGCCGTGGTGCGGCGGCTGAGCGACTAAGAGCGTGCGCTAGCTGAAAAATCTGATGGTCAGCGGGTAGGAATACCCCTGGCCGCGGTTGGCCGCGAGTGCGGCGAGGATCGAGAAGATGATGCCGAGCACCCAGGCCACCGGCACAATCAGGTAGCCGATCAGGATCGCCGTCAACGCGGTGCCCACCACATAGACGATCATCAGGGTGATCTGAAAGTTCAAAGCCGTCGCACTGTGGGCACGAACGAACGGCCCACGATCGCGCAGCACGAGATAGCCGATGAGTGCGGGAACAAAGGCGAAGAGGATGCCGCCGACGTGAATCAGGGTCGCCCACATCTTCTCGTCGGCCGGACTCATCGGCGTCGGCGGGACGCTCTGCGCGTACGGGTTTTGCGGCGGGGTGGATTCATACGGATTTGTGCGTGAATCGTTCTCGGACATGCGGTCTCCTGTTCGAGCGTGGTCGGTCTGGACGCGGTGGATCTGGCGATGGGTTGCCGACGACATCCAGGGAAGAACCATTGCGTGCAATAGCACTGTGTGGGGTCGGACAAGCCAAGCCAGACCCCTCCAGACTAACCGTCCGAGATGCGTATTGGACCGGGCCGCGCGCTACTTGATCAGGCGAATCGCGACCGGATACCGGTAGTTCTGGCCGTCCTTGGCCTTCAGAAACCCAATGATCGAAAAGATGACTCCGGCCACCCAGAGCAGCCAGGTCAGGCCGATGAGCAGGCCGCCGATTCCGAAGGTGACGATCGCCAGGATGAACGAGACGACATTTATTGCGACGTATCCGATCACGAGGGTGATCTGAAAGTTAAGCGCCTCCTTCGCCTCGGTATTGGTGAGGCGGCCGCGGTCCTTGAAGACCAGCCAAATGATCAGCGACGGAAGAAAGCTCAGGATGCCGCCGAGGTGCGCAAACGAGGCCCATTGCCGGTCGTCGGCCTCCGAGAGTGGGGCTGCGGCTGTAGGGGGGCCGTATGGGCTGCCCGTACCGGGCTGCTGGCCATACGGCGGCTGCCCAGCATTAGGGTCACGGTAGTTGGAATCACCGGGAGGTTGTGCCTGTGGATCGCTCATGATCGTGCCTTTCACTGAACTCCGGAAGGAGCGTATAGCGGTAATTAAACGCTCGGTTCGCGATACTGGCAATGGGTGCGCTCAGCCGGAACACGGCCGGTCGCGATAGTATTGGCAGTCAGTGGATGCGAGTGCCAACGACGTGCCGGCAAACCTGCGTTCCGGCGTGCTCGAGGCGCGCCGACCCGGGGCATCCGCTCAATTGAAGCTGGACCGGAAAAAGAGGAAGGCGGGCGAAATGGTTTCCGACCGTGGGCTCGATGTGCTGCGCGTCATCGTGCAGGACTACGTCGCGTCCCGCGAACCCGTCGGCTCCAAATCCATCGTCGACCGGCATTCCTTCGGTGTTTCCGCCGCGACCATTCGCAACGACATGGCCCTGCTCGAAGAAGAAGAGCTGATCGCGGCGCCGCACACCTCCTCGGGGCGTATCCCGACCGATAAGGGCTATCGGGTCTTCGTCGACCATCTGGCCGACCTGCGTCCGCTGACCCCGGCCCAGCGTCAGGCCATTGAAACTTTCCTGGGTCACTCTGCCGACCTCGACGAGGTCCTCGTGCGCAGCGTGCGTTTGCTCTCGCAGCTCACCCACCAGGTCGCGCTCGTGCAATACCCCTCGCTGTCCCGCGCCAGGGTTCGGCACATCGAGTTCGTGCCGCTGACCGAGACGCGCATCCTGTCGGTGCTGATCACCGATTCTGGCGGGGTCGAGCAGCGGGTCATCGACCTGCCGCGGGCATTCGACGAACAGACGCTCGGCGAACTGCGCGCCCGACTCAATGTCACGGTCGTTGGACTGGGCATGGCCGAGGCGAGCGTCGCCCTCGCCGCGAGCGTCTGGCCGGGATCGCCGGCGCTGCAGCCGATCGTCGACCTGATCACGCGAACCGTCGCCGACCAGGTCGGAGCCAACCGTCAGGAGAAGCTCGTCATGGCCGGGGCCGCAAACCTGGTGCGCACCGAAGACGACTTCTCCGGCAGCATCTATCCGGTACTCGAAGCTATCGAAGAACAGGTCGTGCTGCTGCGGCTGTTCGGCGAGATGGAGACCGACCAGCACGGCGTTTCGGTGAGTATTGGCCGGGAGAATGCGGCCTTCGGCCTGCCGGAAGCGAGCGTGCTGACCAGCGGCTATACCGCAGGCGGCAACCTGGCCCGGCTGGGCGTGCTCGGGCCGACCCGCATGGACTATTCCAACAATATGGCGGCCGTACGCGCCGTCGCCCGGTACCTCTCCCGCCTGCTCGGCGAGACCTGAACTTTGTGCCATTTAGACTCTGTGCCATTTAGGCTCTGTGCCATTTCGAACAACCATCATCAAAAAATCAAGGAGAGCCACCTTTGGCTGACCATTACGAAGCGCTTGGCGTTGACCGCGACGCGACCACCGACCAAATCAAGAAGGCCTACCGTCGCCTCGCCCGCGAGCTGCACCCCGACGTGAACCCCGGCGCCGAAGCATCCGAACGGTTCAAGAGCATCACGCACGCCTATGACGTGCTGAGCGACGCCAAGCAGCGCCAAAAGTACGACCAGGGCGGCGGCCAGAACGGCGGCTTCGACGGGCAGAACTTCGGCAACTTCGGCGACATCTTCGAGACCTTCTTCGGCGGCGGCGGCGGCAGCAGCCGTGGTCCGCGCTCGCGCCGCGAACGCGGCCAGGACGCCCTGATTCGAGTCGACCTCGACCTCGACGAGGTCATCTTCGGCACGCACCGCGACCTGGAGGTCGACACGGCGATCGTCTGTGAGACCTGCAAGGGCTCCTGTTGTGCGCCCGGCACCTCGCCGATCACCTGCGACATCTGCCACGGCACGGGCAGCATCCAGCGCGCCGTGCGCTCCCTGCTCGGGAACGTGATGACGTCAAGCCCGTGCGGTTCCTGCCGCGGTTACGGCACCATCATCGCCACCCCGTGCATGACCTGCTCCGGTCAGGGCCGCATTCGCGCCCGCCGCACCGTTCCGGTCGACATTCCGGCCGGCGTCGACACCGGCCTGCGCCTGCAGATGCCCGGCAGCGGCGAAGCCGGCCCGGCTGCCGGTCCCAATGGTGACCTGTACCTCGAGATGAAGGTGCGCCATCACGACGTGTTCAGCCGTGACGGCGACGACCTGATGTGCTCGCTCGACGTGCCGATGACCAGTGCGATTCTCGGCACCACCGTCACCGTCAAGGCTCTTGACGGTGACATCGAGGTGGAGATTCGCCCCGGATCGCAGAGCTCAGAGGTACTCACGATCAAGGATCGCGGCATCACTAAGCTGCGCGGCAGTGGCCGCGGCGACCTCAAGGTCGGCATCCACGTGCTCACTCCGACCAAGCTCGACCACAAGGAACGCGACCTGATCGAACAGTTCGCAGCCCGCTACGCGGCTCCGGCACCGACCCTGAGCCAGTACCAGCAGGGCTTGTTCGCGAAGCTGCGCGACCGGTTCCTCGGCTGACGTGGCACATTTCTACCTGCAGGAAACGCTCCGGGCGGCGCAGTGCCGCCCGGGGCAGGTGGTCACCGTGGACGGCGCCGAGGCGCGGCACGCGGTCACGGTGAGCCGGGTGCGCCCCGGGGACCGGCTCCGCCTGGGTAATGGGGCCGGGTTGCTGCTGGAGGGAGCCGTGCTGACGGCGGACGCTCTGCAGTTGACCCTCCTCGTCGATGACGCGAGCGAGACGGCGGCGGCGACGCCGCGCATCCGCTTGGTGCAGGCCCTCGCCAAGGGTGACCGGGACGAACTGGCCGTTCAGGCCGCCACCGAACTCGGCGTCGACGGCGTCATCCCGTGGTCCGCAGCCCGCTCCATCACCAAGTGGGACGGCGCGAAGATCGCCAAAGGCCACGAACGCTGGAGCAGCATCGTGCGTGAGGCCAGCAAACAGTCGATCCGAGCTTGGCTGCCCGATGTCGCCCAGCTGACCAGCACCAAGCAGCTGGCCGTTTTGGCCGCCACGACACGGATGCTGCTGCTCGACCCGACCGCGACCGGTCGCCTCACCGAGGTGGCCGTCCCCACCGACGACCGCGACATTCTGCTCGTCGTCGGCCCCGAGGGCGGAATAACGCCGGCCGAACTGCTCCTGCTCGAGCAGGCCGGCGCGAGCCAGGTACGCCTCGGCGACACCGTGCTGCGCACATCGACCGCGGGGCCAGCCGCCCTCGCAATCCTCAATGCGACTTTGGGTCGCTGGTAGAGCGTGCCGCTGGTAGTGCGTGCCGCTGATAGCGCCGCTTAAGATAGAGGTATGTCTTCTTCCGTCGCCCAACCGACCATTTTCAGCCGCATCATCGCGCGTGAGATTCCGGCGACGATCGTGGCCGAAACCGAGCACATCATCGCCTTCCTCGACATTGCACCCAAAGCCCCGGTGCACGTTGTTGTCACCACGAAAGACCCTCAGTATCAGAACGTGGTCGAGCTCGCCGCCGGCAATCCCACCCTGCTCGCCGAACTCGTCGCCGTGGCCGAGCAGATCGCGGCCGAACGCACCAACGGACAGTTCCGTCTGGTGTTCAACACCGGGGCGGCCGCCGGCCAGACGGTCTTCCACGTGCACGCGCACGTGCTCGGCAGCCCCGAAGCGTCTGATCACCTAGGGGAGGACTCGCTTGGCGCCCTCTGATCCTTTTAAAGCTGACTCCAACAGGGAGCTGCGCTTCACCGTTGACGGCGTCGCCATGGTGCGCCTGCTCGGTCCCGAAGACCGCTACCTGAACACCATCGAGGCCGCCTACCCGAAGGTCGACGTGCACGTGCGCGGCAACGACGTGACGCTCGGCGGCTCGGCCGACGACGTCGAGGCCGTGCGTCGCCTGATCGAGGAGCTGCAGTTGGCCCTGCGCACCGGCCACGACCTCGGCCAGACCGAAGTGGCCACCGCGGCACGGATGCTGGCCGCCGACAGTTCCGTGAGCCCCTCCGCTCAGCTCGGCGCCCCAATTCTGACCGCCCGTGGCAAGAGTATTCGGGCCAAATCGATCGGCCAGAAAGAATACATCGATGCGATCGACGACAACACGATCGTGTTCGGCATCGGACCGGCCGGAACCGGCAAGACCTACCTCGCCATGGCGAAGGCGGTGCGAGCCCTGCAGAACAAAGAGGTCGAGCGCATCATCCTGACCCGCCCGGCCGTAGAGGCCGGCGAACGGCTCGGCTTTCTGCCCGGCACGCTCACCGACAAGATCGATCCCTACCTGCGGCCGCTCTACGACGCGCTCGGCGAAATGCTCGACCCCGAACTGATCCCCAAACTGCTCGCGGCCGGCACGATCGAGGTCGCGCCGCTCGCCTACATGCGCGGTCGCACCCTGAACGCAAGCTTCGTCGTGCTCGACGAAGCCCAGAACACGACGCCCGAGCAGATGAAGATGTTCCTGACCCGCCTTGGCTTCGGCTCCAAGATGGTTATCACCGGCGATGTCACCCAGATCGACCTGCCGGCCGGCAGCAGCGGCTTGAAATTGGTGACCCGCGTCCTTGACGGTATCGACGACATCCACTTTTCGTATTTGACCAGTGCCGATGTCGTGCGGCACTCGCTCGTCGGGCGCATCGTCGATGCCTACACCGAGTACGACGCGCAGAAGCAGGCCCTCCGTCAGGAGAGCGCCGAAGCGCGCGCATTTGCTACTCAAGGCCCCCAGCGCAGTTCCAATGCGCCCGGCCGCAACCCGAAACGGAGTGCCAGTTGAGCATCGAAATCAACAACGAGTCGACCATCCCGGTCGATGAGGCCGCCATTCAGCGCCTCGCTGCCTTCGCGCTCGACACCATGCACGTGCACGCCGACGCCGAACTCGCCATTGTGCTGGTCGACGAGGGCGCCATGGAACAGCTGCACGTGCAGTGGATGGATGAGCCCGGCCCCACCGACGTTCTGAGCTTTCCGATGGACGAATTGCGCCCCGGTACCGAGGAGCAGGAGACCCCGCCCGGATTGCTCGGCGATATCGTGCTCTGCCCGCAGGTCGCCAAGGAGCAGGCTGAAACCGCCGGGCACAGCACCCTCGATGAGCTACTGCTACTGACCACGCACGGCGTGCTGCACCTGCTCGGCTTCGACCACGCCGAACCGGCCGAAGAGAAGGAAATGTTTGGCATTCAGCGCGACATCCTCATCGGTTTTGCCATGCAGGAACGACAACGCCCCTGATGCACATCGTGTGGTTTATTTACGCGGCCGTGATTCTGGTCGTGTTTGCCGGCTTGATGGCCGCCGTCGACGCGGCGATCACGACCCAATCCCGGGCCGATATTGCCGGCCTGGTGCCGACGCGGCGGGCGAAACGGTCGCTCCGCGCCATCGCCGAGGACACCGGCGCGCACCTGAACGCGATCAACTTCATTCGCATTACCGCCGAGACCACGGCGGCGGTCCTGGTGACCCTCGTCTTTGCGACCACCATCGAGGCTCTGTGGCTCGCGCTGTTGCTGTCGGCGCTGATCATGACCTCGGTTTCGTTTGTGCTGGTCGGTGCCAGTCCGCGCAGTGTCGGGCGGGCGCATCCGGTCGCACTGCTGACGGCCACCGCGCTGCTCGTGCATGTTGCGCGCGTTCTGCTCGGACCGATCGCGAACGCCCTGGTCGCCCTCGGAAACCGCGTCACCCCCGGCCGTACTAAGCTGGCGACCTTCACCTCCGAAGACCAGTTGCTCAGCATGGTCGACGAGGCCACCGAACTCGACGTGATCGAGGAGGACGACCGCGAGCTCATCCACTCGATTTTTGAGTTCAGCGACACGGTTGTGCGGGAGGTCATGATCCCCCGCACCGATATGATCACCATCGACGCCGACGCGAGCATCGACGCGGCCATGGGCCTGTTCCTGAGCAGCGGTACCTCGCGCGTGCCCGTTCGGGGTGGCGAGGTCGACGATGTCGCTGGCATTCTTTACTTGCGCGATGTCGCCCGGCTGGTCTTTGAACGCCCGATCAATGCCCTGCAATTGACGGTCGCTGAACTCGCGCGTCCGGCCGTGTTCGTGCCGGAATCCAAGAAAGCCGACGATATGCTGCGGCAGATGCAGCTCGAGTCCAACCACCTGGCCATGGTCGTCGACGAATACGGCGGCATCGCCGGACTGGTCACCCTCGAGGATCTGATCGAGGAGCTCGTCGGCGATATCTCGGATGAGTACGACCGCGACGTGGTCGAGTTCGAAGACCTCGGCGATGGGCATTTTCGGGTCAGCGCCCGACTGCCGGTTGACGAGCTCGGGGAACTCTTCGGCCTCGAGCTCGATGATGATGATGTTGACTCGGTCGGTGGCCTTTTGGCCAAGGCGCTCGGGCGACTGCCCGTCGCCGGTTCGGTCGCCTCGGTGAGCGGGTTGAACCTCACCGCCGAACGCACCGAAGGTCGTCGTAAGCGCATCAGCACCGTGCTGGTGGAGCGCGACGAAGCGCTGATTGATGCGCAGACCGCATTTCTCACGGGAACGAACCGTAGCACAGTGTCTGATGATGAAGGAGAACGGTCATGACCGCAGCAACACCGGCGCACCCCGCCGATTACCGAGCGGGATTCGTGTCCTTCGTGGGACGCCCCAACGTGGGAAAATCCACCCTGACGAACGCACTCGTGGGGGAGAAGGTCGCGATCACCTCGTCGAAGCCGCAGACCACCCGCCGCGCCATTCGGGGCATCGTGCACCAGAAGAACGGCCAGCTCATTCTGGTCGATACCCCCGGAATCCACCGCCCGCGCACCCTCCTCGGCGAGCGCCTGAACAGCCTGGTCACGGCAACCCTGGCCGGCGTCGACGTGATCGGCCTGTGTATCCCGGCCAACGAGCCGATCGGCCCGGGAGACAAGTTCATCAACGAGCAACTGGATGCCTTCCCGCGGGCCAAAAAGGTCGCCATCGTCACCAAGATTGATGCATCCTCCAAGACCAACGTCGCCAATCAGCTGCTCGCCGTCTCCCAGCTGCGGGATTGGGAGGCCATAGTTCCGATCTCCTCGACCAGCCGAATCCAGCTCGACACCCTGGCGACCCAACTCCTGCGCCTGCTGCCGCATGCGGATGCCCCGCTCTACCCAGCCGACACCGTCACCGACGAGACCCTCGAGTCGCGCATCTCGGAGTTCATTCGCGAGGCAGCCCTCGAGGGCGTCACCGACGAGCTGCCGCACTCGATCGCCGTGACCATCGACGACATCATCGAGCGTGACGACCAGGAACTGGTTGAGATTTACGCCAACCTGTTCGTCGAACGAGACAGCCAGAAGGGCATCATCATCGGCAAGTCGGGCAGCCGGCTGAAGGATGTCGGTACCCGCGCGCGTAAACAGATCGAACCGCTCGTCGGCAAGCGCGTCTTTCTGTCGCTGCGGGTGAAGATCGCCAAGGAATGGCAGCGCGACCCGAAGCAGCTCGGGCGCCTCGGCTTCTAACGCATCGCAACCGGATCTCGATCGCTCGCAGGCTCGTGCCTCGATCAGCGAGTCTTTCTGGTCGAGGCGCGAGGCGCGAGGAACGAGCGATCGAGGCCGAAACCCCGTAACGCGCAGCTGGCGGCAGCAGCCGCAGGACACCAGCCAACGCGAAGGGTCAGTTTCGGTAGTCGTCGTTTGGGTAGCCCGGTCGCGGGTAGTCCCCCGTGCGCTGGTCGAGCCCGTCGAGACCGCCATCCCGTAACTTGCCGCGATCTGCTCGACCAGCCGCGGGGGTAGCCTGCGTCGGAAGGTCAAGCTGTTCGGGTGCCTGCAGGAGCGGGTTCTTGCTGGGCAGGTAGATCAAAGTCTGTTCCGGGTCGATCTCGACCGGGGGTTGCAGCCAGTACTCGCCACCCTGGAGATAGATCTTCCAATGTCGGTTGTGCAGCAACAGGCGATGGTGCGCACAGAGCATTATGGCGAAGTTGATGTTGGAAAGTCCCAGATCAGACCACAATTCAATGTGATGCGCTTCTGTCCACGACGGTGGTTGGTCGCAGCCGGGCCAGCGGCATCCGCCGTCACGCGCGGCGAGGGCCCGGCGTTGCTCGCGGTTGAAGAGACGTTCTTCTCGTCCAACGTTGAGTGGTTGCCCGGACTCACTGAACAAGATGCCGAGGTAGCCGGTGTCACAGAGGTGCCGGTCGATCGTCTCTGCCGACACCGGCGCCGGGTTTCCTTCGAGGTAGCCGAAAACGGGGTGGGAGCTAGCGCGTTCGGTAGAATTTGTGGTTTCAGTGCTCCGCCCGGGGGCCGCCATCCGGCCCGTTCCGCTGCCCGCCACTGTGTCACTCGGCGCCTTGTCGGCGCCCCGAGCGTTCGCAGGGTTTTCGGTGCTACCGCTGGTCCCTGTGCTCCCGGTCGCCTGGGCCTCTGGCGCGATCGGGGCGGTCGATGCGACCGGAGCGGGTGCTGTGCTAGTCGGCGCGCCCGACCCGGTTACCGGGCCATCTGCGCGGACAGGGCCAGTGGCTGGTCCCGTTGTGATTGCAGGGCCAGCGGCCGAGCGGGCTGTTGGGTCGGGGGTGGTGGTGGGGCAGTCGTGTTCGGTGACGATGATCTGCACGACCGGACGGCGGCCGCCGAACATGATGTTTGGGTCGGCGTCAGCGCCGAGCTTGAGCAGCTGGGTGAACGAATCCGCGGCGATCTGGTCCAGGGTGCGCGGGTCGTCCTTCACGCGCTGCGCCCACCCCGCACGTTCCGGATCGACGAACCGTACCCCGCCGCGACGCGGACTCGTCAGCGCGTCATACGTCGCCATCCACATTTCGCCCTGCTCCGGCGCCAACAGCGCGTGCAGAGTCACCATGCCGTCGGCCCGCCGCCACAACGACCACGTCGTGTCATCCCGGGCCTGCTTCTCCCGCGCCAGAATACCCGCCGCGTCCAGGTCATCCCGCAACCGCCGCGCCCGCTTGAAGGCCTGCTCGGTATTCATCCCCGGCACCTGCACCAGCAACACTCGCAGCGCGGCGGCGAGCTTCTCGGCCGTGATCGCCTGATCCAGGGTGCCCAGCCCGCGCAGCACGGCGTCACCGACGCCGGGCGAGAACGTACCGTCGGCCACGGCGTGCATGATCGGCGCCTGCCACGGCACCACCACCGGCTCAACCACAACCACGGGCACGATTGACGGCAGCGGGCGGGGCACGGCCACGGGTAGCGGCGGCAGATCCGGGTGCAACTTCGCCCACGCCGCCGCCCGCTCCGACTCCCGTGCGGCCTCACGAGCAGCCTCCCGCTCGGCTTCCGCCGCTGCTTCGGCGGCAACCTGCGCGGCCAGCTCAGCCTCCCGGGCAGCATCGGCCGCCCGCCGTTCAGCGGTTTCGGTGTCGTTCATCAGTACGCCCACGGCCAGCAGTCGGCCGGCCTCCATGCGGCTCAGCCCGGTAGCGTCTTGCACCATCAGCGTCGGGTTACCAAACCCGTACCGCGCCGCCAACCCCGACTGACCCAACTCCGGCCTGGACCTGCGCGCGATCGTGCCTGCCAGCAACGCCGCGACCGTATTGCTCAGCCGCAACAGGTCGGCGATCGGACCACGCGCCGCGAGCACCGCCGCATCGGACAGGCCGCCGAACTCGGCACTGGAGCCACCGAGCGCGGCGACAGCGGCCGCTACCCGGGTGAGCTCCAGCGCCACGTTGTTCATAATTCAACCCAACACCCGACCACCGACATTCCCGAGGAAAAATCACGCATACAAGCACTAAATCGGCGAAAACTCGCAAAGAATACCCAAAGAAATGTTTTAAGAGCCGTTTGATCGCGGTTTTTTGCCTCACAGGCCGCTCCCACGCGGCGCTCCCGTACCAGGCTCGCGCGCAGTCCGCCCATGCGGAAGGTTTGAACCTACCGGGCAGCCCTGCGGTGGCCGCATCATTCAGGAACAGCGACTTGCGCTCAAAAGCAGCCAGCCTCGTGAACAGAATTTACGATCCGGCGTCTCCGACGCCTAGCTGCGACGGATCCCGAAAACGGCCCCGTGCCGCAAATGCGGCGCCGAACTGGTTGGCGATGCGGCGGCCGAGCTCTGGTCCGCCTCCGGGGCTGCTGCTGGGGCGCTCGTCAGGCGGCAGGAGGCACTCGTTCGCGTGGCGCATCCGTCCCGTGCGACCGAAACCGAAGACAGCGCCGTACCGACATCGGCACCGATTCCACAACGGATGCCCGCGCAATTTGGCGCGGGCGCTGCGACCCCGAATATTTCGCGGTCGAGCGCGACGGTGCAGTCAGTGCTCGCAGTCGCGGGCGCTGGATTGTTCGCGATTTCGGCGATCGTCTTCACCTTCTTCAACCCCGACCTCAGGGATCACGCCCTGCGCAGTGTGATCGTCGGCCTGGTCACGCTCCTCTTTCTCGGAGCCAGCTGGTTGCTGGCCCAGATAGGCTTCATCGAATTCACCAGCACGACCCAGTACTGGTTGACGATTACCGCCGTGCTGACCGCCGTCGCGGTTCTCGCCCTGCTCACGACCCGGCAGCTCGCCAAAATCTTCTGGAGCGCCGTCACCGGTGCCGCCGCGATGGCGGCCGCGGTCAGTTTGCCCTTCGCACTCGACCTCGGCGCGCACGGCGCGGGCGAGTGGTACCAGGCCGTCGCCCCCGCAGCGGGGGCCGCCGCACTGCTCGTGCTCCAGGCGCTCGCTCCGAGAGCCCACGCCCTCGACCGTCGAGCATTCCTGGGCGGCGTGCTCGCGGTTGCGGGTGTGAGTGTCCTCGTGCCCGTTCTCTCCGCGGTGTTGATCGGGGCCGTCACGGTGCTCACATCACTGACCGGCTCAGACTAGCGGCGCGACCGGATTCATGCCCCCGCACGGCTTTCTCGCCGTTGTGCTCGGCCTGTGCGCCATGGCGGCCGGACTCGGAGCATTCTCGGTAATAAGCAGGCACCGTGATGGCGCCAGAACGGATGTTTCCCCCAAGCTGGCCGCGTGGACCGGCTCGATTGCGATCTGGCTCGCCGCCCTCGCCGGGCTGGCGTTTGCCTGTCAGCCCGTTATGCCCCTGTGGTCGCGCATCGCGATCGCCCTGGGCCTGGCCGTGGCGGCGAGCGTCGCGCTCGTCGCTGTTCCGCGCATCGGGAACGCCGCCCTGAAGATGCGGCTACCCCTCGTGCTGGGCACCCATTTCGCGGTGTTGCTGGCCACGGTCTGCTCCCTGGTCGATGACGTTGTCACGGTCTGGGCGGGCATCGCGATCGTCGCGACCCTCGCCGCCGTCGCGCGAACCGTGCCGACCCGGGCACGATTTCTGCACGTCGGTGCAGGTTATGCCTACGCACTGTTCGTCTTCGGCGTGGCGCTCGACCTGCTGGGCATCGGCACGATCGCGTTGCTCTGCCTCACCACATCGTTCGGTTCGATCGGCGCCATCGCCGCAACGTTCCTTCGTCGGGTGGCGGCGCCAGCGTGGTACGCGATTCTGGTCGTGGCCGTCGCACCCATCCTGGTGATTGTGACAGTATCCGGCTCGGGAACGGCCGCGCTGGCGCCGTGGCGTGGTTACGGCCTGATCGCGGCGTCCTGGCTTCTGCTCGGCCTCGGCATGCTGCTCGGCCGGGGCGCTTCCGCGCGCGCCGAATACCTTCGAGTCTTGCAATGGCCGACCCTGGGGGTCGCGATCGCTGCCGGGGCGGCCGGTGCCATTCAGGGGGCGAGATTCGGTCTCGGTGCCGACCCGATCCTGGCCGGTGGAGTGCCGCTCGTTCTGCTCAGCCTCGCAATCGGCCTCGCCGGTGCACTGCCTGCAGCCCTCGGCGCTCTAGCCATGCTCAGGATCGCCCCGCAGGGGTCGCGGCTGGCCCGCACCCGCTGGTTGTACGCGCCCACGGCGGTCTACGTCGCAGTCGCCACCTGGCCCTCGATCGAGCGCGATTGGTTCACGATCTGGATGATGTGGTCCCTCATGCTCGCCTACCTCCTAGCCGTCGTCGTCATCGCCTGGCGGCTGCGTAACCGGCCGAGCAGCCTTCCACCCGTGTGGTTCGTCTTCGCGATCGCGTTCCTCACCGCGATCGTGGCGTGGAGTCCGCGCGAGCTGCGGGTCGAGTGGTTCTCCCTGCCGCTGGGGTTCTTCTTGATTGTGGCCGGCGCCGTAGTCCTGACTGGTGCGCGAGCGGATGCTGCCCGCCAGCAGCCAGACAGCGGCAGCGGGCAAGACGGCACGGTGACCGGCTGGCCAGCCGGCTGGTACGGCTCGTGGCCGCTGCTCGCCCCCGGCGTCGTGACCCTGCTCGTGGCCTCGGTTGCGGCCACTTTCACCGACCCACAGACCTGGCGGGCGATCCTCGTGATCGTCATTGCGCTCGTCGCCATCCTGATCGGCTCGAGGCTCAAGCTCGCAGCGCCGTTCCTGATCGGAATCGTCGTGCTTCCGCTCGAGAACGTTCTGGTCTTTCTCGTGCAGATCGGTCGGGGGATCGAGTCGATGCCGTGGTGGATCACCCTGGCCGTTGTCGGCGCCGTGCTCCTCATCATCGCCGTCACCTATGAGCGCAGGGCGGGGGAAGAGAACAGTATCACTGACCGCCTGCGCGACCTGCGCTAGGAGCCTGCTGGGGAGCGTCAGTAGAGAGACGGCGGGGACGCATCCGCTCGCCGGCTGGGTGTGAGCCGAGCGCCAGCCGTGGTTTCGCCGAGCACGGGCTGATAACTCAGCACGACCCGCGCAGGAATGTGCCGGTGGTGCCAGAGTGAGGGCGGAGGATCTGGATGAACTCGCTGCTCTCGGGCGTCAACCCGCTCGATCTGGACCTCGTCGGCCTTCCCCTCCTCAGCATCCTCTACGCGGCAACCGGCCTTGCGCTGCTGCTCGTGCTGCTCGGCCCGACCGGCGTTCGCCGGGCCATCGTCACCGTCATCGGTGCCGTCGTGGGCGCGGCTGTCGGCTGGGCGCTGGCCTGGTTCATCAGCAATGTCTGGGACCCGTGGGGAGTGTCTCTTTCTACCGGAACCCAGCTGTGGACCGCCGCCCTGGGGGCCAGCCTTGCCGTGGTACTGCTGAACCTGCGCGGCCAGGTACGTTGGCGCCGCGTCGTGGCGGTGTGCGCCATCGGACTCTGTCTGCTCAGCGCCGCAGCGGGAATCAACGCTGACGTCGGCCAGTTTCCGACGCTGCGTGTCGCCCTCGGGCTCGCGAGCTACCCGCCGCTCGACGAAGCCCTCGCAGCTGCACAGGCCCAGGACGCACAGACCAGAGCGGCACATCTCGACTCAGCGAATGCCACCGGCCTCGCAGCCGAGGGTACCGGTGTCGTGGGCACGGTCAGCATTCCAGCCACGGAGTCCGGTTTCGCCGCCCGGGACGCGCTGGTCTATCTGCCGCCAGCGGCGCAGCTCCCGTACCCACCGGCCCTGCCCGTGGTCGAGATGCTCTCCGGTCAGCCCGGAAGCCCCAGCGACGTGTTCACGGCCGGTCATCTGGCGAGCATTCTCGACACCTACTCTCGGGCGCATTCCGGTCTCGCCCCGATCCTTGTTGTTCCCGATCAACTCGGCGCGCCGGGCAACAACCCGATGTGCGTCGACTCCGCGCTGGGCAACTCGGCCAGTTACCTCAGCATCGACGTTCCAGCCTGGATCAAGTCTCACCTGCACATTGCCGCCCAGCCGGCCGGATGGACCATCGCCGGGTTTTCCCAGGGAGGCACCTGCTCCATACAACTCGGCGCGGCACACCCCCAGGTGTACAGTACGATTTTGGACATCTCGGGAGAGCTCGTTCCCAGCAACGGAAGTGAGGCGCACACCGTGCAATGCGGTTTCGGCGGCAGCGTTTCCCGCTATGCGACCGCTGCGCCGACCGCCATCCTCGCCGCCCACGAGCCCTACGCCGGGCTCGGTGCGATCTTCGTGGTCGGTGACGACGATGTGCGCTTTCTCCCCGGTATACGCGCGGTAGCGGATGCCACCCAGCGCGCCGGCGTCGACACTCACCTCTTCGAGTCGCCCGGTACCGCCCACGACTGGCATACCGTCGACTACGCCTGGACCACCGCGCTGCCGATCATCGCCGCGCGCACCGCACTGCTCGCGCCCGCCGTGATTGCGATGACCCGGTGACCACCGGCAGTCTCAAATCCGACGCCACCACGAGCGACCCAGGCAGGCCCGGCTCGGGCTCCGCACTGCGCTCGTCGATCCGATGGGCGCGGCAGCGACCATTCGCCGTCGGCTACGCCGCCGCACTCCTCGCGGTGGGCCTCGCGACCGGAGTGATCTCGGGACCGGCGCGCGGCATCCGCTTATTGCTCGGTACCGGCTACGAATCGGTCATCGACCACGGCCACTGGTGGTCACCGCTGACCTCGGTGTTCTTCGTTGACAACGGCGCCGAACTACTGCTCGCGCTGGCCGGAGCGCTGATCGTGCTCGGCTTCGCCGAACGGCTGATGGGAACGTGCCGCACCGCGATCGCCTTTCTCGTCACCGCCATTCTCGGCGCGACGATCGGCATCGGTGCGCAATTCCTCGGCGTTGCCGGCGGGGAGATGTGGTCGCGCGGAGTCAGCGACCTCTGGGCGATGGACCCGTTCACTCCGATCTTCGGAAGCGCGCTGGCGGCCAGTTTCTTCGCCGGGCCGCTCTGGCGCCGTCGTATTCGTGTGCTCGGGGTGTCGACCGTGCTGGTGCTGGTGTTGTACTCCGGCCAACCGTCCGACCTGTACCGTCTGCTCGCTGTGCTGGTCGGGCTCGGCGTTGGCTGGTTCGGGGTTGGCTGGCGGAGTCGACCGATTCGGCCGTTGAGCGCCTGGCGGCGCAGCTCCGATCACGAATCCCGCACCCTGCTCGCGGCGATCGTGGGCATGGTCGCCGTCGGGCCGGTCATCACCATCTTCTCCGGCGCCCGGTTCGGCCTGCTCGCACCGCTCGGCCTGCTGCTCACCCAAGACGTACCGACGGCTGGCGAAGTCGTCGACCGCTGCCTGCTGGGCGACATCACCCGGCAGTGTGTGCAGGAGCTCAGCCTCGAACGCATCGGCGGGGCCGGCCCGGTGCTGGTGAGCCTGCTTCCCCTGCTCACCCTCGTCGTTGCCGCCTTCGGGCTGGCTCGCGGCCGCCGGTTCGCCGCCTGGCTCGCCATCACCCTCAACGCCGGGCTCGCGCTGCTTGCCGCCTGGTATTACGGGCTGCTGCCGATCTCCGGGCAACCCTACGTCTGGCAGTGGCAGTCCGGTCGCTATTGGGAGGTCACCCTTATTCTCGGAGTGTCGGTGCTCGTTCCGCTCCTGGTCGCAGTGGTCATCCTGGCCAATCTGCGTCACTTTCCGGTCGCTTCCCGCACCGGCCAGTGGCGCCGGTTTCTGCTCGTCACCGTCGGAAGTTTCACCGGCCTCGCCGCAGCCTACGTGGGCCTGGGCTGGTTGCTCCGGACCCATTTTCGGCCCGCCGTCACATTGTTCGATTTAATAGCGGATGTCCCTGAGCGGTTCATCCCGGTCGGCTTTCTCCGGCTCGAACGGGTGTCCTTTCTGCCCAATGACTCCCTGGCCACCACGCTCTATGACAGCGTCGGTGCCGTGTTCTGGATCATCGTCTTCGTCGGCGCGATCGTGGCCCTGCGCAGCGTAGCGGTCGGTCCCAGCGTCGACGCTTCGGCACGCTTGCGCACGCTGCTCAGCACCTTTGGCGGCGGGTCGCTCGGGTTTATGGCCACCTGGAGCGGGAACTCGCTCTGGTTCAGCGCGAGCGGACGAACGGCCATCGCCTACCGCGTGGTCAATGGCATCGCCATCACAACGTCCGAACCGATCGGGCCGCGCTCGGAAGCCGCCGAAGCGGTCGCGTTTTTCGCCCGGATGTGCGACGACCACGGCTGGGTTCCGGTGTTCTACAGCCTGCACGACAGCTGGAAGAGTGTTTTCGTCGCTATGGGCTGGCCCACCATGCAGGTGGGGGAGGAGACGCTCCTGCGGCCGAGCACCTGGAGCACGACCGGAAGGAAGTGGCAGGACATTCGCTCGTCAATCAATCGCGCCGATCGAGCCGGGGTGAGAGCAGAGTGGACCACCTACCGGTCGCTGTCCCTCACCGCGGCGGCCCAAATCGCAGAAATCTCCGAGCAGTGGGTGCAGGAGAAGGAACTCCCCGAACTGGGGTTCACCCTCGGCGGGCTCGATGAACTGCATGACCCGGAGGTGCGCCTCATGCTCGCCGTCGACAGTGCGGAGCGGGTGCACGCCGTGACCAGTTGGTTGCCCACCCGCCGAGACGGCGAGATCATCGGTTGGACCCTTGATTTCATGCGGCGGCGACCGGACAGCATCAACGGAGTGATGGAATTTCTGATCGCGCAAACCGCGGAGCGCATGCAGGAGCGCCCCGAGGTCGAGTTTCTGAGCCTGTCGGTGGCGCCGCTCGCGCCGGTAGCCGGCCCGCGGCAGGGCGGTATTGCCGCCGGCCTGCTCGACTATCTCGGTCGCACGCTCGAGCCGGTGTACGGGTTTCGGTCACTGCTCTTGTTCAAGAGCAAGTTCCAGCCGGAGTTCGCGCCGGTCTTCATGGCGTTCCCAGATCCGGTCGCGCTGCCCGAGATCGGCCTCGCGCTGGCTCGTGCCTACCTTCCCAGCCTGTCGGTGCGGGAAGTGGTGACGTTGGCGCGGGGACTGGGCCAGTAGCATCCGCTGGCCGTGGCCCCCTGACACGACGTGGTCGAAACCAGGCCAAACGGTGCTAGCCTAAAAATGTGTTGAACGGTGCGCTCCTCCTTAGCTGCCGCGACGGGTCCTAATCTAAAGGCCTCCCTCGTCGCGGCGTTCGTCGTTGGCTGTGCGACACCCACGAGGAAACAGGATCATGAAGAACAATCAGACCGCGTCCACCCTGCCGATTCACCGCTACCGCCCGTACCACGAGCAGTTCTCCGTCGAGCTGCCCGACCGTACCTGGCCGAGTAAGCGCATCACGGTTGCACCGCGTTGGTGCGCGGTCGACCTGCGGGACGGCAACCAGTCGCTCATCGACCCGATGAGCCCCGAGCGCAAGCGCATCATGTTCGACCTGCTCGTGCGCATGGGCTACAAGGAGATCGAGGTGGGTTTTCCCTCGGCGAGCCAGACCGACTTCGACTTCGTGCGCAGCCTCATCGACGAGAACGCCATCCCCGACGACGTCACGATCCAGGTGCTGACCCAGGCTCGCGAACATTTGATTAAGCGCACCTACGAGTCGATCACCGGCGCCAAACAGGCCATCGTGCACTTCTACAACTCCACCAGCATTTTACAGCGCGAGGTGGTGTTTCGCGAGCAGAAGCAGGGCATCGTCGATCTGGCCCTGTTCGGGGCCCGCCTGTGCAAGCAGATGGAAGCGACCATTCCCGGCACGACCATCTACTACGAGTACTCGCCCGAGAGCTTCACCGGCACCGAACTCGACTTCGCCGTCGACATCTCCAACCAGGTCATCGAGATTTTGCAGCCGACCCCGGAGCGCAAGGTCATCATCAACCTGCCGGCGACCGTCGAAATGGCCACGCCCAATGTGTACGCCGATTCCATTGAGTGGATGAGCCGTCACCTGACCCAGCGCGAGAACGTGTTGATCTCGCTGCACCCACACAATGACCGCGGCACCGCGATTGCCGCCGCCGAACTCGGCTACCTGGCCGGTGCCGATCGCATCGAAGGCTGCCTGTTCGGCAACGGTGAGCGCACCGGAAACGTCGACCTCGTCGCCCTCGGCGTGAACCTGTTCACGCAGGGAATCGACCCACAGATCGACTTCAGCAACATCGACGAGATCAAGCGCACCGCGGAATACTGCAACCAGCTGCCCGTGCCCGAGCGCAACCCGTGGGCTGGCGACCTCGTCTTCACCGCGTTCAGCGGTTCGCACCAGGACGCCATCAAAAAGGGCTTCGAAGCGATGGATGCCGATGCCGCCAAACAGGGCTGCACGGTCAACGACCTGGTCTGGGCCGTTCCGTATCTGCCGATCGACCCCAAGGATCTCGGCCGCAGCTATGAGGCTGTGATTCGGGTCAACTCGCAGTCCGGCAAGGGCGGCGTCGCTTACCTGCTCAAAACCGACCACGCCCTCGACCTGCCACGCAAGCTGCAGATCGAGTTCTCTGGCGTCGTGCAGGCCAAAACGGATGCCGAGGGTGGCGAGGTCACCAGCGAGCAGATCTGGGACATCTTCAACGACGAGTACCTGCCGGCTACGGTCAAGAACCCGCAATCCCAGTGGGGCCGGTTCGAACTGCACTCCACCCGCACCTCGAGTGACCTGTCCGGCACCGTCGACCTCGCGGTCGAACTTCGTGACGGCGACACCGTGGCGCAGGCCACCGGCTCCGGCAACGGCCCGATCAACGCGTTCCTCGGTGTCATGGCCGAGCGCGGCATCGCGATCACGCTCTACGACTACGTCGAGCACGCGCTGTCGGCTGGGGGCGACGCCCAGGCTGCCGCTTATGTCGAGCTCGACGTGAACGGCAAGCGTTACTGGGGCGTCGGCATCGACGCGGACATTTCCACCGCTTCGCTCAAGTCGGTTGTCTCCGCCGTCAACCGCGGCATTCGCGCCGAGGTCGGCGACCGGGAGCTGTCCGCCGTCTAAGCTGACAGCATCCGCTCAAACGCAACACACGAAAGCCCAGACTCTGCAGTCTGGGCTTTCGTTGCACCATCCGGGTGCGGTCGGGGGCCTGGCTGTGTGCTGGGTACTAAGCCAGGGCTGGCAGTTGCGCCGTTCGGTCTGGTGTACGGGTGCCGAGGAGGACGCGACAATCGTTGATTGCATGGTCCAGCAGGACATACAGCCGGGCGTCCGGGTCAGAAATGCACGCTTCGCTGATGCCCTGCACGGCGACGCGAATGATCGTGTCGGCGGTGCGCGGCGTGAACTTGGTGTGCGACCAGGAGTGCACGCTGCCAATGAAGTCACGCGCCCACCGGTCGGCGTCTGGCGCTTCCTGCAGAGCAGTCCGAATGAGCGGGCGGACCCGCTCCGCGAACTGCGGGTCAAGAACGGATGCGTTCCGCTCGCAGGTCAGCACGCCCACGGCGAGCGCGCGCTGGCGTTCCAGGCTCGCTGTCGGGAGGGCTTCGCAGCCAGCGCGCAGGGCGACCGCGATTTCGACTCGCTTGTCGACGCGCTGATCGGAACTGGTCAGGCCGATGACCGACGGAATCAGCAGGGCGAGTCGTGACCTGGCATCGTCGGAACTGCAATCGTTGACCATCCGGGCGAGCGAGGCCAGCACCGGGTGGGTGCAGGCCGGGTGGTCGCTCCAGGACTCGCCGGCGAGGTAGGAGGCGAACTCCATGAAGCAGCCACCACTTTTCGGAGTGCGGTGCTTGCCTCGCGACAGCACGGGCATAATGTCGGGCAGGCTGCCCTGGACCGGTTTCATGAAAAACCTCCATACCACGGGGACTACGTGCTCTAAGTTTCCCCCCATCTGCCCGGAAAGACCAGAGCCTGATGCGACTCGTGACACATTTTCAGCGACCGGAGGCATCCGTTTGGCAGGTACTCGAGCCGTGACCGAAGTCTGCGCGACAGAGTGGGATAATTACCTGTGCCTGTCTACCGAGATGAAGCCGTCGTGCTGCGCACCCACAAGCTGGGTGAAGCCGACCGCATCGTCACCATGCTCACTCGAGCGCACGGCAAGGTGCGCGCCGTGGCCAAGGGCGTGCGCCGCACCGGCTCCAAGTTCGGCGCCCGGCTGGAGCCGTTCATGGTCGCCGACGTGCAGCTGTACGAGGGCCGCAGCCTCGACATCATCACGCAGGCCGAGTCCCTCGGCTCCTACGGCGCCCTGATCACGGCCGACTACGGCAGCTACACCGCGGCGAGCGTCATGGTCGAAACGGCCGACAAACTCACCGAATCCGAGGGGTCGCTGCAGCAATACCTGCTGCTCGTCGGTGCGCTGCGGTCGCTGTCCCGGCAGGAGCACGGCTCCCACCTCACCCTCAACTCCTATTTATTGCGTGCCGTGTCGATGGCTGGCTGGGCGCCGAGCTTTCAGGACTGCGCCCGCTGCGGCGCCACGCAGTCAAGTGATGGCGGGCAACACTCGGCCATGGTCGTGCAGCTCGGTGGCATCGTCTGCGACTCTTGCGCCCCACCCGGGTCGCCGCGGCTCGACGCAGCGACGATCGGCCTACTCAGCGCCCTGCTCACCGGCGACTGGGAACACGCCGCGGCGAGCCCAGATCGCACGCAAAATCAGGCCGCCGGAGTCGTCGCCGCCTACACCCAGTGGCACCTGGGCCGCGGGCTTCGCTCGCTGGAACACGTCGCCCGATGATGGCCAGTCTGTTCGGCCATAAACCGTTCACCCACAAGGACGCCGTCGCGTTCAAACCGCTCGACTGGACCGGCCTGTACCCGCCCGATCTGCCCCGCAAGGTCGTGCCGGAGCATGTCGCCGTTGTCATGGACGGCAACGGCCGCTGGGCCAACGTCCGGGGCCTCACCCGGGTCGAAGGGCACAAGGCCGGCGAGGCAGCCCTGCTCGACGTCGTTGCCGGAGCCATCCAGATCGGCGTCAAACAGCTCAGCGTGTATGCCTTCTCTACCGAAAACTGGAAGCGTTCGCCCGATGAGGTGCGTTTTCTGATGGGCTTCAACCGGGACGTGTTGCACCGCCGCCGCGATCAGCTCAACGAGTGGGGCGTGCGGGTCAGGTGGGCCGGGCGCAAGCCGAAGCTGTGGGCATCCGTTATCAACGAGCTGCAATTTGCCGAGAAACTCACCGCGGGCAATGACGTGCTCACCCTCACGATGTGCGTGAACTATGGCGGGCGCACCGAGATAGCGGATGCCGTGCGCGCGCTGGCCGAGGATGTAGCCGCCGGCAGGCTGAAGCCGTCGGGAATCACCGAGAAGACCATCGCCAAGCAGCTGTACGTGCCCGAGCTGCCCGACGTTGACCTGTTCGTGCGCAGCTCGGGGGAGCAGCGCACCAGCAACTTCATGCTCTGGCAGAGCGCCTATGCCGAGATGGTTTTTCTCGATACCCTGTGGCCGGACTTCACCCGAGTCGACCTGTGGCACGCGGTCGAGCTGTATGCCGCCCGCAACCGTCGTTATGGCGGAGCGGTCGACACCCCGACGGCCTGAATATTTCGGTTGGGGAATACCGGGGCCCTGCGCCCCGTTGGCCCAAGTGTGACTGATACAACTAGTACCGAAGCGACCGCATCCGTGAGCACCGACATCATCAAGGTGGACATCTGGTCCGATGTGCAATGCCCCTGGTGCTACATCGGTAAACGCAAGTTTGAGGCCGGTGCCGCCCAGTTCGACGGCACCGTCGAGGTCGAGTATCACAGCTTTGAACTTTCACCCGATACCCCGGTCGATTACGCCGGAACGCCTGTGCAGTACCTCAGTGAGAAGAAGGGTATGCCCCTCGCCGAGGTGGAGCAGATGCTCGAGCGTGTCACCGGCATCGCCGAGAGCGTCGGCCTGCACTACGACTACGACTCCGTGCACCAGACCAACACGGTCATTTCGCACGAACTGCTGCACTACGCCAAGGCGCACGGCCGTCAGCTCGAGATGAAGGAGCGCCTACTCAAGGCCTACTTCATCGATGGGCGCCACGTTGGCCGGATCGAAGACCTCGCCGACCTCGCCGCCGAGATTGGATTCGACCGAGCCGACGTCGTGCGGTCACTCACCGCCCACGAGCACCTCGCCGCGGTCAAGGCCGACGTGGCACAGGCCGGCGCCTACGGCATCCAGGGCGTTCCGTTCTTCGTGATCGACGGCCGCTACGGCATTTCCGGCGCGCAGGATCCGACGGCGTTCACTCAGGCGCTTGACCAGGCCCGCGCCGACCGCTCGGCCAAGGCCGGGGCCGACGAAGTCCCCGCGTAACCCGATACCCAGCGAACTCGCGTAGCCTGACGGTAAGCAACCCGCCGCGGCGCTTTCTTTCACCGTTTCACCCAATTGATTCAAGGAGATAACTCATGACTGACACCATCACTACCCCGCCCGTCTTCACCGACGCTGCCGGTCGTCCCACCATCGAGCTCCTGGGTGCTGCGACCGCGACCGACGAAGCCGCTGGCTCCTGCTGCGGTGGCGGCTGCTGCAGCTGATCTGAGCCCATTTCGTCAACAACGCAGCTGCCGTACAGCCCTTTCCGGGCCCGGCAGCTGCGTTTCTGTGTGCGCCCGGCATCCGCCCTGCAGAGGATTCGGAGCACCACGCGCTTTCTGGGAGAATTGACCCACCATGACTTCACCTACTTCCGCCGACGACCAGCGGGCGCCGATCGGCCAGTTGGCCGTTGGTCCGCTCAGTATCGGCCCGCTCACGCTTGACGTGCCCGTGGTGCTCGCGCCGATGGCCGGCATCACCAATACCGCATTTCGCCGGCTGTGCCGCGAATACGGCGCTGGACTGTTTGTGAGCGAGATGATCACCTCGCGCGCGCTCGTCGAACGCAACACCGAGACCATGCGGTTGATCACCCATCATGAGAGCGAAACCACCCGCTCCATTCAGCTGTACGGTGTTGACCCGAAAACGGTGTCCGAGGCCGTGACCATGCTCGTCGCTGAGGACCGTGCCGATCACATCGACCTCAACTTCGGCTGCCCGGTTCCCAAGGTCACCCGCAAGGGCGGGGGAGCTGCCCTGCCGTGGAAGATCGGCCTGTTCCGTCAGATCGTGGAGGCCGCAGTCACTGCGGCTGGGCCGATTCCGCTGACCGTGAAGATGCGCAAGGGCATCGACGCCGACCACCTCACCTACATTGAGGCTGGCAAGGCCGCCGCCGGAGCCGGCGTCGCCTCCATCGCCCTGCACGGCCGAACGGCCGCCGAGTTCTACTCCGGCCACGCCGACTGGTCGGCAATTGAGAAGCTCAAGAACGCCATCAGTGACGTGCCGGTGCTCGGCAACGGCGATATCTGGTCGGCCGACGACGCCCTGCGCATGGTCAGTGAAACCGGATGCGACGGCGTCGTCGTCGGGCGCGGCTGCCTCGGTCGTCCGTGGCTGTTCGGCGACCTCGCCGCTGCATTTCGCGGTCAGGAACTCAAAGCCGAACCGGGGCTCGGCCAGGTCATCAACGCCTTCCGCCGCCACGCCGAACTGCTCACCGAATACTTCGACAGCGAAGACCGGGCCTGCCGCGACATTCGCAAGCACGTCGCCTGGTACTTCAAGGGCTACCCGGTCGGCGGCGATCTGCGCGCGAGCCTGGCGATGGTGCAGTCTCTCGCGCAGCTCGACGACCTGCTCGGCACCCTCGACGCCTCGCTGCCATACCCGGGCTCAGACGTTGAGGGCCCACGCGGGCGCGCGGGAACACCGAAGAAACCGTCGCTGCCCGAGCACTGGCTCGAGTCTCAGGATCTTTTCGGGGCGGAGCGACTGAATTTGACCGAGGGCGAAGGGGATACCAGCGGTGGCTAACAAAACCGGATACAGCGAGACCGACGAGGCCCGCTGGTTTCCCGAAGAGCATTACTCGCGGCGCAGCGACTTTGCCCGCGACCGCGCCCGACTGCTGCACTCGAGCGCTCTGCGGCGCCTCGCGGCCAAGACGCAGGTACTCAGTCCCACGGCGGGGCTCGACTTTGCCCGCAACCGACTGACCCACTCGCTCGAGGTCGCCCAGGTCGGGCGGGAGATCGCCTCCCGCCTCAACGTCGACCCCGACATCGTCGATACCGCCTGCCTCGCGCACGACATCGGGCATCCTCCCTTCGGACACAACGGCGAGAAGGCGCTCAGCCTGTGGTCGGAAGACATCGGTGGCTTCGAGGGGAACGCGCAGACCCTGCGATTGCTCACCCGGCTCGAGCCGAAGGTGTTTGGGCCCGACGGGCGAAGCTACGGACTCAACCTGACCCGGGCGAGCCTCGACGCAAGCTGCAAGTATCCCTGGCCAGAAGGATCCTCGGTCTATGACCCGAGCGGGCGGGCCAAATTCGGGTTCTACCAGGACGACCTGGCCGCGTTCGAGTGGTTGCGCGAGGGAGCGCCCGACCGGCAACTCTGCATCGAAGCCCAGGTGATGGACCTCTCCGACGACATCGCGTACAGCGTGCACGACTTCGAAGACGCCATCGTCAACGGCTACGTCGACGTCGCAGCGTTGAGCAGCCGCGCAGATCACGACGAACTTCTCGCCACCATGTCGGAGTGGATTGGCGACGAGACCAGCGCCGAGGACCTGGCAACCGCGTTCAACCGGCTCGACTCCCTCGATGTCTGGATGGACTCCTGGACCGCCGGGCGACGCGACCAGGGCCACCTCAAGAACCTCACCAGCCAGCTCATCGGCCGGTTCAGCAGTGCTGCCGTACACGCCACCAAAGAAGCACACCCCGGTGCGAACATGCTGCGGTTCGGGGCGAATGTGATCGTTCCGCGGGAGATCCAGGCCGAAATCTCGGTGCTCAAGGGCATTGTCGCGGCCTTCGTCATGACCCGCAATACCCGCAAGCCCATCTACGTGCAGCAGCGCCAGGTGCTCACCCTGCTCGCCGAAACCCTGCACCAGTCCGGCGACGAACACCTCGACCCCGGCTTTCGCGAAGACTGGCAGGCCGCCGACGACGATGCCGCCCGCAAGCGCGTCATCGTCGACCAGGTCGCGAGCCTCACCGACCAGTCCGCCCTGGCCTGGTACGAGCGCCTGGTGCAGGGGTAGCGCTCCTGCCCGGTTTGAAGGCTCGACGCGCCGAGCGGCTCCTTCAAGCTCGATAAGCTGAACGGATGGCTACCCGCATCAATCCGAGCATCCTCGCCGCCGATTTCGCCAACTTTGAGAGCGAGCTTTCCCGCATCCGCTCCGCCGACCTCGTTCACGTCGACATCATGGACAACCACTTCGTGCCGAACCTCACCTTCGGGCTCGGCATGGTCGAGCGGCTGCAGCAGGTGTCCCCGCTGCCGCTGGACATCCACTTGATGATCGACGACCCGGAACGGTGGGCGCCCGGCTACGCCGAGGCCGGAGCCTACTCGGTCACCTTTCACGCCGAGGCGACGACCGAGCCGGTGGCGCTGGCCCGGCGGCTGCGGCAGATCGGCGCCCGCGCTGGCATCGCGCTCAAGCCCGGTACCGACGTCACGCCTTACCTCGAACTGCTCGACGAGTTCGACCAGGTGCTCGTGATGACCGTTGAGCCCGGTTTTGGCGGCCAGAGCTTCATGGAAGAGACCATGCCGAAGCTTTCCCAGCTGCGATCACAGGTGGAGAAGACCGGACTCGACGTCTGGCTGCAGGTCGACGGCGGCATCACCGCGCAGACCATCGAGATCGCAGCCCGAGCCGGTGCCGACACCTTCGTGGCCGGGTCCAGTGTGTTCGGGGCCGAGAATCCGGCCGCACAGATCGGCCTGCTACGCGAACGCGCGGCGAGTCACCGTCACGGGCGGGTAACCTAGAGTCGTGAAAACTTTCGATGACCTGTTCGTAGAACTCAGCGACAAGGCCCGCACCCGCCCGGAAGGCTCCGGCACCGTTCGCGAACTCGACGCCGGCGTGCACGCCATTGGCAAGAAGATCGTCGAAGAAGCGGCCGAAGTGTGGATGGCCGCCGAGTTTCAGAGCGATGACGAAACCTCCGCCGAAATCTCCCAGCTGCTCTATCACCTGCAGGTCATGATGATCGCGAAAGGCCTCTCTCCGGCGGACATCTACCGACATCTGTGACCCGCGCCAGCTCATCCGCTGGTATCCGTCATAAATTTGTCTGGCACGAAAAACCGAGAGAGTACCCCCCCCCATGCTGAGAATTGCCGTGCCCAACAAGGGCTCGTTGTCTGAAACCGCCGCGCAGATGCTCGCCGAGGCCGGCTACACCGGTCGTCGCGACCCGCGCGACCTCGTCACCGCCGATCCGCGCAATGGGGTGGAATTCTTCTACCTACGTCCGCGCGACATCGCCACCTATGTCGGCTCCGGCGCGCTCGACGTCGGAATCACCGGGCGCGACCTGCTGCTGGACTCCCACTCCAAGGCGCAGGAAATCGCCAGCCTCGACTTCGGCGACTCTACCTTTCGCTTCGCCGGACCGGCCGGGCGCTTCACCGAGCTGAAAGACCTTGACGGCCTGCGCGTCGCCACGAGCTATCCCGGCCTGGTCGAACGCTTTCTCGCCACCCACTCGGTGACCGTCGACCTGGTCGAACTCGACGGGGCCGTTGAATCGGCGGTTCAGCTCGGGGTAGCGGATGCCGTCGCCGACGTTGTCTCCACCGGCACCACACTGCGCAAGGCCGGCCTCGAAATCTTCGGACCGGTCATCCTCGAATCCACCGCCGTGCTGATCAGCTCCACCAACGACAAGGCCGGAATCGCGACGCTGCTGCGCCGCCTGCAGGGCGTGCTCGTGGCCCGCCAATACGTGCTCCTCGACTATGACATTCCGGTCGCGCTGCTCGACACGGCCGCCGCGCTTGCCCCCGGAATCGAATCGCCGACCGTTTCCTCGCTGCACGACCCCGAGTGGGCCGCCGTGCGTGTCATGATCGCCCGACTGGACATGAACAACGTGATGGACGAGCTCTACGCCATCGGTGCCAGAGCCATCCTGGTCACCACCATTCACAACGCCCGAATCTAAGCACACGAAAGAGGACAACCAGCGATGAGCCTGAGTGTGCGCGTCATTCCCTGCCTCGACGTGGCCAACGGTCGTGTAGTCAAGGGCGTTAATTTTCAGAACCTGCGCGACGCCGGCGATCCGGTCGAACTCGCCCGTCGCTACTACGAGCAGGGCGCTGACGAGCTGACCTTTCTCGACGTGACGGCGACCGTCGATAACCGTTCGACGACCTACGACGTCGTGAGCGCGACCGCCGAGCAGGTCTTCATTCCGCTCACCGTCGGCGGTGGCATCCGCAGTGTCGAAGACGTCTCCCGGCTGCAGGCGAGCGGCGCCGACAAGGTCGGATTGAACAGCGCGGCCATCGCCCGACCGGCGCTGATCGCCGAGATCGCCGATCGCTTCGGCGCCCAGGTTATTGTCCTCAGCCTCGATGTGAAGCGATCCGCTCGCACGGAGAGCGGCTTCGTCGTCACGACCCACGGCGGTCGCACCGAAACCGACCTGGATGCTGTGGCCTGGGCGCGGCAGGCGATCGAACTCGGCGCGGGGGAACTCCTGGTCAACTCGATCGACGCCGACGGGACCAAGGCGGGCTTCGATACCGATCTCATCGCGCTCATGCGCGCCAACAGTCGGGTTCCGGTGATCGCTTCCGGCGGGGCCGGGCGCGTGGAGGACTTTCCCCCGGCGATCCGGGCCGGCGCGGATGCCGTGCTGGCGGCATCCGTTTTTCACAACGGACAATTGACCATCGATGATGTCAAGCGGGAGCTCGCCGCCGAGGGAATGCTGGTGCGCTAATGGCCGATGAACTGAACGCCAAACTCACCGATCAGCTCGACGCCGCGGTGTTCAACGACGCCGGGCTGCTGCCCGCGGTCATCCAGCAGTGGGACACCCACGAGGTGCTCATGCTCGGCTGGATGAACCGGGAAGCGCTGCGCCGCACCCTGACGGAGGGGCGCGTCACGTTCTGGTCGCGCAGCCGCCAGGAATTCTGGCGCAAGGGCGATACCTCCGGCCACGCCCAGTACGTGCACTCCGCTGCCTTCGACTGCGACAACGACACCCTGCTGGTGCAGGTCGACCAGGTCGGAGCCGCCTGCCACACCGGCACCCACACCTGCTTCGACGGGCGCGACCTCGGCGTGACCATCATGGAAAGGCCCACGGAATGACCGGTAGCCCTGCAGGATCCCGCACCGCCGGCTCGACCACCCGCATCCAGTTCGATGCCCTGATCGGCGAGCACCGGGTCATCCCGGTTATCCGTGAACTCTTCGCCGACGGCGAGACCCCGGTGGGCATCTACCGCAAGCTCGCCAACGGGCTGCCCGGCAGCTTTCTGCTCGAGTCCGCCGAGCAGGGCGGCATCTGGTCGCGATTCTCCTTCGTCGGTGTATCCTCCTTCGGAGTGCTCACCCAACAGGGCGACGAGACCCGCTGGATCGACTATGGGCTCTCCGCCGAGCGCGCACTCGGGTCGGCGGCCTCCCTCGGCCCGCTCGCGGCGCTGGCGTACCTGTTCGACCGCTGGCAGACACCGCGGCTGCCCGAACATCCGCCGCTGACCGGCGGGCTGGTCGGTTTCATCGGCTGGGAGGCGATTCGCCAGATCGAACGCCTGCCGCACCAGCCGCCGGCTGACTATGACGTTCCGGGCCAGTCCTTCAGCTTTGTCGCCGACTTGGTCGTGGTCGACCACAAAAACGGCACCGTGCAGCTCATCGCCAACGTGCTGAACGATGGCACCGACACGCCCGACGAGCTCTGGGCTGCCGCGAGCGAGCGCCTCGATTCGCTGCAGGGCCGACTCGCCGCGCCCAGCGAAGCGTGGCTGGCCGAGGTCGACCTGCAAGTACCGAGCTCGCCGCGCAATCGCACCACCCGAGACGACTTTCTCACGGCCGTCAACATCGGCAAGCAGCACATCGTCGACGGCGATGTGTTTCAGGTGGTCATCTCGCAGCGCTTCGACCAGGTCTGCACCGCGCACCCCATCGACGTCTACCGGGTGTTGCGCAGCCTAAACCCCAGCCCGTACATGTACCTGCTCAGCCTCGAAACGCACGAAGGCGACCCATACTGGATCGTTGGATCCTCGCCGGAAGCTCTGGTCAAGGTGCAAGACCAACGCGTCTTCACCCACCCGATCGCCGGTTCCAAACCGCGGGGAACGACACCGGATGCCGACGCCGACTACGCGATCGAGCTCGCCGAAGATCCCAAGGAACGGGCCGAACACCTCATGCTCGTCGACCTCGCCCGCAACGACCTGCTCAAGGTGTGCACGGCCGGCTCGGTCGAGGTGACCGAGTTCATGCGTATCGAACGATTCAGCCACATCATGCACCTCGTCTCCTCGGTCGAGGGCAACTTGGTTCCCGGCAAGACCGCGATCGACGTCTTCCGCGCCACCTTCCCGGCCGGTACGCTCTCTGGCGCGCCGAAACCGCGGGCGCTCGAGATCATCGACGCCCTCGAACCGGCCCAGCGCGGCGTGTACGGGGGAGTGGTCGGCTACTTCGGTTTCGCCGGCGACGCCGACCTCGCCATTGCCATCCGCACTGCCACGATCAAGGACGGTATCGCGAGAGTGCAGGCCGGCGGCGGTGTCGTCACCGATTCCGACCCCGCGTCCGAGTACCAGGAGTCGCAGAACAAGGCGGCAGCCCCGCTGCGAGCCGTCGCCGTCGCCAACGCCATGCGGAGGGTGCACTAATGGCAGAACGGATGTCAGCGCGTCGGCTGAAACTCGTTTTCATCCTTTCCGTTTTGGCGGCGAGTTCGCTCGCCATGCTGGCTTGGACCCAGGTCTGGGTGCAGGCCGAAGTCGGACTCCCCGATGCCGGCACCCAGGTCTTGGAGATCGACGGAGCCATTGCCGCGCCGGCGTTGACCGCCCTCGCGCTCTCCGGCTTCGCCCTCGCCGCGGCGCTCACCATCGCCGGGCGGCTGATTCGCATCGTGCTGGGTGCCCTCGAGGTGCTCCTCGGCTTCTCCGTGTTTCTCGCCGCGTTCCTGGCGGTGCGAGACCCCGCCGATGCCAGCGCCGCAGCGGTGACCGCCGCCACGGGAATAGCCGGTCACGAGTCGATTCAGTTGAGCGTGCTCGGCACGGTCATCACACCCTGGCCGTTCGTGGCGATGGGTGCTGCGATCGTCATGGCGGGTGTTGGTGTGGCCATTATCGTCACGAGCGGTCGGTGGCCGGGTCCGACCCGTAAGTATCAGGCCGTTCGGTTTGAACAAGTGGCTTCGCCCCACGGTGCACAACCACTGGCAACCCCGGCCGAGCCCGCCGCGAGCGACTCCGTCGGCGACTGGGACGACCTCAGCCGCGGCGATGACCCGACCGTACGCTGAAGCGCTCGCATCCGCTCCGCTAGACTTAACCTGCTTGTCAACGTACAGAGCACAATGTATTTATGAGGAGAACCATGAGCATCGATATGTCAGATCCCGGACACGGCCACTCCCCGGCGGCCTGGACCGCTGTCATCATCATGCTGGTGGCGTTCACGATCGGCACGACCGCATTCTTCTTCGAGCTGCCCTGGCTGGTCTGGGCCTCCTTCGGCCTGCTGCTCGCCGGTCTCGTTGTTGGCTATGTGATGAGCAAGGTTGGCTATGGCGTAAACACCATGACAGCCACGCCGCACGGTCACTGACCGGCTGCGCTGCCACCTGGTGCTCCAAGAACTTCTCGCCGGCGCGGTTTCCGACGCCGAAGAACGCCTACTCACCCGCCCGTTCGCGAGCGTGGAAGCCGCTGCGCGCGTCCGCCCGCCCGCACTCGATGCCCTGCACGCCCTTGCTCCCACCGAACGGGTCAAGATTCTCGCCGAGATCAAACGGGCGAGCCCGAGCCGCGGCGCCCTCGCTGCCATCACCGACCCGGCAGCGCTGGCTGTCTCCTATGAGTCCGGCGGGGCAAGCGCCATCAGCGTGCTCACCGAGGGACGACGCTTTCACGGCTCGCTGACCGACCTCGAGCAGGTGCGCGCTGCGGTGAGCATTCCGATTCTGCGCAAGGACTTCATTGGAACGCCGTACCAGGTGTTCGAGGCCCGCGCGGCCGGAGCCGATCTGGTGCTGCTCATCGTCGCCGCGCTCGACCAGGCCACCCTGCTGTCCCTGCACGACCTCATCCGTGAGCTCGGCATGACGGCGTTGGTCGAAACGCACAGCGGGGATGAGGTCAGTCGCGCCCTCGACATCGGCGCCAGTCTGGTCGGGGTCAACGCCCGCGACCTGTCAACCTTTGAACTTGACCAGAACCTGTTCGGTACCCTCGCCAACAAAATCCCCTCCGGCGTTATTCGCGTCGCCGAGTCCGCCGTCAAGACAGCAGCCGATGTTGCGCATTACCGCGCAGCCGGAGCCGATGTTGTCCTGGTCGGCGAAGCGCTTGTAACGAGTGATCCCATCCGAACCCTCTCTGAGTTTTTGGCGGTATAAATGTCTTTACGAGAAGAATCCTTACGTGCAGAATCCGGCCCATATTTCGGGGAATTCGGCGGCAGGTTCGTGCCCGAGTCCCTCGTTGCAGCGCTCGATGAACTCACCGCGGAATACGAACTCGCCAAGAAGGATCCAGCCTTCGCCGCGGCGCTGATGGACCTGCACATCAACTACACCGGTCGCCCGTCGATCATTACCGAGGTGCCGCGCTTCGCCGAGCACGCCGGTGGCGCCCGCATCATTCTCAAGCGTGAAGATCTCAACCACACCGGTTCGCACAAGATCAACAACGCTCTCGGCCAGGCTCTACTCACCAAACGCATCGGTAAAACCCGAGTCATCGCCGAAACCGGAGCTGGCCAGCACGGAGTTGCCACCGCCACTGTCGCCGCCCTGTTCGGGCTCGAATGCGTCGTCTATATGGGCGAGGTCGACACCGAGCGACAGGCCCTGAACGTGGCCCGCATGCGCCTGCTGGGTGCCGAAGTCGTTCCGGTCAAGACCGGCTCCCGCACCCTGAAGGACGCGATCAACGACGCCATGCGCGACTGGGTCACCAACGTCGAGACGACCAATTATATTTTCGGAACCGTGGCCGGGCCGCATCCGTTCCCCGCCATGGTCCGCGACTTTCAAAAGATCATCGGCGAGGAGGCTCGCCAACAGGTTCTCGACCTGACCGGCAGCCTGCCGGATGCCGTCACGGCCTGTGTCGGTGGCGGCTCAAACGCTATGGGCATCTTCCACGCGTTTCTGGACGATGCCGATGTCGCGTTGTACGGCTACGAAGCGGCCGGAGACGGCGTCGATACACCGCGCCACGCAGCGACCATCACCAAGGGACGCCCCGGTGTGTTGCACGGGGCCCGCAGCATGCTGCTGCAGGACGAAGACGGCCAGACCGTTGAATCGCACTCGATCTCAGCGGGCCTTGACTATCCCGGCGTCGGCCCGGAGCACGCCTGGCTTGCCAGCATCGGCCGGGCCACGTACCTGCCGATCACCGACGACGACGCGATGAGCGCCCTGCGGCTGCTCAGCCGTACGGAAGGAATCATCCCGGCGATCGAGTCCTCGCACGCTCTGGCCGGATCGCTCGAGCTCGGCCGGAAGCTCGGCCCGGACGCGACCATTCTGATCAACCTCAGCGGCCGCGGCGACAAGGACATGGAAACAGCCGGCCGATACTTCGACCTGCTCGACGAAGGCGCGGAACAATCATGACGGTCACAGCGCCGAACGACACAGTGAGCACGGTCGAACAGACCATCGCACGGCGACGCACCGAGGGCGGCGGCGCTCTCATCGGCTACCTGCCGGTCGGTTTCCCGACCCTGACTGAGAGCATTGACGCCGCCGTGGCGCTCGTCACCAACGGCGTCGACATCATTGAACTCGGTCTGCCCTATTCCGACCCCGTCATGGACGGCCCGGTCATTCAGGCTGCCACGCAGCAGGCCCTGGCGAACGGCTTCAAGCTGCGCCACGGATTCGAAGCCGTCAAGGCGATCACCGCACAGGTCGACGCCCCCATTCTCGTGATGACCTACTGGAACCCGGTGGTGCAGTACGGCGTCGAGCGTTTCGCCGACGACCTGCGTGCCGCGGGTGGTGCCGGCCTGATCACCCCCGACCTCATTCCCGACGAGGCCGCAGACTGGATGGCCGCGAGCGTACGCACCGGACTGGACCGGGTCTTCCTCGCCGCGCCGTCCTCCTCGGACGCCCGATTGGTGCAGGCGATTGAAGCGAGCCGCGGCTTTGTTTACACCGTCTCGACGATGGGCACGACCGGCGCCCGCGCCGGGGTTGATTCTGCCGCTCGTATTCTGGTGGAACGCCTCCGCGCTGTCGGCTGCACGAGCGCCTGTGTCGGGCTGGGCATCTCGACTCCCGAGCAGGTACGGGAAATTCTCGGTTATGCTGACGGCGCCATCGTTGGGTCTGCCCTCGTGAAGGCGCTCACCGACGGGGGAGTCACCGCCGTGGCGCGGCTGGCCCTCGAACTCGCCGCGGGCGCGAGCGATATTCGCGCGGCCTCCGCGCCCCGGTAATCGCAGGCGCGCTCTACACTAAATTGTTCGAGGCGATCGATTATTTTCGCCCCAAGTGACGCGAGTCACGATGAAAGGTAGTACCTAGGTGTTGTTGAGTCTCCTGAGCACGAGTATTCCGAGCCCCGAGTGGCAGTTCTTCGACCTCGGACCGTTCCGCATCCACGCCTATGCGCTGTGTATTCTCGCCGGCATCGTCCTCGCCACCATCATCACCTCGCGCCGCCTGACCAGGCGCGGTGCCGAGCCGGGCGTTGTGCTCGACATCATCCTCTGGGCCGTTCCCCTCGGCATTGTCGGAGCCCGCATTTATCATGTTCTGACGCACCCGGGAGACTACTTCTTTGATGGAGCGGACCTGCTGCGCACCCTGTACATTTGGGAAGGCGGAAACGCCATCTTCGGGTCGCTGATCGGCGGCGCCGTCGGCGCCTATATCGGTTGCCGGATGGCCGGCATCCGTTTCTGGAGCTTCGCGGATGCTGTTGCTCCCGCCTTGTTGGTCGCCCAGGCCACCGGTCGGCTCGGCAACTGGTTCAACCACGAGCTGTTCGGGCTGCCGACGACCCTGCCGTGGGGGCTGGAAATCGAGTCCGGCAATGCCGCCTTCCCGGTCGGATTGCCGGCCGACACACTGTTCCACCCGACTTTTCTCTACGAAATCATCTGGAATCTGATCGGCGTCGCCGTCATCCTCTACCTCGAGCGTAAATTCCGTCTGCGTTTCGGTCAGACGCTCGGCGTATATCTCATCTGGTATGGACTGGGTCGCAGCTTTTTTGAGTCGATTCGGATTGACCCGAGCGAGATCTACTTCGGAATCCGCACCAACGTCTGGGCCGCTCTGGCAGCCATCGTGCTCGGCCTGGTGATCATCGTCGTGCAACGTCACCGCCACCCCGGACTAGAGCTCAGCCCCTATGTTCCCGGTCGGGAATGGAATGGCCCGGACGCTGGGCTAGAATTGGATGACAGCGATTCGGATGATCTTGATCAAAGCTCCGCGGATCAGAGCGATGATGCCGATGAACACACCGAATCACCCGAGGCCGCAGCCACAAGCACGAGCGCGTCGCGTCTGTAGACTCACGTCGGTTGAATCCCAACCGACGCACTCGTAGCGCTGCCCGGTCAGGGCAAACTCGAACAGGGCCGAACCCGATCAGGGTTCCCGCTACATCTCCCTGCACACATTTCCTTCGGGCCAGCGTCGTCCCTTACTGCCAGTCATTTCGTGAGGACGGTCTCAATGCCGCAGAAACCTCTCTATTCCCGCTTCAGCAGCATGCCCGAAGCGGCCGGTTTGTACGACCCAGCCGCCGAACGCGATGCGTGCGGCCTTGCCATGGTGGCGACCCTGCGGGGCACCGCCGGGCACGACATTATCACCCAGGCCCTCGACGCGCTGCGCAATCTTGAACACCGCGGTGCGGTCGGTTCCGACGCTGGAACCGGCGACGGTGCCGGCATCATCACCCAGATACCGGACGACTTCCTGCGCGCCGTGACAGATTTCGCGCTTCCCCCCGTCGGCCAGTACGCCGTCGGTAACGTCTTTCTGCCGACCGACCCGACCGCGCGCACGGCCATCAAGCGGGCCATCAGCCTGATCGCCGACGAGGAAAGCCTGACCATCCTCGGCTGGCGGGAGGTTCCGGTGCATCCGGAAGACCTCGGCAGCCAGGCGCGTGCGAACATGCCGGCTATCCAACAGCTGTTTGTGCAGAGCACCCGAACGACCGTATCCGGCGACCTGCTCGGCGACATCGCGCTCGACCGGCAGACCTTTCGGCTGCGGAAGCGCGCCGAGCGTGAGCTCGAGATCTATTTCGTCTCTCTGTCCTGCCGCACCCTGGTCTACAAGGGCATGGTCACCACCATGCAGCTCGAACCGTTCTACCCCGACCTGTCGGACGAACGATTCGTATCGACTCTCGCCCTGGTGCACTCGCGTTACTCCACCAACACTTTCCCGTCCTGGCCGCTCGCCCAGCCGTTCCGTATGATCGCCCACAACGGCGAGATCAACACGGTGCAGGGAAACCGCAACTGGATGCGCGCCCGCCAGTCCCAGCTCGAGTCCGAGCTGCTCGGTGACCTCGCACCCCTGCTGCCGATCGTAACGCCCGGCGCGAGCGACTCGGCCTCCTTCGATGAGGTCGTCGAACTGCTCAGCCTGTCGGGTCGATCGCTGCCGCACGCCATCATGATGATGGTGCCCGAGGCCTGGGAGAACCAGACCGACCTCGACGACGAACGTCGTGACTTCTACGAATATCACTCCATGCTCATGGAACCGTGGGACGGACCAGCTGCGATCGTTTTTACCGACGGCTCTCTCGTCGGCGCCACCCTCGACCGCAACGGCCTGCGTCCCGGTCGCTACCTCATCACCGACGACGGCCTCGTCGTGCTCGCGAGTGAGATCGGCGTGCTCGGAATCGACCCGGCGCGGGTGGTGCGTAAGGGCCGCCTGCGCCCCGGCCAGATGTTCCTGGTCGATACCGTGGCCGGCCGCATCATCGACGACCGGGAGATCAAGGCCGAACTGTCGGCCAGCGAACCCTGGGGCGACTGGCTGCAGAAGGGCCGTATCAACCTCAAGGACCTGCCGGAGCGGGAGCACATCGTGCACCCACCGGCATCCGTTGTACGTCGTCAACGCACCTTCGGCTACACCGAAGAAGAGGTGCGCATTCTGCTCACCCCGATGGCACGCACCGGAGCCGAACCACTCGGCGCCATGGGCAGCGACACCCCCATCGCGGTTCTGAGCGACCGCCCGCGCCTCATGTTCGACTACTTCACCCAGCAGTTCGCGCAGGTCACCAACCCGCCGCTCGACTCGATTCGCGAGGAAGTCGTCACGAGCCTCAAGCTCGGCCTCGGCCCTGAGCGCAACCTGCTCACGGCCGGTCCGGAACATGCCCGTCAGGTCATTCTCGATTTTCCGGTCATCGACAACGATGAACTGGCCAAGATCCAGCACATCGACCCCGCCGTCGGCAGCCGCACCACCACGACCATCCGCGGCCTGTACCGGTTCGAGGAGGGCGCAGACGCCCTGGCCAAGCGCCTCGCCGCGATCTGCGTCGAAGTCGACGAGGCGATCGAAGCCGGCGCGCTGTTCATCGTGCTGAGTGACCGCGACTCCAACCAGGACCTCGCCCCGATCCCGTCGCTGCTCATGATCGCCGCAGTGCACCACCACCTGATCCGCACCGAAAACCGCATGAAGGTCGGCATCGTGGTCGAGGCCGGCGATGTGCGCGAGGTGCATCACGTGGCCCTGCTCATGGGTTACGGCGCCTCAGCCGTCAATCCGTACCTCGCCATGGAAACTTGCGAAGACCTCGTGCGCAGCGGCATCATCACCAACGTCACGCCCGAAAAGGCCGTGCGCAACGTGATCAAGGCTCTCGGCAAGGGCGTGCTCAAAATCATGTCCAAGATGGGCATCTCCACCGTGTCGTCCTACGCTGGCGCGCAGACCTTCGAGGCCGTAGGCCTGGCCCAGTCCTTCGTCGACCAGTACTTCACCGGCACTACGAGCAAGCTCGGCGGCGTCGGCATCGACGTGATCGGTGTCGAAAACCTGGCGCGGCACGCATCCGCTTACCCAATGGATGCCGCGGTGACCGCCCACGAGCGGCTCGCGACCGGCGGGGAATACCAGTGGCGCCGGGACGGTGCCCCGCACCTGTTCAACCCGGAGACCATCTTCCGGCTGCAGCACGCCACCCGCACCAAGCGCTATGACATCTTCCGCGAGTACACGAAGATGGTCGACGACCAGGCTGAATCGCTCATGACGCTGCGCGGTATGTTCACCCTCAGCGCCGGCCAGCGCACGCCCGTGCCGCTCGACGAGGTCGAATCGGTGTCGCAGATCGTGAAGCGGTTCTCGACCGGAGCGATGAGCTATGGTTCGATCTCGCAGGAAGCGCACGAAACCCTCGCCATCGCGATGAACCGCCTCGGCGGCAAGTCGAACACCGGCGAGGGCGGCGAAGACCTCGACCGTCTGCTCGACCCGACTCGGCGCAGCGCGGTGAAGCAGGTCGCCTCGGGGCGGTTTGGCGTGACCAGCATGTACCTGACCCACGCCGACGATATCCAGATCAAGCTCGCGCAGGGCGCCAAGCCCGGTGAGGGCGGGCAGCTGCCGCCCACCAAGGTGTACCCGTGGATCGCCCGTACCCGGAACGCCACGGCCGGCGTCGGCCTCATCTCGCCGCCGCCGCACCACGACATCTACTCGATTGAAGACCTCAAGCAGCTCATTTTCGACCTGAAGCGGGCCAACCCGAAGGCGCGCATCCACACCAAACTGGTCAGCCAGTCCGGTATCGGCGCCGTCGCGGCGGGGGTCGCCAAGGCGCTCTCCGACGTGATTTTGATCAGCGGGCACGACGGCGGAACGGGCGCGAGCCCGGTCAACTCGCTCAAGCACGCCGGCACGCCGTGGGAACTCGGCCTCGCCGAGACGCAGCAGACGCTCATGCTCAACGGCATGCGCGACCGCGTTGTGGTGCAGGTCGACGGCCAGCTGAAAACCGGACGCGACGTTTTGATCGGTGCCCTGCTCGGCGCCGAAGAATTCGGTTTCGCCTCAGCCCCGCTCGTGGTCGCCGGCTGCATCATGATGCGCGTCTGCCACCTTGACACCTGCCCGGTCGGTGTCGCTACCCAGAACCCGGACCTACGCAAGCGCTTCAATGGTCAGGCCGACCACGTCGTGAACTTCTTCGAGTTCATCGCCCAGGAAGTACGCGAGTACCTCGCCGAACTCGGATTCCGCAGCCTTGACGAGGCCATCGGACACAGTGAAGTCCTGAACGTGAACCGTGCGCTCACCCATTGGAAGGCACAGGGGCTGGACCTCTCGCCCATTCTGAGCGGACCGGATTTCTCCGAGAGCGAACCGCGCAAGTGGGCCAGGGCCCAGGAGCACGAACTCGAGAAGCACTTCGACAATGAGCTGATTCGCCGAAGCCGGAGCGTACTCGAACACGGCGGCACGGTGCAGATCGATCTGCCGATTCGCAATACCGAACGCGCCGTTGGCACCATGCTCGGCCACGAGGTCACCCTGCGGCACGGCGAAAACGGCCTGCCCGCTGGGTCGATCGAGGTCAGGCTTACCGGTTCCGCCGGACAGTCCTTCGGGGCGTTCCTGCCGAGCGGGATCACTCTGCGGCTCGAGGGCGAATCCAACGACTACGTCGGCAAGGGCCTGTCGGGCGGGCAGATCATTGTGCGCCCCGACCGAACCAGCCAGTTTCCTGCCGAGGACAACGTCATCGCCGGCAACGTCATCGGTTACGGAGCCACGCAGGGCAGCATGTTCATTCGCGGCATCGTCGGCGAACGGTTCCTGGTGCGCAACTCCGGTGCCGTCGCCGTCGTCGAGGGCGTGGGGGACCACGCGCTCGAGTACATGACCGGCGGAGTCGCCCTCATCCTCGGCGAGACCGGGCGCAACCTCGGTGCCGGCATGAGTGGTGGCACGGCCTACGTCTACGGACTCACCGCCGAACGGGTCAACCGCGACGCGCTCACCTCGGGGGAGCTGCGGCTGCTTGCCCTCGACAGCGTCGACCGTGAAATCGTGCGCGACCTGCTCGAACAACACCGGGACCAGACTGACTCGGCACTTGCCAAGCGGATGCTGGAAAACCTGCAAGAAACCATGAACGCTTTTGTCAAGGTGCTGCCGCGCGACTACGCGGCCGTGCTGGAGACCAGGCAGACGGCCGTCGACGAGGGACTCGATCCCGACGGTCTCGTTGTTTGGAATCGAATTCTGGAGGTAACCAATGGCTGATCCGAAGGGATTTCTAAAGGACACGGAACGTGAGCTTCCCGCTCGACGGCCTGTGGCCATCCGCTTGATGGACTGGAAAGAGGTCTACGAGCAGGGTGACGCGGCCGTACTCAAACGGCAGGCTGGCCGCTGCATGGACTGCGGCGTACCGTTCTGTCACCAGGGCTGCCCGCTCGGTAACCTCATTCCCGAGTGGAACGACCTGGTCTGGCGCGACGAGGGCCGAGCGGCCATCGAACGCCTGCACTCGACCAACAACTTTCCCGAGTTCACCGGACGGCTCTGCCCGGCGCCCTGTGAATCGTCGTGCGTGCTCGGCATCAATCAGCCTGCCGTCACCATCAAGCAGGTCGAGGTGTCGATTATTGACCAGGCCTTCGCCAAGGGCTGGGTGCAGCCGCAACCGCCCGGACGCCTGACCGGCAAGACTGTCGCCGTCGTGGGCTCCGGCCCCGCCGGCCTGGCCGCAGCCCAGCAGCTGACCCGCGCCGGCCACACGGTCGCCGTGTTCGAACGCGACGACCGTATCGGTGGGCTGCTGCGCTATGGCATTCCCGACTTCAAGATGGAGAAGAAACACCTCGAACTGCGCCTCGCGCAGATGACGGCGGAGGGAACCCGGTTCCGCGCCAACGTCAACATCGGTGTGGACATCACCTGGGACGACCTGCGCGCCCGGTATGACGCCGTCGTGGTGGCGACCGGCGCCATGGTTCCCCGGGACCTGCCGATTCCCGGGCGCGACCTGCCCGGTGTGCACTTCGCCATGGAATACCTCGTGCAGCAGAACAAGTTAGGCGCCGGCGGAAGCCTCGAAGCGCAGATCACGGCTGAGGGCAAGCACGTCGTGGTGCTCGGTGGTGGTGACACCGGAGCTGACTGCATCGGCACAGCGCACCGCCAGCTGGCAGCATCCGTCACCAACCTGGCGATCGGCAAGCAGCCGGGCACGACTCGCCCGGACAGCCAGCCGTGGCCGATGTCGCCGACCCTGTTCGAGGTATCGAGCGCACACGAAGAGGGCGGCACCCGCCAATACCTCGCGTCGACGGTCGAATTTCTGGCCAACGACTTCGGTGAGGTGCGTGCCATTCGCATTGCCGAAACCGAATACCTCGACGGACGTCGCGTTCCCAAGGCCGGCACGGAGAAGGAAATTCCTGCTGACCTCGTGCTGCTCGCGATGGGGTTCACCGGGCCGGAATCGGACGAACTCAGCCACCAGCTGAAGCTTCCCTTCGACAACCGCGGCAACGTGGAACGCGACGGCAACTATCAGACCAGCCACGAGGGTGTCTTCGTCGCCGGGGACGCCGGTCGCGGCCAGTCCCTGATCGTCTGGGCCATCGCTGAAGGACGAGCCGCAGCGGCCGCGGTTGACCAGTTCCTGGAAGGCAAGACGCAATTGCCCTCTCCCGTGAAGCCGACCGACCGGTCCTTCGCTCTCTAACCCTGAGTTTTCCCTCACTACGCTGTAAGTGCGCCCTCCGGGCGCGGAAATTGGAGATTCACCAGTATGAGACGCGCAAAAATCGTTGCCACCCTCGGGCCGGCAGCGTCCAGCTACGAGCAGATCAGGGCGCTCATTGACGCGGGCGTTGACGTCTGTCGCATGAACCTGAGCCACGGCAACTATCAGGTACACGAAAGCGTGTACGCCAACGTGCGCAAGGCCGCGAACGACTCTGGCCGCGCCGTCGCCGTCATGGTCGACCTGCAGGGCCCGAAGATTCGTCTCGGCAAGTTCGAGGGCGGCCCGTACGACCTCGCCGTCGGCGATATCTTCAAGATCACCACCGAAGACGTGCTCGGCACCAAGGAACTGTCCGGCACGACCTTCAAGGGTCTGCCGCACGATGTGCACCCGGGCGACTTTCTGCTCATCGACGACGGCAAGGTCAAGGTGCAGGTCGTTGAAACGGATGGCGTCGTCGTCACGACCAAGGTCATCGTCGCCGGTCCCGTCTCCAACAACAAGGGCATCAACCTGCCCGGCGTGGCTGTCAACGTACCCGCCCTGTCCGAGAAGGACGAAGCGGACCTGCGCTGGGGCCTCCGCCTCGGCACCGACCTCATCGCGCTCTCCTTCGTGCGCAGCGCCGAGGACATCACCCGCGTGCACGAGATCATGGCCGAAGAAGGCCGTCGCGTTCCGGTAATCGCCAAGATCGAAAAGCCGCAGGCCGTCGACAACCTCGAAGAAATCGTCGACGCCTTCGACGCGATCATGGTCGCCCGTGGCGACCTCGGAGTTGAGCTCCCGCTCGAAGCCGTGCCGATCGTGCAGAAGCAGGCCGTTGAGATCGCCCGCCGCATGGCCAAGCCGGTCATCGTCGCCACGCAGATGCTCGAATCAATGATTCTGAGCCCGGTGCCCACCCGCGCCGAAACCAGCGACGTCGCCAACGCCGTGCTCGACGGTGCGGATGCCGTCATGCTCAGCGGTGAGACCAGCGTCGGAGAGTACCCCGTCGTCACGGTGCAGACCATGGCTCGCATTGTGGAATCCACTGAGATTCACGGCCTGGAGCGCATCGGCAAGCTCACCAATCGTCCGCGCACCCAGGGTGGCGCCATCACGCTGGCCGCCATCGAGGTCGCCGAGTTCGTCGACGCCAAGTTCCTGTGCATTTTCACCGAGTCCGGTGACTCGGCGCGACGCATGTCGCGTCTGCGGTCCAAGATTCCGATGCTGGCGTTCACGCCGGAGCCGGGCATCCGTCGCCGTCTGGCCCTCACCTGGGGCATCCAGACCTACCTGGTGGAGCCGGTGACCCACACCGACGCCATGTTCGGTCAGGTCGATGACATTCTCATCGGCCAGGGTCTCGCTGAAATCGGTGACAAGGTCGTCGTCATCTCCGGTTCCCCTCCCGGAATTGTCGGCTCGACGAACGACATTCGTGTGCACCGCGTGGGCGACGCCCACAACGAGGTCGCACCGGCGTACGTTAAGAAGTAGCTGCTAATGCAAAAGCCCCGCCCGATCATCTCGGGCGGGGCTTTTGTGCGTGCGCTTTATAGAACGGGAGGCTTCTCTGCTCGCGTGTCCAGCCATTCCTGGTGCTGCCGCAGCCCCGAGCGGATGGCGTTTCGAATCACGAAATAGGCCGCCCAAAACCCCAGTGCGATCAGCGCCGGATAGATCAGTAACGACAGGTAGCCCCAATACGCCATGTTCTTCATCATCGGTCCAGCCTGACAGGTGCGGGCGTGTCAACACAAACTGGCCATGATTTCTGGTACCGGTGGTGGGACTCGAACCCACACGTCCTTGCGAACAAAGCATTTTGAGTGCTCCGCGTCTGCCATTCCGCCACACCGGCTTACAACTACTTGTTCAGAATACCGTAGGCTTTCCTCGTGACCGACCAAGACAGCACCCCCACCCCTCCGCGCCGCGTTGTCGTCGCTGAGGATGAATCCCTCATTCGCCTCGACATCGTCGAGATTCTGCGCGACAACGGCTTTGAAGTCGTCGGCGAAGCCGGTGACGGAGAAACTGCGGTCGCCTTGGCGCGGGAGCTCCGCCCCGACCTGGTCATCATGGACGTCAAGATGCCCCAGCTCGACGGCATCAGCGCGGCTGAACGCCTCTCCAAGGAGCACATCGCTCCGGTGGTTCTGCTGACCGCGTTCAGCCAGAAGGAACTGGTTGAGCGCGCCACGGAAGCCGGCGCCCTCGCGTACGTCGTCAAGCCCTTCACCCCCAACGATCTGCTGCCGGCCATCGAGATCGCTCTCTCGCGCTACAGCCAGATCATCACCCTCGAGGCCGAGGTCGCCGACCTGGTCGAACGGTTCGAGACCCGTAAGCTCGTCGACCGGGCCAAGGGCCTGCTGAACGAGAAGATGGGCTTGACCGAGCCGGAGGCCTTCCGCTGGATTCAGAAAGCCTCGATGGACCGTCGCCTCACCATGCACGACGTGTCGCAGGCCATTATCGAGCAGCTCAGCGCCAAGAAGTAGCAAAGTTCCAGAGAACGGCCCGGCAGATTCTGCCGGGCCGTTTTGCATCCCGGTCGAGGATGACCACGGCTGCGTGTCGGTGGTCTCCGATATTCTCAAACGGAGCAGAGGTGGGTGCATGTTCTTACTGGATGGCAGTGTGGTGACGAGTGCGAGTGACCTGAGCGCGGCATCCGTCTGCGAGTTTGCCTTTCTGCGCCGCATCGACGCGAAGCTCGGTCGCATCGACAGCGTGCCCGACCCGGTCGACTCCATGCTGCAACGCACCTCGCGGCTGGGCGACCAGCACGAACACCGGGTGCTCGAGCGGTACCGGCTCGGCGAATCTGTGGTCGAAATTGCCCGTCCAGAGCGGATGGACCGCCCCGCCCTCGAGACAGCCGCCGCCGACACGCGGCTGGCTTTCAGCACTGGCGCTGAAGTCATCTTTCAGGCCACGTTCTTTGACCCCGACTTCGGCTCGCCAACCGCAGACATCGCCTTTCTCGGATTCGCCGACTTCATCGTTCGGCAGGAGGGCGGCGCCTGGCTGCTGCAAGACACCAAACTCGCCCGGCATGCCCGGGTTACAGCGCTGCTGCAGCTCGCCGCGTACGCCGAACAGCTTGAGCGCATCGGCGTGCCAACGGCCGAGACCGTCGAACTGCTCCTCGGCGACGGTTCCGTGAGCGTGCACCGGCTCGCCGATATTCGCCCGGTGTACCGCAAACGCAAGCAGCGCCTCCTGCAGATCATCTCAGACCGTCTGGCCGACGATGCGGCCGTCGCCTGGGGCGACCCGCGCTACACGATCTGCGGGCGCTGTTCCTCTTGTGAGGCGCAGGTGCAGCAGCACCGCGATCCGCTGCTCGTGGCTGGGCTGCGCTTGTCGCAGCGGGCGCGGCTGGCGGCCGGCGGCATCCGTACCATCGACGACCTTGCGGCGTCCACGGGTGAGATCAAGGGCATGGCCGACTCGACGCTCGTCTCCCTGCGCACGCAGGCCCGGCTGCAGCTGCAGCCGGTCGTGGGCACGGCCCCGCCGGTCGACCTGTACAACGCCAGTGCGCTCATTGCGCTGCCCGCACCGAACCCCGGCGATATCTTCTTCGACTTCGAGGGCGACCCGCTCTATTCCGAAGGAGACGCGAAGGAGAAAGACGCGGCAAGGGGAGACTTGACCGAAGGCGCGACCACGCAGTGGGGCCTCGACTATCTGTTCGGCCTGGTTGACGTTGACGAGACCTTCCGCGCGTTCTGGGCGCATACCTGGGCCGAAGAGAGCATGGCCTTGAGTGACTTTCTGGCCTACCTCGCCGATCGTCGAGCTCGGTTTCCCGGCATGCACGTCTACCACTACGCCGCCTACGAGCGCACCCACCTGCTCAGCCTCGCCGCTCGGCACGGCGTCGGCGAAGATCAGATCGACCAGTTGCTGCGCGAGAACGTGCTCGTCGACCTCTACCCGCTCGTGCGCAAGACCGTGCGCGTCGGGTCGCGTTCCTACTCGATCAAGAAGCTCGAACCCCTTTACATGGGCGCCGAGTTGCGCGGTGGCGAGGTCACCAACGCGGCTGATTCCATCACCGAATACGCCGCAGCCCGCGACCTGCACGAGCACGGCGACACGGTCGAAGCGCAGCGCATGCTCGACTCCATCGCCGACTACAACCGCTACGACTGTGTGTCAACGTTGCGCCTACGCGACTGGCTGCTGCAGCTAGCCCGTGGAGCCGGCATCCGCTCGGCTGATCTCGGCCCAGCGGGCCGGCAGCTCGAAGCGGATGTCGACACCGCCCCGCCGTCGCCCGTGCGCGACGCCCTGCTCGCCCTCGCAGCCCTGGCCAGCCACGCTCCGCGCAGCATCGACGAGACCGCGGCCGCCTTTGCCGCCGCAGCGATCGACTACCACCGGCGTGAGCAGAAGAGTTTCTGGTGGGGGCACTATTTTCGGCTCGAGTACCCGATCGACGAATGGCAGGACACCCGCGACGTGCTCGTCGTTGAAAACGTTGCCGTGGAACGCGACTGGTTTCGTGAGGGTAAGCAGCGCGTCGACCGCCGGCACCTGTGGCTGCGCGGACGATTTGCACCCGGCAGCAGTATCAAACCGGGCGACCAGACCGGCCCGTACCTGCTCTACGACTACCCGGGGCCGTTCCAGAACCCCGACACCGCGGAGGGCGCCCGCACCCACCGCACCGTGAAGGTGCTCGAGGTCACCGACGACGGCGGCGTCTTGGTCGAAGAGACGCTGCTCACAGACACCGCCCGGTACGACCACCGGCCAAGCGCCCTTGCGCCCGCCGCACCACCTTGGCCGATGCAGCAGAAACCCGCCATCGATGAGTGGGCCGCTGCCATCGTCGACGCCCAGCCGGGCTGGCCGAGCGACCCGATGGTCGACATCCTGCGTCGCACCGCGCCCCGCACCCGCGCGGGACACCTGGCGGCAATTCCCGGGGATGGCAACACGATCGACGCCGTCATCGCGACCCTGCTCGACCTCGACCGCTCCTATCTCGCCGTTCAGGGGCCGCCCGGCACCGGCAAGACCTATCTCGGAGCCCACGTCATCACGGCGCTCGTGCAGCAGCACGGCTTCAAGATCGGCGTCGTCGCCCAGTCCCACGCGGTGGTGGAGAACCTGCTCGGCGCCGTCGTCACGGCCGGGCTCGAGCCGGCCCTGGTCGGCAAGGTTGCGAAGACCGGCGCCGACCCGGCCGATGCCGCTTACACCGTGCTGCCGAAAGACGGCCAACTTCTGTTCGCACTCGACCACACCGCGAGTGGATTCGTCATCGGCGGAACCGCCTGGGACTTCAGCAATCCGGCCCGCGTGCCACGCCACAGCCTCGATCTGCTGGTCGTCGACGAAGCCGGCCAGTTCTCGCTCGCATCGACCATCGCGGCCAGTGTGGGCGCCCAGAACCTGCTGCTGCTGGGCGACCCGCAGCAACTACCGCAGGTCAGTCAAGGCACCCATCCCGAGCCAATCGACCAGTCCGCGCTCGGCTGGGTCGCCGCCGGCCACGACGTGCTGCCCGCCGACCGGGGCTATTTTCTCGCCGAAAGTCGCCGCATGCATCCGGCGGTGACCGCTCCCGTCTCTCGGCTGTCCTATGGCGGCCTGCTGCGCGCCCACCCGGTCACCTCGACCCGGTCGCTCGCCGGCGTTGCGCCCGGTGTGCACGCGGTGCCCGTCGTGCACACCGGCAACGCCATCTCCTCACCCGAAGAAGCTCATGCCGTGGCCGACCTCGTGCAGACCACGCTCGGCCGGCTGTGGACCGACCCGAGTACCGACCGGCTGAATGACTCGCTGACCGAAGCCGACGTGATCGTCGTCACGCCGTACAACGCCCAGCTCACCCTGGTGCGGCAGTCCCTCGACGCTGCAGGTTACCCGGGCGTGCGGGTTGGCACCGTCGACAAATTCCAGGGCCAGGAGGCCGCCGTCGCGATCGTTACGCTTGCGGCCAGTTCGGCCGAGGATGTGCCGCGCGGCCTGTCGTTCCTGATCATGAAGAACCGCCTGAACGTCGCCATCTCACGCGCGAAATGGGCCGCGTACCTGGTCTATTCGCCGGCATTGACCGAGTATCTTCCGGTGACACCGGCCGGTGTCACCGAACTCAGTGCGTTCATCAGCCTGGTGGAGCCGGACCGCGCAGAGAAGTCAGACCCCGCAGAGAAGCCCGGCCAGGCAGCGAACTAGGCGCGCGGCGGCAGGTCCTTGATGATATTGGTGATGCGAATCGTCGAGCAGCGTCGACCGGCGTCGTCGGTGACCACGATCTCGTGCGTGGTGAGCGTACGGCCGAGGTGAATCGGCGTGCAGACCCCGGTCACGTAGCCCGACGTCGCCGAACGGTTGTGCGAGGCGTTGATCTCAATGCCCACGGCGAGCTTGCCCGGTCCGGCGTGCAGATTTGCGGCCATTGAGCCGAGGGACTCGCCGAGCACGACGTAGGCGCCGCCGTGCATGAGCATGGCCGGTTGCGTGTTGCCGGCCACGGGCATCCGTGCCACAGCGCGGTCAATCGTGAACTCGGTGAACTCCAGCCCCATCTTGTCGGCCAGATCTCCGCCACCGCGCTGCTGAACCCAGGCGAGTGCATCGTCAGTCGTATTGAACATGATCACCTTTGGTCGAGGGAACCCACGCGGGAAGACACTTGTAGGCTAGGGGAGTGTTGGACTCCGAAAAGCCTACCCTGATGATCATCGACGGCCATTCCCTGGCATTCCGGGCATTCTTCGCCCTGCCAGTGGATAGCTTCCAGACCCACGCTGGGCAGCATACGAACGCCATCCACGGCTTTCTGTCGATGCTGCTCAGCCTGCTGCGCAATGAGAAGCCGACCCACCTCGCGGTCGCCTTCGATATCTCCCGTGCTTCCTTTCGCACCCGGGAATACCCCGAATACAAGGGCACCCGCAATGCGACGCCGCCGGAATTCCTCGGCCAGATTCCGCTGCTGCAGGAAGCCCTCGCCGCGATGAACATCACCACCATCACCAAGGAGGACTTCGAGGCCGACGATATCCTCGCGACCCTTTCGGTCGAAGGCAGCGCAGCCGGCTACAACGTGCTCGTCGTTTCCGGCGACCGCGATGCCATCCAGCTGGTTAACGAGACCGTCACCCTGCTCTACCCGGCCAGCCAGGGTGTGTCGGCCCTCACCCGCTACGACCCGGCTCGGGTGCGCGAACGTTACGGCATCGAACCGGAGCAGTACCCCGACGTGGCCGCGCTCGTCGGTGAAACCAGCGACAACCTGATCGGCATCAGCAAGGTCGGCGAGAAGACTGCCGTGAAGTGGCTCGGCCTGTACGGCAGCCTCGATGGCATCCTGGAACACGCCGACGAGATCAAGGGGGTCGTTGGCAACAACCTGCGCGAGCAGAAGGAGAATGCGATTCGCAACCGCCGGCTCAACCGCCTGGTCACCAATCTGGAGCTGCCGATGGCGGTCGCCGCGCTCGAACGCGGCGCCATGGACACCGACGCGGTGCGGGACATCTTCACCCGCCTCGAATTCAAAACCCTGCTCGACCGGGTGCTCAAGCTGGCCGGCGAGGACCCGGCGGTTGAAGCATCCGTTACCGTCAACGTGGAGGTCCCCGCCGTGCAGGCGCCCGTCGCGCAGGATCTGCTCGACGAAGAGCTGCAGTCCTGGCTTGACCGGGCCACCGTGACTCACCCGGCGGGCCTTGGCCTCACGGTGGAGGTGCAGGACGGCAAGGCAATCGGTTTCGGGCTGGCCAGCCCGACCGAAACCATCAACCTGCCCTGGCAGCCCGGCCGTAAGGACTACGCCCCGCTCGAAGCGTGGCTCGCGAGCGCAGCTCCGAAGATCATGAACGACGCCAAACACCAGGTGAAGGCGCTGCGTCGCAGCGGGCTGCCCTTCGCCGGCCTCGCCTTCGACACCCTGGTCGGCGCCTGGCTCTTCCGCCCCGGCGGCCCCGACAAAACCCTGGCCGACCTCGTGTCGCGCTACCTCGACGAGAGCGTGCCCGTCGCCGACCCCAACCAGCTCGTTCCCGACGAGACCCAGCAGGCGGGCGCTCCCGCGCAGGCCTGGTACACCCTGCGTCTGTTTGCCGCCGTCGAGAAAGTCCTCGACCCCGGCTCGCTCAAGTTGCTGCTCGAGATTGAATTGCCGACCCTGCTGGCCCTGGCCGACATGGAACTGGCCGGCGTCAGCGTCTCGCACGAGCAGCTCGCCGAACTGTCCGCCGAGCTCGGTGCGAGTACGGCCAGCCTCGCCGCCGCCGCCTACGCGGAGATCGGCCGTGAGGTGAACCTCGGTTCACCTAAGCAACTGCAAGACGTGCTGTTCACCCAGCTCGAGATGCCCAAGACCCGCGCCAACAAGACCGGTTTTTCAACGGATGCCGGCGCTCTCGCCGACCTGCAGGCCAGCAACCCGCATCCGTTCCTCGACCTGCTGCTCAAACACCGCGACGCCACCAAGCTGCGCCAGATCGTGGAAACCCTCGACAAGGCCATCGACACGACCGGCCGCATCCACACCACCTACGTGCAGATCGGCACCACCACCGGCCGCATCTCCTCGAACGACCCGAACCTGCAGAACATCCCGGTGCGCACCGAGGAAGGCCGGCGCATCCGCGCCGCCTTCCAGGCCGGCGCCGACAGCGAGAGCCTGCTCACCGCCGACTACTCCCAGATCGAGATGCGCATCATGGCGCACCTCTCCGAAGACGCCGGCCTGATCGAAGCGTTCAACGCCGGCGAAGACCTGCACCGGTTCGTCGGTTCCCGCATTTTCGGTGTCGATCCCGCCGACGTGTCCGGCGAAATGCGCAGCAAGGTCAAGGCCATGAGCTACGGGCTCGCCTACGGCCTCAGCGCCTTCGGATTGTCCAAGCAGCTTCGCATCGACACCAAAGAGGCCAAGCAGCTCATGACCGACTACTTCGAGCGGTTCGGTGCGGTGCGCGACTACCTGCGCAACGTCGTCGAGCAGGCCAAGGTCGACGGTTACACCGAGACCATCTTCGGGCGGCGTCGGCCGTTCCCCGACCTGGCCAGCCCGAAACGGGTGCTGCGCGACAACGCCGAACGAGCGGCACTGAACGCGCCGATCCAGGGCTCGGCGGCCGACATTATGAAGATCGCCATGAACGGTATCGCCGCCGATCTGACGGATGCCTCGATGGAGTCCCGCATGCTGCTGCAAGTGCACGACGAATTGATTTTCGATGTGGCCCCGGGGGAGTGGGACGCCCTGCGCCAGGTCGTCACCCACAAGATGGAGTCCGCTGCCGATTTGCTCGTTCCGCTGACAGTGCAGGTCGGTCGCGGCCCCAACTGGGACGCCGCCGCGCACTAGTCCAACTGAGCACGGTTAAAGGGCAGAGGGGGCCGCAGCGTCCTTCCCCGTCCGGTTTCCGAGCGACTCACTCTGTCGGCTTGACCGGCCTATTTCTTCAATTGGGGGGTTCGCAACGAACCGTCGTGTTCTAGGCTCGATGCATGACAAACGACATCCAGCGCACTCCCACGGCCATCGACCAGATCGCCGAAGAGTGGGTGGACACCCTCGTCGACCTCGACCCCACCGTGGGTACCTACATCGGCCGTACCGCGGGAGACGGTCGCTACGGCGATTACTCCCCGGCCGGTCATGAACGGTTCCTCGACGCGGCGAAGACGACGATCGCGCAGCTGGATGCCGCCCGCCCGGTAGACAGCGTCGACGAAGTCACGCAGACCGACCTGCGCAGCGAACTGTCGCTCACTGTCGAAAGCTCCGACGCGCAGCTGCAGCTCCGCGATCTCAACGTCATCGCCTCGCCCGCGCAGGAGATCCGCGAAATCTTCGACCTCATGCCCACGAAAACCGTCGAGGACTGGGCCAACATCTCCAGCCGTCTCGGCAACCTGCCGGCAGCCATCGACGGGTACATCGAGACCCTGCGCCGCGGCATCGAACGCGGTGTGACACCGGCGCGCCGCCAGGTGCGGGAGGTACTCGCCCAGGCCCAGCGCCACGCTTCCAACGACGGGTTCTTCGCCGAATTCACCGCGAATGCCTCGCTCGACACCGGGACCCTGCCCGCCTCCCTGGCCAAGGATCTCGGCCTCGGTGCCCGCCAATCGGCGACCGCGTACGACAAGCTCGCCACCTTCTTCCGCGACGAGCTCGAGGGTAAGGCCACCGAAAACGACGCGATCGGCCGTGACCTGTACTCCCTCGCCTCTCGCCGCTTTCTCGGCGCCACCATCGACCTGGATGAGACCTACGAGTGGGGCATCGAAGAACTCGCCCGCATGGTTGAAGAGCAAGAGAAGGTCGCCGACCGGATCAAGCCCGGCGCCAGCGTGCTCGAAGCCATCGCCTACCTCGACACCGACCCGAGCCGCAAACTGCACGGCACCCAGGCGCTGCAGGAGTGGATGCAGAAAACCAGCGACAAAGCCGTCGCCGACCTGGCTGAGACCCAGTTCGACATTCCTGACGAGATCAAAACCATCGAGTGCATGATCGCCCCCACCCAGGAGGGCGGCATTTACTACACCGGCCCGACCGACGACTTCTCCCGGCCCGGCCGCATGTGGTGGTCCGTTCCGGTCGGCGTCACCGAATTCGACACCTGGCGTGAACTGACGACCGTGTACCACGAGGGCGTGCCCGGCCATCACCTGCAGATCGGGCAGGCCGTCTACAACCGAGCCAAGCTCAACACCTGGCGCCGCCAGCTGGCCGGCACCTCGGGCCACGCCGAGGGCTGGGCGCTCTACGCCGAACGCCTGATGGAACAACTCGGCTACCTCGACGACCCGGCCGACCGTCTGGGCATGCTCGACGGGCAGCGGATGCGCGCAGCTCGCGTGGTCCTCGACATCGGGGTGCACCTCGGCAAACAACTGCCCGACGGCTCCGGCCCCTGGACCGCCGACTACGCCTTCGAATTTCTCGGCCAGAACGTCAACATGAACGAGAGCTTCGTCAAATTCGAGGTCAACCGCTACTTGGGCTGGCCGGGCCAGGCCCCCTCCTACAAGGTCGGCCAGCGCATCTGGGAGCAGCTGCGCGACGCTGCACAGCAGCGCCAGGGCGCCGCCTTCTCGATCAAGGAGTTTCACCGCGCCGCCCTCGACCTCGGCGGCGTCGGGCTGGACACGCTGCGCTCTGCGTTGCTGAAGTAGGGCATCCGCTTGTGTCGGCGGGCTAGTCGAGTTGCCCGCGGGGGAGTCGGGTAGCTAGTATGGAGTGTCACATTTGTGATGCCTATCCGCTGCCATGCGCGGAGCGTTCCACGGTCTTTCTGTACCGCGGAGCATCCAAAAACACGTGAACTATTTTTCGCGTCTGGCCCGACTATGTCCATCCTGGAGCAACTACTACATGACAATCGCAACGACCGAACGGGCACCCAAGCAGGTCGCCATCAACGACATTGGATCTGCTGAAGACTTTCTTGCCGCGGTCGAAAAGACTCTGAAATTCTTCAACGACGGAGACCTCATCGAGGGCACCGTAGTGAAGATCGACCGCGACGAGGTTCTCCTCGACGTTGGGTACAAGACTGAGGGTGTCATCCCCTCTCGCGAACTTTCCATCAAGCACGACGTTGACCCCTCTGAGGTTGTCAAGGTCGGCGACCTGGTCGAGGCCCTCGTTCTTCAGAAAGAAGACAAAGAAGGCCGCCTCATCCTCTCCAAGAAGCGCGCTCAGTACGAGCGTGCATGGGGCGACGTTGAGAAGATCAAGGAGTCCGACGGTGTTGTCACCGGTTCGGTCATCGAGGTCGTCAAGGGTGGACTCATCGTCGACATCGGCCTGCGCGGGTTCCTGCCGGCATCGCTCATCGAACTTCGTCGCGTTCGCGACCTGACCCCGTACCTGGGCCAGGAAATCGAAGCGAAGATCCTCGAACTCGACAAGAACCGCAACAACGTTGTGCTGTCGCGTCGCGCCCTGCTCGAGCAGACGCAGAGCGAAAGCCGCACCACGTTCCTCAACAACCTCCAGAAGGGACAGGTCCGCAAGGGCGTCGTCTCCTCGATCGTCAACTTCGGCGCGTTCGTCGACCTCGGCGGCGTCGATGGTCTGGTTCACGTTTCCGAGCTCAGCTGGAAGCACATTGAGCACGCCAGCGAGGTCGTTGAAGTTGGCCAGGAAGTCACCGTCGAGATCCTCGAAGTTGACCTTGAGCGTGAGCGCGTCTCGCTGTCGCTCAAGGCTACGCAGGAAGACCCGTGGCAGGTCTTCGCCCGCACCCACGCCATCGGCCAGGTTGCACCGGGTAAGGTCACCAAGCTCGTTCCGTTCGGCGCGTTCGTTCGCGTCGCAGAAGGCATCGAGGGCCTCGTGCACATCAGCGAGCTCTCCGGCAAGCACGTCGAGCTCGCCGAGCAGGTTGTCTCGGTCGGCGACGAGGTCTTCGTCAAGGTCATCGACATTGACCTCGAGCGTCGCCGCATCTCGTTGAGCCTCAAGCAGGCCAACGATGGCGTCGACCCCGACGGCACCGAGTTCGACCCGGCGCTCTATGGAATGCTCACCGAGTACGACGACAAGGGCCAGTACAAGTACCCCGAGGGCTTCGACTCCGAGACCAACGAGTGGCGCGAAGGCTTTGACGAGCAGCGCGAAAAGTGGGAGCAGGACTACGCTGCAGCCCAGGCTCGCTGGGAAGCCCACAAGAAGCAGGTTTCGACCGCGAACGACGAGATCGCTGCCCCCAGCGACGTCGCACCAGCCGGCTCTGCCTTCTCGAGCGAGTCGGCTGGCGCCGGCACGCTCGCCGACGACGAAGCACTCGCGGCTCTCCGCGAGAAGCTCTCCGGCGGCAACTAGCACCACAGCTTAACCACAGCGCTGTTTCACAGCTACGCAGTGTGACTGCGCACGGCGGGCCGCATCTTTCGGGATGCGGCCCGCCGTGTTTAACCGGGGCGACGAAAGCGGATGCCGACGGACCGCGCGCACAATGGCATCCGCCGTCACTACGCAGCCGTCATTAGACACGTTGTGGTTCGTGGTATACCTAGTAGTGAGGAAATTTCCTCTATTTGGCTGCGTCCCGGTATTCACAAAATTGCCGAGCGGATGCGGCTATCCCCATGTGCAATCAGCTTCTGGCTGGAATGGCACAGTGCGCAACGGTTTCACAGCCCCATCGGAGAGTTTCATGAATAGTTTTCGTCCCGTTACTTACACCGGCAACCGGGTCGAGAACAATTCTGAATGGCGGAGCTCGACTGACGACGCGGGCACACCGTTCGACGGAGCTGTGTCATCGTCAGCCAACGGCCTGCCGCGCCGTGCTGACCGAACGACCACCGACGGCGATCCGCTTGCCGATACGGCGTCAGCACCCAACCCCAGCGCCGTGGTCAGAGCATCTTCCGGCTCCGGACCGCAGCAATCCTTGATACCCGGAGACGAGAACGATACTGCACTCGGGGAAGGCTCCCTGCACGAAGTGATCGCCACGGCTGACCACGACTCCAAATTCTTTTTCCCGGGTCTCCGCGACGCCGTTACCGCCGTAACTGAGTCAGGGGTAGCGTCCACTGCCCTGGTCGTCGAGGACGACCACAAGTCGGCGAAGCTCGTCCGTCTTTTCCTCGAAGCCGAAGGTTTCGCGGTAGTTGTAGCATCCACAGGCGAGGAGGCACTCGTTCTCGCCCGCAAAATTCCGCTCAGCCTCATCACCCTCGACGTGAAATTGCCGGGCATAGACGGGTGGAATTTTTTGCTGCAGCTGCATGATTCGCCAAAATTTGCATCAATTCCGGTCGTGGTCATCGCTGGCGATGCGGACATGAGTGTGGCGCTGAGTCGTGGCGCAGCGGCCGTGCTGGAAAAACCGCTCCAGCGAGCGGAACTGCAGAATTCACTTGCCCTGCTGGGGTTGCGCCCCAATCGTTGCTATCCCCGCTGCATTCTTGTCGTTGACGAAGACCGGGAAACCATCGAGCAGGTGACTTCGTATGTGGAGAAACCCACCTACTGCGTCAAATCTGCTGAGACCGGCGATGCGGCGATCACCGACGAGGAACAAGACACCATCGACAGCGAGCCAGGACAGCCCGTCGTCGCCATGAACAAACCAGACCTCAACCGTGAGGCGTTACTCGCTGAGATCAAGCGCGCCCTCGAATAAGCGGATACGGTGACGCGCATGGGGGAGGAATTGACAGGCGAAGTGCTTGGGGGATTCCTGGAGGCCTGCACTAACCACGACCGCGACGCCATCATGGGCTACTTCGCAAACGACTGCGTCGTCTCCATGCCGCGGAAAACTCCGCCCCGTGGCGACCAGTGCGTGGGCAAGGACGAGGTTCGGGCCAGCCTGGCAAAACGATTCGAGGGCATCCCGAACGTGCACTACGGGAACGACCAACACTGGGTCTGCGATGATGATTTCGGGTATCCGAGTGGACCCAGACCGAAACTTCGACGCGGGGCCCCGCGAGGACTCGACGCATTCGCTTGGCGCTTGCGCGCGGTGCAAGCCGAGGCAGCAGATAGTCTGGCACGATGTATCTGATTGGGCTGACCGGCGGTATCGCCTCGGGCAAGAGCACAGTGGCGAAACGGTTGGCGGAGCTCGGCGCTGTGGGCATTGACGCCGACCAGTTGGCCCGCGAGGTCGTCGCACCCGGCACTGTCGGCCTCGCCGCGATCCAAGCGGAGTTCGGCGATAGTGTGGTGCTGCCGGATGGCAGTCTCAATCGGCCGGCGCTTGGTGCCATCATCTTCGCTGATCCGGAGCGACGCGAACGATTGAACGCGATCACCCACCCGGCGGTGCGCCAGCTCACCCGCGACCGGATTGCAGCCGCGGACGCCGCCGATCCGCATGCCATCGTGGTTTATGATGTTCCGCTTTTGGCCGAGGCTGTCGCCGGCGGCCTGGTGACCTTCGATCTCGTCGTGGTCGTGCACGCCGATGCCGCAACCCGAATTCAGCGCATGGTCGACCTCCGCGGGTTGACCGAGGCGGAAGCTACTCAGCGGATTGGAGCCCAGGCCACTGACGAGGAGCGCCTCGCCATCGCTGACGTCGTGATCAACAACACCGGGTCCATCGCCGAGACACTAGCGCCGGTCGACGCGCTCTGGGAGCGGGTTCTCGCGGCTGAAGCCGGCGAGTTCGCTGTGACCGACGGCATCCGCTCGCCGTCTTCTGCTGCGCAAGACTGACTGTCAGACCGCCTTTGTAGAATGAAGGTATGGAACCAACGCGCTCTGTGAACCCGTTTGAAGTGGTCAGTGAGTACACGCCGAGTGGCGATCAGCCGTCCGCGATCGCCGACCTGACGGCCCGCATCAACGCCGGCGAAACCGACATCGTACTGCTCGGTGCCACGGGAACCGGCAAGTCGGCTACGACCGCCTGGCTGATCGAGCAGGTGCAACGTCCGACGCTCGTTCTGGCCCACAATAAGACGCTGGCTGCCCAGCTGGTGAACGAATTCCGCGACCTCATGCCCAACAATGCGGTCGAATACTTCGTCTCCTACTACGACTACTACCAGCCGGAAGCCTACGTACCCCAGACCGACACCTTCATCGAGAAAGACTCCTCAATCAACGAAGAGGTCGAACGACTGCGGCACTCCACCACGAACTCGCTGCTGAGCCGCCGCGACGTCATCGTGGTGTCGACCGTGTCCTGCATTTACGGTCTGGGCACGCCACAGGGCTATCTCGACGCCATGATCGCGCTGCAGGTGGGCCAGAAGGTCAGCCGCGACTGGCTGGTGCGCAAATTCGTCGCCATGCAATACAAGCGCAACGATGTCGACTTCTCCCGAGGCAATTTTCGGGTGCGCGGCGACACCATCGAAATCATTCCCATGTACGAAGAGCTCGCGATCCGCATCGAAATGTTCGGCGACGAGATTGAAGGGCTGTACAGCCTGCATCCGCTCACCGGCGATATCGTCAAGAAACTCGATTCGGTCTCGGTCTTTCCCGGATCCCATTACGTCGCGAGCGACGACGTCATGCGCCGGGCGATCGGCACCATTGAAATCGAACTGGCCGACCGCCTCGAGGTGCTCGAGCGCGAGGGCAAACTGCTCGAAGCCCAGCGGCTGCGCATGCGCACCACCTTCGACCTTGAGATGATGGAGCAGATCGGCTTCTGCTCGGGTATCGAGAACTACTCCCGGCACATCGACGCCCGCGAACCGGGGGAGGCCCCGCACTGCCTGCTCGACTATTTTCCCGACGATTTTCTCATGGTCATCGACGAGTCGCACGTGACCGTGCCGCAGATCGGCGCCATGTATGAGGGCGATTCCTCGCGCAAGCGCACCCTCGTCGACCACGGCTTTCGGCTGCCGAGCGCGCTCGACAACCGACCGCTCAAGTTCAACGAGTTCAAGAACCGGGTCGGCCAGACCGTGTATCTGTCGGCCACGCCGGGTAAATACGAGATGGGCATAGCGGATGGCATCGTCGAGCAGATCATCCGCCCGACCGGCCTGATCGACCCGCAAATCATCGTCAAGCCGAGCAAAGGCCAGATCGACGACCTGCTCGAAGAGATCAAGAAGCGTTCTGAACGCAACGAACGCGTGCTGGTCACGACGCTCACCAAGAAGATGGCCGAGAACCTCACCGACTTTCTCACCGAGGCCGGGGTACGGGTGCGCTACCTGCACTCGGACGTCGACACCCTGCGCCGGGTGGAGCTGCTCACTGAACTTCGCGCCGGAATCTACGACGTGCTCGTCGGCATCAACCTGCTGCGTGAGGGCCTCGACCTGCCCGAGGTATCCCTCGTCGCCATCCTCGACGCCGACAAGGAGGGCTTCCTGCGCTCGGCCACGTCGCTCATTCAGACTATCGGGCGCGCCGCCCGCAACGTGTCCGGCGAGGTACACATGTACGCCGACCGGCTCACCGCCTCGATGGAGAAAGCGATCGACGAGACCGACCGCCGCCGCGAGAAGCAGGTCGCCTACAACACGCTGCACGGCATCGATCCGACCCCGCTGCGCAAACGCATCGGCGATATCACCGAGGCCCTCGCCCGCGAAGAGGCCGACACCGCCGAACTGCTGGCCGGTCGCGATGCTCGCCGCAAGTCGTCGACGCCCAACCGTCGGGTCGGCTTGGCAGCGAACGGTGCCAACGACCTCGAGTCGATCATCGCCGACCTCAACGGGCAGATGCTCGAGGCTGCTGGCGAGCTGAAGTTTGAGCTCGCCGCCCGCCTGCGCGATGAGCTCTCCGAGCTCAAGCGCGAACTCCGTCAGATGGAGAAGGCCGGCCACCTGCAGTAACCGCGACCGCGCCACCGACCGGGCCGTCACAGCTCCCGTTTCGGATCGCGGCACGTGTTTGAGAAGCTGGCACTTGTTCAAACCAGGGCCAACTTCTCAAACCAGTGCCAGGAGAGCGGATGCCCCGGCCGACTCAGTCGAACGCGGCCCGATTGCTGAACCGGGTGCGGTTGCCGCCGGCCGTGAGGGCACCACCGACCGCGACGACCGCCGGCAGCGCCACCACAATCAGGGCGAGCTGCAGCCACGGGGGAGTGAACGGCAGCAGAGACTGCCCAGCGGTGTCGCGGGTCAGTGACAGAGCGAGCGACGGCACCAGCCCGAGCAGCACCCCGATGATGCTGCCGAGGCCGACTATCACCACCGCCTGCCAGAATCCGAACGCCCGGCGCACCCGTGGAGACGCCCCGAGCGAGGTGAGCACCGCGTTGTCCCGGTGCCCGTCAGCGCGGGCGAGTCCGATGGTGATCGACGCCGTGACCAGGGCGATGATAGCGGTGAGGGCAACGAGAACCCAGCTCCACGATGCGCCGAAGGCCTGTGGCCCTGGCTCGACCTGCACGAACAGACCTGGTTCGACGGCGGTGACGGCCCCCTGCACCTGGTCTTGCTGTGCCTGAGTCGGAGCCGCATTGAGGCTGCTGACGACCATGGTTGGTCGATGGTCCAGCTCCAGGGAATCGGCCGTCTCCGTGAGCATGAAGATCGCATAGGGCAGCGGATGCTCCGGCGACTGCACGCTCCCGGCCAGCGCCACGCTGCGGGCCGGTGCCACGGTTGCGTCGAGGGTGGCCATCCAGTCGAGGTGGATCGTGTCATCGACCACGTACTGCTGGTAGGTGCTTACCGCACCGCCGGCGGCGAGCGTGGCCCGGGACTGGTCTGACACCGGCACGCCGAGAATGGCAGCGAAATCTGCTAGGTCGCCCACCCAGATGTGTTCGCTGATGCTCGACATCATCGGATCGAGGTAGTACGGCGTCGGGCAGCGAATGTCGGTGCGATCTTCCTGATGACCGGCCTCCGACCGAGTCGCGTCGCTCGGGCACACCGTGCCCGGATCGAGGCGCGGGTACGCGAAAACGGGGGCTGTGCTGCCGGTTGCGGTCTCGCCGTCGGCCGGGGTCTCGACCCATGAGGGCGGGTTCGCGATGCTGTTGAGCAGGCGCGCCCGGGAGCCGGGGAAGGCCCCGTCCAAGGCGTTACGAACCTCTGGTCCGCTCTCCAGCAGCATCGTCCCGTACGGCGGTGCGTCGACGTAGGCGTTCAGGCTCACCCAGGCCGTGTCCTCGGGAACAGAATAGTAGTAGTCCTTGATCGAGTTCACCTGGAAGGTCGAGATGAGGCTCATCGCGAAGGCGGCGACGAAAACGCAGCTCATGATGGCAGCGAGGGCCGGCACGCTGCGCCCGGGATTCCGGGCCACGTCCCGGGTCGCCAGTCTGGCGCCGGGGCCGAACCGTGAGGCGAGCCCGGCGGCCCAGCGCAGAATCAGCGGAGCGAGGAACACCGCTCCGAGCTGCATGATCACCGGCCCGGCGATGATCAGGCCGATTCCGAAATTGGCCAGCCACGCCTGATAGACGGGGAGGTACGCGGCGAGCTCGACCAGTCCGCCGGTCACAGCGACGATCGCACCGAGGGCCAGCAGGATGATCCCGGCCATTGAGCGTCGCCGCGTCGGGCGCGGCGGACGTAGGGCGCCGCGGAGCGCTCCCAGAACGTCGATCCGGCCGGCTGCCCGGGCCGGCACCGCGGCAGCGCACCAGCCGGCGAGAACGGCGAAGGCCGCGATGATCAGCAGCGACAGCAGATCGAGGTGAAACCCCGGATACCGCGCCGCGCTGCCGTTCGCCGAAATCTGCATGAAGATCCATGCGCCGGCCAGGCCGAGCACCGTTCCCAGGCCCGCTCCGACGGCGCCGAGGATGACGCCGCCGAAGGACATAACGCGAAACAGCATCCGTTTGTCGCCGCCGACGCTGGCCAGGGTTGCCAGGGTGCGCTGCTGGGTTCGGGCGCCGACGGTGAACGCGGCGCCGGCGAGCAGGGCCATCTCGAACAGGGCGAAGCCGCCGAGCAGAATGAGGAATGAATCAAAAAAGCTCAAGGAGACGGTGCCGTCCAGGGGATAGCTGCCCACCGGCGGCGGGTCGAGCAGCACGGAGCGGGAGAGCACGGTGGCGCCGCGCGGGTTGAGGTCGCCGATCTGGCTCCAGGTCAGCGGTGTGTCGGGCAGATACCACTCGGTCAGCAGGTCGGAATCATCGGGCAGGACCCCGTCGAAGGCGCCGGGGAGACCGTAGAACGAGACCGCCGCGTCGTCGAGCCAGGCGCTTCGGATCGTGCCGACGATGGTGAACTTGCCGGGCTCGGGGGCGGTGATCACAGCCGTCGACCCGACCGTTGCCCCCAAGCGGTCGAGCGTGGCGGCGGTTACCATGATCTCGCCATCATTCGCGGGTGCGGAACCGCTGGTGACATCCCATTTTCCGGCGAAGGACGCATCCCACGGCTGTCCCTGCACCGCAGTGAAGGAGCCGAGTCCGTCCTTCGTCTCGGCGACGATGTTGGCCTGCCTTATGGACAACAAACGGGTTCCGGCTGGGAACACCGCGGCGGCGGTGACGGGCTCCGGCTCGATGGACTGCGCGGCTTCGCCGTTGAATGCCTCGTCGCTCGGCCCCCAACTGCGGTCGTTGAGCGGGTCCTGGGTGAACTTCGGGTCGGGCGACGCGACGATCATCACCCGCGCCTCTGTCGAGCCGAGTTCGAGCATGACCCGTTCGGCCGGGGAGGCGGTGTTGCTCGCGTCCACCGTGGTGATTCCGACCAGTCCGGCCACGGGAATGGCCACGAGCAGCGCGATCAGCGCGCTGCGGCCGCGGGATTGCAGGGCCATTCGCCGGGCGATCCGAAACGCGATCCGGGTACTACCCGAACGCTTCCCGCCAAGCGAACTCGGCTCAACGCTCATGCCGGCAGCCCGCTCAGCAGGCTCGACACAGCGGATGCCCGCGACTCGTCCACGATCCGCCCGTCGCGCAGAAAGACGATCCGGTCAGCCCAGGCCGCGTGCCGGGCATCATGGGTGACCAGAATGCCGCCGGCACCGGCGTCGACTCGCGAGCGGAGCATCCGCAACACAAGCTCGCCGGTCGTGCTATCGAGGGCGCCGGTGGGTTCATCGGCGAGAACCAACGACCGGCCGCCGACGACGGCGCGGGCGATCGCTACCCGCTGCTGCTGGCCGCCCGACAAATCAGAGGGAAAATGCTGGGCCCGGTCACCGAGCTCGACGATAGTGAGCGCATCGAGGGCTGGACGGTGCGCTTTCTTTGACGTCCACCCGTCGAGTTCGAGTGGCAGGCTCACGTTTTCGAGCGCGGTCAGCGAGGGAATCAGGTTGAAATCCTGAAACACGAAGCCGAGGCTGCGCCGGCGCAGGGTCGCGAGTTCGCGGGCCGAGAGCTGGCTCAGCCAGTGCCCTTCGACGACGACCTCCCCGGCCGTCGGTGGGGTGAGTCCGCCAGCCACCGTTAGAAGGGTCGATTTTCCCGAACCGGATGCCCCCATCACGGCCACGAGTTCGCCGCGGCGCACCGACAGGTCGACTCCCGCAAGCGCGGTGATCGCGGTCTCGCCGCGGCCGTACTGCATCGAGATGCCGTCGAGCTGCAAGAGAATGTCGGAGCCGGTCATGCGTTGGCCGCCGCAGTCTTGGCCGGGCGACCGCGCTTGGGCACCTCGGTGTTGAGCGGCAGCGGAGCGGCCAGGCCGGCCGCGCGTGCTTTGGTCAGCCGGTGCTCCGAGTGGTCGAGCCAGCGAGCTTCAGCCTCGGCGGCGAAGATGAGCGAGTCGATCACGAGCAGCCAGGCCAGCTGCTCGGATGATTCCGGGTCGGCGGTCGCGTTCTTGGTGCGGGTCAGTTCCTGCAGGGTGCGCATGGTGGCGGTGCGCTGTACCTGAATCACCTGGGCGATGTCGACGCCGGGCAGCGTTATGGCGATCGCGAGCTTGATGGCGAGCTCGTCACGGGTGGCCATTGTGCGCACCACGGGGGAGCCGAGCCAGCCGGCGACTTCCGCGCGTCCGGCATCCGTTATCTCGACGTAATTCTGACCGTCGGCGTCGATATCGGCCTTCTGCACCAGACCGTCGCGCTCCAGCCGGTCGAGGGTGTTGTAGATCTGGCCGACGTTGAGCGGCCAGGTCGACCCGGTGCGACGGTCGAATTCGGCCCGCAACTGGTAGCCGTAGCACGGCCCCTGGTTCAGGATGGCGAGCAGACTCTGGCGAACAGACATACGACCTCCGGCAATTCAAACGGCTATTAGTCACCGAGTATATACATACTCCAAAATAATATTGAGTTGTGCCGGTGTTCGCTCTCGGCGATGCTTGCTGTCAGGCACTGTCAGCGGCGTTGCATAGACTCAATGAGTGTCGATTACCAAGGTAGAAACAGGTCCCAAACTCAGTGTGCGCGGAGCCCGCGTACACAACCTTCACAACGTAGATCTGGAGATTCCGCGCGATTCGCTCGTGGTCTTCACCGGTCTCTCCGGTTCGGGAAAGTCGTCGCTCGCCTTCGACACCATCTTCGCCGAGGGCCAGCGTCGCTACGTGGAGTCACTCTCGGCCTACGCTCGGCAGTTCCTCGGGCAGGTTGACCGCCCCGACGTGGACTTCATCGAGGGTTTGAGCCCCGCGGTCTCGATCGACCAGAAATCCACCAACCGCAACCCGCGGTCCACGGTCGGCACGATCACCGAGATCTACGACTACATGCGCCTGCTCTGGGCCCGTATCGGCGTGCCGCACTGCGCGATCTGTGGCGAGATCATCCAGTCGCAGACCGTGCAGCAGATCGCCGACCAGCTCATGGAACTGAAGGCGGGCATCCGCTACCAGGTGGTCAGCCCGGTCATTTCGCAGAAGAAGGGCGAGTTTGTCGACCTCTTCCAGGAGCTCTCCGGTGGCGGTTACTCCCGCGCGATCGTCGACGGCACCCAGATTCAGCTGAGCGAACCGCCCACGCTCAAGAAGCAGCAGAAGCACGACATTTCCGTCGTTGTCGACCGTCTGGTCGCCGGCCCCGAACTGCTTAGTCGCCTCACCGACTCGCTCGAAACGGCGCTCAAGCTCACCGATGGCCTCGTGCAGATCAACTTTCTCGACGAGGAAGGCGACAAGGCCTGGCAAAACTACTCCGAGAAGCTCTCCTGCCCGAACAACCACCCGGTGCAGCTGACCGAAATTGAACCACGAACGTTCTCGTTCAACGCCCCGTTCGGCGCCTGCCCGGAGTGCTCCGGCCTCGGCACCCGCATGTCCGTCGACGAAGACCTGCTGCTCGGCGACCCGGACTTGAGTATCGCCGAGGGTGTTGTACTGCCCTGGACCACCCAGGGCAAGGGCCTGTTCCAGTACTACGAGAAGCTCCTCGACGGTCTCGCCCGCGACCTCGACTTCTCGCTCGACACCCCCTGGGGTGACCTGACCAGCGAGGTGCAGAACGCCGTCATGCGCGGCGATAACTTCGAGGTGCGGGTCAAATGGAAGAACCGCTACGGGCGTGAAATGAGCTACACCTCCGGCTTCGAGGGTGTCGTGCCCTACATCGAACGTCAGTACCTGCAGGCCGAGAGCGACACCCAGCGGCAGCGCTGGTCGGAATACCTGCGCGAGGTCGACTGCCACGTCTGCAAGGGCACAAGGCTCAAGCCCGAGGTGCTCGCCGTGCTCGTGCACGACGCGAGCATTGCGGATGTCTGCGCGCTCAGTTTGAGCGACGCCCGCGAGTTCATGGACCAGCTCACGCTCACCGACCGCGAGGCCGCCATCGCCGCCCAGGTGCTGCGCGAGATTCGCGCGCGCCTCGACTTTCTCATTCGAGTCGGGCTCAACTACCTTAACCTCGCCCGGGCTGCGGCGACCCTCTCCGGCGGTGAGGCACAACGCATCCGCTTGGCCACTCAAATTGGTTCCGGGCTCACCGGGGTGCTCTACGTGCTCGACGAACCCAGCATCGGCCTGCACCAGCGCGACAACCGTCGCCTGATCGAGACGCTGGTCACCCTGCGCGACCTCGGCAACACGCTCATCGTGGTCGAACACGACGAAGACACCATCAAAACCGCTGACTGGATCGTCGACATCGGCCCCGGCGCCGGGGTCAACGGCGGACACGTCGTGCACTCCGGCTCCTATGAGGGCCTGCTCGCCAACACGAAGTCGCTCACCGGCGACTACCTGGCCGGGCGCAAGTCCATCGCCACCCCGACGACCCGCCGCCCGATCGACCCGGAGCGCCTCATCGGCGTCACCGGTGCCGAGGCCAACAACCTGCAAAAGGTCTCGGTGACGTTCCCGCTCGGCACCTTCACCGCCGTAACCGGGGTCAGCGGATCCGGCAAGTCATCGCTGGTCAACGACATCCTCTACCGCGTGCTCGCCAATCGGCTGAACGGCGCCCGCAAGCTGCCCGGCAAGCACACCCGGGTCACCGGTCTCGAGCAGCTCGACAAGGTCATCCACGTTGACCAGGCACCCATTGGCCGAACCCCGCGCTCCAACCCGGCCACCTACACCGGCGTGTTCGACAAGATCCGCACCCTGTTCTCCGAGACCATCGAATCGAAGACCCGCGGATACCTGCCCGGTCGGTTCAGCTTCAACGTCAAGGGCGGCCGCTGTGAAGCCTGCTCGGGCGACGGCACCATCAAGATCGAGATGAACTTTCTGCCCGACGTGTACGTGGCCTGCGAGGTGTGCGGGGGAGACCGGTACAACCGCGACACCCTCACCGTGCACTATAAGGGCAAGAACATCGCCGAGGTACTCGACATGCCGATCAGCGAGGCGGCCGATTTCTTCGAGCCGATCTCGTCGATCCACCGTTTTCTCAAGACGCTGGTCGAGGTCGGACTAGGCTATGTGCGCCTCGGCCAGAGCGCCACGACCCTCTCCGGCGGCGAGGCCCAGCGGGTGAAACTCGCCACCGAGCTGCAGCGCCGTTCCAACGGTCGCAGCGTATACGTGCTCGACGAGCCGACCACGGGCCTGCACTTCGAAGACGTGCGTAAACTGCTGCTCGTGCTCAACAGCCTCGTAGACAAGGGCAACACCGTCATCGTGATCGAGCACAACCTCGACGTCATCAAGTCCGCCGACTGGGTGATCGACCTCGGCCCAGAGGGTGGTTCCGGCGGTGGCAAGGTACTCGCGACCGGCACCCCTGAGCACCTCGCCACGGTCAAGAAGAGCTTCACCGGTTCCTTCCTGAAGGAGGTCCTGGCTGCCGGCTAGGCGGCCGCGAGGCCATGTCTGATGCCCTGAGCTATCGCCCGAAAACGGGCGAGATTCCCACGACCCCCGGGGTCTACCGGTTTCGCGATGCGACCGGGCGCATTCTTTATGTCGGCAAGGCCAAGAACCTGCGGGCCCGGCTGAGCAACTACTTCGCGCCGCTGTACAGCCTGCATGAACGTACCCGCCGCATGGTCACCACCGCGACCGGGGTCGAGTGGACGGTCGTCGGCACCGAGGTTGAAGCCCTGCAGCTTGAGTGGATGTGGATCAACGAGTTCGATCCGCCGTTCAACGTGCAGTTCAAGGACGACAAATCTTACCCCTACCTCGCCGTAACCCTGGGCGATGAGGCGCCGCGCGCGCTCGTCACCCGCACCGAGAATATCAAGGGCGCCCGCTACTTCGGGCCGTACCCCAAGGTGTGGGCCGTGCACGAAACCATCGAGCTCATGCTCAAGGCCTTCCCCATCCGCACCTGCAACAACGCCAACTACAAACGGGCCATGCAGAGCGGCAAGCCGTGTTTCGCCGGCCAGATCGGGCGCTGCTTCGGCCCCTGCTCCGGCCTGGTCTCGATGGAGGATCACCGCAAGATCGTCAATGAGTTCGTCAGCTTCATGAGGAGTCACGACAAGAAACTCATCAACGAGCTCACCCAGGAGATGAAAGACGCAGCAGCGGCGCAGCAGTACGAAGTCGCCGGCAAACGGCGCGACCAGGTGCGGGCGCTCAACGCCGTACTCGAGAAGAGCGCCGTCGTGCTGCGGGACAACGTCGACATTGACCTGTTCGCCATCGAGCAGGACGAGCTGGCCGCCGCCGTGCAGCTGTTCATCGTGCGGGGCGGTCGCATCCGCGGTGTGCGCGGTTGGATGGTCGACAAGGAGCTCGACGTGACCAGGAGCGAGCTCATCGACTCCATGATGCAGACGGCCTACAACAACGAGTCGAAGCCGCCGCGCGAGATCGTACTGCCCGAACTGCCTGACGACGCGGAAGCCCTCGAGACCTGGCTGGCCGACCTGGCCGGGCACAAGGTGCGGCTGGTGGCCGCGCAGCGCGGCGAGAAGGCCGCCCTCCTCGTCACGGCCACCAACAACGCCAAACAGGCCCTCATGCTCTACAAAACCCGGCGCAGCTCCGACTTCGTCGCACGGTCGAAGGCGCTCGAAGACATTCAGGAAGCCCTGGAGATGCCGGCCGCGCCGCTGCGGATGGAATGCTACGACGTGTCCCACCTCAGCGGCACCAACATCGTCGCATCGATGGTCGTCTTCGAAGACGGGTTACCCCGCAAAGACGAATACCGCCGCTTCAACATTCCAGTGTCCACCGACGACACCGACTCGATTTACCAGATTCTCACGCGCCGCCTCGCCTACCTGAAACCCGAATCTGGGGCAGCGGATGCCGCAGATCCAGCTCCGACCGCAGTCGCCGGTCAGAGCGACATCGCCCAGGTCGAGCAGAAGCGGGCCAAATTCAAGTACCAGCCGAACCTGCTCATCGTCGACGGCGGCCAGCCGCAGGTCGCCGCAGCCAAACGGGCACTCGCTGAATCGGGCGTGACCGGAATTCAACTGTGTGGCATCGCCAAGCGGCTCGAAGAAATCTGGCTGCCCGACTCCGACTACCCGGTAATTCTGCCGCGCAACAGCGACGCGCTGTTCCTGATTCAGCGCATCCGCGACGAAGCTCACCGGTTTGCCATCACCCATCAGCGCATCCGTCGTAAGAAGGACGTAGCCTCGATCTTGGGGGAGATCGCCGGGCTCGGCCCCGCCCGGGTCAAGGTGCTGCTGCAGCATTTCGGTTCGGTGGCCCGGCTCAAGGTCGCATCCGTGCAGGAAATAGCAGATGTTCGCGGCATCGGCCCGGTGCTGGCCGAGGCGATCCACTCCCATTTGCGCGCGTGAACCGCCCACCGCTGGGTAGGCTGGATAGTCCCACAACTTTTCATTAAGGCGCTTTGAACGTATGACTACGGATCCCGACAAGCAGGAAGTGCTGATCGTCACGGGAATGTCCGGGGCGGGTCGCTCGACCGTCGCCAATGCGCTGGAGGATCTCGACTGGTACGTCGTCGATAATCTGCCCCCGCAAATGCTGCGGCCCCTGGTCGATCTGGTCGAACGTGCCGGTACCAACCTGCCCAAGATCGCCGCCGTGGTCGACATTCGCGGCCGCGATCTGTTCGGTGACTTTCTCGAAACCGTGCAGCAATTGCGCAGTAACACGCAGGTTCAGGTGATCTTCCTCGAAGCGCGGGATGACGCGCTCGTGCGCCGCTTCGAATCGGTACGTCGGCCGCACCCTCTGCAGGGTGATGGCACCCTGCTGGATGGCATCTCGGCGGAGCGGTCTCGCTTGCTGACCGTGCGGGAGTCGAGCGACCTGGTCATCGACACCTCAGACCTTAATGTGCACCAGCTGGCGACGGCCATCACTGAGCGATTCGCCGCAGCCGGATCGGCCGGCGTGCAGCTCACCATTATGAGCTTTGGCTTCAAGTATGGCCTGCCGACGGATGTCGATCTGGTGGCCGATGCCCGCTTCCTGCCGAACCCGTTTTGGATCCCAGAGCTGCGGGCGCACACCGGTGTCGATCCGGAAGTGAGAGACTTTGTACTTGCCCAAAATGGTGCCCTCGAATTTATCGACCACTATGCGGCCGCCCTGGCACCGGTTTTGGCCGGGTACCAGCGGGAAAACAAACGCCATGCCACGATCGGTATCGGCTGCACCGGAGGCAAACATCGCTCCGTCGCCATGGCCCGGGAACTGGCGTCCCGACTCGAAAAACTTCCCGGAGTCGTGGTTAATATCAAGCACCGCGACCTCGGACGCGAATAAGCGAGACCGGGCGCAGCATCCGCTGCTCCACCGCACACTTATCCCTCAGACCTAACGCAACTGATCAACAGAATGGAAAAGCGATTGGCACTCACCGCCGACGTTAAAGACGAACTTTCGCGCGTGGAGGTCTCCAAGACCACCGTGCGCGCGGCCGAACTGGCCACTATTCTTCGGTTCTCCGGAGGTTTGCACATGATCAGCAGCCGCATCGCGATCGAATCGGAACTGGACACCGCCATCCTGGCTCGCCGGGTGCGGAAGGACCTCGCCGAGCTCTACGGAGTGCGCAGCGCCCTGCAGGTCATTGCCGCCGCCGGCCTGCGCCAGTCCAGCCACTACCTTGTGCAGGTCATCGAGGGTGGGGAGACACTGGCACGACAGACTGGCCTGTTGGATGCTCGTCGGCGCCCGATTCGAGGTCTGCCCAACCGTCTCACCACCGGCTCGAAGGAAGAAATCGCCGCCGTCTGGCGCGGAGCCTTCCTCGCCCACGGCACTCTGACGGATCCGGGCCGTTCGGCGGCCCTCGAGGTCATCTGCCCCGGCAACGAAGCCGCCATGGCATTGGTCGGCGCTGCCGGACGCCTCGGCGTCGCGGCCAAGGCGCGCGAAGTTCGCGGGGTACACCGGGTCGTCATCCGTGACGGCGATGCCATTGGGGCGATGCTCGTGCACATGGGCGCCACCAACACCGTGCTCAACTGGGAGACGCTGCGCCAGCGCCGCGAAGTACGGGCCACCGCCAACCGGCTGGTCAACTTTGATGACGCGAACCTGCGCCGTTCGGCCGAAGCCGCGGTCGCCGCCTGTGCCCGCGTTCAGCGCGCCATGGACATCCTGGGCGAAGATATCCCCAAACACCTGCGCTACGCCGGCGATCTCCGCCTCAATTTTCGTGACTCCAGCCTCGATGAACTCGGTCATCACGCCGATCCGCCGATGACCAAAGACGCCGTCGCCGGCCGGATCCGCCGCCTGCTCGCCATGGCCGATAAGAAAGCGATTGAACTCGGTGTCGAGGGGACCGACGTTCCGTACTCCATTCACCCGGATGACGCGTGAAGTCATCAATTCTGTGCGTGGGAACCGCGCAGGTACACTTGAATGTGCTTACAAGGTCGCCGCATCCGATGTGGCACCACCATCGAAGAGGAGATAAGTAATGGCTGAATATATCCTGCCCACCCTTGACTATGACTACTCGGCCCTCGAGCCCAGCATCAGCGGCACCATCATGGAACTTCACCATGGCAAGCACCACCAGGCGTATGTCACCGGCGCGAATACCGCGCTGGCCCAGCTCGCCGAGGCCCGCGACAGCGGAAGCCTCGCCAACGTGAACAAGCTGCAGAAGGACCTCGCCTTCAACCTCGGCGGCCACGTCAACCACTCCATCTTCTGGACCAATCTCTCCCCGAACGGTGGAGACAAGCCGGTCGGCGAACTCGCCGCCGCGATCGATGACAACTTCGGTTCCTTCGATAAGTTCCAGGCGCACTTCACCGCCGCTGCTCTGGGCGTGCAGGGTTCCGGCTGGGCCGTTCTAGCCTGGGACTCCATTGGGCAGCGCCTGATCATCCAGCAGTTCTTCGACCAGCAGTCCAACTTCGCTGCTGGTACCGTTCCGGTACTCATGCTCGATGTCTGGGAGCACGCCTACTACCTCGACTACCGCAACGTGCGCGCTGACTACGTCAAGGCGTTCTGGAACATCGCCAACTGGGCGAACGTTCAGGAGCGTTTCACCGTCGCACGCGAGAAGACCAACGGCCTGCTGCTACTCTCATAGCCTGCCGGTGCCCCACCCCAGCATTTCGGTGCGCGGGCGGGGCACCGCTGTTTTCCTCCAGTACCTAATAGCGCATCACTTTTCATCGCGCCAGTCGGCGCCCTTTTCTAACAGGAGTTATTTGTGTCCGTAAAGATCGGCATCAACGGATTCGGCCGTATTGGCCGTAACTACTTCCGCGCAGCCCTCGCGAAGGGCAGCGACATCGAAATCGTCGCCGTCAACGACCTCAGCGACCCTGCGTCGCTCGCACACCTGCTCAAGTACGACTCCGTCGCCGGCCGCTTGAACGCGACCGTCGAGGTCGACGGTGACAACATCGTCGTTAACGGCAAGCCCATCAAGGTTCTCGCCGAGCGCGACCCGGCCAACCTGCCCTGGGCCGCCCTGGGTGTCGAGATCGTCATCGAGTCCACCGGGCGCTTCACCAAGGCTGTTGACGCCCAGAAGCACATCGAGGCCGGCGCCAAGAAGGTCATCGTCTCCGCTCCGGCGACCGGTGCCGACGTTGCAACGCTCGTGCTCGGTGTGAACGAAAACACCTACGATGCCGCGATCCACAACATCATCTCGAACGCGTCCTGCACCACGAACTGCCTTGCGCCGCTCGTCAAGGTCTTCCTCGACAACTTTGGTATCGAGCGTGGCCTCATGACCACGATCCACGCGTACACCGCAGACCAGAACCTGCAGGATGGCCCGCACAGTGACCTCCGTCGTGCCCGTGCCGCCGCGCTGAACATTATCCCGACGTCGACCGGTGCCGCCAAGGCCCTAGGCCTGGTCATCCCGGAGAGTGTCGGCAAGCTCGACGGTTACGCCCTGCGCGTTCCGGTTCCGACCGGCTCGATCACCGACCTCACGCTCACCGCTTCACGACCGGTCACGGTCGAAGAAGTGAACGCTGCCTACAAGGCCGCAGCAGAGGGCCCCCTCAAGGGCATCCTCAGCTACACCGAGGACCCGATCGTCTCCAGCGACATCGTCGGCGACCCGCACTCCTCGATCTTCGACGCCGGCCTCACCAAGGTGATCGGCGACCAGGTCAAGGTTGCTTCCTGGTACGACAACGAGTGGGGTTACTCCAACCGCCTCGTTGACCTCACCGAGTTCGTCGCCGAGCGACTCTAACGGCCCCCGGTGACGTTACGCACGATTGACTCGCTTGGTTCCCTCGCCGGCAAGCGGGTTATTGTCCGCTTCGACCTGAATGTTCCGTTGAAAAACGGGCAGATCACCGACGACGGACGAGTGCGGGCGTCACTGCCCACCCTCAACGCCCTCGTCGATCAGGGCGCCCGCGTGGTGATTGTTTCTCACCTCGGGCGTCCCGACGGGGCTGTTGATCCCCAGTACAGCCTGAAGCCGGTCGCTGCTCGCCTGAGCGAACTGGTGGCCCTTCCGGTGGCCTTCGCCACCGACACCGTCGGCGCGTCGGCCACCGAGGCCGTCGCAGCGCTGCAGAACGGTGAAATCGTCGTCCTGGAAAACCTGCGCTTCAACGCCGGTGAAACCAGCAAAACGGATGCCGATCGCGTCGCGTTCGCCCAGCAGCTCGCGCTGCTCGGCGACGCGCTCGTTTCGGATGGCTTCGGCGTTGTCCACCGCAAGCAGGCCAGCGTGTTCGATCTCGCCTCGCTCCTTCCGAGCGCTGCCGGACTGCTCATCGCGGCCGAACTCGACGTGCTTGATCACCTCACCGAAAAGCCAGAGGCGCCGTACACGGTCATCCTCGGCGGGTCCAAGGTGAGCGACAAGCTCGGCGTCATCGGTCACCTGTTGCCGCGCGTGAACTCGCTGCTGATTGGCGGCGGAATGCTGTTCACATTCCTGGCCGCGCAGGGGCACCAGGTCGGCGCGAGCCTGCTCGAAAGCGATCAGATCGACACGGTTCGCGGTTACCTGGCCGAGGCGGATCGCCTCGGCGTCAAAATCGTGCTCCCAACCGATGTCGTTGTCGCCTCGAAATTCGGTGCAGATGCCGAACACGTCATCACACCGGCCGACGGTATCGAGAACACCCCGTTCGGCGCAGCCGGACTCGGCCTCGACATCGGACCAGACACTGCTCTGGCGTTTGCCGAAATAATTCGGGCATCGAACACGGTGTTCTGGAATGGCCCGATGGGCGTTTTTGAACTCGCACCGTTCGCGGAGGGCACCCGTACCGTGGCCGCCGCACTCACCGAGGTCACCGGCCTCAGCGTGGTCGGCGGTGGCGATTCCGCCGCGGCCGTGCGTATTCTCGGTTTCAACGACGACCAATTTGGTCATATTTCTACCGGCGGCGGTGCCAGCCTCGAGTTCCTCGAAGGTAAGCGCCTGCCAGGACTGGAGGTCCTCGGATGGCAGTGAACATCAACCCTCGGCGCACACCGCTGATCGCGGGCAACTGGAAGATGAACCTGGACCACCTCCAGGCCATCGCCTTCGTGCAGAAGCTCGCCTGGAATCTCAAGGACGCCAATCATGATTTCGCCGCCGTGGAGGTGGCAGTCTTTCCGCCGTTCACCGACCTGCGCAGCGTGCAGACCCTGGTTTCGGCCGACAAGCTGCCGCTCGCCTTTGGTGCGCAGGATGTCTCGGCGCAGGAATCCGGAGCCTACACCGGCGAGATCTCCGGGGCGTTCCTGGCTCAGCTGGAGTGCCAGTACGTCATCATCGGGCACTCCGAACGCCGCACCCTGCACAATGAGTCCGATGAGCAGGTCGCCGCGAAGGTGACCGCAGCCTTGAAGCACAATCTCGTGCCGCTGATCTGCGTCGGCGAAAGTGCTGAAGACCTCGCCGTCCACGGTCCAAGCGCCGTTCCCGTCGCTCAGCTGCGTGCCGCCCTCGCCGGCGTCACCAACGCCGCCGATATCGTCGTCGCGTACGAACCGGTTTGGGCCATTGGGTCCGGACAGGCGGCAACGCCTGAACAGGCCGAACAGGTCGCCGCAGCCCTACGCGGCGTTCTCACCGAACTGCTTGGGCAGGACGTCGCCGACAAGACCCGCATCCTCTATGGCGGTTCGGTCAAAAGCGGCAACATCGCCGCGTTCATGCGCGAACCCAATGTTGACGGTGCCCTGGTCGGCGGTGCGAGCCTGGATATTCCAGAGTTCTCCAGCATTATCCGCTATCAAAAGCACGTCGGTCTCTAAACCGACGCGCACCCTCCCGGTCGTGAGCGAGGGGGTTGCCCGTGTGGCAACCGCCTCGCTTGTGGGCTGAAGGGTATAATTACGATGGTCTGGGCGCCAGAGTTGCGTCCACCGTGTTTGTGAAAGGTTTCGTGTGGAGATTCTCCAGGTCGTCATGCAGGTGCTCGTCGGTATTACGAGCCTCCTGCTCACCATGCTCATTTTGTTGCACAAGGGGCGGGGTGGTGGGCTCTCCGACATGTTCGGCGGCGGTGTGACTTCCAACCTGGGAGCGTCGGGGGTGGCCGAGCGAAACCTCAACCGGATCACGATCATTCTGGGCCTGCTCTGGATCTCCTGCATCGTCGTTCTCGGATTGATCACGAAGTTTGACACAGGGGCTTAACTTTTCGACCAGTGCGGAGTTACCCTGAGGTTTCCGGTGCACTTTGTCGTGCACAGGCTTTCACGGCACATTTTCTACAGCAGTAGCACCAATCACAGCTCGAACCTGCAGCGCACGACTGCACGAGTCAACGGAGGAACAAGATGGCATCAGGCGGAAGCGCAATTCGTGGCTCGCGTGTAGGCGCGGGGCCCATGGGCGAGCAGGACCGCGGTTTTCACGCGGACCGCATCAAGGTCTCATACTGGGATGCTTTGGGCAATGAGACGGTACGGTACTTTGCTGCGAGCCTGCCCGACGAAGAGATCCCGGTAACCATCGATTGCCCGTCGTCGGGGCTTCCCGCTGGCCGGGACAAGGAGAATCCTCCGTCGGTCGTGAAACTCGAGCCCTACAAGACCCACTTGGCCTATGTCAAGGAGCGTCGTACCGAAGAAGAGGCCGAGTCGCTCCTTGAAGAAGCGCTCAACCAGTTGCGTGTTCGTCGGGGCAAGCTGTCGCCTACGAACTGATCAAACCTACGAACTGATCTGCACCACGCAAAAGGCCGGCTCTCGAGAAATCGACAGACGGCCTTATGTTGTTTTCCACGCCTCATCAGGGAATCCGATCCAGCGGATGCCCGCCGAAAGCTGCTAGTAGGCAGCCGCGATCAGGCTTTCCGGCACTTGGGCTGCTGCGTCGTTGTCCACGAAGAACACGGTGTGGTAGCGGCCCTTGATCCCGGCAGCGGGTACCTCGTCGCGGCTGGCTCCAGCGAGAGCCAGTCCGAGCGCCGATGCCTTATCAGATCCGGCCAGCACCAGCCAGACGCGATCCGACGAGTTAATCACGGGCCGAGTCAGGGACAGCCGGTCGGCCGGGGGCTTGGGGGAATCACGCACGGCGATGACGCTGGCTTCACGCTCGCGGATACCCGGTCGGTGCGGGAAGAGCGACGCGATATGGCCATCGGGTCCGACTCCGAGAAAGGTGACGTCAAAACGAGGGTACTGGGCTCCCTCGGGGGCTCGAGCCACTAGCTCTGCCGCGTAGTGAGCGGCCGCATTGTCGAGCGCATCCGTGCCTGCTGCGCTGGCGTCGTCGGACGCTCCGAAAGAATGGATATTCTCCGCAGGCATCGAGATGTGGTCCAAAAGTGCTTCGCGCGCCTGCAGCTCGTTGCGTTCCGGATCGGCGCGGGGCAGCCAGCGATCATCGCCCCACCAAAAATTCACCCGGGACCAGTCGATGGTGTCGCGGGCGGCCGATTCGTTGATTGCGGCCAGAACGGCGATGCCGACGGAACCCCCGGTGAGCACGACGTTCGCCTCGTCCTGTTCGTGCAGAACGTCAACCATGTTGGTCAGAAAGCGTGCCGCGACCGACCCTGCCAGAGCTTGCTTGTTCTGGTGCAGCAGTACGCGTCGTTCATTGGTCACGGTCACGCTCCGATTCTTTGGGCCACCACGTCATCGAGTTGCGGCAGGCCGCGCGTGATCACCTCACCATACAGCTCATCGGGATCGAGTCGGCGTAGCTCGTCGGCCAGGCAATCGCGCAGGCTGCGACGCTTGAGCGTCAGGTCCTGCATCGGCTGGCCCGGCTGGGTGAGGGTGGCAATATCGGGAATCTCGCGTTCGAGGGAAATGGTCCCGGACGCGCGCGTTAGATGCACACCGTGCACACCATTGGCCAGAGGTCCCGTCGTCAGGATGCAGTCCACGGGCACCTGCAGCTGCATCTGCAACCAGGCAGCCAGCAGCGTGGTCGAGGGCGAGGCTGAGGCGCCGGTCACCTGGATGCCGATGATCGGCTCATAGGGTGGCTGGTCCAGAACGGCCGCCAACTGGGCGCGCCAGAGTGTCAGTCGGGTCCAGGCGAAGTCGGTGTCGCCGGGACGATAACTGCCGCACAGCTGGTGCAGTGCCGCTTGCGGGTCCGGCTGGGCAGACGAATCCGTGATCCGCCGATAGGCGATGCGGCCGAGCGGCGAGTCGCCGGGAACAGCCGGCGCGGTGCCCGGCCACCAGGCGACGACGGGAGCATCCGACAAGAGCAGGCCGGTTACCAGGCTTTCCGGATCGTTCGCGGCATCACCGTAGACGCGCAGAACGATGACCTCGCTCGCGCCGGCATCCCCGCCGACGCGAATTTCCGCATCGACGCGAGCAGTCGCATCCGTCTCATCGTTGTCCTGGGTCGACACGACGATGACTCGCATGGGGTGTTCCCGCGAGGCATCGTTGGCGGCTTCAATGGCTTCCTCTTCGTGTCCGAGGGTGGAGGCGATGATCAGCGTCAGCACTCGCCCGAGGGCGACCGCGCCACCCTCCTCGCGGATGCGCACGAGCGCCTTGGAGATCTTCGCGGTGGTCGTGTTGGGCAGATCGACGATCATGGTCGCCTCCAGGTGCGGCCGTCGCGGGCCAATAGGTCGTCAGCGGATGTGGGGCCCCAGGTACCGGGGCGGTATTGTTCCGGCTGGCCCTGGGTGGCCCAGTATTCTTCCACCGGGTCCAGAATCTTCCAGGACAGCTCGACCTCTTCATGGCGGGGGAACAACGGCGGGTCGCCCAGGAGGACGTCAAGGATGAGTCGCTCGTAGGCCTCAGGGCTGGCCTCGGTGAAGGCGTGCCCGTAGCCGAAGTCCATGGTCACGTCGCGAACCTGCATGACCACTCCCGGAACCTTCGAGCCGAACCGGATGGTGACGCCTTCGTCCGGCTGCACGCGAATCACGAGGGCATTGTGTCCGAGTTCGGCCGTCTGGCCGGGCGCGAACAGGTATTGGGGGGCACGCTTGAAGACCACGGCAATTTCGGTCACGCGACGTCCGAGGCGCTTGCCGGCGCGCAGATAGAACGGAACGCCAGCCCAACGTCGGGTGTCGATCGTCAAGCGCATGGCAGCATAGGTTTCGGTGACCGAGTCCGGGTTCATCCCGTCTTCGTCGAGAAAACCGACGACCTTTTCGCCGCCCTGCCAGCCGCCGGCGTACTGCCCGCGGGCGGTACCGAGGCCGAGGTCGGCGGGGAGCCGCACCGAGGCGAGCACCTTTTCTTTCTCCGCGCGCAGGTCGGCGGCGTCGAAGGAGATCGGCTCTTCCATGGCGGTGAGCGCGAGCAGCTGCAGTAGGTGGTTCTGAATCACGTCGCGAGCCGCGCCGATACCGTCGTAGTAGCCCGCCCGCCCGCCGACACCGATGTCTTCGGCCATGGTGATCTGCACGTGCTCGACGTGGTTGGCGTTCCACAGCGGTTCGAACATCTCGTTGGCGAATCGCAGCGCCAGAATATTCTGCACCGTCTCCTTGCCAAGGTAGTGGTCGATGCGAAAGACGGAGTCGGGTGGAAAGACCGACTCGACGACATCGTTGAGCTCACGGGCCGTTTTCAGGTCGCTCCCGAACGGTTTCTCGATGACGACACGTCGCCACTGGCCGTTCTTCTGCTCGGCCAGGCCGGAACGGCGCAACTGCTCGGTGACGAGGGGAAACGCCTTTGGCGGAATGGCGAGGTAGAACGCATGGTTGCCCATCGTTCCGCGTTCTCGGTCCAGCTCGTCAATGGTTTGCGTCAATCGAGCGAACGCCTCGTCATCGTCAAAGGTGCCCGAAACGAAACGGATGCCTTCGGCCAGCTGCGCCCAGACATCTTCGTGAAAGTCGGTGCGAGCGTGTTCCTTGACGGCGTCATGCACAACCTGCATGAAGTCCTCGTTGTCCCAGTCGCGGCGGGCGAAGCCCACCAGGGCAAAGCCGGGCGGCAGCAGCCCCCGGTTGGCGAGGTCATAGACCGCGGGCATGAGTTTCTTGCGCGCGAGGTCACCGGTGACGCCGAAGATCACGAGGCTGGACGGCCCGGCGATTCGATTCAGACGATAGTCGGACGGCGACCTGAGCGGATTAAACTCCGGGGTAATTTCCACCGGGGACATGCAGCTCCTTTGACGGGACAGTACAGAAAATTAAGGACACAAAAAATGGGGTGATGCGCAAGCGGGTGGGGTTCCTCGCGGCCGGTCGCCGAGGGGAACCCCGATTGGTTAGCTTAGGGCGTCGAAAAGCGTGCTGATGTTCTGCTTCGGCTGGGTCAGCGTCAGTGTCAGCACGGGCCGGCCGTGCTCGGCGAGCACGCTCGCGTCTCCGCTGGCCTGCGCCTGAATGAGCTCACCAAAGGTGAACGGACGCTCGGGAATGTCGAGGTCCTCGGCCGGCGTGGCCAGAATCTGCAGGAAGACGGCGGTTGCCGTTCCCCCCTTGTGGAACTGACCGGTGGAGTGCAGAAAACGCGGTCCCCAGCCGAAGGTCACCGGGCGCTTGGAGAGCGCGGCGAGCTTATTGCGAACCTCGGCCAGCTCGGGCAGTGCCAGCCGGTCGACGTAGGCCTGCACGGCCACATAACCGTTGGGGCCGAGCTCCTCGAGCAGTGCATCAACGGCCGAGGCGAGGTCGCTAGCGGCACCGATGATGTGTGGCGTGCCGCGCACTTCGATACCGTCAGCGATGAACGCGGCGGGTTCCGGTGCGGGGCGGGCGTCCAGCAGACCGCGGGTCGCGATCTTCGCGGATTCAACGTCTGGCTGGTCGAACGGGTTGATACCCAGCAGGCGCCCGGCGACAACGGTCGCGTATTCCCAGACCAGAAACTGTGCACCGAGGGTTCCGCTGACGCGGATCTCGTCGCCGGTTTCGCTGAACAACTCGGTGCCGGCGTCAGCGACGACCCGCACGAGTTGCACATCGGGAAGCGCTTCGGTCAATTCCGGGGCATCCAGTTCGAGCACAACCGGCAAAATGCCGGTGCCGAGCTTGCCGGTCGATTCTGCGATGAGCTGTTCGACCCAGTCGGCGAAGCCCACAATGTGGGTGCCGTCCGAGACGATGGCGAGCTTGTCGCGGCGCGGGCTGGTCGCGGCGATCGCCGCTCCGAGCACGAGCCCCGGGTTCTCTGGGGAGTCGACGGCCAGGGCCAGTGAGATGGACTCTGCTTCGTCGAGAAGCGCACCGATGTCAACGCCCGCCAGGCCCGAGGGTACGAGGCCGAACGCGGTCAGTGCGGAGTAACGACCGCCCACGTTGGGATCGGCGTTGAAGACGCGATAACCGTCCGCGAGAGCGGATGCCTCGAGTGGCGATCCTGGATCGGTCACCACGACGATGCGTTCGGCTGGATCGATTCCAATGGCACGAAACGCACGCTCAAACACGCGGCGCTGGCTGTCGGTTTCGACGGTCGAGCCGCTCTTCGACGAAACCACGAGAGCGGTGCCCACGAGGTTGTCGTTCAGGGCAGCGAGCACCTGGCCGGGGTCGGTCGCGTCGAGAACGGTGAGGTTCACGCCAGCCGTGCGAGTGATGACCTCGGGGGCGAGCGACGATCCGCCCATTCCGGCGAGGGCGATCTGGGTGACGCCGCGCGCCTGCAGGGTGGCCCGCAACTCCAGAATCTCGGCCACGAGCGGCCTGGACACCACGACGGATTCGGTCCAGCCGAGGCGCAGTGCGGCCTCGGCTTCCGCCTCCGGCCCCCACAGCGCCGGGTTGAGGCCGGTGATGCCGGAGGCGACGAGATCCGTCACCAGCGTCGGTACGGTGGCGCGCACGGCATCGGCCGCTGAGCCACTCACCGAGATACGAAAGCTCATTAAACGACCGCGGTGGTCGCTGCGGCGGTGAGGGCCGTCTGTACGGTGTCGAGCAGTTCGTTCCAGGACACCTCGAACTTGGAGAGACCCTCTTCTTCGAGCAGACGGGTGACGTCGTCGTATGACACGCCCTGCGCGGCCAGTGCGTCGAGCACGGCGTTCGCGGCGGCGTAAGAGCCGGTGACCGAGTCGGCTGGGATGACGCCGTGGTCCGCTGCAGCCATCATGGTCTTCTCGGGCATCGTGTTGACGACCTCCGGGGCAACCAGTTCGGTCACATACAGGGTGTCGGGCAAGCTGGCATCCTTGACGCCGGTCGAGGCCCAGAGCGGGCGCTGCTTGGTGGCGCCGGCCTTGATCAGGCCGAGGGCACGCTCACTGCTGAATGCCTGCTCGTAGACCTGGTAAGCAAGCTGTGCGTTGGCGACGCCGGCCTTGCTCTTCAGAGCGAGGGCTTCGGGGGTTCCGATGGCCTCGAGGCGGGTGTTGATCTCGGAGTCAACGCGCGACACGAAGAACGACGCAACCGAGTGAATGGTGGAGAGGTCGATGCCGGCAGCGTTGGCCTGCTCGAGCCCAGCCAGGTAGGCGTTGATGACCTGGCGGTGACGCTCGAGGCTGAAGATCAGGGTGACGTTGACGCTGATACCCAAGGCGATGGTCGCCGTGATGGCTTCGAGCCCTTCGACCGTCGCGGGAATCTTGATCATCGCGTTGGGGCGGTTGACCTTCTTCCAGAGCTGCTGGGCCTCGGCGACCGTGCCGGCGGCGTTTCGGGCCAGGCTCGGCTCGACCTCGATCGAGACGCGGCCGTCCTGGCCCTGGGTCGCGTCGTAGACCGGGCGGAAGATGTCGCAGGCGGCGGCAACGTCGTCCGTGGTGATGGCGAAGACGGCGTCGGTGACGTTCGTGCCAGCGGCGGCCAGGGTCGCTACCTGCTCGGTGTAGGCCTCGCCCTTGGCGAGGGCTCCGGCGAAGATGGTCGGGTTGGTGGTGACGCCAACGACGTTGCTGTTCTTAATCAGGTCCTGCAGACCGCCGGACTTGATGCGCTCGCGGGACAGGTCGTCGAGCCAGATGCTGACGCCGGCGGCGGACAGCTGGGCGAGGGGGGAGGGGGTAGTCATTTCTAAAATCTCCTATAAATGCTGCCGTCAGGCAGCGATACTGTAGCGGTTCAGTGGAGAGGCATGGTGCAACTGATGTTGGCCCGCAGTACTGATCGATACGTACGGGACAACGTCACGCTGCGCTAATTGATTCCTTGGCGGCGGCGACGACTGCTTCAGTGGTGATTCCGAATTCGCGGAACAGCGTCTGGTAATCAGCGGATGCACCGAAGTGCTCGATTGAGATGCTGCGGCCGGCATCGCCGACGTAGCCGCGCCAGGTCAGCGCGAGGCCGGCCTCGACGGATACCCGTGCGGTGACGGCTGCGGGCAACACCGATTCGCGGTAGTCGCTGCTTTGCTCTTCGAACCATTCCAGGCAGGGTGCGCTGACCACGCGGGCGTTGATGCCTTCGAGGGCGAGCTGGGCGCGGGCGTCCACGGCCAACTGCACCTCGGAACCGGTACCGATCAAAATGACGTCCGGGGTTCCACCGGCCGCTTCGGCCAGCACGTAGGCGCCGCGGGCGACGTTCTTGGCCGAGGCGAATATTTCAGCGGATGCTGCGCCCTCACCGCGCTCGTAGACCGGAATGTTCTGGCGGGTCAGCGCGATGCCGGCCGGACCATTACGGCGTTCCAGAATGGTCTTCCAGGCCCAGGCAGTTTCGTTGGCGTCGCCGGGGCGAACCACGTCGAGTCCGGGAATGGCGCGCAGGGTTGCGAGTTGTTCGATCGGCTGGTGGGTCGGGCCGTCTTCGCCGAGGGCGACGGAGTCGTGGGTCCAGACGAAGATCGACGGAGCCTTCATCAGTGCGGCCAGACGTACCGCGGGGCGCATGTAGTCGCTGAAGATGAGGAAGGTGCCGCCGAACGGGCGGGTGTTGCCGTGCAGCACGATGCCGTTGAGAATGGCGGCCATGGCATGCTCGCGAATGCCGAAGTGCAGCACCCGTCCGTACTCGTTGCCGCTCCATTCACCGGTGGAGTGCTCACTCGGAATAAACGAGGCAGCGCCGCCGATAGTGGTGTTGTTGGATTCGGCAAGGTCGGCTGAGCCGCCCCACAGTTCGGGGATGACGCCGCCGAGGGCGGTGAGCACCTTGCCGGACGCCGCGCGGGTCGATACCGCGGTGCCGCCGGGAAAGACCGGGAGGGCCTCGTCGACGCCGTCGGGCAGATCGCCAGCGAGCACGCGGTCGAGCAGAATCTTGCGCTCGGGGTTGGCTACAGCCCACGCATCGAACTGCACGGTCCACTCGGCGTGCGCGGTGACGCCGCGATCGAGGGCCAGTCGGGTGTGGGCGATGACCGCGGGGGCGACGTCGAAGGTCTTCTCCGGGTCGAAGCCGAGAATGGTCTTGACGCCGGCGAGCTCTTCGGCGCCGAGCGCGGAGCCGTGGATCTTGCCGGTGTTTTGCTTCTTCGGGCTCGGCCAGCCGATGATCGTCTTGAGAATGATCAGGCTGGGCTTGCCGGTTTCGTTCTGGGCGGCCGTGATGGCTGCGTTGAGCTCGGCGACGTCTTCGACGTAGGAGCCCGTCTTCTTCCAGTCCACCGTCTGCACGTGCCAGTCATAGGCGGCATAGCGCGCGGCGACGTCTTCGGTGAAGGCGATATTGGTGTCGTCTTCGATGGAGATCTGGTTGCTGTCGTAGATCGCGATCAGGTTGCCGAGCTGCTGGTGGCCGGCGAGAGAGGATGCCTCGCTCGTGATGCCTTCCTGCAGGTCGCCGTCGCCGGCGATGACGTAGACGAAATGGTCGAACGGGCTGGCGCCGGTAGCGGCATCCGGATCGAACAGGCCACGCTCGAAGCGTGAGGCGTAGGCGAAGCCGACGGCGGAGGCCAGTCCCTGGCCGAGGGGGCCGGTCGTGATCTCGACACCGTCGGTGTGGCCGTATTCCGGGTGGCCGGGGGTCTTGGATCCCCAGGTGCGGAGGGACTTGAGGTCTTCAAGCTCGAGACCGTAGCCGCCGAGGTACAACTGCACGTACTGCGTGAGCGAGCTGTGGCCGACCGAGAGAATGAAACGGTCGCGACCGAGCCAGTCGTTGTCGGCCGGGTCCCGGCGCATGATCTTCTGAAACAACAGGTAGGCGGCGGGAGCGAGGCTCATCGCGGTGCCCGGATGCCCGTTCCCCACCTTTTCAACGGCGTCAGCCGCGAGAATGCGTGCGGTGTTAACCGCCTGATCGTCAATGGAATCCCATTGGAAAGCTGCCACGTCACGTAACCCTTCATTGAAGCGAAGGCGGGTTGAGCTCAACCCATCCTTTGATAGATGTGCAAGTGTCGGCAACCGTCTCACACTGCGGGGCCGCGCCATCCTGACGCGAGACTGCAGGTGGAATGTCACCCCCAGCGAGTTGGCCTGCTGGTGCTGCCATCTCCCACCCGGGGGCTCGCCGAACTACTGATTCACTGTGGGGAGCAATATAAGTATAGGGAAGATTGCGGCGGGACGCTCTATATGACGTGACATGTCCAATGTCGGGAAGGGGCAGTGGGTGACCTACACTAAAAAGACTTGCCTAGCGTTAGAGGAACAATGAACGTCGCCCTGAAGACCCCGGTCCTAAGCGGACCGCGCACAGTGAAGCGCACCCTCAAGGCTTATATCTCCCTGACTAAACCGCGAGTCGTCGAATTGCTCCTGGTAGTAACCGCACCCACGATGCTGCTCGCCGAACGGGGCATCCCCAGCCTCTGGCTGATCCTGGCGACTCTCGTGGGCGGAGCCCTCAGCGCTGGTTCCGCTGGAGCGTTCAACTGCTACCTCGATCGCGATATCGACCGCCTGATGAAGCGCACGAAGAACCGTCCGCTCGTCACCGGTGAACTGAGTGACCGGGAAGCCTTGATCTTTGCGTGGGCGTTAGGCGCGGCATCCATTCTCTGGCTGGGACTGCTGACCAACTGGCTCGCCGCCGCACTGTCGTTCGGTGCCATTTTGCTCTACGTAGTTTTTTACACGATCATTCTCAAGCGTCGCACCCCGCAGAACATCGTCTGGGGCGGTGTGGCCGGGTGCATGCCCGTGCTGATCGGTTGGGCCGCCGTGACTGGCGACCTGTCGTGGCCGCCGGTCATTCTGTTCATGATCATCTTCTTGTGGACGCCGCCGCACTACTGGCCATTGTCGATGAAGTACCGCGCCGACTACCAGGCCGCCGGCGTGCCGATGCTCGCCGTGGTGCGTGGCCGCGCCCAGGTGGGACTGCAGGTCATCCTGTACGCCTGGGCCACCGTCGCCTGCTCGCTGCTGCTGATCCCGATCGCCGACATGGGGCTGCTGTACACCTTCGTCGCGCTCGTCACCGGCGGCTGGTTCATCTACGAGACGCACCGCCTGTACAGCCTGGCCATCCGGCACGAGCACGTATCGCCAATGCGCGTCTTCCACGGCTCGATCGCCTACCTGACCCTGCTGTTCGTGGCCGTCGGCGTCGATCCGCTGCTGCCGTTCTAGTCTGAAAGCTCAGGCCCGTCGAGTAGTCAGGCCCGTCGAGTAACAAGTCCCGGCGCGTAATCAGACCCGGCGAGTGAGCCGGGTGTCAATTTTTCTGACGTCAGCCGAGTGAATTACGATCGTGACCACGCGTCCGGCCAGGGCCATCGCGGTACCTGTGAAATCGGAGGCCGTCACGGTGATGGCCGGCAGGGCCGTGTCGTCGACGATCAGGTTCGATCGGTGCGCCAGCGCGAGCTCGATCTCCGCCTGCTGCTGCGTGTGCCGTCCGGCCCAGAGTTCAGACCCGAACTCGTAGGGATTCTTGGCATAGTTCATCACGATGTATTGCAAGTGCTGGTTGAGTGCATCACGAATGGGGTCTCCGCCTCGATTTGTTGAACCCGGCACGTCGGTGAAGACGAATCCGCGCAATTCGGCGATGCCGATCGGGCCGGCCGGCGAATCCTCGAACCAGAAATTGCCCGCGGGATCGGCGAGCCAGTAATGGGCCTGCGCTTCGAGTGTGCGGCCGTGATTGCAGTACCAACTCCAGCTGCGTTCCTGAATGCGCCGTTGCGGCACGAAGCCGAACACCGGCGGACCGAACAGGGCGAGGCGCCCCGCGTCGTCTGGCGGCTTCGACTTGGCTCCCGGCGCGAGGTGCATGTCTGGAGAATACACCGGCGGCCACTGTCGGGGGAGTGCCGCGCGGCAATTCCCGATCGGGGTATGTGCGCTGCGCCGGGAGGTGCCATCTTCGGCTCCTTCATGCGCGTGAGATGACGTATTCGGCCAATTCAAAGCAGCTCACAGGGCCGAATGTGTCGTCTCGCCCGTGCCAGGGCGTGTCCGTGGGGCGAAGGTGTTGTCTCGCGACTCTCGATCGTGTTCAGTTAGCTGCGAGCGCGCTCGCGCGTCGTTTCGGGTACCCGGTCCGTGAGGGTGCTCGGAGCCTTGAGGTTCAGCACGACGGCGGTCATCGCCGCGGCGAGCACGCAGGCGAGCACCATGTGCAGCCCGACAAGCACCGGCGGCAGGCCCAGGTTTGCCTGCAGCAAGCCGACCACAATCTGGACAAGCTCGACCACGAGTAACGTGACGACGAACTTACGCACGGGCAGCTTGCCTCGAACGGATGCCGCGAGCAGCACGATCGTCAAGACCAGCGTCGCGTAGCCCGGCCAGGCATGCAGGTGCTCGAGCAACTCAGCGTTGAACCCAGTACGACCAGCCTCGGCGTCACCCGAATGCGGTCCGGAGGCGGTGGTCACGACTCCCATCACCACGGTCAGTGCCACCACGAAACTCGTGGCATGGGCGAGCCCGGCGAAGCCGACCGGTACGACGAGGGCGCGCGGCCCCGACGGGAGGTAGACCCGGTGCACCAGCACGGTGGCGATGCACACCATGATCAGCGAGGCCATGAAGTGAAAACCGACGATGAACGGGTTGAGACCGGTCAGCACGGTGACGCCGCCGACCAGCGCCTGCGCGAGAACGCCGAAACCGAGAATCACGGCGAGGATGAACAGATCCTTGCGCTCCGTGCGTAAGCGCCAGAGCAGCACGATGGCCGCGATCGCAATAATTCCGATCAACCCGGTCATCATGCGGTTGCCGAATTCAATGACGCCGTGCAGCCCCATCTCCGGCGTCGGCACGAGCGACCCGGCGACGCAGGTCGGCCAGGTCGGGCAGCCCAGTCCGGAACCGGTGAGGCGTACGGCACCCCCGGTGCCGACGATCAGGATCTCCGTCACGAGTGACAGCCACGCGGCCACGCGGATACGTCCGTCCATGGTGCTGGGCAACCAGACGTGAATTCGGTGAGCGACGACCCGAACCAGTGTGACGATGGCACTGGACAAGCCCTGATTATTGCGATTCACCGATTCACCGATTCTGCTTTCTCTGTCTTGCTCATGTTCTCGTGCCTTGTCATCGTGCCGGGTTCAGATGTGAATCGACCCGTAAGCACGCGAATCCCGCTGATCAACCTGTAGAATTGGGATCTCATGGAAGTCCTTCCCACGGTCATCCGATCGTAGGATTTCAATTCGGGCCGTATGGCTCGGGTTCATCGCGATGTTCCATGAATATTCTAGGTACGCAACGTAGCTGTCCAGACAACCCGTTCCCCCGTCTCCGTTGGAGGCACCGTGGGAATGACCGGACTAATATCCGGGTTGTGATGGGTAGAGAAGAGGTTAATATGTCGGATGTCCTGCTAGACCGTCCCGACCTTGAGGGGATCGGCACCTACGAATTCGGGTGGGCCGACTCAGACAAGGCCGGAGCATCCGCTCGTCGTGGTATTTCTCCCGAGGTTGTCACTGACATCTCGAACCTGAAATCCGAGCCGGATTGGATGCTGCAGCGACGACTGAAGGCACTTCAGCTGTTCGAACGCAAGCCCATGCCCACCTGGGGCGCCGACCTCTCCGAGATCGACTTCGACAACATCAAGTACTTCGTGCGGTCCACGGAGAAGCAGGCCCAGACCTGGGAAGACCTGCCCGACGACATCAAGAACACCTACGAGAAGCTCGGTATCCCCGAGGCCGAGCGTCAGCGCCTCGTCTCCGGTGTCGCGGCCCAGTACGAGTCTGAAGTCGTTTACCACCAGATCAACGAAGAGCTCGAAGCTCAGGGCGTCATCTTCATGGACACTGACACAGCGCTCAAGGAACACCCGGAGTTCTTCGAGGAGTACTTCGGCACCATCATTCCCTCCGGCGACAACAAGTTCGCCGCGCTCAACACGGCCGTCTGGTCCGGCGGATCCTTCGTCTACGTCCCCCCGGGCGTGCACGTTGAAATTCCCCTCCAGGCCTACTTCCGCATCAATACCGAGAACATGGGCCAGTTCGAGCGCACGCTGATCATCGCCGACGAGGGCAGCTACGTTCACTACATCGAGGGCTGCACGGCCCCGATCTACAAGTCCGATTCACTGCACTCCGCCGTGGTCGAGATCGTCGTGAAGAAGAACGCCCGCGTTCGGTACACGACCATCCAGAATTGGTCGAACAACGTCTACAACCTCGTCACCAAGCGGGCCACAGCCGGCGAAGGCGCGACGATGGAGTGGATCGACGGCAACATCGGTTCCAAGGTCACCATGAAGTACCCGTCCATCTACCTGATGGGCGAGCACGCCAAGGGCGAGACGCTCTCGGTGGCTTTCGCTGGCCCCGGCCAGCACCAGGATGCCGGCGCCAAGATGATCCACATGGCTCCGTACACGCAATCGTCGATCGTCTCCAAGTCCATCGCTCGCGGTGGCGGGCGCAGCGGATACCGCGGTGAGGTTCGAATGGATGCCTCCGCGCACCACTCCGCCAACACCGTGCGCTGCGACGCACTCCTCGTCGATACCTCGTCGCGCTCCGACACCTACCCGTCCATCGACATTCGCGTCGACGACGTGCAGCTCGGTCACGAGGCCACCGTCTCCCGGGTCAGCGCCGAGCAGCTCTTCTACCTGATGAGCCGCGGCATGCCCGAAGACGAGGCCATGGCCATGATCGTTCGCGGATTCATCGAACCGATCGCCCGGGAGCTCCCGATGGAGTACGCCCTCGAACTCAACAAGCTCATTGAAATGGGCATGGAAGGATCCGTCGGCTAAATGTCCGCCGCTTCAGCGCTTTCGAAGAGCGCGTCAACAACTGTGCCCGAATCATCCACACCCGCGCCCGAGTCGGTTCTGCCGGCCGGTCAGCACGGAATCAAGAAACACTCCGACGGACGTTTCGGCTACGTGCCGGTACAAACCCGATCGGATCGTTTCAAGAGCGTCAAGGTCGCTGACTTCGAGACCGTCACTGGTCGCGAAGCCGTCTGGAAGCACTCGCCCGTCTCGAAATTCACCGACCTCACCGCCGGTTCGCTCGACGGCTCGCGCTACCAGATCGAGTCCACTCCCTCAACGGATGTTTCTGTCGAGTGGGTTCCCAGAACGGATGCCCGTATCGGCACCGCCGGTCTGCCGGAAGAACGCGCCGCAGCGAACGCCTGGGGCGTCTTCGACGACGCCCTCGCCATCACGGTGAGCGGTGAAGAAGCCAAGGAGATCACGGTCACGCGATCCGCACTGGGCAGGTCCGCCCGCGGCGCCCACACCATCATCGAGGCCAAGCCGTTCAGCCAGGCCACGGTCATTCTGGCGAACACCGGCGACGCCCGGCTGAGCGAGAACGTTGAGATCATCCTCGGCGAGTCCGCCAACCTCACGGTCGTCTCGGTGCAGGAATGGGACGACTCGGCGGTGCACCTGGCCAACCATTTCGCATCCATTGGTCGTGACGCCCGTCTGAAGCACGTCGTGGTTTCTCTCGGCGGCAGCATCGTGCGGGTCAACCCGTCCGTGCGTCTGGCCGGTCCCGGCTCCGATGCGCTGCTCCTCGGGCTCTACTTTGCTGATGCCGGCCAGCACCTTGAGCAGCAGGTGTACGTCTTCCACGATGCCCCGAAGAGCCGCAGCCGAGTCAACTACAAGGGCGCGCTGCAGGGCCAGGACGCCCGCACGGTCTGGATCGGCGACGTGCTGATCGGCAACAAGGCCGCTGGAACCGACAGCTACGAGCAGAACCGCAACCTCGTGCTCAGCGAGGGCACTCGCGCCGATTCCATCCCGAACCTGGAGATCGAAACCGGCGATATCGTGGGTGCCGGTCACGCCAGTGCCACCGGACGGTTCGACGACGAGCAGCTGTTCTACCTTCAGTCTCGCGGCATCAGCGAGGAGGAAGCACGTCGGCTCGTCGTGCGCGGGTTCCTCACCGAGGTCGTGCAGCAGATTGGTTCTCCCGAACTCGAAGCACGGTTGCAACTCGCAATCGAGGCCGAACTTATTGGAACGGACGACAAGTAAGCATGGCCGCAACGAAGATCTGCGCTCTCGATGAGCTCGAAGTAAACCAGGCCGTCAAGATTGAAATCGATGGCGTCGCCATCGCTCTCGTGCGTGACGCAGCCGGCGACGTGTTCGCCATCGGCGACACCTGCACGCACGGCGACATCTCCCTGTCCGAGGGATTCGTGGAAGGCCAGACACTCGAGTGCTGGGCCCACGGCTCGATGTTCTCCCTCACCACGGGCAAGCCGCTGTCCCTGCCGGCCTACGACCCGGTCCCGGTTTACAACGTTGAACTCATCGACGGTTTCGTCTTCGTCGATCCTTCCGTCACCGTCACGGTCTGATTTTTTCTCAATCACCGACCGCCTCGCCAGCTCATTCTTAGAATTTAGAAAGGGATACGACATTCATGTCTGTTCTTGAAATCATCGACCTGCACGTCAGCGTCGAGACCGACCATGGCACCAAGCAGATTCTGCGCGGCGTCAATCTCACCATCAACGAGGGCGAAATCCACGCCATCATGGGCCCGAACGGCTCCGGCAAGTCCACCCTCGCCTACACGATCGCTGGCCACCCCAAGTATCACGTCGAGAGTGGCTCTATTCTGCTCGACGGCGTCGAAGTACTCAAAATGACAGTGGATGCCCGAGCGCGCGCCGGTCTTTTCCTCGCCATGCAGTACCCGGTCGAGATTCCCGGGGTCACCGTCACCAACTTCCTCCGCACCGCGAAGACGGCCATCGAGGGTGAGGCCCCGCCGATCCGCACCTGGATCAAGGATGTGCGTCAGTCGATGGCCAACCTGCGCATGGACAAGGCTTTCGCCGAGCGCAACGTCAACGAGGGCTTCTCCGGTGGAGAGAAGAAGCGCAACGAGATCCTGCAGCTTGAACTTCTCAAGCCCAAGTTCGCCGTGCTCGACGAGACCGACTCCGGCCTCGACGTTGACGCGCTCAAGATCGTCTCCGAGGGCGTTAACCGGGCCAAGGCCAACACCGGCCTTGGACTGCTGCTTATCACGCACTACACGCGCATCCTGCGCTACATCCACCCCGACTTCGTGCACGTCTTCGTCAACGGTCGGATCGCCGAACAGGGCGGCCCCGAGCTCGCCGACCGCCTCGAGGACGAAGGTTACGATCGCTTTCTCGTCCCGTCGAACGTAGGCTAGCGGTATGGTCTCAACACTCAGTCCGGCCCGCTTCGACGAAATCGAAGAGGCTCTCAAGGACGTCATGGACCCGGAGCTCGGCATCAACGTCGTCGACCTCGGACTCATCTATGACCTCGGCTGGGACGACGAGAATGACGCGCTCATTGTACACATGACGCTCACCTCGGCCGGCTGCCCGCTGACCGATGTGATCGAGGAGCAGACGGCGGAGGCTCTCGATGGCGTCGTCGACCAGTTCCGCATCAACTGGGTCTGGATGCCGCCGTGGGGTCCGGAGAAGATCACCGACGATGGTCGCGACATGATGCGAGCTCTCGGCTTCGCTATGTAGCTCTAGTTCTATCTTGAAGGCCCCGCCTGCACCGCAGGTGGGGCCTTTGGTCTCTGTCCAGCGGGAGCCGCAAAACATTCCCTTTAGAAAAGGTTTCTATTCAGTAGAACGGTATACTAATTGTATGGATACAGGGGAAAGCGGGGCCGTGAGGCGGCGGGCGGCACAGGCGGCGAGTACGCGGGCGGAGATTGTTATGGCGGCGGGGCGCCTCATGCTCGAGCGCGGATACGTGGGCACCTCGGTTGCGGCGATCGCGGCGGAGGCTGGCGTGGTGGTGCAGACCATCTACAACTCCGTGGGGTCGAAGGCGGAATTACTCGCGGCGGTTCTTGATCGAGTGGCCGCGGAACCGGGGGCACCGGCGTTGCTATCGGGGGCCACACGCGAACGCATTGCCGAGGCGCGAACGGCGACCGAGGTCATTCGCATTCTGGCCCGGTCAAGTGCGCTCGTGAATGAGCGCACCTCGGGCATTCTGCGCATTGTCAGCGAAGCGGCCGTTGTCGATCCGGACGTGGGGGAGTTCGAGCAGAAGCGGGACGCTGCCCGGCTGCACGGCTTCGGCGAAGTAGCGGCTGCGCTTCGGGAAAAGCGCGGACTGCGCGGTGGCATCAGCGACCACGAGGCGGCCGCGACGATGTGGGCGCTGGCCCACCCGCACACGTTTCGTACCCTCGTGCTGTCCCTCGGCTGGTCGACTGAGGCGTACCTGAATTGGCTGGAAAAGTCGCTCCTGGCGTCCCTACTGTAGGCGCCGTGTGCCGAGCACAGCCTGAGGGCAAATATACTAGTGAGTTGGACCGCTCTGGCCCACCCACACTTCACACCCGTACAAACACTTCGAATGGACTATTGCTGTGCTCAACGTGCAAGATCTCGAAATCCGCGTTGGAGCCCGCGTGCTCATGGAGGGCGTCAACTTCCGCGTCGCGAGCGGCGACAAGATCGGCCTCGTCGGCCGTAACGGTGCCGGCAAGACGACGCTGACGAAGACCCTCGCCGGGGAGACAAACCCGACCAAGGGTTCGATCAGCCACTCCGGCGAGATCGGCTACCTGCCGCAGGACCCGCGCGCGGGCGACCCGAGCATGCTTGCCCGCACGCGCATTCTGGACGCCCGCGGCCTCGGCACCATTGCCCTGGGCATGCAGGAGTCCAGCATGGCCATGGCCGATCCCGATCCCAAGATCGCCGCCGCCGCCATGAAGAAGTACGGGCGTCTGACCGATGAGTTCAACGGGCTTGGCGGCTACGCCGCCGAAGCCGAAGCCGCATCGATTGCCAGCAACCTGAAACTGCCGGACCATATTCTCGACCAGGCTTTGAGCACCCTCTCCGGTGGCCAGCGTCGTCGCATCGAACTCGCTCGCATCCTGTTCTCGGCCGCCGAGATGATGATCCTTGACGAGCCCACCAACCACCTCGACGCCGACTCGGTGGCGTGGCTGCGCGAGTTCGTCAAGAACTACAAGGGCGGCTGCATCATCATCAGCCACGACATCGAACTCGTCGGCGAAACGGTCAACCGGGTCTTCTACCTCGATGCGAACCGCATGATGATCGACATCTACAACATGAATTGGAAGAACTACCTCCTCCAGCGCACAGCGGATGCCGACCGCCGCAAGAAGGAACGCTCAAACGCTGAGAAAAAGGCGTCGACCCTGCAGCTGCAGGCCGCGAAGTTCGGGGCCAAAGCCAGCAAGGCCGCCGCAGCCCACCAAATGGTTGCCCGGGCCGAGAAGCTGCTCTCCGGCCTCGACGCCGTGCGTGCCGTTGAACGCGTTGCCAAACTGCGCTTCCCCGAGCCAGCACCGTGTGGTCGCACACCGCTCATGGCCAAGGACCTCTCGAAGAGCTATGGTTCCCTCGAAATCTTCACCGCCGTCGACCTCGCGATCGACCGCGGATCCAAGGTCGTCATCCTTGGCCTCAACGGTGCCGGAAAGACCACCCTGCTGCGCATGCTCGCCGGCGTCGACGAATCCGACACCGGTTCGATCGAACCCGGTCACGGTTTGCGCATCGGTTACTACGCCCAGGAACATGAAACCATCGACGTGAAGCGTTCGGTACTCGAGAACATGGTCTCTTCCTCGCCAAGCATCACTGAGATGGAAGCACGTCGGGTGCTCGGTTCGTTCCTGTTCACCGGCGATGACTCGAACAAGGCGGCCGGCGTACTCTCCGGCGGCGAGAAGACCCGTCTGGCCCTGGCCATGATCGTGGTCTCCGGTGCCAACGTGCTGCTGCTCGATGAGCCCACTAACAACCTCGACCCGGCCAGCCGCGAAGAGATCCTCGACGCCCTCGCCCACTACGCCGGCGCCGTCGTTCTGGTCAGCCACGATGAGGGCGCCGTGCAGGCGCTCAACCCCGAGCGCGTCCTGATCATGCCCGAGGGCACAGAGGACCACTGGAACAAGGACTACCTCGACCTGATCGAGCTGTCTTAACCAATTCCGTGACCCGGTCACCTGTCGGTGACCCAGGCAAAAGGACTAGAGCGTGATATCGATGAGAACGCCACTGCGCATCGCGCTGGTCTGCCTGCATACCTCGCCGGGCACGGACCCTGGCTCCGGCGATGCGGGCGGTATGAACGTCGTCGTGCGGCATCAGGCTGAGCAGCTGGCCGCCCTCGGACACCGTGTGACGATTCTGACTCGGCGGTCAGCGGCGGATCAGCCCGAAACGCAACAGCTCGCCGAGGGCCTCACGCTGCGGTTTCTGGCCGCCGGGCCCGCCCGAGCGCTGTCCAAGGGCACGCACGAGAACTATATCGATGAGTTCTCCGACCGGCTCAACGCGCTCGAGCCGGTCGACATCATCCACTCGCATCACTGGTTTTCCGGCATGGCAGCGCTTCCCGTCGCCCGCAACTGGCGCGTCCCGCACGTTCAGAGTTTCCATAGCATTGCAGCGGATGATGCGTCCCCGCTTTCGGCCGGAGAACGCGCCGAATCACCGGGACGGATGCGCGGAGAAGCGCGGCTGGCGCGGGAGTCCGACGCGCTGGTGGCGATCAGTGCGGCGGAGGCCGCCACGATTTCCGGGCGGCTCGGCGGCTCGGCGAGCCGAACCAACATCGTGCTTCCGGGGGTGGACAGCAACCTGTTCTCACCCAAACGCCAGCCCGCCGGCAGCGCGGCCGACCGCGGTTACGCCGTCGTCGCCGCGCGTCTGCAGCCACTGAAGGGCCTTGATCTGGCGATTCAGGCCATTGCGGCACTGCCGGCGGGCCTGCGTCCCGACCTAGTTGTTGCCGGTGATGCCTCGGTCGACTACTCCGGATACGTTGAGGAGCTCCGACAGCTCGCCGAACGGGCCGGTCTGTCCGGCATCCGCTTTGTTGGGCCGCAGTCCCATGCGCACCTGGCTGAACTGTTTCGCGGTGCCCGCCTGGTGCTCGTGCCTTCGCACTCGGAAACGTACGGTCTGGTGGCACTCGAAGCGGCCGCGAGCGGTGTTCCCGTCGTCGCTTCGGCCGCCGGTGGCCTGCGTGAAGCGGTTGTCGATGGGATCACCGGACTGGTCCTGGAATCCCGTGATCCGCGGGTCTGGGCCGACGCGATGGCGCAGATCCTGACCGATCCGACCCTGGCACGCGAACTGTCGCTGGCGGCTCGCAAGCATGCCCTCGGTCTGGATTGGAACCGTTCGGCTGCGTCGCTGGTTCGGGTGTACCGCGGTCTCCTCGACGAGGTGACCGAGGCTCGGCAGCACCACCGCGCCGTCGCCTGAGGAGCCGTCTCGGCGGGCTCGACCAGCGAAGTGCGCAAGCTCGAGAGTTGAGGTGGCTAGCCCCGTTGCCGGTCGAGCAGCTCGTCTTCAATCTCGGCATCATTGCGTGGCTTCGCCGCGCGCTTGCGGGCGCGTTCCTCGGCGCGTTCGCGCTCCTCGGGGTCCTCAGCATTGACGGCGCGGTATTCTTCGCGCAGGGCCCAGCCGAGTCCGATGAAGGCGAGCAGCCCGAATACGAACCACTGGAACGCATAGGACAGGTGCGGGCCCTCATCGCGGATCGGTTTCAGCACGGCGGCCGGGCGCTTCTCGGTCGCCGCGGGGCTCTCGGTGTCCATCAGGCCGTACGCGCCGGTATAGGTCGGGGCATTGAGTCGTTCGGCGATGGTAGTGAGGTTGATGGTCGCGACCTGGTTGCCGCTGGCCGTGCGGCCGGGCAGATCGGGTTCGCTGGCCTTGAGCCGGGCCACCACGGTGACCGTTCCGGAGGGCGCCGCCGGAACGGTGTCAGGAGCATCCTGTTCCTGCCCGGTGGGCAGCCAGCCGCGGTCGACGATAAAGATCGTGCCGTCGGTAAGCAGCAACGGGGTCAGTACTTCGAAGCCCGGGTTCACGTTGAGCGGGCGGTTGCGCGCGAGCATCTCGTCAGCGGTGAGGTAGGTTCCGGTCAGTTCCACCGGCATCCACTTTTGCGATTCGTCGAAGGCGGCCAGGTCTTCAAGAGCCTCGGCGACGGGCACCGGGTTCGAGTCGAAGTTGGAATCGATCTTGAACAGCTCGGTCAGTGCCTCATCGCGGCGGGCCAGCTGCCAGAACCCCAGCCCGGCGCAGACCGCGGCGAACAGCATGGTCAGCACGAGATATCCGGCCCAGCGGCGGCTGAAGGCGAACTTCCAGCCCGTCATCGCTGGTCTCCGGGGGAGTCCGGCGTGCACGTCTCGAGTGCGCTCACCGTCAGCGGAAAGTCCCGTGCGGCCAGGAATTCGCGCAGGTAGTCCACGTGTTCGTCGCAGGCCAGCCAGGTTTTCACCCGATCAGCAGAGTGGATGCTCGGGTTGCGCCAGTCCAGCCGCCACCTTCCTGCAGCGCGGCAGTCCGCCCGCGAACAAGTCGATGATTCCAGTGGTCGACCCAGACCTATCATCGGACTTCCGCCAGCAACCGCGTCAGCACTCACTTGACCTCGTCGTTGCCGCGGTAGAGCTCGACGCCGCCGGGCCGGAGCACTTGTGCTGCCGGAGGGGAAATTTTCACGTTCGCGACCACGACGGCAAAGTACGGCAGCAGAATGGCGCCGAGCGCGCAGACCACGAGCCACCAACCTTGTACGAAGAGCATGAGCACAATGCAGATGACACGCACTCCCATAGCAATCGAGTATTTGATCATTCGGTTGCGGCGTTCAACCTCGGGGGAGGCGGGGAGGGAGGTGATCGACTGCTGCTTCATAGGTCCATCGGGTTCGTCTACGGTGGAAACTCCACCTCTTCAAGACTACGTCTGCCCGGCTACTTTGTGGCACGCCTTAAACTTGAATTTGCCGGGTGTTTCCTTGAACCCGATTTACGATACCCAGCGCACCAGGACAGGAACATCATGACAACGACTCGAACAGTGCTCGTCACCGGCGGTAACCGTGGAATCGGCTTCGCCATCGCTGAAGAGTTTCTGGCCCAGGGACATCGGGTTGCCGTGACGTCCCGCTCCGGTCATGGACCGTCCGGCAGCCTCACCGTGTGGGCCGATGTGACAGACGCCGCATCCATTGACGCCGCCTTCACTGAGATCGAAGCGACCTACGGCCCGGTCGAGGTTGTCGTGGCCAATGCCGGAATCACCCGCGATACCCTACTCATGCGCATGTCAGAGGATGATTTCACCGCCGTCATCGACACCAACCTCAGTGGTGCCTTTCGCGTGGTCAAGCGCGCGAGCAAGGGCATGCTCAAGGCCCGATTCGGGCGCATCGTGCTGATCTCCAGCGTCGTCGGCCTGTACGGCTCGGCCGGGCAGGTGAATTACTCGGCGTCGAAGAGCGGCCTGATCGGCCTGGCCCGCTCGGTCACCCGCGAACTCGGTGCCCGCGGAATCACCGCGAACGTGGTCGCTCCCGGCTTCATCGAAACCGATATGACCGCTGCCCTGCCCGAAGCGCAGCAGGCCGAATACAAACGCAATATTCCGGCCGGTCGGTTCGCCACGCCGAGCGAGGTTGCGCGCGTCGTCAGCTGGCTGGCCGGCGATGATGCCGGCTACATTTCCGGTGCGGTCATTCCCGTCGACGGCGGCCTCGGCATGGGGCACTGACCGTCCTTTTGCAGCTGTCCGTTCAGCCGCGCAGGCCGAGAAGCGGCAGCACCTGGCTGAGGTTGCACAGGTCGATTACCAGGTCGGCCTCACGTTTCACCCGCGGTTTCGCGTTGAACGCGACGGCGAGTCCGGCCGCGTCCATCATGCGCAAGTCGTTGGCACCGTCCCCGACCGCAATGGTCTGCGCGAGCGCGAGCTGCTCCTGTGCGGCCCATTCGCGCAGGGCGACAGCCTTGGCCTCGGCGTCGATGATCGGTCCGATAACGCGACCGGTCAGGTGGCCGGCCTGTACCTCAAGCCGATTAGCCCGCCAATGATCAAGCCCCAGCTCGGCGGCCAGCGGGTCGAGCAGCTCATGAAAGCCGCCGGACACCACCCCGATCACGCCACCGCCGGCATGAATGCCCGCGATCAGCTCGTGCACGCCGTCGGTCGGGCGGATGCGTCGCCCCACGTCGGCAAAAACGCTCTCGGGCAGCCCCGCCAGGGTCAACACCCGCTCGCGCAGGCTCTCGGCAAAGTCGAGCTCACCGCGCATGGCACGGTCGGTCACCTCGGCGACGCGCTCGCGCACGCCTGCGGCATCCGCGAGCAGCTCAATCACCTCGTCTTGAATGAGGGTGGAGTCGGCGTCGAGAACGACGAGAAAGCGTGCTGCGCAGCTAAGGATCACGGAGTAACCAGCACGCCCTTACCGACGACGGTGATTCCGGATTCGGTCACGCTGAAGCCCCGCGCCAGGTCACGATCCCGGTCGACACCGACGGTGGCGCCAGCTTCGACGATGACTTCCTTGTCAAGGACGGCGCGCCGCACGATGGCGCCGGGCCGAATCTGCACCCGGTCGAAGATGATGGAGTCCACGACCTCGCAGGCGGAGCCGATCGACGTCCAGGGGCCGAGCACGCTGCGCTCGATGTGAGCGCCGGAGATGACACAGCCCAGCGACACGATCGAGTCGATCATGGTGCCGAGGGCGCCCTGGCCGTCGCGCACGAACTTGGCCGGCGGCGAATTCAACTGCATGCTGAAAATCGGCCATTTCTGGTTGTACAGGTTGAACACAGGCAGGGCCGAAATGAGGTCCTGGTGCGCCTCAAAGAACGAGTCGATCGTTCCCACGTCGCGCCAGTAGTAGCGGTCGCGATCGGTCGACCCGGGTACTTCGTTTCGCTTCAGGTCATAGACGCCGGCGTCGCCACGCGAGACGAAATCGGGAATAATGTCGCCGCCCATGTCGTGGCTGGAGTCGGTGCGCTCACCGTCACGCAGCACGGCCTCGATCAGGGCATCGGTGTTGAAGACGTAGTTGCCCATCGAGGCGAATACCTCGTGCGGGGCATCGGCGAGTCCGACGGAATCTTTGGGCTTTTCGCGAAAGTCAGAGATTCGATCCGGGGTGGCGGCATCCACTTCGATAACGCCGAACTGGTCGGCGAGACCGATCGGCTGACGGATGGCCGCGACGGTGGCGGACAGCCCCGACGCGATGTGGGCGTCGATCATCTGACTGAAGTCCATGCGGTAGACGTGGTCTGCACCGACCACGACGACAATGTCGGGCTTTTCATCGTGAATGAGGTTGAGGCTCTGCAGAATGGCGTCGGCGGAGCCGCTGAACCAGCGCTTGCCGAGGCGCTGCTGCGCCGGCACCGAGGCGATGTACGAGTTGAATAACCCACCGGAGACATGCCAGGTCTGCGACACGTGGCGGTCCAGGCTGTGTGACTTGTACTGCGTCAGCACGACGATCTGGGTCACACCCGAGTTGATCAGATTGGAGAGGGCAAAATCCACCAGGCGGTAATGCCCGCCAAAGGGGACGGCAGGCTTCGCCCGGTCTTCGGTCAACGGCATCAGCCGTTTTCCCTCACCACCCGCGAGCACGATTCCAAAGATCTTCTTGGCCTTCATGTGTACAGAGTAGGGCCTCCCCGGCAAGCCGACTAGCAACATGGCTGTGCGCCGTGTCGCCCTGCGCTACCTTTGCTCCATGCGAGTGGATCTGATGACCAAGGAATACCCCCCGGAAATCTATGGGGGAGCCGGTGTGCACGTGACCGAACTGGTGCGAGCGCTCCGACACGACATCGAGGTGTCCGTTCGGTGCTTCGGCGCGCCGCGTGACGACCTCCACACGTTCGCCTACGACGTTCCCGCGCAATTGGCCGACGCCAATGCGACCCTGGGCACCCTCGGGGTTGACCTGCAGATGGCGCAGGACGCCGATGGCGCCGATCTGGTGCACTCTCACACCTGGTACGCGAATGCAGCCGGGCACCTCGCCCAAATGCTGCACGGCATCCCGCACGTGGTCACGGCGCACAGCCTGGAGCCATTGCGGCCGTGGAAGGCCGAGCAGCTCGGCGGCGGCTATCGGGTGTCGAGCTGGATCGAGAAAACCGCCTTTGAAGCAGCGGATGCTGTGATCGCCGTCAGCGACGGCATGCGTCGCGATATCCTGCGCAGCTACCCCGCACTCGACGCCAGCCGGGTGCACACTGTATACAACGGTATCGATCTCGAGCGGTGGAAACCGACCAGGGATGACGATTTTGTGCGCGGCCTGGGAATAGACCCCGACCGCCCCTCCGTCGTCTTCGTGGGGCGCATCACCCGACAGAAGGGCCTGCCCTACCTGTTGCGTGCGGCGCAATTGCTGCCGCCGGAGGTGCAATTGGTGCTGTGCGCGGGCGCGCCCGACACGCCCGGAATTCTTGCCGAGGTTACGGCCGGTGTCGAATCCCTTCAGCAGGAACGCTCCGGCGTGGTCTGGATCAACCGGCTGCTGGCCCAGCACGAGCTCGCCGCGGTACTGACGCAGGGCACGGTGTTCGTCTGCCCGTCCATTTACGAGCCCCTCGGAATCGTCAATCTCGAGGCCATGGCCTGCGGCCTTGCCGTGGTCGGTACTGCAACCGGTGGAATCCCCGAGGTCGTCGCTGACGGCGAGACCGGGCGTCTCGTGCCGATCGAACAGTTCACCGACGGCACCGGAACGCCCCTGCACCCCGAACAGTTCGTCGCCGACCTGGCCCGCACCCTGACCGAGGTGGTGAGCGATCCGGACCGCGCGGCCGAGATGGGGCGCGCCGGGCGGGTTCGTGCCGAGCAAGTATTCGGGTGGGCTCAGATCGCCACCCGCACTCGGGAGATCTACGCCGCCCTGCTCTGAGCTGGCCGTATCTGCTGCCTCGGCGCGTCCCACTGCGACGCGCCGAGGCATGTTCGCACGGTCTGTCGGCAAGCGCGGCGCCCGATAACATGGCTGTATGGTCAACGTTTTGCATTTCACCGACGTCTCCGTCGTCCGGGGTGGCACCGCCATCCTCGACTCAGTGAATTGGAGCGTCGACGACGACCAACGCTGGGTGATTCTCGGCCCCAACGGTGCCGGCAAGACCACCCTGTTACAGATCGCCGCCGCCTTCATGCACCCGTCGACCGGGCAGGCCGAGGTGCTCGATGAGACCCTCGGTGGAACGGATGTCTTCGAGCTGCGGCCCCGCATCGGCTTCGCTTCGACCGCCATGGCGCGCAAGGTTCCCGGCAACGAAAAGGTCATCGACGTTGTCATGACGGCCGCGTACTCGGTGACCGGCCGCTGGAACGAAGAATATGAAACCATCGATGAACGCCGTGCCCAGCGCGTTCTGCAGGAATGGAACCTCGACCACCTCGCCGATCGCAAGTTCGGCACCCTCAGTGACGGCGAGCAGAAGCGGGTGCAAATCGCCCGCTCGGTCATGACCGATCCGGAGATTTTGCTGCTCGACGAGCCCGCCGCGAGCCTGGACCTCGGCGCCCGGGAATCCCTGCTGCAGCTGCTGAGTGGTTTTGCCCGCGAGACAAACTCTCCGGCCATCATCATGGTGACCCATCACGTCGAAGAAATTCCCCTCGGATTCACGCACGTACTGCTGTTGTCGGAGGGCAAGATCGTCGCCGCCGGCCCGATCGCTGAGGCGCTCACTGCCACGGCGCTCAGCGAGACCTTCGGTCTCAAGATTGAGCTCACCGAGACGGACGGACGCTACGCGGCACGATCGATCTAGGGCGGTTGCTTTCGCCGCACGCCCAGCGCTCCAAAGCCACGGTGTTCTGCTAAAGTTAGTGGCTGGCCATTTGGCCAACCAGCTTGTCGCCTCCTGGGGCTGCGGGCCCAACATTCGAACAGCACTGTGACCAGTTACAAGTCTGTTCACCAGAAGTGCAAAAGGAAATTCTCATGAAGTCTGACATCCACCCCGAGTACGCTCCCGTGGTCTTTCGCGACCTCGCCTCCGGTGCGACCTTCCTGACTCGTTCGACGGTCTCCAGCAAGAAGACCATCGAGTGGGAAGACGGAACCACGTACCCGGTCATCGACGTGGAAATCTCCTCCGAGTCGCACCCGTTCTACACGGGCAAGCAGCGCATCATGGACTCCGCCGGACGCGTGGAGAAGTTCAACTCGCGCTACAAGGGTTTCGGCAAATAGCACCTGGTTTTTAGTTCCAACGAAAAAGCGACCAGCCTCGGCTGGTCGCTTTTTTTATCTAGAGTTTGTTGCTCAGCGCTGGTCTTAGTTAGCGCTGGGGCCAGGCGGTATCGGCCAAAAATTCGGGATCGCGGCCGCGGCGCATGTATTCCTGAAAGCTTTCGGCCTGCTGGCGATACCAAGTAACCTGCAGGGCGTGCATCTCATCGAGGGTGGTCGGCAGGGCCACACGGTGTGCGCGGTGAATCGCCTGGGCGACCCGGCCGGCGGCGATCGCATCCGCTCCGGCATCGTGCGCGTCATCGAGGCTGACACCGTAGAACGCGCTCGTCGCCTCGAGGGTGCGCTTCCCCTTGCGGTACTTATCGACGGCCTTGTCAATGACGAGGGGGTCGACCACCGGGCTGGGGGAGACGAGCGGGGCGATGCCGTAGCGCACGGCTTCACGATCGAGCAGGGTGAGGTCGTACGGGGCGTTGTAGGCGACGATGGGCAGTCCGTCGGCCAGGTGTGCGCGAAGTGCCGCAACGATCTCGGCGACGGCTTCGGTGGCGACGCGCCCATGTTGCACGGCGTGCTCGGTCGTGATGCCGTGCACGTTGGTGGCACCGGCGGGAATCTCAATGCCCGGATCGACGAGCCAGTCGATGCGCTCAACGGCGGTGCCGCTCGCGTCGAGGACTGCGACGGTGGCCGACACGATTCGGCAGGATTCTACGTCGATGCCGGTGGTCTCAAGGTCGAATACGGCGAGGTGATCGCTCCAGGTGCTCATACTTCAACCCTAGGGCCGACCACCGACACACTTCTGCGGCGCCACTCTCCGGCAAGAGAACTGGCCGCGAGCGCTGAGATCGACCTAGGAGTTGCGGGTGGCTCACGTCCGGCGTAGGCGGTCGGTACGCGAGGCACGATGCTGGACTTCGGCGCCGCATTGTCTGTTGCCAGCAACCAACGCGGTCGCGTCCCGGAGTGGGTTTGGCTATCGGCGTGGAATTCGTTAGAGCCGAATGCGACGGTTGATGACATTCTCGGCGCTCTCGCGCATGGTGTGGTTGCGGGCGCGGGCATCCGCTCGCAATCTCTTGAAGGCTTCGTCCATGTCGACGGTGCTGAGCTGGGCGATGACCCCCTTGGCCTGTTCAATCACGATGCGGCTGTTGAGGGCACGTTGCAGCTGTTCGTTGACCACGGCGTCTTCGCGCACGGTGCGTTCCTGCAGAATGCTGATCGTTGCAACGTCAGCCATGGCCTGACCAATAGCAGCGTCTTCGGGTGTGACATCGCCGGTCTCGGTACGGAACAGATTGAGAGCGCCGATCGCCCGGTTACGTACCCGCATGGGAATGGCGTGCACCGAGCGGAAACCCTGGGACAGCGCGGCCGCCTTGAAATCGGGGTAGGTATCGCCGGAAGCGGCGATATCGCCCATGGTGACGACCTCGCCGGTGAGGTAACAATCAACGCACGGCCCGGCCCCGGCCTGCTGTTGCAAAACTTCGACGAGATAACTTTCCTCGCTGGTTGAGGCGACGACCTGCAGCTCGCCGCTCGGATCGGCTAGCAGGAGGCCGGCAGCTGAGGCGTCGAGCAACTCAACGCACTTCTCGACGAGGGTGTGCAGCACGTCGAGAACGTCATATTCGCCCACCAGAGTGTCCGTCAACTTCACGAAGGCGGCGCTCACCATCGAGGCGCGAGTCTGAGTGACCATGGGTTAATTCTATGACCTTTCCTGTTTTTTTACTCGGTTTCCGGCGTGAACTGTAACCGCCGCGCAACCACGTCACCGGCGATCGTGCGCACGGTTTTGCCGTGCGCAAACGCGTGCCCGCGCAGGAGAAGCAGCGCATCCGTCGGCGTGACATTCATCTGCACGAGCACCATGCCGGTGGCCTGATGAATTTCCCGCCTCGACAGGGGAGAAGCCTCCGTGATCGTCGCTGACGCGGTGGATTCCTTGACCCGAAGCAGCCGATCCAACAGGTTCCAGGCGGTTTGGTTGGCCAGGAGCAGTGCTTTCGCCCGGTCGGTGCGATCCAGCGCGCCGGAGGTGGTGCTGTAGAGCTCGACGATGCCCACATCGAGCGCGCCGAGGGTGAGTGGAAAAACGTAGAGCGCCTCCACCTCGGTGTCCAAAAGTGCCGCGAAAAAGACCGGCCAGAGCGGATGCTCACCCTCGCGCACCCGAGGTTCGAGCACGGGAATGCGCGTGCGCGCCGCCTCCCACCGGGGGCCCTCGCCCAAATCGAACTGAAGCTCATCGAGGCGAGCGGCCAGCCCATCGGTGGCGCAGACGACCGTTTCAGGAACGGCCCCGCCAAACACCGAAACCGCAGCACCGGTGACCGGCAACGCGTCGAGAAATTTGGCGCACAGCGCCACGTCTTCGACGCCACAATCTGAGCTGGACAATTTCGGCACGATCGACCGGCCTCCAGACCTAGGACGACAGCTTGCTAGTCTTAAGGATACGTGCCATCGGTTGCGGCAACAAGGACAGCGGATGAGCTTTTGCCGAGCTCGCAGCATCCGTTTATCTGCCGCAGCATTCGTTTAATTGCGTGTCAACCGCAGTGCAGCCAGTAGAAGCTCTGCGCACCCAGGGTGAGCGTGAGCGATCCCTCGTCGTTGAAGCTGGGAAAGACTGCTCCACCGAACAGGTCGTACAACCGCGTTCCGGCCATGTCGACGTCGTCGATCGTGAACGCGACCGGGTTGTGCGAGAAACTGAACACGCACAGCACGGTTTCCGGCTGGTCGCCGAACATCGAGCCGGAGCCGGAGCCGGCGTAGCTGCGGGTGAACACCAACACCGATTCGTGGTTGGTATTGAGCACGCGGATCGCGCCGAGTCCGAAGGTCTGGTGTGCCTTGCGCACGTGGATCACGTTGCGAATCCAGTGCAGGAGCGACCCGGACTGGGCCAGCTGCGACTCCACGTTGGTCTGGGTGAAGTTGTAGACGAGGGACTGCACAATGGGCAGAAATAGCTTGCCCGGATCGGCATCCGAAAAACCGGCATTGCGGTCGGGGGTCCACTGCATGGGCGTGCGTGAACTGTCCCGGTCGGGCAGCCAGATGTTGTCGCCCATGCCGATCTCATCGCCGTAGTACAGAAACGGGCTGCCGGGCAGGGCAAACAGCAGGGCGTGGGCCAGTTCCAGCTCGGCCCGCGAATTGTCGAGCAGCGGGGCGAGCCGTCTGCGGATGCCGATATTGGCGCGCATCCGCGGGTCGTAGGCGTACCAGCCGTACATAGCCTGCCGGTATTCCTCGCTGACCATTTCGAGGGTGAGCTCGTCGTGGTTGCGCAGGAATACGCCCCAGCCAGCGCCCTCCGGGATGTCGGTCGTTTCGGAGAGCACTCGCACCAGTTCGTTGGCCTGCTGGGAACGTAAAGAATAGAAAATGCGTGGCATGACCGGAAAGTCGAACGCCATGTGGCATTCCGGTTCTTCCTCGGTGCCGAAGAAGGCGGCGACCTCGCGGGGCCATTGGTTGGCCTCGGCGATCATGACTCGGCCAGGATAGTCGCGGTCGACCATGGCCCGCAGACGCTTGACGAACTCGTGAGTCGGCGGCTCGCCCTCACCGTTGCCCTCTTCGGACTCGAACAGGTAGGGAATCGCGTCGAGTCGAAAGCCGTCGACGCCGAGGTCGAGCCAGAAGCGGATGACGTCGAAGATCGCCTCCTGCACGGCCGGGTTTTCAAAGTTAAGGTCGGGCTGGTGCGAGAAGAAGCGGTGAAAAAAGAACTGCCGACGTACCGGGTCGAACGCCCAGTTCGATTCCTCGGTGTCGGTGAAGATAATGCGAATGTTGGGATACCGCTCGTCGGTGTCACTCCAGACATAGAAGTCGCCGTAGGGCCCGTCCGGGTCTTCACGGGACTGCTGAAACCATTCGTGCTGGTCCGAGGTGTGGTTAAGCGGAAAATCGATCACGATCCGCATATTACGTTCGTGCGCCTTGGTGACGAGATCCTTGAATTCCTCGAGGGTACCGAACTCCGGCAAAATCGTGCGGTAGTCGGCCACGTCGTAACCGCCGTCTTTCAACGGAGAGTTGAAGAACGGCGGAATCCACAGGGCGTCGATTCCGAGCCACTGCAGGTAGTCGAGCTTCGATACCAGCCCGGAGAGATCGCCGGATCCATCGGCGTTGCTGTCCACGAAGGAGCGAACCATCACCTCGTAGAAGACGGCGCGGCGATACCAGAGCGGATCGAGTGCCAATCCGGGTAACTGAATGGGGGCGGTGAAACTCACGGCTGTCCTTCCGTCCCGGCAAAGGGCTCTATCTCGATCCGCGTCGTGGTTTGAGTCTAGAACGGCCGACCCGGTACGGTTCCAGCTTTGCGCAAGTCTCCCGCCTAAACTAGGGCCGGTGATCGTTTCTTTTCCCTACGACAAAGTCCTGGCTGGCCTGACGGTGCGCGAACTCACGGCATCCGTTCTCGGTGCCAATGGGCGAAGCAGCGCCACCCAATACTGGGAATACGGCGACCCCGCCGCACCGGCCACCCTCGTGATCGTGCACGGGTTTCGCGGCGATCACCACGGACTGCAACTGGTCGTGGCTGAGCTGCTCGGTGCCGGTGAATTGCCCAGGGCCGTCGAAACGGATTCCGCAGCTCCCGCCCTGCGCATCATCGCACCGGACCTGCCCGGATTTGGCCGGTCGGAGCCGCTCCCCGACGGGGACCATTCCCTGGCCGGATACGCCCGTTGGCTGCGTGAATTTCTGAAGGTACTGGCCCCCACGGGGCGTCTGGTCGTGCTCGGGCATTCCTTCGGGTCGATCGTGGTCGCCGCGGCCGTCGCCGAGGGTCTGGCCGCCGACGACGTCGTTCTGGTCAACCCGATCGCCGCCCCGGCATTGTCCGGACCGCGTGGAATTCTGACCCGTCTGGCCGTCTTCTACTACTGGGCCTCAGCCTCCTTTCCGGAGCGGTGGGGCTACGCCCTGCTGCAGAACCGGGCGATTGTGCGCGTCATGAGCGTGAGCATGGCGAAAACGCGGGACCCGGCGTTGCGGCGCTGGATCCATAACCAGCACGATCGATACTTCAGCGCCTTCGCAAACCGTCAGGTGGTCATGGCGGCGTTTACCGCTTCGGTCAGCCACGACGTGAGCGAATTTGCGGCACGCATTCGGCAACCGACGCTGCTGATCGCGGCCGACCGCGACGACATCACGCCGCTCGCCGCGCAATATCGGCTGCAGAGCTTGTTCCCGAACGCGACCTTGCGCGTCGTCGACAACGTGGGTCACCTCATCCACTATGAAACGCCGAAGCCGGCGGCCACCTACATTCGTGAATTTCTTGCCGAGGAGCGATCGGAGTGAGAATCGTGGTCGACTGCCGGTACATCCGGCTGGATCAGCACGACGGCATCAGCCGATACACCGCCGGTTTGGTGACCGAACTCGGCCGGCTGCATCCGCTCACCATGCTGATCAGCGACCATCGGCAACTGGCGATGCTGCCGGCCTTGCCGTGGCAGCTTGTGCGGGCACCGACCAGTCTGCTCGAACCGTTGATCGCGCTGTCGGTCAACCGGTTGAAGCCCGACGTGGTGTTCAGTCCGATGCAGACCATGGGCTCGTGGGGCCGCAAGTATCGGCTGTTTCTCACCGTGCACGACCTCATTTATTATCGCAACCGCACACCACCGCGTGACCTGCCCGCGTTTATCCGTCTGCTCTGGCGCGCCTACCACCTATCCTGGTGGCCACAGCGGATGCTGCTCAACGGTGCCGACGGCGTCGTGACCGTGTCCGAGACCACCCGGACGCTGATCACAGAGCACCGGCTCACCCGGCGACCGGTCACGGTGGTGGCCAACGCCGCCGATCCCGTTCTGGGGGCGGTGCGTCATCGCAGCATTCCGGAGACCACCCGTCTGGTCTACATGGGCTCGTTCATGCCGTACAAGAACCTCGACACCCTAGTTCTGGCCATGGCCGACCTGCCGGAATACGAGCTGCACCTGCTCAGCCGGGTGTCCGCAGCCGAACGTTCCCGGCTGAGCCGCCGCGCCCCGCAGGCGCGCCTGGTCTTTCACGATGGGGTCAGCGATGACGCGTACCACCGGCTGTTGCGCTCGGCGACCGCACTAGTGACCGCCTCGTTCGATGAGGGCTTCGGAATTCCCCTGGTCGAGGCGATGAGCCTCGGCATCCCCGTCGTGGTCAGCGACATTCCCATTTTTCGGGAGATCGGCGGGGACGCCGCCCTGTATTTTGACCCTCGCAACGCGAACAGCATAGCCACGGCGATTCGCCGCCTGGCCGATCCGGGAGAGTGGGCGACCCGGTCCGCTCAGTCAGTCGATCTGGCGGCCCGCTTCACCTGGGCCGAGTCGGCCCGAACCCTGCTCAAGGTATTGGAAGGTACCGCGCCCCCGGCATAGCCGTTCGCGGTCCGTGACCTAATGCCGTGAATCGAGCGAGGAGTCGCGCGGCAATTCGCTATTCTCAAACGATGACACGATTCGGCCAGCGTCGCCCCAGCACGGAAACCGGGTCGGGTCGCTCCCTGCTGTGGCCCCGCGGCATCCACCCAGCCTGGATCATCGCCGCCGTGGCCTTTCTTGCGCTCGTCGGTGCGGCCGGATTCCGTGCGGCCCCCGGAGTGCTCATGGTGCCGATCGAGGAGGAATTCTCCTGGTCGCGCGGTGAACTGGCGGCGGCCGTTGGGGTGAACCTGCTGTTGTTCGGTCTGACCGCGCCGTTCGCCGCTGCCCTGATGCAGCGATTCGGCATTCGCGGAGTGACGACGAGTGCGCTCTTTATCGTCGCGGTGGGAAGTGCGCTCAGTACCTTCGCCACGTCACCGTGGCACCTCATGCTCACCTGGGGTGTGCTGATCGGCACCGGAACGGGGTCGATGGCGCTCGTGTTCGCGGCCGTCATCAGCCAAACCTGGTTCGTGAAGCGGCGCGGCTTGATCGCCGGGGTGCTCACGGCCGGAAGCGCCACCGGCCAGCTCATCTTTCTCCCCTTCATCGCCCAGCTCGCCGTCACGACCGGTTGGCGAAGCGCGTCGCTACTGATCGCACTCGGCGCGATCGTGGTGGTGCCGATCGTGCTCATCTGGATGCGCAACTCTCCGGCCGACCTCGGCACCACGCCCTACGGCACGCCGGAACTGCCCGAACGGGCCGACGGAGCTGCAGGACCGGCGGCATCCGCTCCCTTGAACGTTGTCGCGACGCCGAAACGAAACCCGGCGGTCGAAGCCCTCAGCGCCCTGAAGTTTGCCAGCCAGCATCGCACATTTTGGGCTCTAGCCGCCGGATTCGCTATTTGCGGGGCGACGACGAATGGCCTGATCGGCACCCATTTCATCCCCTCGGCGCACGACCACGGCATGCCGGAGACCACCGCAGCCGGATTGCTGGCCGTGGTCGGAATCTTCGACATTATCGGAACGATCGCCTCTGGCTGGCTGACCGACCGGTACAACCCGAGAATTCTGCTCGCCGGATACTACGCCTTTCGGGGCCTGTCGCTGCTCGCATTACCATTTCTTCTGTCGGCAACCGTGCACCCCAGCATGGTGATCTTCATCGTCATCTATGGCCTGGACTGGGTCGCCACCGTTCCGCCGACGATCGCGCTCTGTCGGGAGCTGTTCGGCGATCGCGGTCCCCTCGTCTTCGGCTGGGTGTTCGCCGCGCATCAGATCGGCGCTGGAATCGCGTCGGTCGCCGCCGGGATCGTGCGCGACGAAACCGGGCACTACACGGTCGCCTGGATCGGCGCCGCCGGCCTCTGCATCATCGCCGCGGTGGTCAGCGTGAGCATTCGCCGCGGATCCCCGGCCGGCGATGCCGTTCCAGCGGCCAGGGTCAACGCCGACAAATTTGAGTAGCGGCGCAGGTCACGCGTGCAGGGCGTGCGGCCACGCGTGAGGTGCCAACTTTGGCCCTATGGTGCTCGCCGCTGGCGAAAACGAAGGGGCGAACAGTGGCACCTCCACTGAGGCATTCCACTGAACACGAGGTACCAATTTCAGCGCCCTAAAGGCGCCCGCAGATCAGCCGGAGGCGTCACAGCACCGGCGACGAGCCGCGGTCGCCCGGCTCGCGCATCGCCGCATCGAAGTGGGTCAGCAGCAGCTGATCGTCCGCCCAGGCGAAATCGTGCACGGACCCATTGGCGATGTACTCGCCGTGCCGAGGGCGGTCGCCGTCCGTGAGGTGACGCAGCAGCGTTCCGATGATGCCGCCGTGACTCAACACAAGAACGGATTGGCCAGTATGCCCGGCGGCAAGTGCTGATAGCGCAGCGAGCACCCGGTCAATGACATCGCGGCGGGTCTCGAGTCCGGGAACGGCCACACCGTCAGGAAAGCGGTGCTGACGTTCGACGAAGGTGAGGCCCTCGATGGCGCCGTGGTGACGTTCGGTCAGGGCGGGAACCACCTCGGGTTCCTCCAACCCGAGCTCCGCGGCAATAATTCTGGCCGATTCCGCAGCGCGCATCAAAGGGCTGGTCACGATTGCATCCCACTGCCTGCTCTGCAGACGCTCAGCGGCGGCGACGGCTTCGGCGCGCCCGGTGGCGTTGAGGGGAATGTCGGTGCGGCCCTGGATCCGCTGGTTCAAATTCCAGTCGGTCTGGCCATGACGCACAATGGAGAACCTGGTCACGAGTGATTGCCCCGATTCACCGGTGATTCCCAGGGCCGCGCACAAGCGCGGTCAGCCCAGCAGCCGGTCAGCCAGTGCGGCGAGGGTTTCACTGGTTCCGGCCTCGAGCTTGTGCAGGGCTCGCCCGTCGCCCTTGGTCGCCCCACGGTTGATCACGATGATCGGCAGCTTGCGGCGCCTGGCCTGTTCGACCAGACGGATGCCCGAATTCACCGCGAGCGACGACCCGGCAACGATCAGGGCATCCGCAGCCTGAATCAAAGCGGATGCCTCCAGAAACGTTTCCGTCGGCACGAGTTCACCGAAAAAGACCACCCTGGGCTTGAGCATGCCGCCACAGACCGTGCAGGCCGGCACCACGAAGTCGTCGATGTTGCCGACGTCGGCATCGCCGTCCGGAGCGATTCGGATGCTGTCCGAATCACGCAGAACCGGGTTGTCGGCCTCCAGCCGGGCAGCGATGCTATCCCGGCCGAATGCCTGCCCGCAGTCCAGGCAGACGACCCGGTCGAGGGACCCGTGCAGTTCGACGACATGGCGCGATCCGGCCCGGGTATGCAGTCCGTCGACGTTTTGGGTGATGACCCCGGCAATGGCGCCGGCGCTTTCCAGATGCACGAGAGAACGGTGTCCGAGGTTGGGTTCGGCCCGTCGAAACACGCTCCAGCCCAGGTGACTGCCGGCCCAATAGCGTTTGCGGGATCGTTCGTCGGCGACAAAGGTCTGAAAGGTCATCGGCGTGCGCTTCGGCGCGCCTTCCCCGCGATAATCGGGAATTCCCGAATCGGTGCTGAGGCCGGCGCCGGTGAGCACGGCGGCACGTTTGCCGCGCAGGAGCGTGGCGACGGCATCCACTGCCCGCTCGGAATCGAGGGCGACCGTCGAGGTGAGCGCGGCGGCGGCGCCGGGGGCGTCGGTGGGCTCGAGCGCGTCCACCAGGACCGTGTCGCTGGGCACGACCGAGTCGGCAGTCATCGGCGTTCCTTTCGGGCAGAGACGGGCAGCAAAAGATGTTGGTCCCTTGATTCTAAACTCGTCTGTTTTCCCGTTTGACTACCGACCTGTCAGGCTTGAGCTCAATACCCCTTCTGAAAGGCACTTTTCCGTGCAGATCACCCGCATTACCGACCTGTCCAGCCCGGGTCTGGCCGACTATTCGCGTTTGACCGACGTCGCACTGCGACGAGTGCTGGAGCCGGCCGGCGGCCTCTATATCGCCGAGTCACCCAAGGTCATTGCTCGTGCTCTCCGGGCGGGTCATCGCCCGCGCTCCCTCCTTATTCAGGAACAGTGGATGCCCGACGCCGAGCGATTGCTCGCCGACTGGCCCGACGTTCCGGTTTATGTCGGCGACGCGAGCGTGCTGGAACAGCTGACCGGGTACAACCTGCATCGCGGTGCCCTCGCCGCGATGCACCGGCCGGTGCTCGAGCCGGTCGAGGCGCTTCTCACCCAGGCCCGTCGCATCGTGATCCTCGAAGACATCGTCGACCACACCAACGTCGGGGCCATCTTTCGCTCCGTGGCCGGGCTCGGCGCCGATGCCGTGCTGATCACTCCGCGCTGCGCCGACCCGCTCTACCGGCGCAGCGTGCGCGTGAGCATGGGCACGGTGTTGCAGGTGCCATGGACCCGCCTCCCGGAATGGAGCGTGGCCACCCCGCTGCTGCACGCCGCCGGTTTTCACCTCGCCGCGCTGGCGCTGGCCGACAATGCGGTTCCCCTCGACGTGTTTGCCGAGGCGCCGCCCGAGCGGCTCGCGATCATTCTCGGGGCCGAAGGTGACGGGCTCAGCCAGCACGCGCTCGAAGCCGCCGACACGGTCGTGACCATTCCGATGCTGCACGGCGTCGACTCCCTCAACGTCGCCTCCGCGAGCGCGGTCGCGCTGTACGCGCTGCGCACGCGTGCGTGAGCGCGCCGACCCGCTGAGCGCGACGAAGAAGTTAGGCTGAGCGGATGTCTCCCTCCCGGCGTGTCATCCTCCGACGGCGTCGATTCGCCGTCGCCAGCGTTCTGCTCGTGGTGCTGGGCGGCGTCGGCTATGTCGGCGCCACCACCCTGGCTCCCGTTCCGGAGAGCGCTGCCACGATCGTGCAGCCGGCGGCACTGACCCAACCAGCCGCAGCTTTGGTCTGGCCGACCTTCGGTGAAAGTGCGATCGGCGCGGTCGGTTTTCCCGGCGTGCTGGCCTCGAGCGGCGAACAGGGCACGGTGCCGATCGCGAGCATCACCAAGATGGTCACCGCCCTCGTCATCCTCGATGCCAAACCGCTGGGCGCGGGGGAGGACGGCCCCGCGATCACGTTCACCGACGCCGACGTCGATATCTACTACGAGGTGATCGCCGAAAATGGGTCGGTCGCGCCCGTGGTCGCCGGAATGGAACTAACCCAGCGGCAGGCTTTTGAAGCGATGCTGCTGCCCTCGGCCAACAACTATGCGGCGTCTCTCGCGGTGTGGGCGTTCGGCTCGACCGACGGCTACCTGGCGGCAGCGAAAACCTGGCTGGCCGACAACTCACTCAGCCAGACCAGCGTCGCCGACACGAGCGGCATCTCGTCGTCGAGCGTGAGCACCCCGGCCAACCTCGTCGAGATCGGAAAGCTCGTCGTGGGTCACCCGGCCCTGGCCGAAATAGTCGCCCTGCCCTCGGCGGTGCTGCCGGTCATTGGCACGGTCACCAACACCAACAAGTTGCTCGGTCGCGACGGCGTCGACGGTATCAAGACCGGGACAACGGATGTCGCCGGCGCCTGCCTGCTTTTTTCCACCGATTTCACCGTCGGCGACAACACGGTCACGCTCGTAGGCGTGATGCTGGGTGGCGACACCCACTCCGAACTCAATTCGGCGATTGCCGCGCTGATCCAGAGTGTGCAGCCCGGGTTCCACGACGTCGTCCTGGCCGACGCTGGCACCGTGTACGGCAGCTATAGGACCCAGTGGGGTGACGTGAGCGATATCGTCGCCGCGCGGGCGGCATCCGCTTTGGTGTGGTCAGACTCACCTATTTCGGGTTACGCGACGGCGACCGATTTGCAGCTGGGCCGGGCCGGCGACGACGTCGGCGAGTTGTCGTTCACGATCGGCACGGGATCTCCGGTGACGGTGCCGCTTGAACTGCAGGACAGCGTTACCGATCCCGGCCCGGCCTGGCGTATGGGCCACCCGGGCGAACTCGCCGCCGGCTGACCCGCCCGGCTGCCCACCCGCCCGGCCATGACCTGCCCCGTCTAGTGGACGGGGCCCGGGCCCCGACCGAAATGCGGGTCAGACGCGGGGGAGCGTGGAGGGGCCGGCTTTGGGACGTTTGGGCAGTACGTGATCGCCGGAGGACTGGTGGCGCACCCGGCGCAGCACCCACGGCACGAGGTACTCCCGCGCCCAGACAAAATCTTCGGTGCGGGCCTGCCGCCAGGTGGTTCCGGGCATGGGCTCCGGCTCGCTCGGCTCGAGCGAGTTCTTCACGTTGAGGGTTTGCAACACCATGCGCGCCACGGTGTGGTGCCCGAGGGCGTTGAGGTGCAGCCGGTCGGTCGCCCACATGCGCGGATCCTGAATTTCGGTGAGCTGCCACATGTCGGCCACGATGCAGTCATACTTCGTAGCAATGGCCCGGATGTTCTCGTTGTAGATCGCGACCTTGCCGCGAATGCTACGAAACACGGGAGAGAATCCCACGTCGGCTCCGGTGAACAGCACGACCGTCGCGCCGTCCCGGCGGAGCCCGGAAACCACCTCATCGCAGCGGGCCGCGATGAAATCCGGGTCAGTTCCGGGGCGAATGACGTCGTTGCCACCGGCTGAAATCGTGATCAGGTCCGGGCGCAGGGCCAGCGCTGGCTCGATCTGTTCGTCGGCGATCTGCCGGATGAGTTTGCCGCGCACGGCCAGGTTGGCATAGGCGAAATCATCGGTCCCTTCGCTCAGTACCTCGGCGACCCGGTCGGCCCAGCCCCGGTGCCCACCAGGGCTCTGCTCTTCCGGGTCACCGATGCCCTCGGTGAACGAATCGCCGAGCGCGACGTAGCGCGACCATGGATGCTGTTGCTTCGTCATTAAACCATTGTGTCTGAACCCTGAGTCATTGGTGCAAACGGTGCCGTCGGCGACGAACGTCGGTGGTCTTTGGTAGATTTGTAAGAAGTGAATACTCCATCGGTTTTCGGTCCCGCGCAGGGAACGAGTGCAGCCGAACACCTGTCGCCGTCCTTCCCCGAACGCGCGGCCTGGGGTACCGCCGGCAAGCTGCGCGCCTGGCAGGCCGAGGCGCTCGAGGCCTACTTCGTGCACGAGCCACGCGACTTTCTCGCCGCGGCAACGCCGGGAGCCGGAAAGACCACGTTCGCCCTGCGCCTGGCCGCTGAACTCCGCTCCCGGCGCACAATCGACCGCATCACCGTTGTCGCGCCGACCGAGCATCTCAAAAACCAGTGGGCGGATGCTGCGGCGCGCGCCGGCATCCGTCTCGATCCCATGTTCAAGAACGCCGACCGCAGTTACGGCAGCCACTATCACGGCGTCGTCGTCACCTATGCCCAGGTGGCTGCCCGAGCCGCCCTGCACAAGCAGCTCACCGAGTCCAGCCGCACCCTGGTCATCCTCGACGAGATTCACCACGGGGGAGATGCCCTCAGCTGGGGCGACGCGATTCGTGAGGCCTTCGGCCCGGCCACCCGGCGCCTCTCACTCACCGGCACCCCGTTTCGCTCGGACACCTCGCCGATCCCGTTCGTCAGCTACCTGCCCGACAAACACGGCATCCGTATGTCGCAGAGCGACTATGCCTACGGTTACGGTCGGGCCCTCGCCGACGGTGTTGTGCGCCCGGTGATGTTCATGGTCTACGCCGGGCACATGAAGTGGCGTACCCGGGCCGGCGACGAGATGGAAGCCAAGCTCGGCGAGGGCAACGCCAAGGACATCACGAGCCAGGCCTGGCGCACCGCGCTCGAGCCCAGCGGGCAGTGGATTCCCTCGGTGCTGCGCGCCGCGAACTCCCGACTGACCGAGGTGCGGCGCGGCATTCCGGATGCCGGAGGCCTCGTCATTGCCACGGACCAGACCACCGCACGCGCCTACGCCGTCATCCTCGAGGACATCTGCGGTGAACCGGTCACCATCGTGCTGTCCGACGAGAAGGAAGCGAGCGACCGGATCGACGAGTTCTCCAAGAACACCCGTCGATGGATGGTCGCCGTGCGCATGGTGTCGGAGGGCGTCGACGTGCCGCGGCTTGCCGTCGGTGTCTATGCGACCAGCGCGGCCACACCGCTGTACTTCGCCCAGGCGATCGGCCGGTTCGTGCGCGCGCGCCGACGCGGCGAAACGGCATCCATTTTTCTGCCCAACGTGCCCGGGCTGCTCAGCCTCGCCAACGCGCTCGAGCTGGAACGCGATCACGCCCTCGATCGCAGCAATCGTGACGACGGCGACGACGGCATGTACAACCCCGAAGATGCCATGGTCGCCGCGGCGAACAAGGAAGACAAGGCGTCAGACGACCTCGGCCTGGACGACTTCACCTGGCAGGCCCTAGACTCGCAGGCCACCTTCGACATGGTCATGTTCGACGGCGACGAATTCGGCGAGCTCGCCGAACCGGGCACTGACGAGGAATTCGACTTCATCGGCATCCCCGGCCTGCTCGAACCGGAACAGGTGTCGGAGCTGCTGCGTCAACGCCAGTCACGGCAGTCCAAACGTTCAACCGACAAGCGCAAGGACCCGGTGACGGGGGAGATCGCCCCGCTCGAGCCGCCGCCCCTGTACCGAACCCTAAAGGAACAGCGCACCCTGCTGTCGAGCCTCGTGGGCATGTGGTCCAAGCTCGCCAATGAACCGCACGGCATGATCCACGCGGAGATGCGTCGGATCTGCGGCGGGCCCGCCGTCGCCCAGGCCAGCGTGACCCAGCTGCAGATGCGGATCGATCTGCTGCGCCGCCGCCTCGGCCGCAGCTAGGCCGTCGCGACTGCTCCCACCGGCACGTGGGCGACCAGCAGGGCGGTGAGGATGTCGTCCATCAAATCGTCGACGTGCTCGAGCCCGATCGACAGCCGCACGATGCCGGCGCCCGGTCGTGCATCAGCCGCCACCGGTCGGTGGGTGAGCGAGGCCGGATGCTGCACGAGCGAATCGACCCCGCCGAGTGACACCGCGTGGGTGATCAGTCGCAGCGCCTCGGTGAAGCGCACGGCGGCGGCAAAGGAGCCGAGATCAAGCGCGATCAGGGACCCGGCCCCGGCGCTCTGCCTGCCGATCAGCCCGTGCGGGTCCTGGCCGGGCAGCCCGGGGTAGAGCACCCGGGTCAGCGCCGGATGGGCGCTGAGCCGGTCAGCAATCTCGCCAGCATTCGTCTGTTGGGCGCGCACCCGAATCGGCAGGGTGCGCAGCCCGCGATGCAGCAGGTATGCGTTGAACGGCTGCAGCAGGCCGCCGGTCAGCGCGCGCACCTGTCGCAGCCGCACCATCCACTCGGCCGGCCCGGACACCGTGCCGCCCATAGCATCGCCGTGACCGCCGAGAAACTTGGTCGCACTGTGCAGCACGAGCGTGGCGCCCGACTCGACCGGGCGCTGCAACACGGGCGTCGCAAAGGTGTTGTCCACCAGCACGGGAACCGAACCGGCAGCATCCGCCACCGCCCGGATGTCGGTCAACTCAAGCGTCGGGTTGGCCGGTGACTCCAGAATGACCAGACCGGTATCTGAGCGGATGGCCGCACCAACGCCGGCCAGGTCGGTCCAGGTGACCGTCGTGCCGAGCAGCCCGTTCGCGAGAACATGATCGGTACCGCCATACAGGGGACGCAGCGCCACAATGTGCGGTTTGTCGGCCGTCACGGTGGCAATAAGGGTCGCGGTCAGGGCCGCCATTCCGGTGGCGAAGGCAACGGTGCCGGCGGTCCGTTCAAGGGCCGACAGTGCGTTCTCGAACCGGGCGACGCCCGGCTGCCACAGTCGCTGGTAGACGGCGGAATCGCCGGGTTCCGGCGTGCCGCCGGTGGCGAGGTTTTCGTAGGAATCCCCGCCAGACTCCACTCCGCGCAGCGGATTGGTGGTGGACAGATCGATGCCCGGAACGTGCGTTCCGGCCTCGGTGAGACCGTCCATTCCGGCGTGTACGGCAACGGTTTCGATATGTGACAGCGGTGGCAACATGAGCTAACAGAAACAGGTTCTGCCCTTGAACGCAAGTTACTATGCAGACCCTTGCAAATCACAGATCCGAATCGCATAAGCTTGCTAGAAATAAGGGAGTCTGCTGATGGAATCGAAGAAGCCGGAACTTGACCGGGTCGACCGTGCACTGCTGCGCGCACTGTCGGTCAATGCTCGGGCCTCCGGTGCGGCCCTGGCCAGCGAGATCGGAGTGGCCGAGTCCACAGTATCGCTGCGACTGCGTCGGTTGCAGCAGCTCGGCCATATCCGTGGCTACCGGGCCAATATCGACCTGGCTGCGCTCGGAGCCAGCCTGCAGGCGCTCATCTCGGTGCGGCTGGCCAAACATGCCCGGGTGCAGATCGATGACTTTCGGAATGCCGCCCCGCACTGGCCCGGTGTGATCGGGCTCTTCCACACGGCCGGTGCCGACGACTACCTGCTGCATGTGGCTGCAGCGGATGCCTCGCACCTGCGCGACTTTGTGCTGGAACATCTCGCGGAGCATCCGGCCGTCGCCCACACCGAGACCAACCTGATCTTCGAGTATGTCGACGGTGATGGGTGGCAGGACCTGGTGAAGTAGGCCGGTCAGCCACGAGGATTAAAACAAGAACGCCCCCCGCGTGAGCGGGAGGCGTTCTTCGCAAGCTCTATTTAGAGGGCGCGGATGTTCTCGGCCTGAGGACCCTTGGGGCCCTGGGTTACCTCGAACTCGACCTTCTGGTTCTCATCGAGGGACTTGTAGCCATTCGACGCGATCGCGGAGTAGTGCGCGAAAACATCGGCGCTTCCGTCGTCGGGTGCGATAAAGCCGAAGCCCTTTTCAGCGTTGAACCATTTCACGGTACCTGTTGCCATTTGTAAAACTCCTCCAGGAGTGTTAGACCGGCCCCGACTGTCGGGACCGTTCGTCGCGGTATTCGTCGTCCGCTTCCGAAAGGAATGTGGCGCACTAACTGTGATCCAGATGAATCACGATCAGTGCGTTTAAGACGTGCAAGCACTACAACTTCGAGTCCAACACTAGCCCACAAGTCTGGATGGTTTCGGAATTCAGCGTCTTTTTTACCGGAAAGCGTGTCGTTTGCTGCGGAAAAGGGGTGAACTCCGGGTCCACCACTGGGAATGACCGCGAATGCGAGATTGCCGAAAGCGACGCGAAAACCGTCATTCCGCTGTTACAAAGTCGATCAGGTGTTCCACCCGGCCGAGAAGTTGCGGCTCCAGATCGGCAAACGTGCGTACCTGGCCGAGGATACGCTGCCAGGCCCTGGCAATATCGGCCTGCTCCTCGTGCGGCCAGCCGAGCGCCGCGCAGATTCCGTGCTTCCACTCGATGCTCCGCGGTATCTCGGGCCAGGCGGCGAAGCCGACGCGAGCCGGTTTCACCGACTGCCACACGTCCACAAATGGATGCCCCACCACCAGCACGTTCGCCGCAAACGGCCCGCGCGCCACAGCCTCCGCAATGCGACTCTCCTTCGACCCCGGCACGAGGTGGTCGACGAGCACGCCGACGCGGCGCCCGGCACCCGGTCGGAACGCGCGCAGAATCTCGTCCAGGTTGTCCACGCCCTCGATGTACTCGACGACGACGCCCTCGATGCGCAGGTCGGCACCCCAGACCTTCTCCACGAGTTCGGCGTCGTGCCGGCCCTCAACGAAGATCCGGCTGGCCCGCGCGACGCGCGCCGGGGCATCCGGAACCGCCGTTGAGCCCGAGGCGGTGCGCACCCGGCCGAGTACTGCCGCCATGGTCGGAGCTATCAGTGTGACCGGTTTACCGTCGATGAGAAACCCCGAGCCGAGCGGAAACAGGCGCAGCTTGCCGTGGCGGTCTTCCAGAGTGACGATCTTCTTCTCGACCCGAATGACGGCCCCGCAGAACCCGGTCGCGACCTCTTCCACCACGAGGTCCCTGGTCGCTTCCTGGGTCGGAATAATGATGCGACCGGCCTCGCGCCAGCCGGGGGAGAGCACGTCTGCGCTGTATCGATCGTCCATTGCATCGACGCTAGCTGATGCTCGCTAATACGTTAGGCAAGCAACGGTATTCTGGAGACATGTGTGGTCGATTCATCATTACCGATACGGCGCCCGATCTGGCTGCCATGTTCGACGTCGAGCATGAGGGAGAGAACCTGCCGGAACCCTCGTGGAATATTCGGCCAACGGAGCAGATCCCCATCGTGCTCGAGTCGGCGCGCACCGATCCGGCCGTGCGCAGGCTGGAATCGGCGCGCTGGTCCCTGATTCCGTCCTTCGCCACCGAGCCCACCTCGAAGTTCCCGACCTTCAATGCGCGAGCCGAGACCGCCGCCGAGAAACCGACCTTCAAAACGTCCGTGCGTTCCCGGCGTGCGCTCGTGCCGGCCACCGGCTATTACGAGTGGCACACCGACGGAACTACGAAGAAGCCGTACTTCATCCACTCGGACGACGGCCTTCCGCTCGCCTTCGCCGGCTTGTACGCCTGGTGGAAGAATCCGGCGGCCGCCGACGACGACCCAGCGCGGTGGGTGCTGTCCGCCACAATCCTGACAACGGGTGCTCTGGGCCCGCTCACGCAGATTCACGACCGCACCCCGGTTCCCCTGCCCGAGGAGTGGTGGGACCAGTGGCTGGATCCGGCCACGGACGGCGACCAGACGCTCGTCGATGCTGCCGTCGCCGCATCCCATGAGGTTGTGGAAACACTGAACTTCTACGCGGTCGCCCCGATCGTCGGCAATGGACCCGAACTGATCGAGCCGCTCGACGCGTTCGCCGGCGATTCCCTGTAATTCCGATCGGCCCCAGCCGGTACGCTCGAATAAGTACGTTCAAACCAGTTGCTGGGCGAAAACACCGGGCACTGCCGTGAAAGGGTTTCCCATGCACATTGTCGCCTTCATCGCCGCGTTCGCGATCTTCGTCCTCGGCCTCTGGCTGTTCGGTCTGGCGTTCTCCGTCACGTCGCTGATGGGACCGACCTTCATAGCCGGAATTCTCTGCGTGTCACTCTCCATGGCGATCCCGTTCCACCTGCTGCGCGACTAGCAGCCACGCTGAACCCTCGCTGCTGTGAGACCGTCGCCCTCGGCGGGATGTCAGATTCCCGCGATACGGTGGACCCTCTGATTGTCTCTGAGACGATCTGCTCGCACCCGCAGAAAGGTATCGTTCAGGATGCATGACAGCCCGGCCGCATCCACCCCCTACGAGGTGCTCGGCGTGAGCCCGACGGCGACCAACGACGAGTTGCGCCGTGCCTACCGGCTCCTCCTGCGCCAAACTCACCCCGACGTCGGAGGCAGCGCGACCCGGTTTCATGCCGTTCAGCTGGCGTGGGAACGCATCGGTACTCCCGATCACCGGGCGGCCTACGATCGCCGTCGCTTCGGTGACACCGATCCAGAAGCGGATGCCTACGCCGCCCCCGCCGCCCGTGGCCCGGCCACGAAATCCAGCCTGAAAACCCGCATGCACGGTCACCCCGGCGGCCAGGCACGCCTGAGATACCTGGATCTCGTGCGCGAATGGGCCGGCCGCGGTACCGTCATCGACGATCCGTACGCGCCAGCCCTGATCCGCAGCGCCCCCCGTCTCGTGCGGCACTGCCTCGCCAAGGCCCTCGCCGAGGAGGCCACCGCCCAACTCGTGGCCAACCTCGGCATCGGATTCACCGCCTGGCACGACATCGATACCGGCCCGCAGACCGACAAACTCGACCACGTCATCCTCGGCCCGGCCGGCCTGTTCGGCATCCTCTCCGAAGACTGGGGCGGCCCGGTGCAGCTGCGCCGCGGCGAACTGGTCGGTGACGATCTCGACCCCGACGACCGCCCGATCCATCAGTTCGAAGACGCCGCCAAATCGATTACGCGTGCCCTCAAGGTGCGTTTCACCGCCCTCATTATCGTGCTCCCCGACGGCACACTCGACGAAGCGGTATCGCTGCCGAAGCGCGGCCGCCGCCCGATGATCATCGGCATTCCGCGGTCACGACTGGTCGGCGTGCTGCGCGAGGGACTGATCGGCATGGAACGGGGCAGCTTCGAGAAGGTATTCGAGCTGCGCAGCACGCTGCAGAACGGCATCCGGTTCGTTAATTCGTGACGATCAGGCGGGCAGCGCCAACTTGTCGACCCAGTAACGCAGAAAAGTCGCCCCGGCTTCATCGTGAATCTGATCACCGATGACGATGACCGGATACGGCCGGTCGAGAATTCCATCGGCCGGGCGCACGTCGACGTGCGACACGTCGTAGCCGGCCTCATGCAGGTGGTCGGCCATGCGGTAGTCGCTGCGCGAATCACCCACCGACCGCCACAACCGGGGAAGCGGACCGCTCTCGGCAAAGAAAGCGAGTGCCCGCTTGGCCGCATGGTCCTTGTCCAGGGTGACCGATTCGATATCGGTCGAAATGATGGTGGCGTCCAGCCGAAACGGAATCTGCCCCGAGGCATCGGCGCTTTCGCGATCCTCGAATCGAACGCCGAGCCCGTGCCTGACCATAATGGCGAAAGCGGCGTCATTGAACGCGGATTGGCGGGTCTGAAAGGCCTCCCGGCTGACATCGGTGCGCTGCTCGACCGAGATCATCGCCTGCTTGGTCTCGTCGAAGAACATCTCGGCGGCGAATGAGTCGGCGACCAGTTGGCGCACTTCGTCGGTGACGGCCAGCGGTAGGGCGACGGCCCGATCAACCACGACTGTGCCCATGCCGTCTGACCCGATCGAAAACCAAACAGCACCCTTTTCACACACCCCGTACATGCGAAAATTCTCGGGCAGCCCCGCGGCCACGAGCGGCGCGACGACCTGCTCGCGAATGAAATCGGCAGACCGCCCGGTGATGAAGGCGATCGGCACGTGCGCGCCGGCCAGGGTGATCAGGTCGGTCACAATGCTCGGCGTACTGATCGTGCGGGTGATCGGGCTCGCAATCGGCCCGTCCACGTCCAGGAGCAGCCCCAGCGGGGACGGAGTGTTTGGCATTGGGTCATTCTCCCATAGTGACGCGCACCTGCTGCGAACGGATGCTCCGCGCGGCCCCTAAAAAGCGCCTATCGTTGTTCGAGATGATTACGCGACGAGAAGTAGCACTGCGCCTGGATATCCCCCTGGAAATGGCCACCCGCCACGGCATTCCGTCGCGCCTGAGCGAAGCTCAGCTGGCCAGGCTGGAGGCCGAACCGCCGGCCTGGTTGCTGCAGTCGCGCGCGAATCGCACCGGAAAGAAGCCGGTCTGGGTGCAGCTCACCTGCACCATCTGTGGCTACACCGAGGCCGTGCGGCCCAAGAAGTGGTGGCCGACCTTCACCTACATCACCTGCTCGAACCACGGGGCGGATGAACTGCCCGATCCGGCCGACGGCCTCGGACGCACCGAGTGCGACGGCATCGGCAGTCAGTTCATCGGCATCACCGATGAGGCACCGAGCCGGAGCGAACCGCCCCGCGATAGCAGCGAGTCCGGGCACCTGTAAATACGCTGACCCCACCGGTTGAGTGCGGCGTACGGGGCGTACGATCGCGGTATGAAGCTCGTGTCTCGAAATTCTCTCCGCTGGCTCCCGGCGTTCGTCGTTCCGGCAGTCGTCGTCGCTGCCGTCATTGCTGTGCCGCTCCAGGCCGGTGCCACCGTCGATCTGCCGGACAAGACACCGGAGCAGGTTCTTCTTCTGGTGAACGACAGCACGGTGTCCGCTTTCTCGGGAACCGTTGAACAATCAGCGGACCTGGGCCTTCCGTCACTAGACCTCAGCGCGGGCATGAGCGAATCCATGACGGGAGCTCTGCCCGAAGGCAACGACAGCGTTATTCCTTTGGGAGTGACCACGGCCCTCGAATTGCTGAGCGGCTCGCACGAATTTCGAGTGTATGTCGGCGGCGAAAGCCAGTCCCGGGTGCAGATCAAAGACCGCATGGCCGAACGTGATGTTGTGCACAACGGCGGCGACATCTGGCTGTATGACTCCAGCACGAACGCGGCGACCCACCTGAGCCTTGACCTCGAAGCCACCGCCCAGGCGAAGTCCGCCGAACTGCAGTCACAGCTGCCCACGGACCTCGCGACGCCGGCACAGCTCGCCAAGCGTTTCCTGAGCGAGCTCGACCCGAGCACGACGGTCTCGGTCGGCACCGACGCCCGAGTCGCCGGGCGCAGCGTGTACAAGTTGGTCCTCACGCCAAAAACGACCGAAACGCTCGTCGCATCCGTTTCTATCGCCGTTGACTCCGAAACCGGGCTGCCGCTGCAGGTGACCGTACTGGCCCAGGGCCAGAGCGCGCCGGCATTCCGGGTCGGGTTCACCGCCATCGACTTCGCGGCCCCGGATGCCGGCCGGTTCGACTTCAAGCCCCCGGCCACTGCCACCGTGACGGAACAGGCCCTGCCGGCTCCGACGGATCGTGATACCGGCGACCTGCCGGGCGATCACAGCCCAGCAGCGGGCGAGGTTCCCGTCCTGATGGGTGCCGGCTGGTCCACCATCGTCGAGGTGCCGGCAGCGGCCGTGCCGGCCGAGTGGACCGCAAACCCCATGCTTGACCAGCTGACCACGGCCGTCGACGGTGGCCGTGCCGTGACCACCTCCCTCGTCACGGTGTTCCTGAGCAACGACGGGCGGGTGTTCGCCGGCGCGGTTCCGCTCGCCGCGCTCCAGGCCGCCGCGGAGTGACAACGGTGTCCGGGACCGGCATCCTGCGCACGGCACGGTGACCGGCACCGTGACAGCCGGAAGCCAGGGTCACGGCCTGGCGATTGAGACCCGGGGGCTCACCAAAAAATTCGGGTCGCAAACGGCGGTGAACGGCATCGACCTCATGGTGCCGCGCGGCTCGGTATTCGGCTTTCTCGGGCCCAATGGATCGGGCAAAACGACGAGCATTCGCATGCTCCTCGGGCTCAGCCAGGCGACGAGCGGGACGATCAGCGTGCTCGGTCAGTCCATGCCCGCCCGACTGCGCGAGGTGCTGCCCCGCGTCGGCGCCCTCGTTGAAGGTCCGGCTTTTTACCCGTTTCTGTCCGGGGCGGCAAACCTGCGGCGCCTCGATGCCGCCGATCGGTTCGCCCCACGCGGTACCCGTCGGGCCCGAGTTCAGGGTGCTCTCGAACGGGTCGGCCTCTCCCACGCTGCCGATAAGAAGGTGCACGCCTATTCACTGGGCATGAAACAAAGGCTCGGCATCGCCAACGCCCTCATCCTCCCACGCGAGCTGCTGGTGCTCGATGAGCCCACCAACGGCCTCGACCCGCAGGGCATGCGTGAAGTGCGCAGCCTCGTGCGCTCGCTGGCCGCCGAAGGCACGACCGTGTTCGTCTCCAGCCATCTGCTCGCCGAAGTCGAGCAGATGTGCACGCACGCCGCCGTGATGAGTGCGGGCAGCCTCGTCGCGCAGGGCACCCTGGCCCAGCTGCGGCAGGTGGGCGAATCACGGGTCCACCTGCGCACACCGGACGCCGCCGGCGCGCTCCGGGTGCTCACCCACCTCGGGCTCGCGCCAGCACACGCCACGAGCGATGCCGCCGACGCGGTCGTCGTTGCGCCGCTCGGGGACACCAACTGGCAGCCGGAGGCCATCGTGACGGCTCTCGTGGCCGGTGGCGTGCGCATCCGTGGTTTCGCCATCGTGGAACCCAGCCTGGAAGAACGTTTCGTCGCACTGACCGGGGAAGGTTTTGATGTCGTCCAGTGAAGTCCTGCCGCAGACGCCGGAGCGCGTTCTACCCGCGCGCGGGGGCGGCTGGGATCTGCTCGGCTCGGAGATCTCCGTACTGTTTCGTCGTCGTCGTACCTGGGCCATGCTCATCGCGGTGGCGCTCATCCCGATTTTGCTCGCCGTGGCCGTGCGTCTGTCCTCGTCGACGCTGGACCCGGGGGAGGGCCCGCCGTTCCTCGACCGGGTCACCCAGAACGGCCTGTTCGTCGGCTTCACCGCCATGGTGGTCGCCATTCCCCTGTTTCTGCCACTAACCATCGGAGTCGTCGCCGGAGACACCATCGCGGGGGAGGCGGGCCTCGGCACCCTGCGCTACCTCTTGGTGGCCCCAGCCGGCCGCGTACGGCTGCTGTTGGTCAAATACGCCGGCGCTGCCCTGTTCTGCCTCGTCGCGACGCTGACGCTGACCGTGTCCGGCGCACTCATCGGTGCGGCACTGTTCCCGGTCGGGCCAGTGACGTTGCTCTCCGGCGACACCATCAGCGTGCCCGAATCGCTGTTGCGGTCCCTGCTGGTGGCCGCGTACGTCACGGTGTCGCTGCTCGGACTGTCCATGATCGGACTATTCATCTCCACCCTCACCGATGTGCCCGTCGGAGCCATGGCGGCAACAATCGTGGTCTCGGTGATCGCGCAGATACTTGACGTCATCCCGCAGCTCGACTGGCTGCACCCGTGGCTGTTCAGCCACTACTGGCTCGGCTTCGCCGATCTGCTCCGGCAACCGCTCGACCTGGGTTCGTTCGGCCAGAACGCGATCGTGCAGTTTTGCTACCTGGCCGTTTTCGGGGCTTTGGCCTACAGCCGATTCGTGACTAGGGACATCCTGTCCTAACCGACTCTCGTCACTGCTATGAATCTTAACGAGACAAGGCCGGATCCAGGGGATCCGGCCTTGTGAACTGTCTCAACCAGTCCTCGTTGATTTCTTGAAAGAAATCTCCGTGTCCGAGATGGGAATTGAACCCACACGCCCTTAACGGGCACTGGCACCTCAAGCCAGCGCGTCTACCAATTCCGCCACCCGGACTGGGTGAAACGGCCTCCGGATGAACCGGCTGCCGAGGTAATAACTTAGCACGGTTTAGAACGCCCGTTGTGTCACTGCGCCCGTTGGTGACGGGTAGCGTGTGGTTATGGCTTCCTCCCCGAACACGATTCCGGCCGCAAGTTTCGCTGATTCAGCGGGTGCGTCACCCGGAACGGCCGCTGCGAAACTCGATCTGACCGCCGAAATCGCGCGCGATCTCATCCGTTTCGACACCACAAATTATGGTGAGGGTCGTTCAAACGGTGAAACGGATGCCGCCGAGTACGTTGCCGAGAAGCTGCGAGCCCTGGGCCTCGTGCCCGAACTGTTCGATTCCGAACCTGGCCGCACCAGTGTGGTGGCGCGGGTGCAGGGTCGCGATACCTCCCGCCCGGCCCTGGTCGTGCATGGGCACCTCGACGTGGTGCCGGCCGACCCGGCGAACTGGAGTGTCGACCCCTTCGCCGGCGTCATCAAGGACGGCTTGCTCTGGGGGCGCGGCGCGGTCGATATGAAGAACATGGACGCCATGATTTTGGCCTCCCTGCAGGACGTGATCGGCTCCGGCGGTGCGCCGGAGCGCGACCTGGTCATCGCCTTCTTCGCCGACGAAGAGGCCGGCGGTGTGCTCGGTTCCCATTTTCTGGTGAACGAACACCCGCACCTGTTCGACGGTGCGACCGAGGCGATCAGCGAGGTCGGCGGGTACTCCATCACCCTCGGCGGCCAACGCGCCTACCTGCTGCAAACCGGGGAAAAAGCCCTCATCTGGGTCAAGCTGGTGGCCCGCGGCGAGGCCGGGCACGGCTCCCGCATGCATCCGAACAACGCGATCACCCGGCTCGCCGAGGCCGTGGCAAAACTGGGGCGTCATGAGTGGCCGATTCGGCTCACCGACACGACCGAACAGCTGCTCGGCGAGATCGCACGTATTCTCGACGTGGATCCGCAGCGGGTCGGCCCCGACGAGCTCGCCCTGGCGACCGGCACCGCCTCCGGCTTCATCCAGGCCAGCCTGCGCACGACCGCCAACCCGACCGGCCTCACCGCCGGGTATAAGCACAATGTGATCCCGGATGCGGCCGAGGCGCTGATCGACATCCGCTCGCTGCCGGGCGAGGAAGACCTCGTCCTCGCCCAAATTCAAGAAATTGTGGGGAGTGACATCGAAATTGTAACGATGCACCGCGATATCGGCCTCGAGACCGAGTTCAGCGGTCCGCTGATCGAAGCCGTCGTGAGCACCCTGGAGCGCCACGATCCAGGAGCGCCGGTGCTGCCGTACCTGCTGTCTGCCGGAACGGACAACAAGGCACTGAGCACGCTTGGCATTAAGGGCTACGGGTTTGCCCCGCTGCGGCTGCCGGCCGACCTCGATTTCCCGGCATTGTTCCACGGCGTGGATGAACGAGTGCCCCTCGACGCATTAGTGTTTGGCAGGCGGGTTTTGACCGACCTGCTCTCCAGCTACTAGCAAGCCGTGGATCCAGGTCGGACCGGGCATCCACTGAATTTTCTGAGAAAGCGAAGCGTGTGGACTTTCTGAATGCGATCATCCTGGGTCTGGTCCAGGGCCTGACCGAGTTCCTCCCGGTATCCTCGAGCGCGCACATCGCCATCGTCGGCCAGTTTCTGGGCACCGGCGAAGATCCAGGTGCACGCTTCACCGCCATCTCCCAGATCGGCACCGAGGCGGCCGTGGTGATCTTTTTCTGGCGCGACATCGTGCGCATCATCGGCCAATGGGCCAGATCGCTCGGGGGCAGCGTTCCCCGCACAGATCCGGATGCCCGCATGGGCTGGCTCATCATTCTCGGCTCGCTGCCGATCATCATCCTCGGACTGCTGTTCCAGGACCAGATCGAGACCGTGCTGCGGTCGCTGTGGATCACCGCGACCATGCTCATCGTCTTCGGCATTCTGCTCGGAATCGCCGATCATGTCGGAGCCAAACGGCGCAGGCTGCAGGACATCACGGTCGGGCACGGCGTCATCTTCGGATTCGCCCAGGCCCTCGCCCTCATCCCTGGGGTGTCGCGCTCCGGCGGAACCATCACGGCCGGACTGTTTCTCGGCTATGAGCGCGCTGCCGCCGCCCGTTATGCCTTCCTACTGGCCATTCCGGCGGTGCTCGGCAGCGGCTTCTTCCAGATCTACAAGTCCATCGCCGAGCCGTGTCTGGCCGGCGCAGCCAACTGCACGCCCGAAATCTTCGGCCCTCTGGAAACGCTCGTGGCCACCGTCATCGCCTTCTTCGTGGCCCTCGCCGTGATCGCGTTCTTCATGAACTACATCTCCAAGCGCAGCTTCCTGCCGTTCGTGATCTACCGCATCGTGCTCGGCATCGTGCTGTTCGTGCTCCTCGGCACGAACGTCATCTCCGCCTAGCCCGCTCGCAAGGTGACCGCCCGTTGAAAGCTAGGGTGGTTGTATGCGCGCATGGGAACGACCCGAAATTGTCTCTGTCCCCGGGGAATCCAGTGCTCCCTGGCTCCACGACACCAAAACGGACAGCCTGGTGCTGGCGCAGCCGCGGGATGCGGCCCGTCTGTACGTCTGCGGCATCACGCCCTACGACGCGACGCACATTGGTCACGCCAACACCTACCTGGCCTTCGATACCCTGCAGCGGGTCTGGATCGACGCCGGCTTCCGGGTGCACTATGCCCAGAATGTGACGGATGTCGACGACCCGCTCCTGGAGCGGGCGACGGCCACCGGCATGGACTGGCGCGACCTCGCCGAATCGCAGGTGGAGCTGTTCCGCACCGATATGCAAGCGCTCAGCATCATTCCACCGAACGATTTCGTCGCCGTGACCGAGGTCATCGACGAGATCGCTGAGGCGGTCGCCGCGCTTCGCGATGCCGGGCTGGCCTACCCCGTGCCGACCGACGATGCCGTGGCCGGTGCTGACGGGCAGATCGCCGCCGATCTCTACTTCGATATCGCAGCAGCGCAAGCGAACACGGGCTGGACGCTCGGCGAGGAGAGCAACCTCGACCTCGTGAGCATGCTCCGACTGTTCGCTGAGCGCGGGGGAGACCCCGACCGATTGGGCAAGCGCGACCGTCTCGATCCGCTGCTCTGGCGGGCCGCCCGGGCCGGAGAACCGGCCTGGGAATCCCTCGTCGGTGCGGGGCGACCCGGCTGGCACATCGAGTGCTCGGTCATCGCCCTGAAGGAACTCGGCACCGACTTCACCGTGCAGGGCGGCGGATCCGACCTGATCTTCCCGCACCACGACATGAGCGCCGGACACGCGGAAGGGCTGTCCGGGCATCCGCTCGCCGGCGTCTACAGCCACACCGGCATGGTCGCCTACCGGGGGGAGAAGATGAGCAAGTCGCTCGGAAACCTCGTGCTGGTGTCGCGCCTGCGGGCCAGGGGCATCGATCCCCGGGCCATTCGTCTTGCCCTGCTCGACCGTCACTATCGCACCGACTGGGAGTGGACGTCTTCCCTGCTCGACGAAGGGGTGGAGCGTTTGGCCCGCTGGTCGGCGGCCTTCGGTGCCGGCGCCACGTTCGGCGCCGGTGCGTCCGGTTCAGCGACAGCAATCGTGCAGTCGCTTCGTCTGGCTCTCCGACACGATCTGGACACGCCAGAGGCGCTGCGCATTCTCGACCACGCTGCAGCCGACACCGTGGACGCCCCTGAACTCGTCCATCGCGCCGTCCATGCCCTGCTCGGCGTGGAGCTCTAGAACCTACTGCCGCGGGCCCTCTGGCCGGCTGCCCGGCCCGTCGGGTCGACCGTCAGCGCGTCCATCGCGTCCGTCAGTGCCGCGTTTACGCAGGTATTTCTCGAACTCCTGCGCGATGGCTTCGCCGCTCGCTTCGGGGGAGTCGACGGTATCGCGGGCCTGCTCGAGCTGGGCGATGTAGGCGGCCATCTCTTCATCCTCACCGGCCAGCACATCGATCCCGGTTTCCCATTCGGCCGCCTCGGTGACGAGCGCACCACGGGGGATCACGACGTCGATCACTTCTTCCAGCTTGTCGATCAGGGCCAGCATCGCCTTGGGGGACGGCGCGTTGTGCACGTAGTGGGGAACGGATGCCCAAATCGACAGCGTCGGAATGCCCGCCGTCTCGGCGGCGTCCGACAGCACGCTGAGAATGCCGACGGGCCCCTCGTAGTTGCTTCGTTCGATCTGCAATTCGCCGCGCACCTTCGAATTGTCGCTCGACACGAAGATGGAAATGGGTCGGGTGTGCGGAACGTCGGCGAGCATCGCTCCCAGAAACACCACACCGCTGACATCGGCGGCGAGGGCAGCGTCGAGAATCTCCGCCGCAAAACTCTTCCAACTTCGTGACGGTTCGGTACCGATGAGCAGGTAGATGTTGCCGGCATTCGTACCACTGACCCGCAACTCGGCGTCCTCGGCCAGCGGAACGCTGACCGGGCCGGCGGCCGTCGGTCCGTACATGATCGCGCTCGGCCATCCGATGGCACGCACGCCGTCTTCATTGGTCGACACGGTCGGTCGGTTGAACTGGTAGTCAAAGTACAGTTCCGGATCGACCTCGGTAATGACCTCGACGTCGAGGAGGTCCTTGAGTGCACGTACCGCCCCGGTCGCAGCTTCGCCGGCATCATTCCAGCCCTCGAAAGCAACGACGAGAAGCCGCCCGCCCAGAAACCCAATACCGTCAGTCACCGTGTATGTCCTCAATTCTTTCGGCCTCCCGGTGGAGCGCCTCAGTCAAGGATAGGCGGTGGCCCTAGACTTGAACCCCGTGAATGTTTCTCCTGTGCCGCCCTCCGCGCCCGTTTCCCTGCCCGCCGCCGTCCTCTGGGACATGGACGGGACCATCGTCGACACCGAACCGTACTGGATGCGTGCGGAAACGGAGCTGGTCGCTGAATTCGGCGGCGTCTGGACGCACGACGATGGCATGCTGCTGGTCGGCTCCGGACTGTGGAACTCTGCGGCGATTCTGCAGTCCCGCGGGGTGGATCTTACGCCAGACGCCATTGTGGCTCGCCTCACCGACCGGGTGCAGCAGCAGCTGGCCGAGCATGGAATTCCTTGGCGCCCCGGTTCTCGTGAACTGCTGCAGGAGTTGAAGGCGGCCGGAGTGCCGACCGCGCTCGTGACGATGTCGGTCGAGCGCATGGCTCGGCAGATCATCGACCTGATCGATTTTCCCGCGTTTGACCTGGTTATCGCCGGCGATATGGTCGCCAACAGCAAGCCGCACCCTGACCCCTACCTCATGGCCGCCGAACGGCTCGGCGTCGATCCGCGCCGGTGCATCGCCATTGAGGATTCCGTTCCCGGCGTCGCCTCGGCTGTGGCCGCCGGTGCCATCACCATCGCTGTGCCCCACCAGATCGACCTGCCGGAAAGCGACGACTACACCCGCTGGTCGACGCTGGTCGGTCGCACGATTGATGATCTGGCAGCGCTCTATCGTTTCTCCACCGCTGAACTTTCCGAACCCGTTCATCTTCTCTCCCCCACCCGGGCTGCCCGACACGAAAGCGCACCACTCGCATGAGCAACAACCAGGTAATCCAAAACAGTGGACTCTTTCGCGTCGGCGACCGCGTGCAACTCACCGGACCGAAGGGGCGAATGAACACCATTTCGCTCCAGGCTGGCCTGACCTTTCACACGCATCGCGGAATTCTCGCGCACGACGACATCATCGGACAGCCCGACGGATCGGTCGTCACCAACAACGTCGGGGTCGAGCATCTTGCGCTGCGCCCCCTGCTGGTGGACTTCGTGATGAGCATGCCGCGCGGCGCGGCCATCATCTATCCCAAGGATGCTGCACAGATTTTGGCCCAGGCCGATATCTTTCCCGGTGCCACTGTCGTCGAAGCCGGGGTCGGTTCGGGAGCGCTCTCGCTCTGGCTGCTGCGGGCGATCGGTCCGGCCGGTCGGCTCGCTTCCTTCGAACGGCGGGAAGAATTCGCCGACGTCGCCCGGGACAATATCGCCACGTTCCTCGGCAACGATCCGGAGAACTGGACCATCACGCTCGGTGACCTCGCCGAAACCCTGCCGGAGACCCTGCCGGCGCAGAGCGTTGACCGGGTCGTCCTGGACATGCTGGCACCGTGGGAGTGCCTTGGCTCGGTTTCTGACGCCCTCAAGCCCGGCGGGGTCCTGCTCTGCTACGTTGCCACGGTGACGCAGCTGTCTCGCGTGGCCGAAGCCATTCGTGGTACCGGTTTGTACACCAACCCGGACTCCAGCGAGACCATGATTCGTGGCTGGCACGTCGAGGGACTCGCCGTCCGCCCAGACCATCGCATGATCGGGCACACCGGCTTTCTCATCACCGCCAGACGGCTCGCTCCCGACACGATTCTGCCCGAACTGAAACGACGACCGTCGAAGACCGACTTCAGTGACGCCGACGTCGAGGCGTGGACGCCCGGGGCGCTCGGTGAGCGCAATGTCAGTGCCAAGGTCATGCGCAAACGCGTGCGGATCGCCGGGACCAGCGCAGACCTCTCCAAAGCTCGAGACCTCGACGCCGGTTAGGATAGGGCCCGGCCCGTTTCGGTTGTGCTACGTACGAGGCCTCGGCCGCGCCACCCGGTCACAGATCGACCCCACAGCATCCAGCGCAGCGCCCAGTGCTGCAGCAACCCCGTATCGAAAGAAGGACTTGTGCGCAAAGCATCCGCGCTGATCGCCACCGCCGGACTCGTGATGGCGGCATTGACCGCCTGTGCCAGCCCCGGCACGGCCCAGGCCTCCTGTGACGCACCGGTCTCCGCGGGTGCCGCCTCCGAGCTGGTGAAAGTTTCCGGCGACTTTGGTTCGGCACCGGAGGTCACTTTTCCGACGCCCCTCAAGTCCGCGTCCACCCAGCGCACCGAGGTAATTGCGGGTTCGGGGGACAAGATCGTTCCCGGACAGAAGATCACCGCAGAGTTCAACCTCTACAACGGAACGACCGGTGCTGCGATCCAGCAGAGTGCTTTCGACGGCTCAACGGCCGTCCCGATCATCCTCAACGAGAGCACCCTTCCTGGATTCGTCGACGGTCTGCTCTGCGCCCAGGTCGGGGCACGGGTCGCGATCGTCATCGCACCCGAGGACGCCTTCGGACCAGCCGGCGGCAACGAACAGTTCCAGGTCGCGGCGACGGACTCCCTCGTGCTCGTGGTCGACATCGTGAAGGCCTTCCTGCCTCGCGCCGACGGCGCAAACCAGCCGGTCGCCAACGGTCTTCCCGCGGTCGTCCTGGACGCCGACGGCACGCCCGGCATCGTGGTGCCGTCCGGCGATGCGCCCACTGAACTTGAAATCGGGGTTCTCAAGAAGGGCACCGGGGCCAAGGTCCTGGAAGATTCGACGGTCACCTTGAACTACACCGGAGTGCTCTGGAAAGAGAAGAGGGTCTTTGATTCCAGCTGGGCGAACGGCAGCCCGGTCGAGTTCGTTCCCACTGAGCTCATCCCCGGCATGGCAGCGGCTCTCACCGGGCAAACCGTCGGGTCGCAGATCGTCGCCGTCATTCCGCCCACACAGGCCTACGGCAAGACCGCGTCGGGCGCAGTTCCGGCCGATTCCACGCTCATCTTCGTCTTCGACATCCTCGGCATCAACTAAACAGGGGAGTGACCTCGTGCCTTCCCCGGTCGACCCAGACGAACGCGGCGACGCGCCCAAACCGCGCCCGGTCACCGCTCCGGAACGTCTGTTCAGTCTGGTCCTGGCGCTCGTAGCGACGGAATCCGGGCTGACCAAGGCGGATATCCTCGCCAACGTTCAGGGCTATCGGCAGCGATTCCTGATCGCTGGACCCAATGACAGTCTGGAGCGCCAATTTGAGCGCGACAAGGACGACATTCGGGAACTGGGCATTCCCCTCGAGACGATCGAGACGCCGGACGATCCGGGCAGCAACCATCACTTGCGCTATCGCATACCGAAAGGGCTGTACGACCTCCCGGCCGATGTGACCTTCACTCCCGACGAAGTGTCGCTGCTCAAACTCGCCGGCACGGTCTGGCGTGAAGGATCGCTGTCCGGTGAATCCCGTCGCGCCCTGATCAAGTTGAATTCGCTCGGCGTCGACTCGAGCGAACCTGTGCTCGGCTACGCACCGTTGCTGCGCACGCGGGACCATAGCTTTGACCCGCTCAGCAAAGCGCTGGATCGCACCGAGGTAGTGGCCTTTCTCTACCTCAAACCGGGCAAGAGGAAACCGCTCCGTCGCGTGGTCGTCCCCCGGGCGCTCGTGCAGCATGAGGGGCGCTGGCACCTCTACGCGACCGATGAAGTCGCTCATGCTCCGCGCACCTTCCTCCTCTCGCGCATCGTGGGAGCGGTCACGGTCGTACCGGCGGCGTTCCCGTCCCCGGTCACCGACGCTGCCAACGACACGTCCGCCGGCACTGCCGCCGACAGTGCCCGCGCCCTGGCCGAATTGGAAGAACTGTGGGCGAGCAACGTCGCGCACGTCCTGGTGCAGCCGGGCACCGACGCGGCAGTGCGCCTCGGCGCGCGTCAGTCGGGAATCCCGGCAACTGACCCGGCGTCCAGCCCGGAGCGCGTCGTACATTTCACCGACCTGCACGTTCTCGCCGACGAATTGGCCGCCTTCGGGCCGGAAGTATTCGTCGTTGGTCCTCCCGCACTGCGCACGGCCGTAACCAGCCGATTGCTCGCTGTTCGCGATGCTCATTCGCTCGACCTGCCGGTCGGGGCAGCCGGAGCGGCGCCGCGCCGTCGCCTGACGCAACCCAAAACGCACCCCGCCACGATGGCCGCGCAATCGCGAATCGCCAGCGACCAGCTCACTCTCCTGCTTTCGCTGGTTCCGTACCTGATCGAGCAGGGTCGGGTGACCGTCACGGAGGTCGCCGAGCATTTCGACCTGCCCCCTGAGCGTGTGCGCTCCCTGGTCAGTCTCATCGCCTTATCCGGAATTCCCGGAGAAACCCGTCAGTATTTGCACGGCGATCTCTTCGACATCCTCTGGGATGAATTCGAGCTGAACGACTGCATCGTCCTCACCCATCAGGTCGCCATCGACGATTCGCCCAGGTTCTCGGCCCGGGAGGCTGCAGCGCTCATCGCCGGCCTGCAATACCTCTCGGCCCTACCCGACAATGCTGATACAGATGCGATTGCATCGCTGATGGCCAAATTGACCCGCGGCGCGTCGGCTCCGCCGACCCAACTCGCCGTCGCGCGGCGCGATGGCGGGGCGACACGTGCGCTCCTCCAGGCAGCTCTCACGTCGGGGATGCAGGTCGAGTTCGACTACCTAAACGCCCGCGGTGCTCAGGAACACCGTCTCGTCGATCCGCTGCGCATCGAATCTGTTGACAACGACTGGTATCTGCGCGGCTGGTGCCATCTCCGCGAAGCGGTGCGCACCTTCCGTCTCGATCGCATCAGCGACCCGCGCACGACCAGCAGAGCACGCAGCACGCACGCCGCGGATATTCTGTTGCCCGATACCCTGTTCCAGGCCTCCAGCGGCGACCTGGACGTGCGACTCGAACTCGAAAACGCGGCATTGCCGTTGCTCGCCGACTATCGCCCCGAACGGTCGGTTCCGGTCGGTACCGGGGGTCGTACGCGCACCACCCTGCGGGTCGCCCACTCCCACGCCCTCAAACGACTGGTCGCGGGATTGGCCGGGATCGTCACTGTACTCGAACCGGCCGAATCACGCCGTGTCGTCGCCGAGTGGGCGGCGGCCGGCGTCGCGCAGTACACCGATTCCCCGGCCAGCGAGGAGTAGCGGATGCCCTGGTGGTCCTGGCTGCTCATCTGGAGCCCGCTGACGCTGGGTTTCCTTGCCCTGCTGGTGTGGTCCGGTGTGCGGCTCTACCGAAAATCCTTCGGTGCGCTGCGTGCCTTCGAAGCCCTGGGCGATCAGATCACCGCACTGAACGTGGATGTCAGCCCGAGGCCGGAGCAGTTCAGACCGGCCGTCTTCACGGATCTTGCGGCGCTGCGCCACGAGGTCGAGCAGCGCGAAGCGGAACGCGTCCATCGGCGGCAGGTGCGTCGCGACGGCCGGATCGTGCGGGGTAAACTGATGCGAAACGCCCGCTACGTTACCCGCTAAGACAAGAGGACACACCCTCATGCTGCAAAACCTGACCGGATGGCATTTCCTGATCATCCTCGTTGTCGTACTGCTTCTCTTCGGTGCGCCCAAACTGCCCGGACTCGCCCGCAGCCTCGGCCAGTCGATGAAGATTTTCAAGAGCGAAATCAAGAGCGACAGCGTCGACCCCGATCCCAACGCACCGACCCAGTCGGGCGATGACGCCGCGAAATCCGCGGGTCCGACCGACCCGGCCGCGAAGCCCTAGCTACCGTGGCGGTACGCACGCGTCGGCGTACGCCCGTTGAAGGCAAAATGTCGCTCGGCCAGCATCTGGTCGAGTTGCGTAAGCGCCTCTACCTAGCCGCCGCTGGCCTACTGATCGGTGCGATTGCCGGTTGGTTTCTCTCGGATTTCGTCTGGGACCAGCTGCGCGAACCGATCTACGCCATCATCAACGCCCAACATCGCAACGCACAGATCAACTACCCCGACATCACCAGCGCCTTCGACCTCAAGCTGAAGATTTCTCTGTACGTCGGCCTGATCGTGTCCAGCCCGGTCTGGCTGTACCAGGTGTTCGCGTTCCTCGTACCAGGCCTGACGCGCACGGAGAAGAAGTACACCTTCGGTTTTCTGTTCACCGCCATCCCGTTGTTCCTGGCGGGATGCGCGGCCGGCTGGGTCGTGCTGCCGCACGTGGTCGAACTCATGACGAGTTTCGCCCCGACCGAGGACTCCGCATTCATCAACGCCCAAGGGTACTTCGACTTCGTGCTCAAGCTCGTCGTTGCCATCGGGATCGCCTTCGTCCTGCCGGTGTTCATCGTGCTTTTGAACTTTGCCGGTGTCATCAGTGCTGCATCCATCATCAAATCCTGGCGGATCGCCATTCTGGTCATCGTGCTGTTCACCGCGATCGCCACCCCCGCGGCCGATGTCGTGTCGATGTTCCTGCTGGCGATCCCCATGGTCATGTTGTACTTTGCCGCCTACGGGATCGCGTGGCTGCACGATCGACGCGCGGCTAGAAAAGTGCTCGCGTTCGAGAAGGACCTCGGCCTCGGTGCCAGCTAGAAATTATTTTGTCGCAAGTGTTAAGGATCACGTGATGCACACGCAATCGCCGGCCGAACGATATTCGGCCGCGCGCACCCGCGCCAGCCAGCCGAAACTACAGGCCTTCGAAGGCGCTCTGAAATTCGACCTCGACCCGTTCCAACGTGAGGCCTGCGCCTGCCTGGAGGCCGGCAACAGCGTGCTCGTGGCCGCGCCCACCGGCGCCGGCAAGACCATCGTGGCCGAGTTCGCGATCTACCTGGCCATGCAGCGCCCGCGCGCCAAGGTGTTCTATACCGCGCCGATGAAGGCACTCAGCAACCAGAAGTTTCAGGAGTTCGTCGCCGAATACGGGCCGGAGCAGGTTGGGCTGCTCACCGGCGACAGCAACGTCAACCCCGGTGCACGCATCGTGGTCATGACGACCGAGGTGCTGCGCAATATGCTCTACGCCGACTCCGACCTGCTGGCCGACCTCGCGTTCGTCGTTATGGACGAGGTGCACTACCTCGCCGACCGATTTCGCGGGGCGGTCTGGGAAGAAGTCATCATCCACCTCCCGCAGTCGGTGCGCATGGTGTCACTGAGCGCGACCGTGTCCAATGCCGAAGAGTTCGGGGACTGGCTGCAGGCGGTACGCGGAGAAACCGACGTCGTCGTCTCAGAGGAACGCCCGGTTCCGCTCGAACAGCACGTGCTGGTCAAGAACAACATGCTCGACCTGTTCGATTCCTCCGGACTGATCGGCACCCATCGAGTCAACCCAGAGCTCGTGCGGTTGGCCCATGCCGGCGGGCGTTCGGCCGGCGGTCGGGGTTCGGGACGGCAGAACGGCCCGTCCGGCGGATATCGCGGACACGACAAGCAACGCCCGCAGTTTGATGCCGGCCGCATGGACCGCGGCGACATCGTGCGCATGCTCGACGGTAAACATCTGTTGCCGGCCATCTTCTTCATCTTCAGTCGGGTCGGTTGCGACCAGGCGGTGCGTCAGGTGCTCCGCTCCGGTGTGCGCCTGACGCAGGAACACGAACGCGACGAAATCCGCCAGATTGTCGACGACCGCTGTCGCACCCTGCTCGACGAAGACCTCGGTGTGCTCGGCTACTTCGAGTGGCTCGACGGGCTCGAACGCGGAGTAGCCGCCCACCATGCCGGCCTGCTGCCCGCGTTCAAGGAGGTGGTCGAGGAGCTGTTTCAGAAGAAGTTGGTCAAGGCCGTCTTCGCGACCGAAACCCTTGCCCTCGGCATCAATATGCCGGCGCGCACCGTGGTCCTCGACAAGCTCGAGAAGTTCAACGGTGAAGCCCGGGTGCCGATCACGCCGGGGGAATACACCCAGCTGACCGGGCGGGCCGGCCGTCGCGGCATCGACACGCTCGGTCACTCCGTCATCCAGTGGGCCCAGGGTCTGGACCCGCAGGCCGTCGCGTCGCTGGCCTCCCGTCGTACCTATCCGCTGAATTCGAGTTTCAAGCCGACCTACAACATGGCCGTCAACCTGATTGATCAGTTCGGCGTCGCCCGTACCCGAGGTATCCTCGAATCCTCCTTCGCCCAGTTCCAGGCCGATCGGGCAGTCGTCGACCTCGCGCGCTCCGTACGTCAGCAGGAAGAGTCCCTGGCCGGGTTCAAGACCAGCATGACCTGCCACCTCGGCAATTTCGAGGAGTACTCGTCCATTCGACGACGGTTGACCGAGGTCGAGCGTGAAGGTGCCAAGGCCGACAACTCACTCCGGGGGGAGCGCGACAAGCGGCAGCGTGAGGTGGCCAGCCTGCGCAAGCAGATGCGCGCCCACGGCTGTCACCACTGCCCCGACCGCGAGGCGCACTCCCGCTGGGCTGAGCGCTGGTTCAAGCTCAAGCGGCAAACGGATGCCCTCAACCAACAGATCTCTCAGCGCACCGGCGCCATCGCGCGGGTTTTCGACCGGGTGACCGACGTTCTGCTCGGTTACGGCTACCTCGAATCCGACGCGCTCGGAACGATCGCGTTGAGCGAAAGCGGACGTATCCTGCGCCGCATTTATGCCGAGCGGGACCTGCTCGTCGCCGAATCTCTGCGCCGCGGCCTGTGGAAGGACCTCGATGCCGCCAGTTTGGCCGCCATGGCCTGCGCTCTGGTGTTCGAGCCGCGCCGCGAGGAGGGGCTGATCGATGCCCGCTACCTGCCCAAGGGGCCGTTCCGACCGGCACTGGACGAGACGCAAGACCTGTGGAGCCGCATCGACGACCTCGAACGCGACCACAAACTGCCCGGCAGCAATCCGCTGGCGGTCGGCCTCAGCCTGGCCATGTGGAAATGGGCCCGCGGCGCGTCGCTCGCCGATGTGCTCTACGAAGCCGAAATGGCCGCGGGAGATTTCGTGCGCTGGACCAAACAGACCATCGACCTCCTCGACCAGCTCGTGCAGGTTGACCAGCGCAGTATCGCCGGTAACGATCGCGTTGGGCCGATCGCGCGCGAAGCCATGGACTCGATCCGTCGCGGCATCGTCGCGTACTCCTCGGTGGCCTGAACCAGCCATGGGGGGGAGTGAGAGTGCGTTCAGCCTGCCACTGTGGGCATCCGTTCTGGTGGCGGCCGGTGCCGGCGCCATCCTCGACGCCGGATTTCCGGACCGAGACTGGTGGTTTCTCGCCCCGGTCGGCGTGGCGCTCATGCTCGTGGCGCTGCTCGGTCGAAGCCTCGGTACCGGGTTGCTGGTCGGGCTGGTCGCCGGGCTGTCCTTCTGGCTGATCCACATCTACTGGATCACTCTGTATCTCGGACTCGTGCCGTGGTTCGCGCTCGGTGGCTTGCAAAGCCTGTTCTTCGGCCTCGGCCTCGGCCTCACCGCGCTCGTTCTGCGCCACGGGCCGCGCCTCTGGCCGAGCGTCTGGGGCCGCGTCGGACTGGTTCCGGTCATCGTGGCCGGGCTCTGGACGGCCAGGGAAGCGATCAGCGCGGTCTGGCCCTACGGCGGATTCGCCTGGGGCCGAGTCGCGCTCTCCCAATCGGAGAGTCCGTTCGGCGCGCTCGTCGCCTGGGTGGGACTGTCCGGCCTGAGTTTCATCCTGGTCTGGCTGAGCGCCCTCGCCGTACAACTATTGCGGGAGCCCGACCTGGCCCACACCCTGAGGGCAGCCGTGGCGGTCGGCGCGGTCGCCCTCGTGCTCGCCATCCCCGCGTGGCCGACGCTGCCCAGCGGCACGACCCGGCTGGCAGCGGTGCAGGGCAACGCCGACGCCGGTCTGTTTGCGGAGTTTTCACCCGGTCAGATTCTGCAGGACCACACTTCGGCCACCCTGCCGTTGATCGGCGAGAGCGTGGACTTTGTGGTCTGGCCGGAGAACGCGAGCGACATCGACCCGACCCGCTCGGCGGCGGCGGCGCAGGTACTCGACTACATCAGCACCGAAATGGATGCTCCGCTCATCACGGGCACGATCACCCAGCCCGAAGACACCTATTTCAACAGTTCTCTGCTCTGGGAGGCCGGACGCGGGGCCGTCGACGTCTACGACAAGGTGCATCCGGTGCCGTTTGCCGAATATATGCCGGATCGAGCATTCTGGCGTCCGTTCGCGCCGGAGCTGATTGATCTGATCGGACGCGACTACGGTATCGGTACCCGCGACAATGTCTTCGACATCGACGGTGTGCTGGCCGGCATCGCAATCTGCTTCGACATCGCCGATGACCAGCTCGTGCAGGAGATGATCGACAGCGGGGCGCAGCTGATTCTGGCCCAGACCAACAATGCCGACTTCGGGCACACCGATGAAAGCGTGCAGCAGCTCGCCATCGCCCGGCTGCGTGCGATCCAAACCGGTCGCACCGTCGTGAACATCTCGACGGTCGGGTCGAGCGCCATCATTACACCCAACGGCGACACCCTCGACAGCCTGCCCACCTTCACTGCGGGCGCCATGGTGCAGACGGTGCCGCTCAGTGACACCATCACGCCGGCGATGGTGGCCGGTCGGGGAACTGAGTGGTTGCTGTCGGGTCTGGGCCTGGCCGGTCTGGCGCTCTGCCTGGGCGCGGCCCGGCGACACCGCCGGTAAAATCCGGGTTAACCAACGACGACCCCGCCACCACGGGTGCGAGTACGGGGGTACAAACACATTGGTGCGGGGTCGTGCTGGGATTTTGAGCGGTTAGGCACCGATCTTCTGCTGGCCACCACGGCGCAGTCGCAACACCGAAAGGCGCTCTTCGAGCAACTCTTCGAGTTCGTCCCTGGTGCGACGCTCCAGCAACATATCCCAGTGGGTCCGAGGAATTTTCTCGTCGGAGTGGTCAACGATTACGGGCATGGAGTCGACGAGCCGAGTCGCCGTCCGTGCGCAGTACTTGCATTCCCATTCGTCCGGAGCCTCGGCTTCGGCCGAGAAAATCATTACCGTCTCGCGCCCGCATGTTTCACACCGGTAGGTGTGGCCCACTCGGGGGGAGAAGGTGACGCCTTCTTCGCTCTGCAGGCTTTGTGCGCCCAATCTCATGCCACGCAAACTGCGGTCAGCCATAGTGTGGTCTCCTCTCGCTCGTAATCACAGATCGATCACGATGCCTTCACAGTTCTAAACCATCAAGCTGGGCGTTAACCTTCCCACTCCCCCCGTGCTGGGAGGTAACTCTCAGGTTCGGCGAGTAATGGCGGCCACGGCCAGATCTGCACGGTCCGTGACGAGGCCGTCAACTCCGCTGTCGAGGAGTCGAATCATGTCGATCGGATCGTTCACGGTCCACACATGCACCTCGACATCGACCCGATGCATCATCGCGATAAATCGGGGAGTGACTATGCGCACCGGTCCGAGCCGTTCGGGCACCTGCACAGCGACGCACCCCTGCAGGGTGCGTCGAACCAGGGCGGTCAGCCCCAGATTCGTCGCGGCGACGGCCTGGGCCACGAGTGACGATGACGCCGACGACACCACGCCGGGGAGAAGGCTGAGAGCGTGCCGCCGCCGTGGTTCGTTGAACGAGGTCACGAGCACTCGCTCAGAGGCCCGCTGATCGAGAATCGCCCGCGCGGTCGGCTCAGCCGCAGCATCCCTTTTCATATCAATGTTGAACAGGGCGTCCGGAAAAGCTTCCAGAGCATCGCTGAGCGACGTGAACCCCTGGCCCTCGCCCAGACTGATGCGTTTGAGCTCGACCATGGTCAGCTGATCAATGCGCACATCCCGACCCAGCCGCGTGAGGTCGGGGTCGTGGCTGAGCACCGCGACACCGTCGAGTGATACCTGCACGTCGGTCTCGAGGTGCGTGGCCCCGGTCGCGAGCGCCTTCACGAAGGCTAGCAGCGTGTTTTCCGGGGCGGCCTGGGTCAGGCCCCGATGCGCGAACACCCGGGGCGGCGTCCCGCTGAGAAACACCGACTGGGCATTTTCGGCCACCGGCTAGCCCTGCGGCGAAACCGGGGGAGCGGATGCTGCCGGTGCGGTCGCGCCGGCAGCATCCGCAGGGTTCGCACCAGCAGTCTGGGCACCGTTTAGTTGTGCGCCGTTTTGTTGGGGACCGCTGTGTTGAGCACCGTTTTGTTGAGTACCGAACGCGCTGCCGATTCCCTTCATCGCCTCGGTGAGTTCACTCGGAACGATCCAGAGCTTGTTGGCGCTTCCCTCGGCGAGCTTGGGCAGGGTCAACAGGTATTGGTACGCCAGCAGCTTGGGGTCGGGGTCGCCATCGTGGATGGCCTTGAATACGGTCGTGATCGCTTCGGCCTCACCCTGGGCGCGCAGGACGGCAGCCTTGGCGTCGCCCTCGGCCTCGAGAATGGCCGCCTGGCGGGCGCCCTCGGCGGTGAGGATCGCGGACTGTTTGGTTCCCTCAGCGGTGAGGATGAGCGCACGGCGGTCACGTTCGGCGCGCATCTGCTTTTCCATCGAGTCCTGAATGGAGTGCGGCGGTTCAATGGCCTTGAGTTCAACTCGGCCGACGCGAATGCCCCACTTGCCGGTGGCTTCGTCGAGCACGATGCGGAGCTGGCTGTTGATATTGTCCCGGCTGGTGAGGGCCTCTTCGAGGTTCAGGCCACCGACGACGTTACGCAGGGTGGTCGTGGTGAGCTGCTCGACCGCGCCGAGGTAGTTGTTGATCTCATAGGTGGCCGCCCGGGCATCCGTCACCTGAAAATAGACGACGGTATCGATCGAGACGACGAGGTTGTCCTCGGTGATGACCGGCTGCGGGGGAAAGGACACGACCTGCTCGCGAATGTCGAGGAGGGGACGCACCCGGTCGACGAACGGCACGAGCAGGTTCAGACCGGGCAGCAGGGTCTTGTGATACTTGCCGAGGCGCTCGACCACGCCGGCGTTGCCCTGCGGAATGATGCGAATGGCGCGCACCAAAATGACGATGACAAACACCGCCAAAACGGCGAGCAGGGCGAACACGAAGATCTGTCCAATGAAGGCTGCGGGGTCAAGCATGATTCTGGGTCCTTTCGGCGGAGATGACGACGGCGGTGGAGCCTTCGATGAGGTGCACGGTGATCGCCTGTCCGGGATCAACGGATCCGTTGTCGGTGGTGCCGGCCGGTCCGACCAGGCGCGCGGTCCAGGTTTCACCGTTGGCCAGTTTGACGAGCCCGCCGGTCTGGGTTACCGTCGCGACGACGCGACCGGTCATGCCGATCAGGGCGTCGATATTGCTCAAGGCCGGATCGCCGCCCCTGCGCAGGGCACGCAGCAGGAACGGCCGGATGGTGAGCAGGAGCAGAACCGAAAGGCCGGCGGCGACCACGATTTGCAGCCACCACTCCAGACCGAGCAGATTGGCGGCCAGGCCGCCCAGACTGCCGATGGAAATCATCAGGAAGGTGAATTCCAGGCTCAGGAGCTCGATCGTGACGGCGACGAGAATGAAGACGAGCCACAGAATCCAGAGATAATCAGTCAGGTCGACCATGGGTGCCACTTTCCCCAATCCATTTCCTCTGAAACTAGCAGGTGCCACCGACAACACGCCGGGGGAGCGACCGGTGCTTGTTGATAAGGTCAACAGGCGAGTGTGTGGCAGTCGATGCCGGCCTCACCTAAATTCGACGTGAATGACTAACGTGCATGACTACCGGCGTGCATGAAACTAAAAGGAGCACTCGTGACCAATCCACTTGCAGCAGGATCACTCGAGGGCAAGCGTGTACTCGTCACCGGCTCCTCCCGCGGTATCGGTGCCGATACTGTCGGGTACTTCGCCGAAGCCGGCGCCAGGGTCGTCATTAACTACCGCAATAAGGAGGCACGCGCGAACAAACTCGCCGACGCCATTCGGGCTGCCGGCGGTTCGGCCATCACGGTCGGTGCCGACCTGACCGACCCGGCCTCGGTCGCCGCGATGTTCGAGACCATTCGCACCGAATTCGGCGGCCTCGATATTCTGGTGATGAACGCCTCGGGCGGCATGGAGAGTGGCATGGCCGCCGACTACGCCATGACGTTGAACCACGATGCCCAGGTGAACCTGCTCAACGAAGCGGTCCCGCTGCTCGGTGATGACTCCCGGGTCGTGTACGTCACCAGCCACCAGGCGCACTTCATCAAAACCACGCCGACCATGCCGGAGTATGAGCAGGTGGCTCGCAGCAAGCGTGCCGGTGAGGATGCCCTGCGCGCGGTGATTCCGCAGCTCGAGGAATCCGGCATCGGCTTTGTCGTGGTCTCCGGCGACATGATCGAGGGCACCATCACGGCGACACTGCTCGAGCGGTCCAACCCCGGTGCCCTCAGCGCCCGCAAGGAAGCGGCCGGTCGCTTGTACAACGTCAGCGAGTTCGCGGCCGAGGTCGTAGCCGCTGCGGTTGAGCCGGTTCCGGTCGGCAACACCCGCTACGTGGGCGACACGATCGGGTTTACGGGCGAATAGCATGACCACGAACACGGCGAACCCGGAATCGGAGATGCAGGTTGCAGACAGCCACGACCTGATCCGCGTGCAGGGCGCTCGGGAAAACAATCTCAAGAACGTCAGCGTGGAGATTCCCAAGCGCCGGCTGACCGTGTTCACGGGCGTGTCCGGCTCGGGCAAGAGCTCACTAGTGTTCGGCACCATTGCTGCCGAGTCGCAACGCATGATCAACGAAACGTACAGCACCTTCGTGCAGGGCTTCATGCCGACCCTGGCCAGGCCCGACGTCGATGTGCTCGACGGGCTGACGACGGCCATTATCGTCGACCAGGAGCGGATGGGGGCCAACGCGCGCTCCACCGTCGGCACCGCCACCGACGCCAACGCCCTGTTGCGCATCCTGTTCAGCCGACTCGGCGACCCGCACCTCGGCTCACCCCAGGCGTATTCGTTCAACGTCGCCTCGATCAGTGGAGCGGGCGCCGTTTCGATCGAACGCGGGGGACAGACCGTCAAGGAACGCCGCAGCTTCAGCATCACCGGGGGCATGTGTTCCCGCTGCGAGGGTCGGGGATCGGTCACCGATATCGACCTCCGCGCACTCTACGACGACACCAAGTCCCTGAACGAGGGCGCACTGACCATCCCCGGCTACAGCATGGACGGCTGGTTTGGCCGCATCTTCAATGGCTGCGGCTTCTTCGACCCCAACAAAGCGATCAAGGACTTCACCACGAAGGAACTCGCCGACTTCCTCCACAAGGAGTCGACCAAGATCAAGATCGAGGGCATCAACCTCACCTACGAAGGCCTGATTCCCAAGATCCAAAAGCCGATGCTCACCAAGGATGTTGACTCGCTGCAGCCGCACATTCGAGCGTTCGTGGAGCGTGCGGTGACCTTCACCGTTTGCCCCGACTGCAACGGCACCCGACTGAACGAGGGCGCGCGATCGTCGACGATCAACGAAATCAGCATCGCGGATGCCTGTGCGATGCAGATCAGCGACCTCGCCGAGTGGGTTCGTGGCCTGAACGACTCGTCCGTCGCGCCGCTGCTTACCGCGTTGGAACTCCTGCTGAAGTCCTTCGTGCAGATCGGGCTGGGTTATCTGTCCCTGGACCGGGCCTCTGGCACGCTCTCCGGCGGCGAGTCGCAGCGTACCAAGATGATCCGTCATCTCGGATCTTCACTTACCGACGTGACCTATGTCTTCGACGAACCGACCATCGGACTGCACCCGCACGACATCCAGCGCATGAACACCCTGCTCGTCCAGCTGCGCGACAAGGGCAACACGGTGTTGGTGGTGGAGCACAAGCCGGAGATGATCACGATCGCCGACCACGTCATCGACCTCGGGCCGGGTGCTGGTTCGGACGGCGGCGAGGTGGTCTTCGAGGGCTCTTTCGCCGGGCTTCGAACCAGCGGCACGTTGACCGGCCGGCATCTGGATGACCGGGCCGCCGTCAAGTCGACCGTACGTGCATCGTCGGGTGTCCTGCCGGTTCGCGGCGCCAGCGTCCATAACCTACAGAGCGTCGATGTCGACATTCCGCTCGGTGTGCTGACCGTGCTCACCGGTGTGGCCGGGTCCGGTAAGAGTTCGCTGATCACCGGATCGGTCTCGGGCCGGGACGGTGTGGTGACCGTCGACCAGGGCACGATCAAGGGGTCGCGGCGCAGCAACCCGGCGACGTACACCGGCATGCTCGAGCCGATCCGCAAGGCATTCGCGAAGGCCAACGGCGTGAAGCCGTCGTTGTTCAGTTCCAATTCCGAGGGCGCCTGCCCCAACTGCAACGGCGCCGGCGTCATCTACACCGACCTGGGAATCATGGCGGGTGTCGCCATCCCCTGTGAGGTCTGTGAGGGCAAGCGGTTTCAGGCATCCGTCCTGGACTACCACCTCAATGGGCGCGACATCAGTGAGGTGCTGGCGATGTCGGTGACCGAGGCCGAGCAGTTCTTCGGTGCGGGGGAGTCACGCATTCCGGCGGCGCACGCAATTCTCGGCCGGCTCGCCGACGTCGGCCTCGGCTACCTCAGCCTCGGCCAGCCGCTGCCGACACTCTCCGGCGGTGAGCGGCAGCGGCTTAAGCTCGCCACGCAAATGGCCGACAAGGGCGATGTCTACGTTCTGGACGAGCCGACCGCCGGCCTGCACCTTGCCGACGTTGAGAATCTGCTCGGACTGCTGGATCGGCTGGTTGACTCCGGTAAGTCCGTCATCGTGATTGAGCACCACCAGGCCGTCATGGCGCACGCCGACTGGATCATCGACCTGGGCCCCGGCGCCGGGCGCGACGGCGGCCGAATCGTCTTTGAGGGAACGCCCGCCGATCTCGTGGCCGGGCATTCGACGCTGACCGGCGAGCACCTGGCAGCCTACGTCGGCGCCTGATCCGGCTACCGGAGGGATGTCCGGCCCGCAGTTCGGCGGGTCGACACCCCTCTCGACCACTCTCGCGAATGTGACTGATAATATACATTATGTCAAGTAGTAACGTAGTCATCCGCGGATTATGCTCATAGCTATGAATCGTGTATCCACGCACTCTAAAAATCAAACTGCTCTTGATCAGGGATTTTACTACCCAAGCCGCGGGATCACGCCTGGATGCAGGCCGTTGCAGTCCACACAGTTTCGGCGTAGCGAACAATGCATCTGACCGGGACATTCCTATTGTCATCTGCATATTATGCAGATAGTCTGCAAAACATGCAGACAGTTCGGGCGGCATGATGGTAGACAAAATGGGAGGTCTCTCCTTCCTGCCGCTGCCCGATCGCGGGCCGGACAAGGACTCCTTTCTCGCGGAGGTATTGACTGGCTGGAAACGCCAGCAGTACACGAAGAATTTCGTCGCGCAGACAATCACCCGCCGGATCAATCGCGTCCTCGACTTCTGCGACTTCACTGGGAAATTCCCGTGGGAATGGATGCCGACGGACGCAGATGAGTACTTCTCCCACCTCGTCAATGTCAAAGGCCTCGTACAGGAAACGATTCGCGCCTATCAGAGCGACATCTCGCTATTTTGCGATTACGCCACGAGTGACAGCTATCCCTGGAACGAAACCTGCGGGCGCTTGTTCGGGTCTTCCATGTCGCAGATCATTACGGACCTCAATAAGGCCCGGCACACTCAGTTCGCGACGATGGCACCAGAGAAACGAGCGTTTGACCTCGCGGAACTGCAGCAGTTCTTCGATTTCGCCGACGACGAAGTTGCCCGAATCATCAACTCGAAGGTCAAAGGAGGACTCGCCGCTTGGCGAGACGTCACGGCTCTCAAAGTTTGTTACGGCTGGGGGCTACGCCACGACGAACTTCGAAAGCTTGACTTGGTCGACTTCTCCCCCAACATTAGAGCCCCGTACTTTGGTGACTATGGGCTGCTGAGGGTTCGCAACGGCAAGGCGAACAAAGGCGCCCCCAAAAAGCAGAGAACCGTTCAAACATTGGTCGACTGGGCGGCAGAGGCAGTCGCTGAATGGGTTGAGTTCGGACTCCCACGCTACGGCCAGCCCATAACCCACCTATTTCCCACATCGACCGGAGGACTTGTCGCGGAGGGGAGCCTATACAGGCGATTCATCGGCTTTGCGAACGCTCTCGGACTTGAACCGGGGCTAGACATTCACGGCCTCCGCCGCTCCTACACGACACACATGATCACCGTGTACGGCTACGACTCGAAGTTCATTTCGCTGCAGATCGGGCACGCAAACGAATCCACTACCTCTATCTACACACTCCCCTCTGCGGACTACGCCGCCAGAGAGATGGAGCGAGTCCTAACCAAAGACGTCCTCAAGAGCAAAGGCAAGCTAATGGTCAAACCGGCAAGACATCTGGGAAAGGCGTCACGATGAAACGCCAAATCGAGTACAAGTTCCACGTCCGCGAACTCATGGCCAGGGCCGGAATCCGATCCAGTCGTGATCTCGTAGATCCACTCCGCGATCGCGGAATCACGCTATCCGAATCGCAGATCAATCGGATAGTTGCCCACAATCCGGATCGCATCGCATTTCAGGTCCTTGTCGCACTCTGCGACGTATTCGCAGTCGAGATGAATGAACTGGTCACCTTCACCAGCGCTGACGTCAGAACCCAGAGACGCAAAGTTGCCGGTGATGGAGCAGAGGTGCCTCTGATGGATGCCTACCGTCCCGTCCGGGCACGGATCCGCCGGCCCGAGGATGACTGAGTTCAAGCCGCGTGGGCGGCCTCGAACCACGACCGCGGGATACACGTGCGGCCGATGCGGCCGCGAAACCGGGAAGATCCGTGTCCGGTGGCCGGACGGCAGCATTTGCGGGATCTGCTTCAGCGATGCGGTGCACACCTTCGGAGTGTGTCCTCTCTGCGACCGGCATCGCATGCTCCCCGGCCGTCTCGAATCGGGTGACGATATCTGCTCCGACTGCGCCGGAATCAAAACAAGACTGACCTGTGACAAGTGCGGTCGCGAACGCGAACGATTCCGTGGTGGCCACTGCATCGTCTGCGTCGTCGAATCCGAGCTTGTTGAACTTCTTAGGCCAAATGATCCGCCTGATCTCCGTTTGAAACGGCTGGTTTCGATACTCACAGCGGTCGATCGCCCGGCGAGCATCCACACCTGGCTCCACAGCAACGGAGGCGTCTCTGCGGAGTTGCTGCGTCGCATGGGGAATCGAGAAATTGCCTTGTCCCACGAAGCGTTCGACGCGTTACCCAAGACCGCATCAGTGGAGCACCTCCGAGCGATCCTGACTCACAACGGAATACTTCCAGCACAAGACGATCGCCAGCTGGCGATGTTTCAACAATGGCTGGGCGAGCGACTCCAACAGCTCGAGGCAACGCCCGAAATCCATTCCCAAATTGAACGCTTTGGAAGGTGGCACCACCTCAGTCGGCTTTTAGCCGAATCGTCCGAAACCAAGAACATGAACTATGCCGTACGGAGCGCCAAACAGGAGATCACCGAGGCAGGAAAATTCCTCAGTTGGGTGCTCGATGCCCACGGCCAGACGAGTGCAACCCTGGGCCAAGTTCACATCGACGAATACCTATCGAGCGGTCCCTCTACGAGGAAGCACATTCGGAACTTTGTCCGATACCTCGCTCGGGAAATGACCATCACAGGCCTCGACGTCCCCGTTCGGCTCGCACAAACGATGCCAATGATGACGCAGAAGCAACGCATGGAACACATAAAGACTGTCATGGAGGCCGTCAACGTCAACGAATCCACTCGAGTCGCTGGCTTGATATTCCTTCTCTTCGGCATCCCCATCGGGCGCCTCTGCATGATGACTATCGATCAACTCAAGGTTCGCCCGACAGGCATCACCATCAAGATCGGGGCGCACCCTGCGCCAATTCCGGATGCCCTAATCCCCCTATTCCTCACGTATCTGAATATGCGCGACTCCGCTGGCACAGTGAACACAGAGTCGAACTGGCTCTTCCCCGGCTCCAGAGCCGGAAGACACAAGGCTCCCGAAACCCTCCTGCATCAGCTCCGAGATAGCATGGGCATAGACATTCAGGGCGTTCGGAATAGAACTATCCGCGGGCTCGTCGAGGAAATCGACCCAACTTCATTGTCGAGAATGCTCGGATACAGCAAGCAGATCATGAGCAAGCACGGCTCAGCAGCCACTGTTCCTTGGTCGAGTTACGTCATTGACAAGAACCCGCGCTACGCCAAGGAGAAGCCAAGTTCACAATGACGAGAACCCCTTTCTCTTCCCCTTTCTCAGCGTTGTCGCACGTGGGTAACTCTTTCGGGAATTTTTCCGGGCGGGATATTAGGGCATCGCAGGCGGCAAGTGTTTGTTGATTTCAGCGAAAACCGAAGGCCCATCGAGAAACTGGCTTACGCACTGGCGATCCGCGGATGTTAGGCCGTGCCGGACTTCACCGTAGAGTCGCATCGTGGTTGATGTAGAGAATCAAGATGAATCCCCTCTTAGACGATTGCCGTCGACTCCCGGCGCGAGCGGCCCGGCGGAACTCGTGGGCGGGGACGTTCAGAGTATCAGTCGTGCACTCCTGCTCCTCACGACAACAGCCGAGAAGATCACCGTCGAGACGGCCAATAACGCACCCCCGGCCGGATCTGCTGCGCACCTGCTTTGGCGCGGATCGGAGGCCGGCCACGCCATCGATGGCTTAATCACGATGCAGTACGCGAACATGTCTGCCATGGACCATGCTCGGGGCTTCGTCTCCCTCATTCGAACTCCGACTGTCAGATCGACCGCACTGGCCACGGTCGCCAGGGGATCATTGGAATCCCTTGCACGAACCTGGCATCTGCTCGCTCGAGACAGTGAGTCTGACTTCATATATCGCACGATCAGCTTGCTCAGATCCGACCTGCGCTTCGCGGAACTCCTTGGCGAACCCATCCGCACACGCGACGGAGATACTGTCGATCCTGCAGCCAATCGCAGGTTCTATGCCGATGAGTTAAAGCGACTGCAACTGCCCTCACCCGCACGAGTCGCTCTGGCAGAGATGGTCGCGGCAATGCTCAATGCAGCGATGGATAAAAGCGATGGACGGATGCAGTATTCAGCCTTGTCGTCGATTGCGCATGCGCATCGACTAGGCATCAACCAATTCATCACCACGGGCAGCAACGGGGACGTAAACGGCATGGCTGCGCCGAGACCGGTGGTGATGCAGATCGTAGGTACGCTCACCGCCGCGACCTATGGAACCGTGCAGGCGTTCGTTGCGTTCTACGGAAATCAGACCCGGCATGTGGAGCTGCTCGAGAAAGCCATGCGACGCGCAGTCCAAACGCTGAACCCGATCATGGACGGTATCTGGCCTGAGTAGAGAGGGCTGCGACTCGTCGTTATAAATGTCGGTTGCCTGCTTTATGGGGTCAAGAATCACCATGAACAGATCGCGCTTCAGTTTTGACGCAGTTTCGCGATCAGATCGGTGTCGGTGTACTTCTCAAATTGGTTGCGCGCCTTTTCCTGGAAGAACTCCCACGTCTCTGACGAGTGCAGGGCGCGCTCCATCGCCTCGCCCGCAAGGCGCGGCAGCACAGCAAGCCAGTTAAGGATCGTGCGCGACGGGGCGAACTGATCGACACTCGCGGTGGTGCCGAACAGGACTGCTGCGACGCGCTCGGCCGACTCAAGCTGGTTCGCGTTGACTAGAGCCCGGACCACTCTCACACACCAGCAGAGGAACGGATCCATATCCCTGAAGCTCAGTCCTGGCACTTCCCCCAAGAGATCCACCACCGCATCGACCATTCCTGCGCTATCGGCCGCAGCCCAGTCATTCACGTCGGACTGCGAAGCCCTCGGGAGCGCACGGATCGCGCGCGCGTGTTCCCCCGCCTGCCCGGTATACGCGCTCACTTCCACCCACTCTCCTCGCTGGGTCAACGCCTCGAACGTATCGACGAACGGCTGTGTCGCCACGGTGAAGGCCTTCACAAAGTCGTCCAAGTTCGCAAACCGGTCCGGTCCATGTGGCCTCGTCGCCCTGCGAATAGCAGCGCCAAGACGAGGGTCCAGAGGCATAGTTACATGTCCGTACGCAGGCGGCTGCCCGGTCAGCAGCCAGGATGCGATTGCCCCGAGGCTGTAAACGTCTGCGGTGATCGTCGCGTCGTGGGCATCGCTGTATTGCTCCGGCGCCGCCCACCCGGTGCTCCCCGTCAAACCTCCGGCGTGAGTCAGTTTGGATGTTGTTAGGCCTAAAGGATTACGCACGATACCAAAGTCGGCGACGACCCAGCGGGCGTCCTCACCGTCGAGCCACAAAATATTGTGCGGCTTCAGGTCGCGGTGCACCTGGTCTTGAGCATGGAGAGGTCTGAGTCCTCCGGCAACAGCGTCGAGAATTTCGACACAGTCTTGTACCGAGCAGGGTACTTTTGTCTCGAACAGCGAATGCGATGCGTGCGGCATGGCATACCAGCCGCGCGAAGCGTCGTAGTCGAGAATCGGCATCACGTGCCTGTTCGCATTCGCAACCATGGCTAAGAGCTCGCGCTCAAAACGCTTCTGTACCTGGGGCACATCGGCGGCGATCTTCAGCACAACCACTTGGCTAGAGGTGTTCTGTGAAGTCCAGACCTGAGCTGACGACGTTTTGCTGATTCTCTCCCTCAGGTCGTATCCATCAGGTATTGCCACGAAGTTCCCTCACTGTTTTCTGCTCTTTGATGTCGGACGTATCTCTCCGACAATCGACGGCACTGTCGGTTCCTTGAGGCTAGCGGACCATTGCTGACGACCGCCGGGTCAGTTGGAGCGTCCGGTGAGGGTTCCCTTGCGAACCCTGGACGCGATCAGCAGCCGCTCCCCCACGTCGTGCAAGACGAGTGCCGGGAGCCGTCCGGCTACTGCACGCCCGACGCGGACCTACCGGGCATCACCGCCGGTTCGATCCACGGAACGAATCACTATGCTTGGCCGATGATGTCGGTCAAGGAGTTCCGGGTCACCTTTGACTGCGCAGAACCGCGACGCGTCGCCAAGTTCTGGTGCCATGTACTTGGATACGTCCACCGAAGGTAGCGAGTCAAACAGTTGGAGCCCACATGTTTTTCAGCCGAACCCAGAGCCAGCCTCCAAAGGTACAGGGCCAGACGCAGGGGCGAACGTTGGTCGTTCGCTTTACGAAGGCACAGTACAAGGCACTGTTTGATATGTGGTACCTCAAACGCGACGATCGCGCACTTTCGGAAGTGTGGAGCAAGATGAATCTCGCAAACTACGACGCTCGAGAACATGAGTTCTCCGCTTGGGGCATCGCCTCGAGGAATGAGCTCAAAGACACCACAGCATGCATGACCTGCGGGCTTGCGTGGCGTCTGCACGATTGGCCCCGCCCGGCTTCGGCAATCGAGGGACAGGAAACTGCTTATGCGATGGTTTTCAACCTCTCCGAAACTCAGTACGCCACGCTCTCCGAGGTTTTGAAACGCGCGGTCTCGGACGCCCCCGGTGCCCTCGAGGAGGCGTGGAGGATTACGTCTCGCGCGCACTCCGCTGCGCCCGTTCACCTTTACGGTACAAACGAAGTGGACTCGCAGGCCGACTTCAAGTTTCAGGCGCAAATTACATGCATAGTTTGCGGTCTCTCCTGGAGCCGGCACACGCACTAACGCATTGCTCCGAGGCGACAGGCTGCGAAGACTGAGGAGGTCCCGTCGTGATCGCGTACCCGACCGGACACGAGCCCGACCTCTGGGATCCTGTACCCGAGGAGAATAACTTCCGATTCGCCCTCGGCCAAACGGCAGGCGCATCGATCGCTAGCCCCCGCTTATCGCGATCTGCATGAATCCTTCCCACGCGAGGAAGAGGGAGGCGGACAAGACCGTAAGGAGGCTCGTTGAGGCGAGCCAGCAGGACCGTTATGCAGGGTGGGTGATGCTGAACCTGTGTATCCAGAGCGATCGCCTAAGCCGAGCGCTGTGTCGGACTTCGACGCTAGTCTGTCTGCGGAAAACTGTGCCGCGATTGAGCGGGTACTCGCGAAGCATGGGGCGCCCGAGGTGCTGGGTGGCTGGGGGAACGCGCCGCATCCGACGCTTCGTCGCGCGAGGCTCGACGTCCTTGCTCTGCTCGGGCGGCTCAGGGTCCGAGTGTTCACCTTCGACAGCCTCACCAAGCCTGGCAACCCGCGGCATCCGAATCCGCCGGGGAAGCCCCTCCCGATGCGCGGCCCAAAGGTTTACCTGACATGAGCAGTGACCCAGGATCGACGCTCGGGAACGAGCAGCACCGCACCTGCCCTCAGTGCGCCGTTGACGGCCAGCCGGAGCCCTTCGAGGCGGACGACGGCTTCAGGGTCGCGTTCGTGTGCGCGGAGCACGGCGTGCACTCAGTCGTTGACCCGTTCGAGGGCGAGCGGTAGCCAGCGGTGCTCACCATCGCGAAACCGACTCCGAGCCGTTCAGAAGGTTACGTCCCACTGTGTGGTGTGTTTCCCCGCTTTGAGCGTTGCCTCGACTGAGAGAACTTAAACTCACCGATGTCACCGACCGCATCCGCGTCGCGGCCGAGACTCTGTAGCAGGAACTGACCTATGCGGAAGCGAGCGCGTTCATCGGCGCTGCCCCGTTTGATCTCTCCGCAAACGAGCGCTCGGTAATCCACGGAGCGACCTCTGTTGTCGCAGCAGTTGTGGTCGGAATGGACCGAGGGCAGCGTCAGGGATCAGTGGCACTGGTCAAGCCCGAACGGTGGGAGCGACTGATTGCGACTTCTAAGCCCGACAGAGAGTCGAACTAACTGTTGCTTTCGGTGGCGTCCGCAAGATCCCGTTGCCTAGCGGCGGTCAATTCAAGTGTCTCGCTCAACTGCGCTTGTCCGCCCGGGCTAGGCACTGGCAACCAGATTCTCCGCGTCGTCGCAGCGTATCGACTCGCCAGTCGCTCGGCATCTCGCGTTCCATAAAGCCGCGGCTCCTGGCCAGACTCAGTAATCGTGTACTCCGCACTGGAGCCGCTGTAACTCCAAACCCAGGCGATCAAGCCTGCGGCCTGTAGGTCATCGAGGAAATCGCCCAGATGTTGTTGACGGGCGATGCGGTACGGGTGCTTCATGTTGGCTCCGTTCTACTGGCATCAGATGACCCTCATTCAGCGAGTCACTCGGACGCATGGAGGGATGGACGGACGTCCGAGTGCAATGAAATCGTAACGCGAAGGTTGGGCATGGAGTGCAGCCAATTGCTTGTAGCCGGCCCCAAGCCGCGTCGTCATCGGCTCATGGCCGCCAGTTTCAACTGCGCGTGTCTCGGCCATAGGCGACTTCCGTCTATAGGTTCAGCAGTCTCCCCCCGTTTCTGTTCGATGCGGCTTCGTTGTGCGGAGTCCAATGTTTCCTACTGACAGCCGTTATATCGTGGTGGCGCTGGCACCAGATAACTCCTCATAGGGGCGAGTGGCGCCTTAAAGGGCGATGGGTTGGAATACGGCTACGCTAACGGGGGTGTCCACTCGTGAGCTGACCTTTCCCAGTCGACGATTGCCCGCACAAACTATCGATGTCCTCCTCCGGTCCTTCCTGTCGCAGAGCTCCGTGCAAGCCGGTGAATTCACTAAAGGAATGTTCGGAGACAGGTCTGATGAGAGCGTTTTGGAATCGCGGAGTCCTTATGCTCTGCCGTTTCGTACTACATTCCACGGCGTGATCTCCTCCGATATCTCCCGAGAGTACGAGGATCCGACCGCATTTGCGATTGGCCTGACGTCGCCCGTCTGGCGCACAGCGGCTTTCAGCATCGATGTCGCGCTGTTCGAGACCTTGACTATGCTCCTTTCCGCTGCCGACGGGGGATCCAAGATCGAGATAAGCGCGGACGACGCATCCATTCTCGACAACCTTATTTCCGTAGCTGAAGCCGCCGTAAAGTCTGCGCGTCGGAACGCGGACGATCCACGAGTAGGGCGTTTAGATCACCCGAGATTTCTGCATCATTTTCGTCCATTGGGGATTTGGGTGGGGAGCATCGCTGGCGCTCTCGTCGCTTCGTATCTTATCTACCTGCTTGGCTGGACTGGTTAGTCACGCCAAGCGCGATCTGCTCCCACCTCCAGTCCATGGATGGGCCAAGTGACCGGGGCTGGATGCAAGTGCCCAAGCCCTGGTCGATAAGGATATTAGTTCCCGTTCTCGCGACGATATGGGCGATTCGGCCCCGACCCCAAAAAACCCCCCCCATGGTCAGCGTGCAGCATGTGGGACTTCAGTGGCTGTCGGTGCTCAGGAAATGGGTCATTGCCGTGAACAGGCGCTTCCTCATGAATCGAGCGCCAGAGGCAGCAGATGAGGGCAACCTAGGGAGTCGTGCGGACAAGCAGCAATCAGACATGACCGAACTGATATTTCCACGATAGTCAACAGTTGTGTACTGTGGTTAACACTTGTTGACTCTCCAATTAAGTAGTGTCGATCCCCAAGAAGAGCCTTACGCCCGTACCCAATCTTCATGCCAAGGTGGAATTTGAACCAAATTTCGATGCTCTGCGCAATGCTCTTGGAAGACGGCGGGCTGAACTAGGACTCACCTATGAAGCCCTCGCTGAACGTTCAGGGCTCAGCCGCACGGGGGTCATCAACCTTGAAGTGGGCAACCGTATCGGAACCCTTGCGACGTGGTTCGCAATTGCGCGCGCAATCGATGTTCCGTTCGGGCAACTCATGGAGCAGCTCAACGAGCCAAATAGCAGCTAAATTTTGGAGCTTGTCTTCAAGCATTAATTCGAATGGACATTACCGACCTATGAACTCGGCATCATGAGCAAAAGAGGTTTCACCCTGGAGGTGCCTCCGGGCGGTTTCCATCCCATGCCTTTCCCGAAGAACCTCCGTTCATCGTCCTCCCCTACCGGTGTTGAGGATCGTGTCTCGCTTGAGGACGCTGATCTCATCGGCGTCATGGGCGACATCCATGGTGACTTGATACACGCGCTTCAGGTCTTGCGAATTTTTGCAGATCATGGAATCAGAACCGTGATTCAGCTTGAAGACTTCGGAGTAATTTGGCCCGGCGAGAATTGGCAAGTGTCTTTGCGGGACTTGTCGCGGGCCCTTACGCGGAACGGGCAGACATTTTATTTCGTTGATGGTAACCACGATTACCATCCTCGAATTCTTGGCTATCCGATAGACGAGAACGGCTACCGATGGGTGAATTGGAATGTCGCTCACTTGCCTCGCGGATTTCGAACTCAAGTAGGGAAGAGCCACGTTCTTGCTGCGCTCGGCGGCGGGAACAGCACAGACCGCGACCTCCGATCCCAAAATGTGGACTGGTGGTCGGCGGAACAAATCAGCGAAGACGACCTCACAGCACTTGGCACGAAGCCCGTCGATGTTCTGGTCGGCCACGAATCGCCCCTCATGTACGTTCGGGATACTGACCCACGAGTGCCCACAGAGATCATGGAATACGCGAGGCAAAGCAACGAGATGTTCCGTCGAGCAGTCGTTCAGACTCGCCCGCAAATCACATTCGGTGGTCACTATCACTTGCACAGAGACCAAATTGAGGAGTTCTCCACGCCAACTCCTCTGCGTGTACGTTCAGTCGTCCTTGACATGAATGGAAATGACAGAGTCAGCCAGGCGATCCTCGACCCGAAAACACTTGAGATAAAGTTCATACTTCGCAATGGCACGCCAGTTCCATAGCGACGAACGTGAAAAGTCTGGCCGCCCTTTTCCCCTAGGTGTGCTTAGCGAGTTCGAATACGGCTCACGGCGGACTCGCTCGGACTGCAAAGGACCTCAGCCGCCGAATGACACTTCGCCGGAGATCTATTTGAGATTCGCTCGCGATGACACCAGCTAGATCGGTTGACTTTCAGCGTACGGTGACGATGCCGAAGACGTGTTCCGATAGCCGAAGCCTCAGATTGGCGGTGAGCATTCAGTGGCGAAAATCGACAGATGTACACGGGATTTACTTGAGAGGTCCAGGAAGAATTTGAGAAGTGCAGAAAAGAATGAGTGAAGCAAACTGGCGCGATGGCTGGCCCGTGTTTCGTGTGAACCTCGTCAACGAGACAGCTCGGTGCCTGGCGGATCAGCAGGCGGCTGCTACTGGCGGGCGGCGGCCACGTTGGGATGCGCTCACCAGCGCCCAACAAAGCAATTTGGCGGAGAACATCGCTGGTATTTTCCTCGCTCAAGACCAGGCCCTGGACAACTTAACCATGCGGGGTCTCGCTCCCTGACAGTCCACAAGTCCGACAACTTGAGCCGAAGCATCGCGGGCTCCAGCAACGGATGGAACCTGTTGCGGACAATAAGGAATCTTTGGTGCCCCGATAGCATCGGGCGTCGACCCTCGCGACTTTTGCGTAGGTTTTTTCCACCGCGACGCTTCAAAGCACGGGGCGGAGGTAAGACTACAGAACTGCCTGGCCGCGTGAAAGAAGCCGCAGAGGCGCTAAAGGTCGCCGCAGTCTCTACTGCCGGTAGCTAGCGAACTCACCAGAGGCCAAGTTCGAAGATCACACCGGTCCCGCGCTCGGGAGGCGCCCGCAAGCCGAACCTCCTACGCGCACTCCCCCGAAATCTGGCGGTTCTGACCGTGCCGAGTTGCGATGGTACTTCTTTGTAGCCTTCAGCGGGTTTGTAGCCTTCAGCGGGTCGGCCGTGTCGATGACACTGGCCAAATTTCTGTGAGCCAGCGGTTAGGCGTGCACCGGATAGGGCTGGTGCGCGGAATATGTGGCTTGTCCGGAGGCGGCCAGGAAGTGCTCGGCGTCGAGCGCGGCTGAGCATCCGGTACCAGCGGCGGTGATGGCCTGTCGATAGCGGTGATCCACGAGGTCACCGCAGGCGAAGACCCCGTCCAGCGACGTGTGGGTGGTCGGATGCTGCGCGACGACGTAGCGGTCGCTGTCGAGGTCGAGTTGATTTACGACGAGTTCACTGCGCGGGTCGTGACCGATGGCGATGAACAGCCCGGTTGCGTCCAGCGTTGACACCGTTCCTGTGGTCGTGTCGCGGATGCTTATGGAGCTTAGGCTCGCGTCACCGTGGGCTTCGACGATCTCGCTGTTCCACTGCATTTTGATCTTCGGGTTGGCGAGGGCTCGTTCTTGCATGATCTTTGATCCGCGGAGGGCGTCCCGTCGGTGCACCATGGTGACGGTGTCAGCGAATCGAGTGAGGAACATAGCCTCCTCGAGCGCGGAGTCGCCACCACCGACCACGACCACGTTCTGGTTGCGGAAGAAGAAGCCGTCGCACGTTGCGCACCAGGACACTCCGTGACCGGTAAGGCGTTGGCGGATTCAACCGGTCGTCGCAACACTCGATTTTTGTGAGGTGTTGTACGTGTGGTCGAAGTATGAGTTGGTGGAGAAACAGGCGCGGTTTTGGGTGTTGATGAGTCAAGGCTCGACGCTGACTGCAGCGTGCGATGCTGTCGGGGTGAATCGACGAACTGGACGGCGTTGGCGTCAAGCAACGGGTGGGCGGATCCCTCTTCCTGAGGCAGAGAGGTCTGGGCGGTACTTGTCCTTGGAGGAACGACTGCAGATCGCGGACTTGCATCTGGGTGGCACCGGTGTGCGGGCGATCGCTGCTCTGGTGGGCCGGTCTGCTGCCACGATCAGTCGAGAGCTCGCTCGAGGCGGGTCCAAGACTGGCCCGCAGGCACGGACGAAGTATGCCCCGTATGCGGCGCAGAAGCAGGCCGAGCTCCGCGGCCGTCGTCCCAAGGCCAGCAAATTCGACCATCCAGAGCTTGCCTTCTTGGTGCAGAAAAAGTTGTGCCTGAAGTGGAGTCCGGAACAGATCAGTGATCATTTGTCTGTGGTGTTTCCCGATCGGCAGGAGATGCGGGTCAGCCCGGAAGCCATCTACCAGGCGCTTTACGAAGGTGGCCGGGGTGACTTGCGCGGTGATCTGCATCAGCATTTGCGCACCGGCCGCGCCATCAGGCGTCCGAGACGGCCTGCTGCGAAGAACTCGGGCAAGATCCCGGACATGACGATGATCAGCGAGCGGCCGGCGGAGGTGGAGGACCGCGCCGTGCCTGGGCATTGGGAAGGGGATCTGATCTTGGGATCACACTGCCGGTCGGCGATCGCTACGTTGGTGGAGCGTCAGACACGGTTCACGATGCTGGTCCACCTCCCCGGTGACCACGGCGCGATCACAGTTCGCGATGGGCTGTTGGCCGCCATCAAGTCTCTCCCCGCGCACTTGGTTAAGACTCTGACGTGGGATCAGGGAACCGAGCTGGCCCAGCACCGGCAGATCACGCTGGCCACGACTATGGCTATCTACTTCTGTGATCCGCATTCGCCGTGGCAACGAGGCACCAACGAGAACACCAACGGGCTGCTGCGCCAATATTTCCCCAAAGGCACCGACTTATCCGTCCATTCGCCCGAGCGGCTACTCGAAGTCGCCACCGAACTCAACAATCGACCCCGCAAAACGCTCGGCGGCAGCACACCCGCTCAAGCCATGCAACGACTATTATCAGAGCCAGAAAAGCCCATCGTTGCGACGACCGGTTGAATCCGCCGTTCCTCTCCGGGTACGCCGAGCTTGCGATAGGCAGATCCCATCGCCAGCACGACGGCACGCGCGCGGTATTCGGATCCGTCCCCCGCGACGACTACCTTGATGTCGCCGGCCAGATCCAAACGGGTGGCATCGTCAGAGATGAGGCGGGCACCGAACCGTTCGGCCTGGGCGCGCATGTTTTCCATCAAGTCCGGCCCCAGAATGCCGGTAGTGAATCCGGGGAAGTTTTCGAGCTCAGTGGTGTTGACAAGCGCGCCGCCGGCTTCGACAGCGCTGGTCAGGACGAGGGGGTTCAGCCCTGCCCGGGCAAGATGGATGGCAGCCGTGTAGCCTGCGGGGCCCGATCCGACCACGATGACATTGTGAATGTCTGTCTCGCCGCTTGCTAGCAATGTTTCAGTCATAGTCGATCTTTCTTGACGCAGTGGTGCCGGAAATGGGAGTTAGACGTGCGCGGTGACCTCGACCAGATTCGGCGCGGATGCCGGGGGTGTTGGCGAGCGGAAAAGTTTGCGTCGGAGCCAGAGAGCGACATAGACCAGGGCAACGAGTGCGGGGACCTCGATCAGGGGTCCGACGATGCCGGCGAGTGCCTGGCCGCTAGTGGCGCCGAACGTTCCGATGGCGACGGCGATGGCCAGCTCAAAGTTGTTGCCAGCCGCCGTGAACGCCAGAGTTGCGGTGCGCTCATAGCTCATACCGATGAATTTGCCGACGAGAAACCCGACGAGGAAAATCACCAGAAAGTACACCAGCAAGGGCAACGCGATGCGGGCTACGTCCAATGGGCGGTCAATGACCTGTTGGCCTTGGAGGGTAAAGAGCATGACGATGGTGAACAGCAGCCCGTAGAGCGCGAACGGGCCGACCTTGGGCAGGAAGCGGCTTTCATACCAGTCGCGGCCACGAGTGGCCTCCCCGATACGGCGGGAGAGATAGCCAGCCAAAAGCGGAATTCCGAGGAAGACCAGAACACTCGCGGTGATCGCCCAGAATGAAAATTCCGCACTCGTGGTGGACAGCCCCAACCAAGCCGGCAGGATCTGGAGGTAGAACCAACCCAGAGCGGCGAACGCGATGACCTGGAAGACACTATTGATGGCGACGAGGAACGCTGCGGCTTCGCGGTCGCCGCAGGCGAGGTCGTTCCAAATGAGGACCATGGCGATGCAGCGGGCGAGTCCGATGATGATCAGGCCTGTGCGGTATTCGGGCAGATCAGGCAGGAAGATCCAGGCCAGCGCGAACATGAGCGCCGGGCCTAGCACCCAGTTCAGCACCAGCGACGAGACGAGCAGGCGCTTATCTCCGGCCACAGCGCGAGCGTCCGAATAGCGCACCTTGGCCAATACCGGATACATCATGACGAGAAGGCCGATTGCGATCGGAACACTGATCGATCCGATGGAGAAAGCGTGCAGCGCTTCCCCAAGACCCGGTGCCGCGACGGCGAGGAAGAGGCCGAGACCCATAGCGGCGAGGATCCAGACCGGCAGAAAACGATCGGCGGTGCCGAGTCGAGCGGGTCGACTGGGGACGGGGGAAGAGATGTCATTCTGCTCCGTAACGTGGATGTGGTCACGTGACCTACACCAACCATAAATCGATCGGCGTCGATATAGAGTCTGGCCACTTCATTGATGGTTTTCAATTTATGAGGGGCACTAGCGGCATGTCGACCACACCCGCAACGATTGGGACCGCACCCCAGGGCACCACCAAGATCTGCTGCTCACCCTCCGATCGCACGCCGATCGAGGCCACCGAGGCCGAGAGTCTCGCCCGAACGTTCCGGACGCTTGGTGATCCGGCTCGCATCCGGCTGATCTGTCCGAAATATCCGCATCGGCTCACTCGGACTAGGCTGGTAACGCATCGATCTAAAAAGGCCGCGAGGCTGAGGAGTGGTGAGAGGGAGGCGTGTGTCCACCTATATCAGCATTGCCGTTCTTCTCGCAGTCGCGCTGCTGACAGTGGGCGGCCTCTACTTGGTGGCGCGGTACACCGCGGTGGCCCGCGACCCACTTGAGCGGTTGCCGTTCCTTTCCGGCTGGGAGCCAGAGGAACATGCGCTTTCCAGGTACCACGCCAGGTGGTACCCGTTGACCCTGCTCTTTCTGGCCTTTGACGTGGAGATGCTCTTCATGTATCCATGGGCACTGGTCGTGGCAAAAGATGGAATCGGCGCCGTCGTGGAGATGTTCGTCTTTCTTGGTGTGCTCATGGTCGGTGTCGTCTGGGCCTGGCGCGAGGGTGCGTTGCGGTGGGTTTAAGAAGCAGCGTGGCAGGACGCGCCACCCGCAGAGTGCACGTGCTGGTGCTGGAAGTTCCCGGCTGGGGCGAGATCCGAATGCGCGTTGAGGCGGAGCTAGCCCGTCGGGGCTGGACACCGGCGATATCCCCGGCGGATGCTGACGTTCTGCTGGTCTGCGGGGAACCGGGACAGGAACTCGAGTGCGTGTGCGCCCGCCTCTGGTCGCAGCTTCCCGGTCCACGGGTGCGAACGGCAGTGATCACCGCAAGCGACGTCGCCTCGACTTTAGACCGTGCCGTGGATGAGCTCCTCGATGACGCCAGACAACACAGCGATGCGCGAGCCCGCTCGCGCCAGCCGACAGAACCACATGACGAGATCGCGCACACCGAGCACGCGGCGCATGATGGCAGCGGCGAATCGACCGAGCATGATATGGACATGGACATGGACATGGACATGCCGACGCCGGGAGGGATTCCTCTGGCGACCAGCGCACCCGATCGCGACGGCCTCGAAATGGATGTGCTTCACGTTCCCCTTGGCCCGGTACTCCCCCACTGGCCGGCCGGTCTCGTTGTGCGCTGCGTGCTCCAAGGTGATGTGATCGTCAGCGCCCAGGCAGAAATCCTTCCCGCGGCGCATCCGAGTGCGGACGGCCGTGTCCCGGATGAGCGCCGCCGGTTGGCGGACGACGAACGACGACGGGCGGTCATTCGTCGTTCTGATGCCGCGGCGTCGGTGCTTGCTCTGGCCGGGTGGTCGCTCGCGGCAGGCCGCGCCCGAAGGATTCGCGACGCCGTGGCATCGGGCACGGCACCGCTCGACGCGGCACCCGACCTCGACAAACTTGCGCAGAGCATCAGCCGCTCCTGGACTCTGCGTTGGACACTGAAAGGCATCACGGTCGGTGACACACTGACCCACGCGGAAGGTGAAATGGGGCAGAGCGGATCCGAGACGGTGCGCGGCCGCCTCATCGGCTGGCTCGACGAGGCTCGACGCATTGCCCGAGACGACAACGCTGACGGAGCAAACGAGCCGCAGGACCTCCTGACGTTGCAGCGCAGCCGGCTAAGCGAGATCCCGCGACTGCTCAACGGAACGGATGTCGCAACCGCGCGGCTCATCATTGCCGCTCTGGCAATCGAAACGGCCCCGTCACCCAGACTCCACAGTCGCGCACACGAGTGACGAAACATGATTGACATCGTCGAGGTGAATCCTGTCTGGGCTCTGCTTGCTCCGGCCGCACTCGGCGTTCTCGCCCTGGCCGGAGCCGCGCTCAATGGGATCCTCGTCGCCCGGGCCGAGGGCCGGTCATTTCGTTCGGGAGCGGCCAGTCCGGTGTTCGAAATCGCCCGCCTGATGCGGCAGCGACGTCGCACGACCGTCGCGGCCGATGTGCTGCTCTGGCGCATCGGCTGCGCTGGCCTCGTGGTGATCGCGTTGCTGAAGACGGCGGTGATCCCGCTGGGTCCGTGGGTTCTGGCTGATATACCGGTCGGGGTTGTTTGGTTCAACACAATGGACGTCTTGGTGTGGGCGCTCGTGTGGCTGATCGGCTGGGGTGCCAATAGCGCTCACTCGCTGGTGGGCGGCTACCGGTTTCTTGCTCAGGCCGTCTCCTATGAGTTGCCACTGATGTTCGCATTGGTGACCCCCGCCGTCGCAGCGCATAGCCTGCGGGTGAGCGATGTAGTTGCCGCGCAACAGGAGCTGTGGTTCGTTGTTTGGATGCCGATCGCCTTCGTCGTCTTCTGCCTGAGCGTCGTCGCCTTTTCCAACTGGGGACCCTTTGCGACATCCGCGAGCGGAGACATCGCTGGAGGGATCCTGACCGAGGTATCCGGCGTGGACCGGCTGCTGATTCTCGCGGGACGCTACACTCTGCTCACGACAGGCGCGGCTTTCGCCGTTGCCCTCTTTCTCGGCGGTGGGGCCGGTCCGCTGCTGCCGAGTTGGCTGTGGACGCTCGTTAAAACCTTGCTGTTGCTTGCGGCGTTCGTCACCCTGCGGCATCGTATGCCAGCTGTGCGTCCCGAACGCCTCGCTGAAGTCGCCTGGATAATCGTGCTGCCGGCCGTTCTGCTGCAGACGCTCATTGTCTCCGTCATCGTCGCGGTAAGAGGCTGAGCATGCTGTCGATCATTGTTTTCTCCGCGCTGGCGATAATTGCTCTCGCCTCGGGAATCGCCGTCTTCCGCGTCGACTCCATGGCGCGGTCAGCCTACGCCCTGGCTGTGTCCTTCGTCGCCGTCGGCGTGATGTTGCTGATGTTTAATCTTGACTACATCGGCGTCATTACGATTCTCATGATGGTGATGGAGATGGCCATCATGGCGATCTACATGATCATGTTCATGGGAATGAACCCTGCCCTCATGCCCATGAGCATGGTCCACAACAAACGATGGTCGGCGATCCTCGCCGTGGGAACCTTCCTCCTGCTCGCCGGTGGCGCACTACTCATCCCCTGGCCCGCACGCAACGGTTCACCGGCCGCCGACCTGACCGCATCCCTCGGCGAGGCAATCATGGGGTCCAAGATGCTCGTGATGCTCACCGTGAGTCCGATCCTGTTCGCAACGATCGTCGCTGCCCTCGTACTCGCGAACCTCCGGGGCCGCTACGATCGGTGGGGCGACGAGCTCGATCGTTCCGCTCCTAACGACCCACAGCAGGGCGGGTTGGGGCGATGACCTTGCAGTTCGTCCTTGTGGCCGCCGCGGCATTGTTCTGCGTCGGACTCTACGGCGCACTCTCCCAGCAGGTCGTTGTCATGGTGATGATGGGGCTGGAGCTCATGCTCAACGGCGTCATCCTCGCAGTCGCCGCTTTTTGGTGGTTCCTGACACCGATCCCAGACGGGCAGGTTCTCCTGCTCGTGGTGATCGCGGCGATGACCGTGGAAATGGCGATGGGGTTCGCCGTTGCCACTCTTCTGCATCGTTCCCGGGGATCAGATATGACTGACTCGGCAACGGACCTCGCCGGATGAGCGCCGCAACAGTAAACGCGTTGAGCGTGACTGCGCTGTGGCTTCTCGTCGGCCTGCCTGCTCTGGCGGGAATTGCACTCTGCGTCACGGGGCGGCGCGCCAATCTTGTCGCCGTTCCGGTGTCGCTTGGCACCGCAGGCCTCACGGTGGTGGCGGCGTTCGTCGTCGCTTCCTCCCACCCGTCCGTCGAAATCCCATTCTTGGCCGGTGCCCCATTCGGGCTCGCGGTCAACGGACTCTCGGCCCTGATCGTGCCGACGGTCGCAGTTATCACCCTCATGGTCCTGGTCTTCGCCGCGGCTGAGGGAACGGAATCGCCGGCGCGCTTCCACGGACTGATGCTCATCTTTGCAGCGGCCGTGGCGATGACGGCCACCGCCACGACAATCCCTACTCTGCTGTTCGCTTGGGAGATCATGGGCGCCATGTCCTACGCACTGATTGGCTTCCACTGGCGGGAGACCAATCGAGTCTCCGCCGGGCTGACCGCGTTCATCACGACACGGCTGGGCGACCTCGGCCTCTACCTTGCGGCAGGAGCCGCCTTGGCGGGCGGCGCCGGGTTGGGACTCGCCGACCTGGCTGCGGCTCCCTCTCCCTGGCGTCACCTCATCGCCGCGGGAATCCTGATGGCCGCATTCGGCAAGGCAGCCCAACTGCCCTTCAGCTTCTGGCTCTCCCGGGCGATGGAAGGCCCAAGCCCGGTCAGCGCCCTCCTGCATTCGGCGGCGATGGTGGCGATGGGCGGCTACCTCCTGCTGCGACTCGCTCCGCTGCTGGAGGTCACCGGCTGGGCTGCGACGACGACAGCGTGGGTGGGGGCCCTGACCGCTCTGCTGCTCGGCGCGGTCGCCGTCGCCCAGCAGGACCTGAAACAGCTCCTCGCGGCATCCACTGCAGCGCAGCTCGGTTTCGTGGTGCTGGCTGCCGGCGTCGGTTCCGCGGCGGGCGGGACGACCCACCTCATCGCTCACGCTTCAACGAAAGCGCTCCTGTTCCTCGCGGCGGGCGCCTGGCTCGCGGCGCTCGGTACCAAGCAACTGCCAGCGCTCCGGGGCGCCGCTCGCCGATGGCCGCTGGTCGGAGTGACGTTCGCCGTCGGCGCCCTGTCCCTGGCCGGAATAGCCCCTCTGGCCCTGTGGGCGACGAAGGATCAGCTCCTGGCCGGTGCCTTGGAAACCAGTACGGCCCTGTATGTCGTGGGCTTGGCCGCCGCCGCACTCGCCGCGGCATATGCGGGCAAGGCTCTCATCATCGTCTGGAGCCACCCGCTGGCGAATGCTCGCGACGAGTACGACACCGAGCAGCGCGGCACGCGGCACATCGGCGCCTGGGAACGGGTACCGCTTACCGTCCTGGCGGCGGGCGCGGCGCTCTTGGGGGTGCTCGCCCTGCCGCCGGTCGGCGACTGGGTACGGGGTGTGCTTGGAGCAGAATCAGATCCGCGGCCCGGAGTGCTCGAACTGGTCGGCTCGGCCATACTGGCACTTCTCGTGCTCGGTTTGGTGGCCTGGAAGCGGATGCCTCGGCCTTCCTGGGCCGCGAACTGGTTGGGGCTCGAGCGGGCGACCCGGGTCCTGTTCGTTGACCCGGTGCTTCTTGTGAGCCAACGACTCGCCCATTTCGATGACGCAGTGCTTGATCGCGGAATCCACACAGCGGCGCGTACAGCGCTGCGCGGCGCCCGTCGACTCGGCTGGTTCGATGACCACGGGCTCGATGCGGCCGTGACTGCGGCGGCGCGCGGCAGTATCGTCACCGGTTCCGCTGCGGCCTGGGCAGACACCGACGGTGTGGATGCGGCAGTTGAGGCTATCGCCGGTACCGCGCGCCGGTTCGGAGTGATCGCCCGGCGTCCCCAAACGGGCCAATTGCATCAGTATTACGCGCAAATCACCGGTGCTCTCGCTATCGCCGTCATCCTCCTTCTCGTTCTCCTTCTTCCCGCTATGAGGTAATCCATGCTCAGTCTTGTCGTCTTCCTGCCGGTACTGGCCGCGGTGATCCTCGTTGTCGTGCCCTGGGTTTCTGACCGGGTCGCCCGGTGGGCCTGGCTGGGGATCGCTCTCATCGATCTCGCGCTGCTGGTCGGAATGTGGATCGGCTTTGACAGCCCGAAACCGGGTGACCTCGTGTACGAGGAACGGCTGCAGTGGATGCCGAGTGTTGGCAGTAGTTACCACCTCGGAGTGGACGGTCTGTCCCTTCCGTTGCTCACTCTCACCGCCGTGATCTTCGCCGCCTGCGCGGTCTATGCCCTCAGGGAGAGCGACCGGCCCAGGCCGCAGGCCGCTCTCTTTCTGTTTCTCCAGTCGGCCTGCCTCGGTGTGTTCGCCGCGCAGGACCTGATCTTGTTCTTCGTCTTTTTCGATCTGTCACTCGTCGGCATGTACTTCGTCATCGCCGGTTGGGGCCATGGTAACGCCGCGCGCTCGGCGCTGAAGTTTTTCCTGTACACGTTCCTTGGGTCTCTGGCCCTGCTGCTCGGTTTCATCGGCTTGTATCTTGGCGCCGACCCGCACACCTTCGATATGGTCGAGCTCGCCCAGTCTGCTCCCTTCCAGAACAACCCCGTTGCGGGGGGTTTCGTACTGGCCGCCATCCTCATTGGCCTCGCGATCAAGACACCCACGTTTCCGTTCCACACCTGGCTACCGCCGGCTCACACCGATGCCCCCGCCATCGGCTCTGCCGTGCTGGCCGGCGTGCTGCTGAAAATGGGCACCTACGGTTTCGTGCGCATCGCCATGCCCTTGCTTCCCGACGCGTGGCGATCCTGGGCCTGGATCATCGTCGTCGTCGGCATTGTGTCGGTGCTCTATGGCGCGCTCGTTGCCCTGGCCCAGACCGACGTTAAACGGATGATTGCCTACACGTCGGTCAACCACATGGGCTACATCGTTCTGGCCGTCGGTGCCGCTGGCGTCGTCAGCGACAGCTCTGCCGAGGCGCGACAGCTCGCCGTCACCGGTGCTGTCGTGCAGATGGTCAGCCATGGACTGATCACCAGCGCGCTTTTCCTCCTCGCTGGCGTGCTGTACGAACGACGAAAGAGCTACGATCTCAACGCTTTCGGCGGGCTCGCGGCACCGGCACCCCGGTACGCGGCATTCTTCGCCGTCGCCGCATTCGCGTCCCTCGGACTGCCCGGCTTCAGCGGATTCATCGCCGAATTCCAGATTTTCGCCGGCAGCATTGGAACCGTACCGCTGAGCCTGCTCGCACTCCCCGGCATCCTGATCACCGCGGCACTGTTTCTCCTCGCGTCACAGCGCCTGCTCACGGGCAAAACGCGCGGGTTATCCACCGGCTTTAGCGACCTGAACTCAAACGAGACACTCTCCATCGGCTCGCTGCTGGTTCTCTCGGTAGTCATCGGGGTGTTCCCGCGATTCCTACTCGACATCATCGAACCCGCAGCATCCGTCGTCGTCAACCTGGTCAGCCGGTAGCTGCTCGTGAACGTAGCACTGGACACTCTCTCCCTTTTTCCAGAAGTTTTCGTTCTCGCCGGGGCGATCGTCGCGCTCCTCGCCGGGTCATTCCTCCCTCGGAAGCATCAGTTAGCGACCCGGTGGATCGCCATTCTGGCGCTGATGGCGAGTGCCCTCGCCGCCGCAGTCGGGATGATGCAGCCGTCGACGACGATTTTCGAAGCGAGCTTCGCCGTGGACATCGGCTCCGGTTTCGGCCGAATAATCATTGCCCTGGCAACGATCTTCGTCATCGTGCTCGGAATTGAGGAGCTCAGTGGTACGCGTCGGGAAAGCGAGACGTACGCCCTGCTGCTTCTCGCCGCCCTCGGCGCCATGCTACTGTCCGGCGCGAGCGACCTCCTCATCCTCATCACCGGGTACCTCCTCACCTCCATCCCGTTATATGCCCTGATCGGAATGAGTCGTTCCCCTGGTGCCGCCGAGGCGGCGATGAAAACGTATCTGCTCGGAGCCTTGCTCGGAATCATGATGATGCTGGGCGTCACCGTGCTGTTCGGAGTTGGCGGAGGCACCTCGTATCGCCAGCTAGGGCCCGCTCTAGTCGATGCCCCAGCTGCTGCCGTGGCCATGGGCGTCGTCGGGGTGCTCGGAGGACTGATGTTCAAGGCTGGCGGTGTGCCGGGACACTTCTGGATTCCGGACGCGACGCAGGCGTCCGGCACGGCTGTCGCAGCCTTCCTCACCACTGTTCCGAAAATCGGCGCCCTCATTGCCGCCTACCGGCTCCTCGACATCATCCCGGCAAGCATCGACTGGCCACTGTTGGTCGGGCTTCTCGCCGCTGCAAGCATGACGCTCGGAAACCTGGCCGCATTCTGGCAAGACGACGTTCGCCGGCTGCTCGGCTGGTCAACCGTGAGCCAGGTCGGCTACCTCATGCTGCCGCTCGCGGTCGCCGGGCGCAGCGACCTCGCCCTGCCATCGCTGCTGCTCTATCTCGCAGGCTACACCGCCACCAACCTCACCGCCTTCGCGGTAGTCGCGGCATTTCCCACTCGCCGCACCCTCACCGACTATCGCGGGGCCGCCAGGACCCACCCCTGGCTCGCCGGCGCCCTCATCGTGAGCCTGCTCGGCCTCGTCGGAACACCCCCGACCATCGTCTTCATCGGCAAACTCACCACACTCGCCGCCGCCTGGGACGGCGGCCTCGTCTGGCTCGCGGTCATCGCCGTGATCAATAGCATGGCGAGCCTGTTCTACTACCTGCGCTGGCTGGCACCAATGTTTTCCCGCGCTCCTGCGCCTCCGTTTTCCCCGTCGACTTCGTCACCGGCCGCTGCCGCAGCACGTGTACGACGCCGCTGGGCAGCTGGCTTCGCCGTCACGGGAGCAGCATCGGTTCTTATTCTCGGTATCGTCGCCGGCGGCATCCTCTCAATTGCCAGCTCTCCCATTGCCCACTGAATTGGTCTTGCTCACACGTCGACTCCAGAGACTGCTTGTTGCCAACGAACGTTTCGATCACGTCCCAAACGACCATCCGTGCCATCAAAAACCGACCGCGCATATTCGCTCGGGACCCACCTGCCCCCGAGACCCTCGTTGCCACCGCTTCGCAATGCGGGATTCGGAAAGCTCATAGGGAACTTCCACGTCCACCACGTCCACGCCGTAACCTGCTGCCTCGAGTTGCTTCCCTAGCCCCAAAGCCGAGACCTCCGACGACAGAACCGTGTCGATTCTCCTCGACACCGCTTCGCGAGCTCGGACGATTCTTCGTGAACGAGCGACGCCAACTCCAGCAGGAAGTTCCTCTCCCCAGCCGCCTCGCAATCCTTCACGAGGGCAGGTTTCAGAAACGCTTCATAACTGCCATCATCGATCGCAGCCCGAAGCAACGCATGCTTGAAACCATCTGCATCGATGGTCAGGGCCATCCGGCGCGAGCGCCTGACCCGGCTTGGCCAGCGCGCGCACAGTCGCGCGATGGGCGTCAAACGCCCCTATCAACAGCCACTACTGAGAGGAATCCGCAGCACGATCCAAGATCGCATCGTAAGTCGTACCGTCAATGAGCCCCTCACTCAGTGCACGCCCCACCTCATCGAATGACTCCGAGGCAGACGCCAGGAGCGAGTCAAAACCATCCGTCGGCGCCTCCGACGGGTAGACCCACCGGCGCAGCATCCGGCGATCGAACAGGCTGGGTCGACGCAGGGTGCGCTTTCGTCAACGGTCAGCGTCACGTCGACCAGCGCGGTGAGAGCCCGCCCAAGGTGAGGGTCAGCGATTTCGTAGCGCGTTTGTCGACCCTCCGGTTCTGCCACAACGATGCCGCAATCACGCAAGCAGGTGAGGCTGTTGGACACGTTTGACCGGCTGAGGCCGAGGTCGCGGGAGAGCACGGCCGGGTAGCTTGGCCCGTTCAGCAGGGTCATAAGAATGCGCGACCGCGTCGGGTCGGCCATTGCGCGACCGAGCCGGTTCATCACGTCGATGCGAGTTGTAATAGTCAGCAGTTGATGACTATGTACCGGGCGCTGTACTGTTTGGTCAACCGCCGTTTTGGGAAATGTTCCCAGCGTTAGGCCGCTGCGGTTGGTTAGCGCCAGCCGTCAACTCGTGCAGGGGTGCACTGGGATCGGGCAGGTAGCGCGCATTTAGGCTGGCGAAAGGACAGTCCAAGTGACGCCCGCGTCGTCGGTGAAAGCGATCCCTCGCTCGTCCGCGACGAAGATGCGTTTTCCGTCAATGGCCATTGCTTCCGGTGTCCCCGTTATTTTCTCTCCCACCACCCATGTGCCGTCGGTCCCGCGAGTCCAGATAACGCCCGATGTGTCTATGCCGGCCAGTTGGCCACTGGCATCGTTGGCGAGAAGGTAGAGCTTGGGGGCGTCGGGGTCAACGCTGAATGAAGCTCCATCGTCGCTACTGACGACCAAACCCTCAGTGGTCGTGGCGTAAACCTCGGAGTCGATACTAGCGATGTCGCGCGCTGCAAGCGCTGCGCCATCCGTCCACGTTTTTCCACCATCCAAGCTTCGCCGCAGCAACCCCTGACTGGAGTCGAGCCCGAAAACTTTAGCGTCTCCTGAGCCGGCACTAACAGCCAGACTGTGGAAGTCCGTTTCGCCGGTTAGGGAGGCGTTTACCCAAGTCTCGCCGCGGTCTGTACTGGTGATGAGGCCCAGGTTGGGGGTTCCGAAGGTGTCGGGCGTCTTCGGGCCCGGGTGCCCTGATGCGTAAGCGACGTCGTCAGCGATCGTGAACCCCATTGGATCGAAGTCCAACTCTCCGAGCGGCCCCGTGGTGGCGGAAACTCCCTCATCGCCAACTTCGAGTCCATACAGGCCCTCGTGAGTGGCCACGAGGAGAGTGCCGTCCCCCTGATCGACGACCAGCTCGTGAATGTGCTCAAAGCTGAAGCTCTCGCTTTTGGTGCTTTCAGCTGGCTCTGTCGCGGCAACACAGCCCGTCAAGACCAACGTTGCTGCGGTAGCAGCTGCCGCTACTATGCCGGCTCTGACACTCTTCATTTGGCTTCCATCTAAGGTTGAGTTTTGGAAAATACGGGAGCTACCGGTCCGGCCGGGCGTCTAAGAGGCCTGCATCCTTCGAACGCATCTGTATCGGACTCTAAGCCAACGCTGCTGAGAGAACGTAGAACTTCATTCTCCCCCGAGGGAGCATTTCGTTGCAGCTTCACGATCGCGGTGCTTCCCAGGACTCGCTCGAGCTATCTGAGACACAATTGCGAGAATTTCCGTTTCGTGTTTACAACTAGGGCGCGACGAGTCGGCCAGTAATAAACTACTAGGCTTTATAGTTCATGAGTTGTTTCTTTCAAAGCGCTTGAGTGTCGGCGTCGTATGCCGTCCACTATTGAGGAGTATTTTCCTGATGCGTAGCCCGTACGTCGCGCCACGTGGGCACCAGCACCCGCAGGGAAAGCGCTGGTTAACTGGTCCTGATCTGGCAGTGAGCCGAATCAACGTCGTTGAACGCCCGAGATGTATTAGGCGTGCCTAATGTCAGCACTGATTGGAATGGCCATTCCCACAGGGACTTTTCCGCTCTCTCTTCTGCCGAGCTTCCTGACGCACGTACCTGCACATCTGCCCCTGCCGGGTGAATCCGTCGGGATGGTGTTATGGGCGTTGCCCGTAGTCAAGCTGATATTTAGTCTCGCTGCCGCAGGTGCCATTGGGACTCTGGTTCTCACCTGTATCGGCTTGAGCCCGAGAACGCTGGAGTACCGGAAAGCCCTGAATTTTGCCGCCGTATCAGCAGCGGTTTGGACCATGGCCTCGGTGGCCTCAGCCATCCTGGCTTATCTGGATGTTGCACCTGGCGTGTCGCTCTTTGATGACTCCTTCGGCCCCCAGTTTGGTTATTTCCTGACCACGGTGGGACTGGGGCAGACGTGGCTAATGACCACGCTGATCGCGGCAGCCGTCACCGTCCTGTGTTTACTCGTTGCCAATGTCAGTGCAGTGGCGTGGGTGACCGTGTTGGCGGTCGTGGGCCTTGTGCCGCTGACCTTTAACAGCCACCCGAATTTCGGAGCAGCGCAAGGCCCCGCGATGGCTGCCCTGGGCTTGCACATCATTTCCGCTGCAGTATGGATGGGCGGCCTGATGGCGCTCGTAGTTCTACGCCCAGCGATGAAGGCTGAGCGCTTGGTAGTGGTGGTGAGACGGTTTTCAACCCTTGCCCTGATCTTTTTCATTGTTCTTGCCGCGTCCGGTTTCCTTCAGGCAGCGATATTAGTCGGCACGTTCGAGAATCTCTGGTCGCCTTATGGGCTTCTGGTTGTTGCCAAGATTGCGGCGCTCTCGCTTCTGGGTGTGGCTGGTTTCGTCCAACGCCGCTGGCTCATTTCGCGGATGGCGTCCGACCAGGCGCGAAGTGTCAGATACTTCTGGGCCCTTGTCGCAGGGGAGCTGCTCGTTTTGGGTATCGCCTCAGGTCTCGCTGCCGCCCTGACCAGGACCGATGATCCCAGTCCTGACGTCCCGACCGCCTACGCGACGTTGGCTGAAAAGATCGTCGATTATCCGCTTCCCGCCGACCCGACCCTCTGGCACTACCTGCTGGAAATGAGGTTCGATCCGATCTGGGTTCTGTTGTGCTGCGCCGGAATCTTCGTCTATCTGGCGGGCGTGCGACGGTTGCATCAACGCGGGGAAAATTGGCCCCGACACCGAACAGTGTTTTGGCTTGTCGGCGTCCTTGCTCTTCTCTATGTGAGCAACGGCGGCGTCAACGCCTACCGCGAATTCCTTTTCAGCGCACAGACGATCGCCCAGATGATGCTGATCGCGATCATTCCACTATTTCTCGTCTTAGCGGCCCCGCTGGTTTTGGCCAGTCAAACAATCCGAAGCCGCACTGACGGAAGCCGCGGCGGCCGAGAATGGATCACGGTGATCGCCGGTTCGCGTCTGATCACCTTCGCGACCACCCCGTTCGCCGCCGCCGGCATCCTCTTGGCGTCACTCGTGGCTTTCTACTACCCGCTTCTGCTGGGATGGGGCATTACCGATCACATCGGGCATCAGTGGACGATTGTGTACCTCCTTTTCGTCGGCACGCTGGTCGCCACCTCAGCCATTCGACCGCCCGCACTACCATCCACGTCATTCTCCGCGCGATTATCTGCGATAGCGGCGGTCTTAGCGACCTACACCGTCTTGGGAATTCTTCTACTGACGAGCACCCAGCTCCTCTTGCCGGACTGGTATGGCGCCATGGCCGGGCCGTGGGGAGTGGATCCCCTTCAGGACCAGCAAACCGGTGGCGTAGTCGCGCTGAGCATCGGCATCCTCCACTCGGCCGTCCTCGCAATCATGATCGTGCGCACGCGATACCCCTATCGGACACGCACACCCTCAACCAAGGCGCCCGACGAAATCGAAAATGGCAAACCACGATGACCGCAAACCCTGCGCGGTTTCGCGCTCCGTGGATCAATACTGATTCGATGGGCCGGCGCGGTCGCCGCACCGGTGCGGAGCCCGAGGAAGGTCCACGAGGGACGCCTCCCTTTTTGGGCGAGAAACACGGGTGAGCATAGGATCGGCGCTTATTTTCTCGTCGCCCGCCAGCGCCGGGCCGTTACGGCGCTGAGATAGCTGAACGCAAAGCCGGCAAGTCCGAGCCCTGACACGAGCCATTCGATTCCGCGGCCGATTGTTATGGCCGGCGTGATGGTGTCGCTCAGGGGTACCGTTTGAACCATCGCGTCCGGCTCCCAGGTAGGCAAACTGTCAATGGTGTTCCCGTCCGGAGCAATGATCGCGCTGGATCCGACGGTGGAAATATTGACGACGGTGCGGCCGGCCTCGATCGCCCGGATCCTGGCGATCGCGAGTTGTTGGACGCTCTCGTCGGTCCGCCCGAAATCGGCATTGTTCGTTTGCGCGAGGATAATCTCCGCCTTGCTATCGATCATTTCGCGAATGAGCTGGTCGTCGGCAATGTCGAAGCAGATGGCGATTCCGGCGTTGATGCCGTTGATATCGAATGCGATGCCGCGTGTGCCGATCTCGTAGTCGCGTGAGACCAAGTCGATGAGGTCAGGCGCGAAAGGGCGCCAGAACGCTCGATCCGGCATATATTCGGCGAACGGTACAGGATGCACTTTGTCGTACACGTCGACCGCGCCCTCCCCCGCTTTCCAGAGCAGAGAGCTGTTGTAATACTTCCCGTCACGCTCGGTGATGGTCCCAATAATGAGCGGCGCCTTCATCTCACGGCCAACATAATCCACGACCTTTGCGGCATCGGCCGAGCGGGTCGGGTCTAGATCGCTGCTATTCTCTGGCCAGACCACAAAGTCGACGCTCTCGCCGATGAGCGGCAGAGTCGCCGAGGTATGGTCGGTGAGAATCTGCCCAGGCGCGTACTCCGCGAAGAGACCAGCGTTCGACGCACCCTGCACCGCCGCTAACCGGGTCGTGCCCGTCTGAATGGTGGGCCACGCCGGGAACACCACCAGAAGTGCGACAGACCCGACCACGATCCCCCACCGCGTGAAGAGACCAACCTGACCTTCACGCAACAGTTGAACCACGAGCGCGCTCAGCCACACCATGATGAAACTCAGGCCGGACATACCGACCCAGGCGACGAGCGAGTTGAACGGGCTCTCCGATTGCGAAATCGCAACCCGGCCCCACGCGAACCCGCCATACGGCCAGACCGCGGAGATCGCCTCCCTCGCCGTCCAGAGGCCAGCCACAACAACGGGGACCATGCCCAGCCGCCCGAACGGGGTCGGCCAGACCCGAGGTCCCCACCGCAGCACGACGGCGACGAGGGACAACCCGATTCCAAAGAAAATGGTTTCCAAACCGGCCAAAGCCAGCCACGGCACCGGACCGAGATACAACGAGATCCAGCTGATATGGATCGCCCAGAACGAGAAGCCGGCGACAAGGCCGACCAACAGTCCCGTCCACGGTCCGCGACCGATCAGCGACACGAGTATGAGGGCGACGCCGACCGGCGCGAGGATCCACCAGTCACGATCTGGGAAGCCAGCGTCGAGGATGGCACCCGAACCGGCGGCAAGGAAAAGGGATGCCCACAGCGGCAGGCTTAAGATAACGCCCGGCGACGCTTCCGGCCCGCCGCTGTCCTGCCGGTATGGGTACTGCTGCTCGTCAATTTTTGGACGGGTGCTGCCATACTGCGTGCGCTCGTGTGGGCGGGCGATGAGGGTCTCGCTGATATTTCTTGTCCTCTCTGACTGCAGCGGGTTGTGCTCCATCTGTCCCGGCCGGGCGGGAGACGTCTCCTCAGCTGGTTCACTGTTGACCCGCCTTACGGCGACGTGTCCCTTCCTCCGGTGTCCGGCTCGCTACGGCCTGTGAGCTCATCGACCGCGTCGGCCGTGGAGACGGCGACGGGTGGGACGCCGGCATCCGCACGAATGATCGTGCGAAGGCTATTTGCCGAATCTCCTCAGCCGTAGCGAGTTGCCGACAACCAACACCGAGCTGAAGGCCATAGCGGCACCTGCGACGATCGGGTTGAGCAGGCCCAGGGCCGCAACGGGTATGCCGATGGCGTTGTAGAAGAAGGCCCAGAACAGATTGGCCTTGATCGTAGAGAGCGTCTTACGGGAAAGTTGGATGGCGGTGACGACCTGGGCAAGATCGTTGCCCATGACGGTCAGGTCGGCGGCCTCGATGGCCACGTCCGTACCCGAACCCATGGCGATACCGAGATCGGCTTGGGCCAGGGCGGCCGCGTCGTTGACGCCGTCGCCCACCATCGCGACGATGGCGCCGGAAGCCTGTAGCTTCCTGACGGTGTCGACCTTGCCCTCCGGGAGGACGTCCGCGAAGACATCCTCGGGGGCAATGCCCACAGTGGCCGCGACCGTCGCCGCGACAGTGGCATTGTCTCCGGTGAGCAGGATCGGCCGCAGGCCCAGCTCCTTAAGTTTGGCGATAGCGACCGCGGACCCTGCTTTGACCGAATCCTGCAAGTTGATGATGCATTCGACGTTGCCGTTCACCGCCACCCAAATGGCCGTGGCCCCGGAGGTCTGCTCCTCGCGCAGCCTGGCTGTATGCGCGGCGCTGGGAATAATGCCGTTGTCCTCCAGCCAGTGAGCTCTGCCGGCCACCACCACGGCACCGTCAACAATTCCGCGCACGCCTCCGCCAGCCGCGCTTCGGAAATCAGTTACGGAGGAGAGCGGAGCACGTGCCGCGGCCGCGGCCGCGATGGCATGGGCAATCGGATGTTCGCTGGCTGCTTCGACCGAGCCAGCCACATGCAGACCCGCGTCTTCCCCGAGGGAACCAAGGTTGATGATCCTACTCACGGCGAGCTTGCCGGTAGTGACTGTGCCGGTCTTGTCCAGCAAAACGGTGTTTACGGTGCGGGTGTCCTCGAGGATCTGCGGGCCCTTGATCAGGATGCCCAGCTGAGCTGCCCGGCCCGATCCGGTGAGCATAGCTGTGGGTGTGGCCAGTCCCAGGGCGCAGGGGCAGGCGATGATGAGCACCGTGACGGCCGCTACGAATCCGCCCTGAACATCGCCCACTACCGCAGCCCAGACGATGAAGGACAGTACGGCGATTCCCAAGACGATCGGCACGAACACGGCACTGATCCGGTCCGCCAGCCGGGCGATGTGCGCTTTACCACTCTGGGCCTGGCTGACCAGCCGACCCATCTGAGCTAGCGTGGTCTCGCTGCCGACCCTGGTCGCGCGAACGAGTAGCCGACCGTTGGTATTAATGGTGGCGCCGACGACAGCGTCCCCGGGCGCGACGTCCACGGGGAGGGATTCGCCGGTGATCAGGGAAGCGTCTACAGCGCTGGTGCCGTCGGTAATTACACCATCCGTGGCGATCTTCTCCCCCGGACGCACGACGAATACGTCGCCCTGCACGAGGTCGTCTATCGGAACCATAAGTTCAACCCCGTCGCGGATTACGGTGGCCTCCTTGGCGCCAAGCCCTAGGAGCGCCTTGAGTGCGTCACCGGCCTTCTCTTTGGCGCGACGCTCCAAATAGCGGCCCAGTAGCAGGAATGTGGCGACGATGGCGGTCACCTCGTAGTACAGCGGCAACTCGCCTGCACGTGCCGGGTCCGCAGCAAGTTCCGGACTACTTACTAGCGTGTAGGTGGAGAAGAGGAACGCGGCGGTGATACCGATCGATACCAGGGTGTCCATGGTGGACGCCAAGTGGCGGGCATTGATTGCCGCAGCACGGTGGAAAGGCCAGGCCGACCACGCCCACACGGGCAGCGTCAACGCTCCGACGACCCACCCCCAGTTCGGGAAATGTAAGAGTGGGATCATAGCAATGAGAGTGATCGGGACCGTCAGGACAACGGCCACCACAAGGCGGAGCAATAACGTATCGAGCTTCCCGCCACGGCGGAGTAGTCCGTTATCGTTGGACGGCCGGTCCTCCTGGGGGGTGCCGGGGACGGGGACCTCGGTGTGTCCGAGTGTTTTTAGTCGCGCGGTGTAACCGGTTGCATGGACGGTGTCGATGATTTGCTGGTCGGTAATCCCTGCGGGAACAGTGACGGCGGCCGACTCGAGGGGAAGGTTCACGCTCGCCTCCACGCCATCAAGCCTGCCGAGCTTACGCTCGATGCGTGCTACGCACGAAGCGCAGGTCATTCCTTCGATGTCGAGCTCAATGACCCGGTTGTTCGTGCTTGTTTCAGTGTCAGTCGTCATTGCTAGGCCTCGCTGGTTACAACCACATAGCCGGCCTCGGCAACGGCTTCACCGATCTGCGACGGGGGAAGGGCTTTCTCGGAGGTGATGGTGGCCGTGGAAATCCCGCCGTTGTTCAATTCGACGACGACACTGCTCACTCCATCCAGCGTCTCAAGTTCCTCAGTGACGGAGGCCACGCAGTGGCTGCACGTCATGCCGGAAACGCTGATAGTTGTCGTAACGGTGGACACGGTGTTCTCCTGGATCGTGCGGTGGGGTATTGATGGCGTGGTTAATCTCAGTGCAGTAAACGCGCGGTAACATCGGCGAATTCCCCGCCTTCAGGTCTAAGTGTTTGAAACCCGAGCGGACTCTGTCAGAGGCGGCCCCGACGACGTTGTAGCCAAGCTGCTTTACAAGCAGGTTCCGTGGGCGCCACGCATATGCCACAAGGATGCTCGCCCGGGTCAACGCGGGCGAGCATCCATGTGGCGGCATGTGTCCACGGGCGCTTCCTTTCGATCCGACCCACCGATCGACTGCCAGTTACACCGGTGAGTCGGAGTTGCGGGTGAGGGTTTCGGCTCGCAGTGCTGCTACCTCTACGCGAAGTCGCGCGATTTCACCCTCATCGTCAACCGTCGAGCGAGCTTGTTCGGCCTGGGCCTTCGGCGCCATCGCACACCGACCCTGGCGCATGGGACGTATGCAGAAGAAGTACGTTAACGCCAGCGAAGCCAGTAAAACTACCGTGGCGAGGCCGAGTTCGGTCATCGGGATCCTGCCTCCGTTGCAGGCAGAGCCGACGGGTTCTGCCCGGAATCGCGCTGGCCCGCGCGCAGCTGGTCCACCTCGGCGCGCAGCTTGGTCAGCTCGGCGTCGGCGGCAGGCGACGGCGATGGCGACGACGGGGCATCGCTCTCATTGCCATGCTTCATGCCGCGCATCATGAACCACATCATCAGCCCCATACCGACCGGGCACGCCAGCAGGGCCAGGGTATAAAGTGTCTGGGTCATCGTTACTCTCCGCGGTTCTCACGAGCGTCGGCCGAGGGCGACTTGTCGGCGGGGTGATCGGCCATCATCTGCTCGTGCATCTTCGCCATTCCCGGCACACTCTGCATCATGTCTTCCATGCTGGCTGTCTCCGACATGCCGTTCATCATCTGCTCGTGCATTCGGCCCATGTCGGGCATCCCATCCTGGCCGTGGGTTGCGACCCGCTCCGTCGATGCCGAGCTTGTGTCCGGGGCCCCGTCTTCGACGGCGGCGTAGGCGGGGGCAGTGGCACCGACGGTGAGAAGTCCAGCGGCTAAAACGGTAACAATCTTCGTACGTGAGCGCATGGGCGCCTCCTTCTTTATCTACTACCAATAATAGTAGTAAGTGACTTTGGTGCCTGTCAACAGGGAAGGACAAAGCGTGCTGACATTCAGATGGGAAGCACGAATCCGCCGATCAGTGCTTGCATGCTGTAGATCCACATCGTCCACAGGCCGGTGACCATAAGTACGCCGATCAGGATGAGCATAGATCCTCCGATGATGTTGATTGCGCGGGTGTGGCGCTTCAGCCAGGCGATCGCGCTGGTCATCCAGTTCAGGCCGAGGGCCACCAGCAGGAACGGGATGCCGAGCCCCAGGCAGTAGAACAGACCGAGCAGCGCTCCCCGCCACGGAGACCCAGTGCCCAGGCTGAGGGACAGAACGGCGGCCAGCGTCGGGCCTATGCACGGGGTCCAGCCCAAGCCGAACACAACGCCCAGCACGGGCGCACCGGTCAGGCCAGTCGTGGGTCGAAGAGGCAGCTTCCGGGTGCGTTGGAAGAACGAAAACGTGCCGAGAAAGGCCAGACCCATCACTATGACGAAGACGCCCATGATGCGGGTGATGAGATCCTGCCAACGAACGAGCCACCAGCCGAATGCGCCAAAGAGGGCGCCGTAGGAGATAAACACCACGGCAAAGCCCAACACGAACAGGCTGACTCCAGCGATGAGGCGACGGCGGGCACGGACAGGATCCGGACCGGCCATCCCTCCGACATACGCCAGGTAACCGGGAACCAAAGGAAGCACACAGGGTGACGCAAAGGACACCAAACCGGCTAGCAAAGCGATGGGGATCGCAATCAGTAGCTGCCCGCTGACGACGATCTGCGCGAAATCTTCACCCATCGTCGCGCACATTCCCCGCTCGTTCAGCTTCCAACGGCGCGCGTACTTTCCTCTCGGTGAACCAAGTGTTTTTCATGCCCATGGTTATTTTTTTCCAGCCACGATTCCTCCGACGATGAGCAAAACCGCCGCCATCGGATATCCGGCAACGAGATCCAGCCAGAGCGCAGGCTGTTCCGGTCCGAACGCTTCAAGGTGTGTGAGCCAGTGCACGATGCCCACCACAACGCCCGCGAGCATGAGCACCTGTCCGATACGGACGAATCGCCGCTTGCGCCGGTACTTCTGACGCGCTCGTTCCTCGGCGCTGGGCGTCGATCCGGAGACTGCGGGGGCTATTAGTTCGCGTGGGTGTTTCACTTGAGTCCTCCTGAAGGGGTGGGGCCGAGAGACCGGAAAGAGCGCAGCTGAAACGTGGACGTCATCGTGGACGCTGCCGGCGGGGTGCCGTGAAGTTAGGAGTGATCGTGGGATCGCCCCGTGGACGCTGCATCATCGGAGCCGTCTGCCCCGCCCGCCCTGTCTGGACGTTGGCCGACCGGCGTGCTCTCGGGTGACCATTCCCGGCCGGGTAGGTAGAGGCTTGCCTCTACCTCGGGATGCCGCCGTGACTGCACCACGATGAGGACCAGCCCGATCAGAGCGATCAGCATGGCCGTGACCATGTTGATCTTCAGCCCGTAGAGAAGGAACTCCGTCGGGTCGATCCGGAGGGACTCGAGCCAGGTGCGGCCCGTGCCGTAAATGATCAGTAAGAGGCCGAGGGCCCTGCCCCAGCGAAGGTTGAACTGGCGGTCGGCGAGCAGAATGATAATGACGCCGGCAAGGTTCCAGAGCATCTCATAGAGAAATAGCGGGTGGAAGAGGGTGTCAGCGGGCAATCCAGCTGGAAACGCCGGGCTCATCATGGGGTCGATTTGCAGGCCCCACGGGAGAGTGGTTGGTGCGCCATAGAGTTCTTGGTTGAAGTAGTTGCCGAGGCGCCCGAGCGCTTGCGCGAGCAGCATCCCGGGCGCCAGTGCGTCGGCGAACGAAAGAAAGCGCAGCCCGGCGCGCCGGCAGGTGATGAAAGCGCCGAGTCCACCAAAGAGAACCGCACCGAAAATGGCCAAGCCACCCTCCCACACGAAGAGGATCTTCCACAGGTCAGCACCCGGGAAGAAATAATCGTTCGGGTGCGTGACAACGTGGTACAGCCGGCCACCGACAATGCCAAATGGCACAGTCCAGAGGGCGATGTCAAGGACAATGCCCGGCTGCCCACCGCGGCGGGTGAGCCGCCGAGACGTGAGACTGACGGCGGCGATGATGCCGCTCAGAATGAATAGGGCGTAGAAGTGAAGGGTGAAGGGCCCGAGTTGGATGGAGCTGATATCGGGGCTGGGGATGCTGGCGAAAATGTTCATCTGCTGGACGTGCTCTCCTGGATCGTATTCGGGCGCCGAACGCTTTCGCGTGGCTGTGACGTCGTCATTGCTCGCTCTCCGCTAAAGCAGTCTTAATGAGGGCCTCGAGGATGCTGCCCTCGCTGATGCGGCCAAGGACGCGTGCCGAGACCCGCCCTTGCTTGTCGATGACGAGAGTGGTGGGCACCGCATTGGGCCCCACGACTCCGCTGAACGCGAGAGTCATCGTGCCACTCGCGGCGTCCATGATGGACGGGTACGTGATGCCGAATGTGTTCTCAAACGCGCGTGCGGTGGCGGCGTTCTGATCGCGGATGTTCACCCCAACAAAGCTGACGCCCTGATCTTGGTACTTTGTCCACACCGCTTGCAGGTCTCCCGCTTCGGCACGGCAGGGCGGGCAACCGGCGTACCAGAAATTGACGACCAAAACCTGTCCACGGTAGTCCTCGGATGTCGTCGTGGCACCGGATCCGAGGGTGCTGGAAAACTCGACGGGACCTTGCCGATCCGCTTCGGCGATCTCAGTGACCGCTCCATTGCCCGAAATGTAGCCCTTGCCGCTGCCAGCCCGATATTGCTGCGCAAGCTCATCATTTGAACACGCACTCAACAAGATCGTGACCGCGATCGCCCCCGCTACGACCGCCAATCTCCTCCCACGACCAGCCCCCAACGCCGTCGTTGACCCGGATCGCCTCATCATGCTCCTTTCCCCTTTGCCCAAAACGGAAACGGTCCGTGCCCCAGACGCGTCGCCCATAAGTTCGCCCAGCGATGACCGGTGCTCCGAGGCGAAGACGCCGGAACCGGGACCTTATGGCCAAGAGGCACACTCAGATGCGGGGATACAGACATGTATGTACTATATGTCTTAGTAGGCGAACTTTGTCTATCGCCGAAGTCGATGCCATTCGGGATCGTCGTAGCTGGCAGCCTTGGACGAGTTCACCGTGGCATATGCGTGTTCATGGCCTGACCGTCACCTGGGGCGCCGTGTGGAGATTCGGAACCAACCTGTAATACTATGCGTAATAGTAGTTTAGTTGTGGTCCCGTTATTCCTGATTGGAGCTGGTTCATGGAGCAGGTTTTGCTCTCCACCACGATCCTGGCGTCGTTTCTCGGCGGCATGGTGGCTTTGATGGCCCCCTGCTGCGTGTCGGTCATGCTGCCAGCCTTCTTCGCATCCAGTTTCCGCCGTCGCAGCCAGATCCTCGGCATGACCCTCGTCTTCGCGGCTGGCGTCGCAACAATCATTCTTCCCATTGGTTTGGGTGCCGCGGTCATCAGCCGGGCCTTGATCGAGTATCACCTCTGGATTTTCAGCATCGTCGGGCTGGCGATGGTGGCTGTCGGGGTCGCCACCTTGGTCGGTTGGAAGATGATGTTGCCGATGCCGTCCGGGCGGGGCGGTGGCAAGGGTATCGGGTCCGTGTACGGGTTGGGCGTGTTCTCCGGTGCCGCCAGCGCCTGCTGCGCACCGGTCCTTGCCGGCGTGGCAGTACTGTCGGGCGCGACCTCTTCTTTTCCAGCCGCCGTCGCCGTGGGTATCGCGTACGTGTTCGGGATGGTAGCGCCCCTGTGCATTCTGGCCCTGGTGTGGGATAAGAAAAACTGGGGTGCCAGCCGCCTGCTTTCCGCCCGCACCGTCCCGTTGTGGCCCGGCGCAAAGTGGCGCCTGCCCCTGGTGACGTTGCTCTCCGGTGGCCTGATGATCGCCATGGGCATTCTCACTGTTGTCATCGCTGTCCAGGGGCCCGGGATGGCCACCGACGGGTGGCAGGTTGAGGTCTCGGCCGCCCTGGACCACGCCGCAGCCAACATTCAACAATTCCTGGGCTTCGTGCCCGGATGGGTTTCCACCCTTGTGGTGTTCGCGGCCCTGGCGGCTCTGCTCTGGCTGGCGGTCCGCCGCGGGAAGCCGGCACCCCGGCACCCGAGCGATGCGACCGAGGGAGATTCCTGCCCCACCTGCGTTCCGCATCCGGACAACAACCACGTATCACAACAGACATTAACCCCGGGCGCGCCTCCTGCGGCGCCGGGCCATTCGCACATGAAGGAGTCAGAGTAATGGCATCAACGACACCCCGACGGCCGCCCGTCCGCCCGCCGAATCGGTCCAAGCGCACCGGACTGATCCGGGCGGCTATCGTGGCCGGCGTTGTGGCCGTGCTGGCGGCCGTCTTCTTTGCCATCCTGGGTTCCCAGCCCACCACCCCGGCAGAATCGGGAGGCACCTCGGACGCTGGCTACACGGTCGGCAGCCCTGCACCGGGTGACGAGGCCCCCGCATTCTCCCTGCCCTCGACCTCCGGCGAGACGGTCAACCTCAGCGACTATCGCGGCAAGACCGTTCTTCTCTACTTCCATGAAGGTATCGGATGCCAGCCGTGCTGGGACCAGATCAAGGACCTGGACGGTTCCCAAGCCCAACTGCAGGCAGCCGGCATCGACCAACTGCTGACCATCACCAGCGGACCGGTGGATCTGATCGCCCAGAAGATGGCCGATGACCAGCTCACCGCCACCGCCCTCGCTGACACCAAGCTCGACATCTCCCGCACGTACCAGACCAATAAATACGGCATGATGGGCGACTCCCGCAACGGGCACAGCTTCATCCTCGTCGGACCGGACGGCCGCATCCAGTGGCGCGCCGACTACGGTGGATCCCCGAAATACACCATGTACCTTCCGGTGGAAACGATCCTGTCTGACCTAGAAGCCGGACGGGCTGGCAAATGACCAACATCACCATCCTGACCCAGACGAACTGCGCCTCATGCGTACAGGCCAAAGAGGTACTCTCCCGGCTGGCCCTGGACTACCCCGTGCAGGTTCGAGAGGTAGGGCTCGACACCGAGGATGGGCGCGAACTCGCGGCCCGACACGGCGTGGTGTTCGCTCCGGGAATCCTGCTCGACGGAGACCTGTTCAGCTATGGACGGCTGTCAGAGAAAAAAATCCGCCGCCACCTGTCCCGCGGCAAGCCGGCCGCCACTACGGATGCCTGAAAAGAGGCAGTCAGCCCCGGATTTCGATAGCCGAGCGGCAATTCGGCAACAACAACAGCAGGACGGAGCGTCAGCATGGGACATGCGCGCAAACAGCGGAACCTGGACCGATCGGCAATCGTGGCGGCGGTGCAAGCGAAACAAAAACGGGAGGAACGCCGCAGAAACTTCTGGATCTACGGCACCAGCTCCGTGGTCATCCTGGCCCTAATCGTCACGGTAGTGTCCGTATTCGTAGTGAACCAGGAGACCAAGTCTCAGATCAGTGCGGCCGCAGACAAACCGATCGACGGGGTGCAAAGCTTCGACGGCCTGAGCCGCAACCACACCTCCAGCGAAGTCGCATACCCGCAGAATCCTCCCGTGGGCGGAGACCATGCCCCGCAGCTGGTCAACTGCGGGATCTACACGGACCCGGTCAACACCGGGGAAGCCCTGCACTCACTGGAACACGGCGCGGTCTGGGTCACGTACCGAGCCGACCTGCCCCAAAAAGAAATTGACGCCCTCGCTCAAGAAGCGGCATCGCACCCGTACGAGCTGTTAAGCCCATATCCCGACCTCCCGTCGCCGGTGGTAGCCACCGCATGGGGGAAGCAACTGAAGCTGGACAGTGCAAACGATCCGCGTTTGCCGGTGTTTTTGCAGGCGTACCTGCAGGGCCCTCAAACGCCCGAACCCGGCGCGCCCTGCTCTGGCGGTAGCCAAGGTTGAATGGCCACCGGCGCTATAAAAAACCTACAGCCGACCCTGCGTGCGCTACTATGAACAATAGTTGAAACCGGCCATATCGGTCGGACACGAGCGCGTCGGACACAAGCGCAGAGAGGAACAGCTCATGGCAGGCCCATTAGGCAAACTGGAAAAACTGATCATGGACCGTTTGTGGTCCCGGGATCACCCTGTTGCCGTGCGCGAGGTCTTGGAGGATCTTCAACGCGAGCGAACGTTGGCCTATACGACAGTGATGACTGTCATGGACAACCTGCACCGTAAAGGTGTCCTGACTCGCGAGAAGGACGGACGCGCCTACTTGTATCGTCCCGCTGTGACCCGTGAGCAGCACACTGCGGCGTTCATGGGTGACGTACTCGCCGGTAGCGACACAACGGTGACGCTCTTGCACTTCCTCGAACAAATGCCGCCCGCGGAAGTGGCGCGTCTCCGCGATGCGCTGGACGAACAACTCAAGGATGGTCGAGGCGCGAGTCAATGATCGCGCCAGCCGCACTGATCATCTTTGCCGTGATCCTGGCCGTGCTAGGGCCGGTGCTGTTGCGCCGGAGCACTTGGCTGGAACGATCCCCGAAGATTGGCATTGCGGCGTGGCAAGCCCTGAGCATTTCACTGCTGTCGACAGTTTTACTCGCCGGCTCTGCCCTGGCACTTCCGGCGATTCCTTGGACCACGGACCTGGCCGCACTGATCCACGCGTGCGCGATGGCCCTTCGTGAGCAGTACTCCACGCCGGGCGGCGCCACTGTCAGTGCCACCGGTGCCGTCGCCGTTCTCGCCGTTCTCGCCCGAGTCACATACTGCCTGGTTGCGGGCTTGGCCCACGCAGCCCAAAAGAGGAGCGTGCAGCTGCAAGCCCTGGCCATGATCGCCCAGCCTCACGATGAGTACGACGCGCTGGTCGTCGAGCACTCATCTGCTGCCGCTTACTGCCTGCCAGGCCGGAACCGCCAGGTCGTCCTGACCAGTGCCACCTTGGCCGCTTTGGACCACAAACAACTCGTCGCAGTTCTGGCCCACGAACGGGCGCACCTGCACGGACGCCATCACTTGATTCTCGCTGTGGCCGACGCGCTGCAGCACGCCTTCCCCGGAGTTGCCGCCTTCCGCGAAGCCCGCAGCGCCCTGGGGCGGCTGGTGGAGATGCTCGCCGACGACACTGCTGCCCGAAGCAGTGATCGGTTGACCGTAGCCACCGCGCTGGTGCGCTTGGCGGAGCACGGCATGACCCCGGTGGCCGCACTCGGGGCCGGCGGCGAGTCCGCCCTGGGCCGCGTCCGGCGCCTTGTCGCCCCGGCCCGTCCCCTCGGTACCGGGAGGATTGTCTTGGCAACAATGGGAGTTGGCGCGTTGCTGGCGCTGCCGTTGTTCTTCGCTGTCGCCCCGGCCTCCGCCGCGGGGACGATGCCACCGTGCCCGGTGGACAGCAGCTTGACGATCCTGTAACAGGAGGGGTCCGTCATTCGCGATCGGGATGGCAATGAGGAGCTGGCCGTTCAGGAAGACGTTGGCGAAGTCTTCACCCATCGGTGCGGGAATCCTTCTTGACCTGGAGCTTGGAGCATTCATCGGTCTCGATCCGGGCATAGGTCTTCCGCTCGTTTCGGGCGGAATGAATAATCGCACGCATGACGAAACAGAATATTAGGCCGACTCCGATAGTGGGGTGACGGAGCCGGCTACAAGGTCCAGCCAGAGCGGAGGCTGTTGTGGTCCGAATGCCTCGATATGCGCGAGCCAGTGAACGAGGGCGACGAGAGCATCAGGCGCCTGTCCGATGCGCACGCAGCGCCGCCTCCGCCAGTCCTGGCCAGCTCTTCCGCGCTCAGCGTCGGTTTAGCGGCCTGGGTAGCCGCGACTCCACGTGGGTGTTTCACTTTTCCCCCCTAATTGGTTGGTGTTCCTGGGGTTACAGGCCGGAGTACGAGTGGAGGCCCTTGAAGAAGACGTTCACGATGCCGAAGTTGAATAGGACGGCGCTGAAGCCGATAATCGCCAGCCACGCCGAGCGCGAGCCGCGCCATCCGCGGGTCGCCCGCGCGTGAATGTAGCCGGCGTAGATGACCCAGATGATAAACGTCCAGACCTCCTTCGTGTCCCAGCCCCAGTAGCGGCCCCACGACTGCTCGGCCCAGACCGACCCGGCCATGAGGGTGAAGGTCCAGAGTATGAAGCCAATGATGTTGACCCGGTAGGCGAAGTTCTCGAGCGTCGCCGCGGACGGCAGCGTGGCCACGAAACGCAGCCGGGCCGCCTTCGTGCCGGCGACGAGGGATTCCCGCCTGAACTGCAGCAGCTGCACGGTCGACAGGGCGAAGCCGAGCGCGAAGAAACCGGTGCCGAGCGAGGCGACGAACACATGGATGACCAGCCATGCGGACTGGAGCGCCGGCGGCAGCGGGGCGACCTCGACGTAGTACCTGAGCGCGGCGATCCCCAGCAGCACCAGAACCAGTCCGGTGACGAAGGTGCCGAGGAAGCGCAGGTCAGCCCGGGTGAGCACGATCAGGAACACCGTCATGATGAGCAGGGTTCCAGTCATCGCGAACTCGTACATGTTCGCCCAGGGCACGCGCTCGGCGGCAATACCGCGCAAAACCGTTGCGGCCAGGTGCAGAGCCCAAGCGAGAACGGTGAGCGAGACCCCAACGCGGAGGCTGGCCGACCGGCCATAGGGGGTGGCAGCGTCGTTCGCGATCCGCGCGCTGATCCGAGACAGGGTGATCGTGCCGCCGGATGCCGCCGCGTCGGAGCCTGCGGATTCGGCCGCGAGTTGCGCGGCGCCCTGAACGTCGCCGACAGCCGAGGAGCGTCTGGCCAGGTCGATCGCGAAGGCGATGAAGGCGAGCGCGTAGACGCCCATGGCCGAGTACAGGCTCAAGATTGAGAGTTCATTGAGATTCATTGGGATATGTCTCTAATTCTGTTTGGTTGTCTGGGCGAACGACGTGGTGGGTGCCAGCGCCGCGCTGTGGCGATCGGCGAGGGTGGAAACCGCTGCTTCGAGGGCCGGGTCGTCGCCGCGGGCGAGTCCGGCGTACTCGAGGCGCACCGACCCGTCGGCCTGCCGAATCGTCTTCACCCAGACGCGGCGGCGCGGGATAAACAGGGAAGTGAGCAGCCCCAGCAGCGCGAGCACCGAGAACAGCAGCACCCAGCCCTGCGCCGGGTCGTTGTTGACATCCAAGGAGGCAAACCGCAGGACGGAGCCGCAGAAGTCGCTGGCTTTCGCGCCCGGGTCGGCATTGTCGAAGCTGACCGTGCCGAGCCCTTCCGGGAGCTGTCGCATCTCGCCCGGCTTCAGCTCGAGCGACTTGACCCCCGTGTCGCCGCCGGTCAGCTGAATCATCTTGTCGGTTTTGAGCGCGTAGACGGATGCCGGCACGCCCTTGTCGAGTCCGAGGTCGCCGGAGAACACATTAAGTGTGAGCAGCGGATATTCGAGGTCGGGGTATGAGGAGAAGTAAGCCCCGGACTTTGCCTGGGCCTGGGTCGGATAGAAGAAACCGATCAGGCCGAGCTGCTTTTTGAGCCCGTCCGGAACCTCCACGACTCCGAGGGAGGTGAGGTTCGAGTCCTGGGGCAGGAAGGGGATGGAATCGGTGAAAACAACGTTCCCCTTCGGGTCTTTCACCGTGATGGTGGGTGCGTAGCCGTTGCCGAGCAGGAAGATGTCCGTTCCTCCGGCGCGGAGCGGGGCGTTGACTTTCACCTCATCGGACCGGGCCACCTGGCCCTGAAGCGTGACCGTGACCCCAGCGGTGTAGTCCACCGGCTGGCCGTAGGCGTTCAGATTCTGCATCTCGTACTCGACGTCGAAGCTGTCGAGGGCAGCCCTGTACGGGTCGAGGCCGGCATCGTCGAAGAAGCGTCCGGGGTTGAACGAGTCATACGCCAGCAGCGTGTTCACGAAGGTCTGGCCCTCGACAAGGACCCGCTGCCCGCTGAACCCGAAACCGCTGCCGAATCCGCTCACGATCAGTATCCCGATCAGCGCGACATGGAAGACCAGGTTGCCGGTTTCGCGCAGGTACCCTCTCTCGGCGGAAACCGAGACCTCCCGGCCCGATTCGAACAGCGCGACACGGTAACCGCCGGATTTGAGGAGCCCGCGGGCGGAAGCGACCGCCGCCGCGGCATCCGTGCCGACCGGGGCCTCGCGGGTGGTAAACCCGGTCAGCCTGCCCAGGCGAGCCGGGGTCTTCGGCGGCTTGGCCCGGAGCGCCTGCAGGTGGTGCCGGGTGCGCGGGATCACGCAGCCGATCAGGGACACAAAGAGCAGCAGGTAGATCGCGGAGAACCACGCCGAGGAGTAGACGTCGAAAGCTTGGATCTTGTCGAGCGCCGGCGCGAGGTCGGGGTGGTTGGCGAAGTACTGGGTGACGCCGTTCGGATCGGCGCCGCGCTGGGGCACGAGCGACCCGGGGACCGCCGCGATCGCGAGCAGCAGGAGCAGGAACAGCGCCGTGCGCATGCTCGTGAGCTGACGCGAGAACCAGCGCAGCCAACCAAGGAATCCGAGCGGCGGCTGGATGACACCATCAGCGAACGCAGCCGGGCGGGAATCGTAATGGTCGAGTGGGCGCGACACTACAGCCCCTGCGCGACCATCGTTGATCCTCGGACCGCGCGGCAGGAGGGCTCGCCGCGGGGCCGGCCACGACCGGTGCCTGCGCGAGGAGCATCCCGAGGGCCAGCGCGTCGGCGAAGGACAGAAAACGCAACCCTGACCTCTGGCAGGCGATGTACGCGCCGACGCTCCCGAACAGCACGGCGCCGAAAATCGCCAGGCCACCCTCCCACACATAGAGGATCTTCCAGAGGTCAGCGCCGGCGAAGAAGTAGTCATTGGGGTGAGTGACGACGTGGTAAAGCCGTCCACCGACGATGCCGAGTGGCACGGTCCAGAGGGCGATGTCGAGGACGAGTCCCGGTTGCCCACCGCGTCGGCTGAGCCGGCTGGAGGTGAGAGCGATGGCCACGACGATGCCGCTGAGAATGAACAGCGCGTAGAAGTGGACCCGGAACGGCCCCAGTTGGATGAAGCTGATGTCGGGGCTCGGGATGCTGGCGAGAAGGTTCATAAGCCGAACATGCTTCCTGGGTCAGGTGCAGGGGGACGGCTGGATCGCCGGACCATGACGGTTTCATTGGTCGCTCTCCTCGAGCGCTGTCTTGATCAGGGCATCGAGGAAGCTCGCGTCGGAGATGCGTCCGAGCACCCGCGGCGACCCTCCCCACCGTGTCGACGACGAGGGTGGTGGGCACCGCGTTGGGTGCGACCACCCCGCTGAAGGCGAGCTGAACAGCACCGCTGTCCGCATCGATGACGGAGGGGCAGGTGATGCCGAACGTGTTAGAGAACGTGAGTGCGGTGTCCCCTGGTCGCGAATGTTCACCCCGAGGGCGTGACGGCGCTACGGCCCCTCCAGAACTGCGAGACGGCGCCTGAACTCTTCATCATCGATCTCTCCCGACGCGTAGCGCCTGCGCAGGACGTCGCCAGCCTCATGCCCGCCTCGTGGCACCCCGGCCGGTGCCGCAAGGCTGCGCCTGACGATCCAGGCAGCCAACATGGCCACCACTGCCACCAGAAGTATGAGCCCCAGAATCACCCAGAGGCCCATCCAGCCCATCATTTCGTTTCCGTATCCCATCATGCTGATCACGCTTTCTCTCACTCTGCATTTCTCCGACACCAAAGGTGTACTATTCATCTTAGTAATTATGAACATGAAATCGTCAAACCCCCGTGGTCGCAGCACCGCGAGAACACCCCGCTAGAGGTACCAAGCCATCAGGTTGGTGACATGCGTTTGAGCGGGGTTGTGGGCTGCTGCGGAGATCTTGGACAGCGGAATTAGAGCCTGTGATGAATTAACTTAGTGCGTTTCGGGCGGTTCTTTTTCTATCGGATTTAGTGTGTAGTTCCACTCGGGATGGAACTGGTGTCGGGTGAGGGTGCCGTTGGTTTCCAGGGCTTTCATCTCTTGATCGGGGACTTTGACGCCGATCGAGTAGCTGTTGGTGTCGAGTTCGTCTTGGACGGCACCGCTTCGAGATCGCCGGGGAACAGCTCTACACCTAGTGTGCGCTGGACATCCTCATCGTTCCCACGATCCTCGGGACGTCCGCGGTCATCGAATCCCGCTACCGCACCGGAACGCCGGTTCGGGTGACCGTCGACAGCTCCGGCGTGCGCAGCGTCGAGCCCACCACCGCAGTGGTGTCCCTGGTCGCCCCGGACGACATGAGTTCCGTTCGCTCATCCTTCTGCGACCAGGTTCACTTCTTCGCCCTTCTCGAGGAAACCGAACCGTGGATTGCCGGCCACGAGGGCGGACCGACCATTTCTGTCGCGGAAGCGTTCGCGCTCGGTGCTTCGATGGCCGAGAGGATGCTTGCCGAGACGGCTGCCAACCGTTCCAGCGATGACCCATCCCACAGCTGCTGCTGAGGCGCCAGAACATGACTGAACACTGTGATGTAGCGATGCTGGGCGAACGCCCCTACGGTGAAGTCGGGCAGACGCCTCTTGGCCGCAGGGAACAACGTTGTTATAGCGGGAAGTATTGACCTTCCCCCATAGGGGAAGGTGGACAATGACTAGCAAGGCGGCAGAAGGAATGCTCGCGAGCGAGACGGTTTTCACGTCCCTATGAGGGTGTCTGAGTCGCGGGCTCGACCATCTCGTTCGCTCCATCCTTTTATGCTGCTAGCCTCGCCCATCGCCGGTTTGGCTTCAACACAGATCCAATTCTCGAAGGACCAATCGCGATTGAGACATTCATGAATCAGAAACGCACAGCGAGCACGGCGCCGACCGGGCGCACGCCAAAGCGGGCCCCATCATCTCAGCGCAGGGCAACAAATCGGGGATCCCGCGTGATCATCTTGTTGGCAATTCTGGTGCCCGCCGCGCTGCTCGGCACGCTTGCGATCACCGGCCTGAACGGCCCTGCAGACACGTCGAGCACGGGTGCGACGCTAGATGACGAATCTGCTTCGGGCCGGTTAGAGGTCGGAAACGAGGCGCCAGCATTCGACGTTGACACTTTGTCCGGCGACACATTTCAGGTGCCGTCGGGCCAACCGGCCATTCTCACCTTCGTCGACCTGTGCCCGACCTGCATCGATGACACACGTAAGATCGGTGAGCTTCAAGAACGCTTCGAGGGCCTGGACGTGCTAGCCATCGCCTCAGACCCGCTGGCTGATAGGGCCAGGTTGGAGGAATTCATGCGGCAAGCGGGCAGCCCTGCCTTCGAGCTCGCCCTCGACCCTGAGAGCACCCTGACACAACGCTTCGACGCATTTTCGATGGGTGCCAGCGTAACGATCGTGGACGGCTCCGGCCGGATCACCGACCGCGGACCGGTCGAGGTGGAGTCGATGAGCGCGGCACTGATCGAAGCGGGTGCGCGCAAATGATGGTCATTCTCGCCTTCGCATTCGGTGCCGGTCTGGTTTCGCCGTTGAACCCGTGCGGATTCGGCTTGCTACCGGCATTTCTGGGTAGCCAGCTTGGCAACGACGTTGAGCGCTCGAAAGCATCTATGGCGAATCGATTATGGCGCGGCTTGGCCGCTGGTGGGGCGGTAAGCGTTGGGTTCGCGGGAGTTCTGGTCTCCGCCGCGCTGCTCGTCGCGCTCGGCCTGCGCTCGATACTCGCTTTCGTGCCATTTGCCGCGGCAGGGATCGGCCTCGTCCTCATCGTGTCGGGTGTCGCGGTTCTGGCGGGTCGCCGCATAGCGGTGAGCAAACTGTCTCGCTTGGCGGCGCTGCGAACGGATAGCGGGAACGTCACGACGAGGCTCGTCGCGTTTGGTGCAGGATACGCTGTGGCATCGGTCGCTTGCACCTTGGCCATTCTGCTCGCAGTCGTCGGACAGGCCCTGTCGACTGAAAACTTCGCCGGCATGGTCGCAGTTCTGGCCGCCTACGGCGCCGGTTCGGCCACGCTGCTGACGGCCTTGTCAGTGTCGACCGCAATCGCAGGGTCAGTCTTATCCGCTCGACTGCGCCGCGTCTTGCCGTTCATGGAGCGCCTCTCCGGTGTCCTGCTAGTCCTGTCCGGAGCATACCTCGTGGCAACCAACGTTGAAGGGCTTAAAGACCTCCCTGCCGTCAATACTGTGGCCCTCTGGGTCATGGATGCCTCGGCCCAGGCGTCGGCGCTGGTGCAGTCCGCGTATCTCTGGTTCGTGCCAGTGCTGGTCGCGCTGCTGCTGATGACGGCGTTGATTTGGTGGCGGAAACGAAGGTCGAGAACCGCCGGTGATTCCGATATGAATCTTGCCCATCCCGGAGCCGACCCAGTCGGCCCACGAGAAGACGACTGCTGCGCCCCAACGCATTCCGATGCACCGCCGTCTGTCCGCACGAATGAGTTGCTGGCTGACGCTGAGACCAAGGACACCACCGACCCTGCTCGGTAGAAGGTGACGCGGGCTGATGGTGGTTCCGCATTCATTTCTGGAATCTGAAACACGTACGGTACGTCCCGTGGAGTGGTGTAAATCTCGAATTCGGCCGGCGAGGCGGTGGGCTTCGGTGGCGATAACCTCGACGGCGAGGAGACGCTCCAGAGTGTGGGTGAGGCCCCAGCCCTTGGCATGGGCCTAGTCGAGGACCCGCGGCAGCGCGTCGCCGGAGTCGGCGAGTTTCAGCTCGGTCAGGTGGCCGCGCAGCTGCTGGTAGACACTCGCCGGCGTCGTGGCGGTCGCGGTGGTCTCAACGGAAGACGATCCTTGCTGGACACTTGCGGCGTGGCCGAGTAACTCCGACTTGACCTTCCACCAAGGGGAAGGTGGAAACTCGATTTCGTGCCGGTTTCATCCGACTGCGGCCCCAAATCCATCAGGATGCTGATGCGTTCGGAGAGAGAAACAATCTTGTCTACTGATTCCAACCGCCGGAGCAAGGCCCTGCCGATCGTGGCAGGTTTTGTTCTGCTGCACGTAGTGTGTTGCGGTTTGATATTGACATTGGGCGTCGCCGGGGCGCTCGGCGCCGTCGGTGCCGTGCTGGGTAACCCTTGGTTCATCGTCGCGGCGGGAATTCTTGTCAGCGTGCTCGTGATTTCAGTTCTTCGCCGTAGGGCAGGCGGGAAGGGTTTTTCCGGGGAGGACTGCTGTGAGCCGCAGCGCCCGCCGCGTTCTCAAGAGTCTGCAAGTCGCGTCAGCGAGGATCGGTCGTGAGCCGGTCGGCACCCGCGGCGATTTCTTAGGAGCGAGAAAATAGCCGCACGTTTTGGCTTATCGGGCTGTTAGTCCTCGTGGGCGTGGTCATGGCTGTGATTCCACCGCTGACGCCAAAGAGTCAGATGACTAACGATGCTGGTGGACGTGAATCAAACCGTCACGATCACCCGGCAAGTCACAAGGTGGTAGTCGATCAAGCCGTCCTCGTGGACTTCATTCAAGGTGCCACACACATACCCGCTTACCGCCCCGCCGCCCCTGGCGCCGCGGCGCGTCTAGCCTCTGGGCTGAGAACGTTTCAGAGGTAGCCGCAGATTCGTTCGGAGTCGCACGCGGCGGGATCGGCGGCGGCGGCGGTGTCATGGAATCGGGCGACGGTGGATCTCAGGGCGACCAGCTCGGCGATCTGCCAGTCCAGATCCGTCAGTTGCTTGGCCAGAAGGTCGCTCACATGCGTGCAGGGAGCCTGGCCGGCGTCACGGATGTGCAAGATGTCACTGATTTGGGCCAGGGTCAGCCCCGCGCCCCGACTCCGGCGAATGAAATCTAGCCGCGTCACTGTTTCGTCCCCATAGGACCGGTACCCGTTGGCCGCTCGTTGAGCGGCGGGGAGCAGTCCCCGGTCTTCGTAAAATCTCAGGGTTTTGGTTGTCATGCCAACGGCCGCGGCCGCTTCACCAATGCGCACTCTGTACCTCTCATTTCAATGGCGGGAACTTCCACACTTGACCTTCCAGTGTAGGGGAAGGTGCAGACTGGGCTCAGCACCAAAAAATCATGCACGTTCTTGTTCAAGACAGGTTCGGGCGTCCACAGCTTTTCCGGAGGATTCATGTCTAAAGCAACAACGTCTGAAACAGCAGCGTCTGATTTTGACTTGGCGATCATCGGTTCTGGTGGGGGCGCGTTCGCTGCCGCCATTCGAGCGACGAATTTGGGTAAACGGGTGGTGATGATCGAGCGCGGAACCGTCGGTGGGACCTGCGTGAACACGGGCTGCGTTCCGTCTAAAGCCCTGCTAGCGGCGGCCGAGGCGCGCCACGTCGCACTGGATTCCGGACGGTTCCCGGGGATCTCTACCTCCGCTGACGCCGTCAATATGTCGGAGCTGATTGGTGGCAAGCGTTCTCTGGTGGACACGATGCGCACCGGTAAGTACCTGGACCTGATCGGTGAGTACGGCTGGGAACTGCGCCAAGGTACTGCCGTGTTCGCGGGTTCTGCTGATGAGCCGGTGTTGGAAGTCACCGGCTTCGATGGGTCCGTAGAAACCGTGCGCGCCGACCACTACCTGGTGGCAACCGGGTCGACCCCGTGGGCACCTCCGATCAAGGGCCTGGAAGAGGTGGGCTACCTGACTTCCACGACGGCCATGGAACTTGACGAGGTACCCGAGTCGCTGCTGGTCTTGGGCGGTGGATACGTCGCGTTGGAACAGGCGCAGCTTTTCTCACGACTGGGCTCCACGGTGACAATGCTGGTCCGCTCCCGGCTGGCTTCGGCGGAGGAGCCGGAAGCGTCCCGCACCCTGATGAGCGTCTTCGCGGACGAGGGTATGCGGGTCATCCGCCGGGCCACCGTGTCCGCCGTGCACCTTGACGAGTCCACCGGCGAGGTTGTCGCTGTGGCCACGACGGGAGGCGGGCGGGAAGAGTTCCGTGCCAGCAAACTCCTCGTCGCTACAGGGCGACGCCCCGTGACGGAGGGGCTGAACCTGGGCGCGGTCGGCGTCAACGTGGGAGAGAAGGGCGAAATTGTGGTCAACGGCATGTTGGCCAGCTCGAACCCGCGAATCTGGGGTGCCGGGGACGTGACCGGACACCCGCAGTTCGTGTATGTGGCCGCCTCCCATGGATCCCTGGTGGTGGATAACGCGTTCACCGATGCCGGACGTGTGGTCGACTACCATCACCTCCCCCGGGTCACTTTCACCAGCCCCGCTCTGGCCGCGGTAGGTATGACCGACAAGGAAGCCAATGCGGCCGGCATCCGCTGTGAGTGCCGAGTGTTGCCGTTGGAATACGTCCCCCGGGCCCTGGTCAACCGGGATACCCGCGGCTTCATCAAGATCGTCGCCGACGTCCAAACGCGGCGGATCGTGGGGATCACTGCCGTCGCCAAAGACGCCGGTGACCTCGCCGCGGCCGGCGTCTACATCCTGGAAGCCGGGATGACCGTCGATCAAGTCGCCACCATGTGGAGCCCCTACCTGACCATGGCCGAAGGCATCAAGATTGCCTGCCAGTCCTACAACACGGACGTCTCCAAGCTTTCCTGCTGCGCCGCCTAACCACCTCGACCTCACAAAGAAAGGCACTTCTCATGACGAATGAAACCCATCAGGTCACAGAACGACTCACCTCCGGCGACGCAGGACTAGAAGCCTGGCTTTGGCTGCCGCTCATGAAGCTGCTGGCGGAGGGCGATGCAGTAGATATAGCGGACTTAGTGACTGCGTCCGGCCGACCCGCCGAAGACGTTAAGGGTGCTCTGGCAGCCGTGCCCGATACGGAGTACGACGGGTCCGGTCGAATTATCGGGCAGGGCCTGACTCTTCGGTCCACCCCGCACCGCCTCGAGGTCAACGGTGAACAGCTCTACACGTGGTGCGCGCTGGATACGTTGATTCTGCCAGCCGCCCTCGGAACATCCGCAAGAATCGAATCGACGTACGGGGCAACTGGAATTCCAGTTCGCGTCAGCGTTGACGCTACCGGGGTGACGAGCGTTGAGCCAGCCACGGCCGTGGTCTCGCTGGTCAATCCGGAAGACATGAGCTCGGTGCGTTCAGCATTCTGTAACCAGGTCCACTTCTTCGCATCACTTGAAGAAGCCAAGCCTTGGCTTGACAGCCACCCCGACGGCTCCGTGATACCCGTCGACGAGGCTTACCGGCTCGGTACCTCCATTGCCGAAACAATGCTCAAAGATACGACACCGCAGCGGTCCGCCCAACCTGACAACGGAGCGCACGGCTGCTGCTAAGACCGCAGTGCCGCACCGGCACGGCCACCAATCCACTGAAGTCTCCGTTAGAGCTCCACGAGCAGAATCTGATGTAGACCTCTGAGATTAAGGAGAACATTATGAGCGAACATTTTGATGTTGCGGTGTTAGGCATGGGGCCCGGCGGGGAGGTGGCCGCGAGCCGCCTGCTCAAGGCCGGTAAGAAGGTCGCGGTCATCGAGCGGGAATTGATCGGCGGTGAATGCGCCTACTGGGCCTGCATCCCATCCAAGACGTTGTTGCGGCCAGCTGAAGCCCGCACGGAAGTCCAACGGGCAGCCGGGGTATCCGGAGCGGAACTGGACTGGTCTGAGGCCAGTAAGTACCGTGAATACATGATCCGGAATCTCGACGACAGAGCACAAGTCGACGGGTATGCCCGTCACGGTGCCGTCGTGATTAAGGGCGAAGCCCGGATCACGGGTCCCGGCCGGATCCACGTCGAGGACCGCGAACTGACCGCAGAGCACATCATTATCGCGACCGGCTCGGAGGCAGTCATCCCCGATCTTGACGGTCTCGATCAGATCACTGCGTGGACGAACCGAGAAACGTACACGACCAAGACCCTGCCAAAGAGTGCGGTGATCATCGGCGGTAGCGCCGTCGGGACCGAGACCAGCACCTTCCTCTCCCGCTTCGGAGTGAAAGTCACACTCGTGCACCGCGGCGACCGGCTCCTGGAACGCGAAGAGCCCAGGGTCGGGGAGCTGACCCATAAGTACCTGACGGAGTCCGGCATCGATATCCGTCTGGGCGTGACCGCCCGCCGGGCCCACCGCACCGGCGACCAGAGCGTAATTGAACTTGATGACGGCACAGAAGTGACGGCCGACGTTGTCATTTTCGCAACCGGACGCACCCCTCGTACCAAAAACCTCGGCTTCGAAAACGCTGGTATCGCTCTGGGCGATCACGGGCAGGTGCAGGTGGACGAATACTGTCGTGCGGCCGAGAACGTGTGGGCCATCGGAGACGTCACCGGCATAATGCCCTTCACCCACGTGGCTAAATATCAGGGACGGATCGCAGCAGACGCCATTCTTGGCAAACTGCACGCCGCGTCCTACGGCGGCATCCCCCGCGTCGTATTTGGAGATCCCGAAATTGCGGCCGCAGGACTCACAAAAGAACAGGCCGACCAGCACGGTATACGGACCGTCGCAACAGAGCTTGACCTTGCCAGCGCCATCGCTCGCCCCTGGACCTACGAACAAGACCCTCGCGGATTCCTCGGACTCCTCGCCGACACCGACAGCAAGACTCTCATTGGCGCTTGGGCTGTGGGCCCGATGGCCGGCGAGTGGATACATCATGCCGCCCTCGCCATCCGCACACAGATCCCAATCGAAATCCTGCGCGACCAAATCGCCCAATTCCCCACCTACAACGAGGCCTACCAAGCAGCACTTGAGGAACTGGACATCTAGCTACTATCGCCGGACGATCCGAAATACTGCCATTCCCGGGCGCCTGAACGCTCCCGCAAGGCCGCTCGGATAGCACGGTGCCGTTCGCGCGAATAAGCCTCCACGGCGAGCCCGCAAGCCGGACGCCGGACGCCGGCTGCCGACGAAGAACTCAGAATCATGCGAAACCACCTTGAAAGACGGTGCTGCTACGACCCCTTGAGACTGCCCGTAGGTTTTGAGACAGATCAGTTGCAAGACACTTTCGCCTCGATTTTTGGCAGACAACACTGTTGTACCGTCCGGGCAACTGTCAAGCGGAATCCGGGCCAAACCGAACTCAGCTCGCAACTAGGTCGTTTCCGGTTCTTCTTGCGCGCCCACAGCTGCGCTTCCGCCCAAATCGTCGGGGTGCAGGCGGACGCCAAGTAGGCCTCCAGATTCGTCGGCGTCAGAAAGCGTGAGAATAACGCTTTCATCAAACGCATCGCGATCGGCCAAGGTCACGTCCCCCTGAGTGGTGTAATTCCCGGGGTTCGATCGTTGGATTAACAACGTAAAGAGCCACCGTGCGATGGTCAGTGAGAACCGTTCAAAGTTCCTCACAGAAAGACACATCACACGATGGCTTTAGACCAGTCTGCCTTGCTTGCGCTCCTCTCGGAACTCAAGCTCACCAATGTCACCGACCGAATCCGAACGGTGACCGAAACGCTTTACCAAGAACTCATCGACGCTGAGGCCACCGCGCACATCGGCGCCGGCCGTTTCGAACGCTCCGAGGATCGCACCAACCAGCGCAACGGCACCCGCCCGCGCGTCCTCACGACGACGGCCGGCGACCTGAATCTCAAGATCCCCAAGCTGCGGCAAGGGTCGTTCTTTCCCGCTCTCCTCGAGCGTCGCCGACGCGTTGACCAGGCCCTGTTCGCCGTGGTTATGGAGGCTTACCTCCACGGCGTCTCGACGAGGAAAGTCGACGACCTGGTCAAAGCCCTCGGCGCCGACACGGGCATCTCCAAGTCCGAAGTATCCCGGATTTGCGCGGATCTCGACGGGGAAGTGGCCACGTTCCGTGGCCGTGATCTCGGCGTGACGGGCTACGCCTACGTGTTCCTCGACGCCACGTACTGCAAGGCCCGCGTCAACCACCGCGTCATTTCCCAAGCGATGGTCGTCGCCATCGGCGTGGCCGCTGACGGCCGGCGCGAGGTCCTTGGTTTTGACGTCGGCGACAGCGAGAATGAGATCTTCTGGACCGAGTTCCTGCGGTCTTTGAAAGCCCGTGGGCTGGACGGCGTCAAACTCGTCATCTACCGACGCTCACTCGGGGTTGAAGAAGGCCATCAGCACTGTTTTTCAGGGTGCTGCTTGGCAACGCTGCAGGGTCCACTTCATGAGAAATGTTCTCTCCATTGTCCCGCGCGCCAGCCAGGACATGGTCGCCGCGGTCATCCGCACCATCTTTGCCCAGCCCGACGCGACGCACGTTCAGGCCCAGTTTGACGAGGTCACCCGCATGCTCGAACGCTCTCACCCGAAAGTCGCCAAGATGCTCCATGACGCCCGCGCCGACATCCTCGCCTTCTGCGGATTCCCGCCCAAACACTGGCGACAGGTGTGGTCCACAAACCCACTCGAGCGCCTAAATAAGGAAATCAAGCGCAGGACCGATGTCGTCGGTGTGTTCCCCAACCCAGCCGCTCTGCTCCGCCTCGCAGGCGCCGTGCTGGTCGAGCAACACGATGAGTGGGAGGCAGGCTCCCGCCGCTACCTCTCCGAGGACTCCATGCGCCAGCTGACCGCCTTCAACGCCGCCCTCACCCTCCCCGACGCCAGCGCCCTGACGGGGGTGATTCCCGTTCCCGAGCTCATTGCCGCATAATCAAATCAGCTGACCCGCACGGTGACGATGAATTACACCACCCGGCGGGACGTGACCTCGGCCAATTCTGCGATCGGTACCGCATCGCTGTTGAGGGTTACTAAGTACTGAAAGGCCCACGCGGTCGAGGACTCTGCTGCGATCGAAATTGCTTGCGCGACTTGGCGCTCATCCACTCCGTCGAACATCGTGCTGTCGTGAATCAGGAACCTGGGACCACGACTCTGTGCGCTGAGGTCCTCAGTAATTGCCAAGTCGTAAGCAAAGATCGCCATCTTATCCACGCCGCTGGAACCTGCGCGCGGCAGTCTTGTTCGGAATTGGATCCCTGTACGTCCAAGCACGACCTTTAGGTCAGCTTGCTCACCGTACATCTGTTCGAGGATTTGCCCGAACCAAAATATGATCCCCGCGCGGCGATCGAAGCGTTCGTCAAGGTCGGCCGAAGTTCTCGCGATCAGGTCGAGCTCGTCAGACTTTACCTTGGCCTTACGGTCTCGCAACTCACGTAGCAGCCGAATTCGGCCATCTATCTCAGCGACCGAAGCCTGAGTCGTTCCGAGTTTTTGCTGCATTACAGCGAAGTCTTCGAGGGCACCACCGGAGCGGAGCAACTGAAGAGCGGTGGACTGATGATCTGAGAAATCCCGCTGCCGTTCCTCACGTTGAGCGACACGATTTTGCAACCGTCTCAACTCCGCGTCGAGGTATGCGACCCGGTTGGCGACCACTGCGGCGTGAAACGCCGCCGCTTCATCCAATGATCGTACGATCGAGTCGCCCAGCGCGACCCTACGTGATGCTCCTATAGCTGTCAATTGATTTTTTGGGCTTCCTTTTGCTCGTGGAGCCAATCTCGGAGTTGACCGGCGAGGTTGTCGTCTCGGCTGAGTCCTCGTTCGATTCGGGAGAGGGTGCCAGGCCAGGTGTTGAGGTGTCCTCCCGCCTCTCGGAGGGTGATGTGGAGTTCCTCGCGGGCGGTGCGCAGATCGGTGATCGAAGGCGCGGCTTGCGGGTTAGTGAGCTGACGGTAGAGCTCCCGGGCGACGTATCGTTTCAGGCAGCGCATGATTTCCTTTTTGGTCTTGCCTTGAGCGGTTCGTCGAGCCGCATATTCTCTCGTCCGGGAGTCGGTCGCAAGGCGTGAGACAACGACGTGGTGGATTGCCGCGTTGGCGGCTCTGTCGCCGCCGCGGCTGAGCCGGTGCCGGCTGGTCTTGCCGGATGAGGCTGGTATGGGGGCGACGCCGACAAGGGCCGCAAACTGCGCTTCAGTGGCGATGCGTTCGGGGTTGTCGCCCACGGTGACGAGGAGTTGGCTCGCTACTTCTATGCCAACGCCGGGGACGTCCCGCAACAGCGGCGCGCAGTCTCGGAGAATCTCTGCCAGCCCTGCATCAGTGTCAAGAATCTCCCGCTCGAGAAATCGGTATCGAGCGGCGAGTTTCTTCAAAGTGAGGGCCGTCGCGGTGTCAGGATCGGTGAGGTTTCCCATTGGACGGGAGCGCTCCAACGCCGGGACGAGTTGCGCGTTGGTCAGCGCACGAAACCTGCTGCGCACGGGCTCGGGAGCGGAGACGAGGACCCCTTTGATCTGGTTGATGGCGATGGTGCGGGCCTTCATCGCTGAGCTGCGAGCGGCGCGGAGGACGCGGAGGCATTCGAGGGGGCCGTCTTTGGTTTTCGGCGTCGAGATGCCTCGTTCCGCTAAGACTGATTCCGATGCTTGGTAGGCGTCCAAAGGATCTGATTTCCCGCGTAGGCGCCGCGCTTGACGGTTGGGTCGGTTGACCTCGCGGACAGGCAGCCCTGCTGACCTCAGAACTCGACTCAGTTCAGCCCCATAACTGTCGGTCCCTTCGACGCCCACACCGATGACCAGACCGGAGTGGGTGATGAACGAGAGAATCTTCCGATAGCCAGATCCGACCGCCAAGAATTCTTCAGCAGCGAGATGTTTGCCGTGCTCGTCGATGATGGCGACGTAGTGCGTATCGGCGTGCGTGTCGACGCCGACGATGATATTCGGTATCTCTGTTGCCATGATGAAGTTGCCTTTCCATTGCGTCCATCTGGGTGAAAGATGGGCACGTTGGCCAGGTGGGCAGACAAGACGGTAATGGGAATTCGCTTCAGGCTCCTATAAAGTCATGTCCGCCTGGTCAGCGCACCGTGAGCAGCCTTGAGGCCGCGGACAGATCACGTAGAAGACAATCCTTTGGGACGTCAGTCAGGGTTAGGGTCACGCAGCCTCAAGACTCTTCTCATCATTACCGTCAGGGTTGGGTGAGGCCAGTAGCTAACAGCAAGTCCGCCGTGTGACGTAGGGCGAGAATCAGGAATCAGCACCATGTCCAGCCCGTCTGTGATCGCCGTGCGCGACGATAGTTATATGAGTAGTACCGGACCCCGAGCTGGTGGTCCGACCTCGAGAAGGTCGTTCAGCCCAGCACAAAAGCTTGCCCACCTGGCCGCGTATGACGCGGCTATCAAGGACCACGAGGGCGGCGCGTATCTGCGCACCGAAGGGCTGTACTCCTCGCAGATCACGGAGTGGCGAAAGCTGCGTGACGCGGGTGTCCTTGCGGGGAAGAAACCCGGGGAGAAGATTGGCCGGTTAACGCCGGAGCAAGCGGAAATCGCCCGGTTGCGCCGCCAGCTGAGCAAGACCGAGCAGCGGCTGGAAACGACGGCGGTGGCGTTGGAGATCATGTCAAAAATGCACGAGCTACTCGAAAGTCTTTCGAAGAGCTCGCGGGACGAAACACCGCGCGCGTTGCCGTAATGACCGCCTACCGTGAACTGGCCAGCCGAGGAATCTCGACTCGCGTCGCGGCCGACCTGGTCGGGATCCCTCGAGCGACCGCCACCAGGAAACCACGCATCTCGGTGGCCGGGCCGTCGTCGATCCCGGCGAACAAGATTGATGATGCCGACCGCCGGCAGATTCTCGCCGTCGTCAATTCGGACTCGTTCGTGGATCTGCCGCCGATCCAGATTTACGCCCAGCTGCTCGACGCCGGCACGTACTTGTGCTCCATTTCAACGATGTATCGGGTGTTGAACGAGAACCAGCAGGTCAAGGACCGCCGCCGCCAGGCACGCCACCCGGCTCGGGCGATCCCCGAATTAATCGCGACGGCCCCAGGCCAGGTACTCAGCTGGGATATTACGAAACTCGCTGGCCCGGTCAAGGGGAAGTACTTCGATGCTTACGTGATGATCGATATTTACTCCCGCTACATCGTCGGCGCGTATGTTCACGCGTCGGAATCAGGCGAGCTGGCGGTGGAGATGATGAAGGAAATCTTCGGCATTCACGGCGTCCCTCAGGTCGTTCACGCCGACCGCGGCACGTCGATGACGTCCAAGACCGTCGCAGCATTGTTGTCGGATCTGGAGGTCACCAAGTCGCATTCGAGGCCGCGGGTGAGTAACGATAATCCCTACAGCGAGGCGTGGTTCAAGACCCTGAAATTCGCGCCGATGTTCCCCGAACGCTTCGGCTCCCTCGCCGACGCGAAGACGTTCATGGCCGCGTTCGTGGATGGTTACAACCACGCGCATCGCCATTCCGGGATCGGCCTCAATACGCCAGCCGACGTTCACTACGGACTCGCCGAGGCGAAGGCCGTAGCACGGGCAGCGACGCTGGACGTGGCCAGGGCACGCTTCCCCGAGCGATTCAGCACCAGCCAAGCACCACAGATCCTGACCATTCCCGCGACGGCATGGATCAACAAACCAGCCGCCAAACCGACCGAGAACGACGGGCTCGAACTAGCCGCCTAAACTCCCACTGGCCTCATTCGCCTTGACAAATTCCGCTCGCATAAATACATTGCTATGCAACTATGCAACTGCGCCGATCGAAGAATGACGACGACTTCGGAGTTTGCGAGCAAAGGCATAGCGATGAAGAGTCCAAAGTTGTGCAGAACCCGTCAGCTGAACCGCCTGGCCCATTAGGCGGTGAGATTTTAAAGCAATCCCCGCTTGTTCCATACTGTCGCATATCTCTGATAGCGCTGCCAAGCGCTTCGAGCGTCCCGTCACCCCAAGTGGCCGGACTCCAATGTGCGGTGTCCGGACGGACCATCACGAGTCGTACGTTGGTCTTCCCGCAGCGTCAGGCCTGCACATCTCCACGCCATCCGACATCGTCGGTTCCCTTCGCCTCGATGAACTCCTTAAAGTTCGTGAGGTCTTTCTTAATGGCGTGGTTGTCGATACCGAGAGCGGCCCCCGCCTTCTCAAGCAGCCCTGTCGCCTCCCAATCAAGCTGAACCGTCACACGCGTCTCGTTCGCAGCCAACTTATGGAACGTGACAACTCCCGCGTGATCGACCTGGCCGCCGGTACTGTTCCAGGCAACACGCTCGTCGGGGTGCTGCTCAGTTATCCGAGCCTCAAACGTGCGCTCCACGCCGCCAATTTTAACCTTCCACTCGGTGAGAGTGTCGGTTACTTGCGTGATGGATTCAACAAAACTCAGAAACTTTGGAAACTCCTCGAATTTTGTCCACTGGTTGTACGCGACGGTAACGGGAACGTTGACGTCGACAGTCTCGATGGCGTTGGGCATGATGACCTCCTAATGCGAATTCAACGGATGAAAGAGTTTCTGCAACCCCATTCACCGTACCGAAGGCTAATCCAAGGTCAACCCGCGTAAGGAAAAACTTGCAGGACCGAGAAGGTACCTGTGCGCGGAACCTCAGCAGCGTGAACATGCGATGGGACGGGCTAAACGACGGGCGAGGGAGACCCTTCAGAATCCCTCTCGGTCCCAGGGCGAAGCGCGACCAGAATGCGCTTCAGATCGATGACGATCGCGGCCGTGGGGCTGAGCGATGTCGCCCCGGCACCCAACTCTTGCATGCCGTGCAGAATCGCTTCGACTGCCGCTACGGCGTTATCAAAGGGTGCGCTATCACGCGGGCCGTCGTCCGTGGCACGCAAAGTTTCCGCGACCGCGTGCAGGGCATCGCTCAGAACCGGCCGCAACTCGGGCGGCAGCTCAAGGGGAATCGGTTTACCCCAGATCATGCCCGCAAAAACCTCAGTCAGGTTGCGCACGTGAAAAGTGACGTTCTCCAGAGCCGCGAGGTCCTCATAGTCAACAACAAGATTTCTGCGGTTGAACCGAGCGCGAGGGTTACCCTTACGACTCTCGTCGGCGTGTTGCACAGCCGACCGGACGTCTCGGGCCGCGTCGGTGAGTGCGTTGCCCCTGGTCGCCCAGAGTTCACGCTCCGGAGGCCAACTCTCGACCAAGGCCACGCCGATATCGCTGAGGTGTGTGGCGAGGGTGCCTCGAAAACTGGTCAACCGCTCGACAGCTGTGCCGATGGTGAGCGGCGGCAAAATTAGCAGGTTGACCAAAAGTCCGACCACTATTCCCAGACAGACTTGGGCGAGATAACCGACCGAGTAATCATCGGCTTCCGGGCCGCCGATGATGAGAACGAAAAGAGCCGTCAGGGGTACTTGTTCTCCGCCCACACCAAGCCATCGCATTCCTCCGATAAGGGAGCCAAGGCCGATAACCAGCGAGATCGTCCACACGCTGGGCTCGCTCAGGAGGAGCACGGCCCCGGCGAGGGCGATTCCCACGGCGAGCCCAGCGAGGGTTTGTAAAGCGCTGCGAAGCGAACGCATAAGCGTGGGGTGCATGCTCAGAAGTGCGCCCAGCGGCGCGTAGTACCGCAATTCCTGAGCGTCTCCAGGGAGGAAAGGGGACAGCGTCCAGGCAATCGCCACAGCAACAGCGATCTTGGTGACCTGGAGGAATCGCGGAGGTTGAAGACGACGACGAACCGACGCCAGCCGTGATGCGTTCCACGGAAAAATCGTTCTCGGCATCGTCTAAGTCTCTTCTGCGGCAACGGAGAGTCGGGATCCGCTCGCCCCGCAGGTTAAGCGCGAAGGCTGGCGAGGCGCTGGGAAACATCCGACAAGAAAAACACTCCCGCAGCAGACCGGTACGGAGCTGTGGAATTTTCGGAGGGGATGTCCACTTTCGATTACGCCGTGTCCGACAACGCGACGGCGATGTTGAATCGATTCGGATCTTGCTCGCGGAACGCTCCTCAGCCAGCAAGGCACGCACCGCGAGCATCAATCAGATCCACGCACTATTGGTCAGCGCGCCCGAGGCAGTCCGACAGGATTTTCGTCGCTTTGACGGCGACAAACTGGCGGTCGCTCTCGCGCGCACACGTCCGGCGCTGGGGACCACTCCGGAGCTGATAGCTCGAGCATCCGCGAAACGTCTCGCGCAACGCCACCAGGCGCTAACGGCAGACATTGCTCATATCGATCACCAACTCCGCTTGCTTGCCACACGTCAGAACCCAGCTCTCCTGGCCGCAAGCTGCGTCGGCCCGTTCGTTGCCGCGCACCTGCTCGCCACCGCCGGTGACAATCCAAATCGCATTACTACCAAGGCTCAATTCGCAGCCCTATGCGGCGTCGCACCGATACCAGCATCCTCCGGAACACGGCAGCGCTTCCGTCCTTCTCGCGGTGGTGACCGGCAGGCCAACGCAGCCTTGCACCGTATCGTGCTGCTTCGTAAACGCCACAAGGAACCCTGGACTATGGCCTACATCGCCCGGCGGACCGCCGAAGGCCTCTCCGACCGCGACATCGTCCGCTGCCTCAAACGCCACGTCGCCAACGAAATATTCGCATTGCTCACCCAGAATCCCACCAGGCGGGCTACCTATCGGACCGCGGCTTCGACAACGCCGTCAAACCGTCGGCATCGTCCTCACTGAGGCGGCCAAACAACTCGACGTGCCCTACCAACGCCTACGCCGACTCGAAATTGGACAACGTGCTGACACCAATCTGGAAGTCGCCTTCAGCGCATAGCTCGACGACAAAACTCAACAACCCAATCCGGCACAAAAAGTCCCTTGACATCAATAGGAGCATCCCCTCAGCGGGACGGGACCGTGCTTGGGTTCTCTTGGTCGTTTCGCATGGCCGCTAACACATGATGACAGCGTCTCACCTCCACGACATTCTGGATAAAACACAGTGGTGAGAGACCGAGCAGGGGGTACGTTCGATTCAACTGATCGAAAACCGCTATGGGCGCACGGCCCGTCGGCGCTGAATGAAATGGAGCAGCACCATGGCAACAATTCTCTGGATCATTGCAGTAATCCTTGTTATTGCAGGCATTTTCGCGCTATTTCGACGACAGGTTCTCTGGGGTATTGTGCTCATCGTCGTGGGACTGTTGGTTGGTCCAGGTGGCGTGAGCCTCTTCACCTGAGACTGCGGATCGAGTAGCCGTATCGGGGCGTGGCGGAACTCCGGAACGGTTTCGGCGTGAAGGATCCGCTGACGCTCTTCGTTGTCTGAGCGCTGCATGACGTCGAGGCGGCCATGGCTTTTCCTGACACTTGCGATCGTCTCGCGGAGCGGACCGGCATGCGCGGGTCTCACCGACCCTTCACCAAACCCGGGGCTCGACAAAGCCACATAGGCGAGCGGACGGGAGAGACTGCACTCGCGAACGCGGTCCCTCCCACCCGCTTAGCTCAGTCCCCCCTTGACGCGAACGCTAAAAACCGAGATGGCTCCCTCGAAAGGATTCCCGCGCGCGGGCTGCTCCGCACCGTTAACACCAACTGCCCACTCATCGGTGGTGCCTTCACAATTGACGGCGTCCAGGTCTGAAAGCCGGAGCAGGAAAGTGACCGGCGCGGCCCAAAGCCGCCGCACGAGCCGGTGTCACCTACCGCAGATGAGCAGGACAGGCACCACACGCAGATTTAGAAGATAACGACGGGCTAGAGCGTCACGCCGCTCTCACTATCAGCAAGGGCCTCGTTGAGGTCAGCGAAGTCATACTTCTTGACGAGCTTGTCGAACGGGAACACCCCAGCCTCATAAAGCGAGATCAGCTGCGGAATAAATGTTTGCGGCACGGAATCACCCTCGATCACCATGTTGATCTTCAGCCCCGTCAGCAGCAGGCGGCCGATATCAATCGGTGATTCGGTGCCAGGTGCCGCCGCGGCGACGAGGGCACCATGTCCAAGGATGCCGAGAGACTTAGTCATCTGGGCGAAGACGAATTTGTTGCCGGTCGTGTCGAGGGCGTAGTTCACCCCGCCACCGGTGATTTCGCGGATCCGCGCGACGGCGTCCTCGTTCTTGACCCCATTCGTTAAATTAAAAGCGCGGTGCGGATAAGGGCGAAAACCCGCCAACAATGCCGTCCAGCTGGAACGCAAGGGGACGCAGGACACCCACTACGCGTGGCCCGGTTTCCGGTGATTTCCGGCATCGGTGACGATGCCCGCGGAGCGCGTTTCGCCGCCACCAGCAAGCGTCAACAGCTTCCCTGCCTGACTTTCATCGGCAGGGATGCTGGCGAATGTCCTGCCAAAGACCAGTGTGAAGATCTCGGAAGAAAGCACTGAGATCGAAGATTCTCGCTGTCATGACAGTTTCATGCGCGGCAGACGGTCGGCGGAACAGACTGTGCGCCCGTCGAATTCAGCTTCGAGCTCAACAGCTTCGAACGTCATAGCGCGGACCTTGACACCTGTGGCTTTGAGCATTGCGGTCGATTCACTGCTGGTCAGCGTCTCCGCGCGACCCGTTTCACTTTGCAGTACGTCGTGCCATCAGGCCCGTCGTCGACGCTGTCGCCCAGCCACAGACCGTGAATGACCCGCCCCGTGCAATCCACCGGATCCACGAGAACGGCGGGTAGCTGACCGCGCCGATTCACGCTGACAAGAACGAAACCCGGCCATCGCGCAAATCGGCGTCGTAATGTCACGATCACTTTATTCATACAGCTCCTTGAGAGCCAAGGCCTTCTCTCAAGCTTAGGCAGCCCACAAGGAACAGCAGCACCCCCAGTTCAGGCACATCGTTTCTGTAGCCAACACAAGACACCAGAGAACGGGATCTTCCCAGCAGCGCCGCCATATTAGATCCGAAATCCCTAATTGTCGGCTCTGGCTGTTTGACTATCACCATGAACGCCGCATTACTTTATCCTGCTGGATACAACGCCGATTTCCTCCAGCTCCCTCTGCCGCTCCCTGCCCCTCCTGCAGGGATCCTGATTCGTGAACTGCTCTACACACATTTCACCGTGCTCCTCGACCCTGCGCGGCGCCTCGCGATCGCGACCGGTGTCAACATCGACGGGGATCACCTCGTCACCGTTGACCGAGGCGACAGCTGGCATCTCGACTCGCGGATCCCGCTCTACGAACAGGCCGGGGAGGGCGTCTACGCCAGAAACGATCTCGACCGCGGGCACCTCGTCCGGCGCCTGGACCCTGTCTGGGGCGACACAACGACAGCCCGGCGAGCGAATTACGATACCTTCGCCTACACCAACGCCGCCCCCCAAGCCGGAGCCTTTAACCAATCGAAACAACTCTGGCTCGGCCTCGAGGACCACGTCCTCACTTACGCACGCACCAACGGTAACCGCATCAGCGTCTTCACCGCTCCCGTACTCTCAGCCCAGGATCCGATATACCGCGGCGTGAAGATCCCGCAAGCGTTCTGGAAGATCGCGGCATGGACAACGAACACAAAGGGCTCCACCGTTCTGCACGCTGCCGGATTCGTCCTCGACCAAAGCCCACAGTTAGACGACATCGACCTTGACACGGTCCGCGCTCACGCCCTCATGTACGGCACTCCCCCGCCGCTGGGACCGTACCGCACCTACCAAGTACCCATCGTGGACATCATCGACCTCACCGGGCTCAACCTGACCGCCCTATCCGAGGCAGACGTCTACGCCCCCGCCCCAGCGATCCGGGAAGACACCGACCATCGAACGCGCTGGACCGAACTGACCGACACCGCAGGAATCCACCTCTAAACCGCACCGAATCCTCTACAGCCCGCTCAGTCCCCCGCACGAAGGTAGACATAGACGGTTTCCCGGCTGACCCCAAACTCTCGAGCAAGCACAGACTTCGGCACGCCCGCAGCAGCCTTCTCCCGCAACTCAGCCGCACGAGCCATGCCCAGTGACGGGGTACGACCACGGTAGACGCCACGCTTCTTGAAAGGTCGCCGTCCTCGACCTGAAGTCGCTCACCGTCGTGGCACGTATCCCGGTCGGATCCACACCGAATGGAATCAGCTTCTCAACGCAAACCGTCGAACCGTCCCCGGGAACAAAGCTCGACCTCCCGATGGTTTCTGGCGACTCGTCGACGATGAAGCACTAGGCGCTAACGTGCGTTGACGGCGTAGCGCTTTCCGCCGCAGTAGGTTCCAAAACATCGCCGACGGCGATTCGTGTCTGCACGGTCACCGGAGCACGGCTCCCCTTTGAACGAGCGCAACTGGGCAGCGAGGTTACGAACAAACAAGTAGCGCGATTGCGATTGATGTTTCCTGATCTTGGCGTCTCCTTCTTCACCACCAGCTGCGACAGCGGCAACGACAACGTGAAAGAAGTCTCGGCATGTATGCCGACATCGAGCACATGATCGATCGGCACCTTGTCAGTAGCCTCTACGCCCCCATGCCGGCTCCAGTGCCATCGTCGTCAACGCGCTGCTGCTCAAGCGACTGCACCTCCCGCGACAGCCCACGAGCACAATGATCACCGTCTTCGATGATGGAGGAGAGATTGACGTTTCAGTTTCAGCCTGATCTGTCGGCGGAACGTAGGGGTACCACGACCGTGAAACTGGCCCCCTGCCCTGTCCCTGCCGACGAGGCCGTCACGTCACCGCCGTGCGCACGCGCTATTTCGCGAGCGATAGTGAGACCGATCCCCGATCCGGCGGAGCGGCGGGCCTGTCCTGGCACTCTGTAGAACCGCTCGAAGACACGGTCTGTGTCTTCCTCGGCCAGGCCCACTCCCGTGTCGATCACGACGACCTCACCGCGGCCGCCGGCGCCATGCGCCGTGATCATAACGGCACCGCCCGCCGGAGTGGCGAGTAGGGCGTTGCCGAAAAGGTTGGTCAGGACCTGGGTGATCCGGTCCGGGTCCACGTGTACGGGCAGCGGCGTGTCGACGTTAAGTGTCAATGCCACGCCCGAATCTTCGAATTGCGGCGAGAGCCGTGCCGCCGTGCGGCGAGCAAGGTCAGCCAGGTCCGCATCGATTGGATGCAGGTCGAGTCGCTGTTCTTGAGCGCGCGACAGGCTGGAGAGGTCGTCGGAGAGGCGGTGCAGGCGGCGGAGTTCCTCACTGAGGGAGGCGAACGTGTCGAGGTTGGCGGTGAACACGCCATCAATCAGCCCCTCGACGTAGCCGTCCAGGACGGTCAGTGGGGTTCGCATCTCATGCGCAACCTCACCGAGCAATCGTGTTCGCCGAGACTCCGTATCGGCCAAAGCCTGGGCCAGCGTGTTGACGTCGGTGGCCAGCGCAGCAAGTTCCGGCTCGGAGGGGACGGGAACCCTGCCTCCGTACTTTCCTGCAGCGATCAGCTTAGTTGCGGCCCGCACAGCGTTGAGGGGGCGCAATAAACGCCCGGTGACTGCCGCCGCCACGAAACCGGCGGCGATGACGCTGGCCAGCACGCCGACGATTAGCGAGGTAGTGAGCGCGGATAGGAAAGCGGAGCGCACGCTTGTCGGGTCCATAGTCTCCATGGGCATTACGGTGCCCGCGCCGTTCATCATCATCCCCAACCGCTCTTCGAACAGTCGAGGAGCAAGCAGTGAGATCGTCAGATAGGCCACCACGCCGCCGACCACAGCGATCGCGGCGTAGGAGATGAACAGGCGCAACGATAGGCGCATCTTCATCGGGGCTGAGCCACGAACTTATAGCCCACGCCACGCACGGTGGCGATCAGATGTGGATCACTGGCGTCGTCGCCGAGATGCGCGCGCAAACTGCGGATGTGGACGTCGACGACTCGCTCGTCGCCATAAAAGTCGTAGCCCCAGACTTTCTCAAGCAGTTGCACCCGCGAAAACACTCGCCCGGGCTCGGCGGCGAATGTTGCGAGAAGGTCAAACTCCAGGCTCGACAGCGCCACTAACATTCCATTCGCCTCAACCTCGCGGTGGTCCGGTTTGATGGATAATCCGTCGAAGCGAAGCAGAGAGTCTCCGTCGGTCCGGTCGCCCCGATTGTCACGACGCAGCATCGCCTTGACCCGAGCCGTCACTTCACGCGGGCTAAACGGCTTCGTCACATAGTCGTCCGCACCCACACCGAGTCCCACGAGCTTGTCAACCTCCTCCGCCCTGGCTGTGACGAGGATCACGTACGCGTCGCTGAAGCTGCGCAACTGCCGGAGGACCTCCAGTCCGTCGATCCCCGGCAGCATCACGTCCAGGAGCACGAGAGCGGGAGGGTCTTCGCGGAGTGCCACAAGCGCCTCAGCGCCGTCCCCAGCCTCCGCTACGTTATAACCTTCCGCTTCCAGGTAGCCGCGCAGGACTGTCCTGATCTGCGGCTCGTCGTCAACGACCAGGACCTTCTGCATTGCTCACACCTGTCCTCTGATTATCGCCGCCCGGCGGCACCGACTCTGCAGTACGCCGAAGGGACTCCTTGAGGAAGAATCCCCTCAGGTCCTATCTTCGAGCACTTCCAACCGCTCCCGGTATTCCGTTTCGTTCAATTCACCCTTCGCGAAGCGATCATCGAGGATTTGACGCGCTTGACTCCGAGCGCCTTGTCCTCGAGCTACCGGAGCGCCTCCTCGCGGCCCACCGCGACGCGTTCCGCCAGCAAAAGCTCGCACGACCCAAACAACGAGAAAGATGACTGCGACGAGCATGAGCAGCCCCACCGGCCACCCCCACGACATGTTGTATCCGTTTCCCCACATCATTTCTTCTGCTCCTTCAGGTTTTTTCATTCATTTTCTACATTGAGGCAGCCGCGGTACCGGCGGGCTGCTCAGGGGACGTTCAGATCGCTGCACATTCCCGAGGGAATGCCGACCCGGGAGATGCCACGACCTGCTCACCGTCAGAGCGTCGTCGTGGTCATTGCCATTCCCATCCCTGAGCCCGAACCCGCGCGCATACCCATTCCCAAGCCACTACCCATCCCCATCCCCATCCCTTCACCCGGAGTGTGGGTCGCGTTCAGCATCATGTCCATGGAGTTCGTCATCTGTTCCACAGCTGCCACCTTTTCATCAGATGACAGAGTGCTGTTGGAGTCGAGATTGGTCTTAAGCTCCGAGATTATCGCATCCTCGAGTCCAGAAACCGATTTGCCCTGGGCTCTGGCGATGTCCGCGACGGACTTACCCGACTGCAGCCGGTCCTGCAGCTCCGTCTGGCTCAGGCCGAGGTAACCCACGACCGCGGTCATGGGCGAACTCTGTCCGAATACCATGCCGACCATGTGGCCGGACTGGCGGTCACCAACTGTTGACGAGGTCGTCGACAGCGGCTGGGGAATCGTCCCCCCACCGGTAGCCGCCTGCGCTGCGACCACACCGCCACTGACAAGTGCTCCGACAAGCCCGAATCCCGCTATCCCAACGGTCATGTTCTTCCGATTGAATTTCATCATTCCCAACACCCTTCACGTTTAGCCACCAGGTTGGTGTCTACACACCAGCATGCAGATGGCGCATGAAGCTTCGGACCCCGAGCGTGTGAAGGTTTGATGAAATACGCTAGCTAGGCTCCAACTGATCCGCCCGCGCATGCCGCAGCCAGTCCCGCGCCGTTTCATGACGCCATGTCAACTCTCGTGGCTTTAGACAAGAACACGAAGAGTGCTAATCACCAGAACGTCAACCCGCGACGCCACGCTCCCGAACCAATCAGCGGATAACTCTTGAGGCGCACGCTTATCTCGGTCGGGTGACAGTTAAATGCCGGCATGCCGCATTAGCGGCGAAACCTACAGGCCGAAGCGTTGCCACGAGCCCATGCGCCAGGCTTGAGAGGCGTCCGTCGGTTGTGTCCAATTCGACATGTCACGACCTCACTACCCACATCCATCGGCGCACGGTCGGACAATCTGCCAGACCGAGTGCGCGCGCCCGAGACTGCCGTCGAACTCCGCATCTATTCCGCAGATTTGATGATAAAGGACTAAAGCTGATAGCAGGAGAAAGCACCCTTGATCAGGGTTAATCGAAGATGCCGGCAGCCCGCAGAAACCCCTGATAGAGCCGTACTCTTACTCGAAAGGTCACAGGATCGACGCCGATCGGGGCCACCACCGCCACTCCCTAGAAAACTTACTCGTGATCAACTCGGGGAGTGGCCTTTTTTCTGCCCACTTGCGGGCTCGGGTTCGGCCTCATTTTCCGGGCTCAGTGAGCGATCGCCGCGACCACGTGACCTGCGCGAATCGACGTGCGCTCGACGAACCGCGCGACGATGTCAGTTTGAAGGTGCGATGGCAACGACGACGCAGCGGCGGTGATCAGTTGTGGCAGGGAATCCGTGACCGCGCTCGCCCAGTCAGTGACCAAAACACGGCTGAGGCCGGCTTCTCGGGCGATGGCGCCCCACTCGAACCAGGATTGCTGGCCAGCTGGATAATCAGCTGCAAAGTGCATCGAGAGGTTCGTCTTGCGGAATTCAGTGTCCGTTCTGCGGCGATCGTCGTCCGGGCGGCCGGCGTACGGGATGAAACTACTCACGTCATACAATGGCGTGAGATCGACGCCGTCAGGCCTGACGAAGACTGAATAGTTCTTGGCGTGAGCGTCAGTGTTTCTCGGGTCGTGTAGTGTTCGTCAGGTTGAGGTCGGTGCTCTGGGGTAGGTGTTGGCGGAGTAAGCCGTTGGTGTTTTCGTTGGTGCCGCGCTGCCGAGGCGAGCACGCCCCTGGCTCAGGTGGAGGGCCTGGTGGGCCGCCACCGGGAATCCAGCGCATTCTAGGAGAAGGTTCCCTGCGCGATTCGCTCAGTGAAAGAACGGATCTCCGCCACCTGTGAGACATGCAGCCCTTGCTCCGATTGCGTCGCAATGAACAAGTTCTGATCCCCGCCCACGACCTCGATGCTCCGCCGCTGCGGACTCATGAACCCGCTCGCGTGGCTGGTCAGCAAGTCGTCGACCATGACGATGGGAGCATTTTGGAGTCCGTTCTCTCGCAGCCACCGGCCTACGGCCAGGGCCTTCACCCAGATACCTGCAACCATCTGGTCCCCGCACCGAGTCCCGATCTCGGCAACGTCGTACGGCGCCTCGAGCAGACCGACGGCCGGTACAAGCAGCCGATTCGCCGCGTGATCCCATGTGCTCGCCCAAATTAGTTGGACAAGCCCCTCATTGACGAGCTTGTTGAGGCCCGCCACGACCTCAGGGTCGAACCAGATTCTGGTCGGGTACGACAGGTCATCGGGGAAATCCAGGTCAAGCCGGCCGGTTCGAAGCCGAGGATCGGCTTCACCCGTGTCTGCCGTATAGGCGAGGAGCGAACCGTCAACGTCCATGAACAGGGGTACCGGGCGGCGGACGACACGCGACATGACTGAATCCTTCCGAAAATCTGTGGCGACTTGGCAGAGGAGAATCTCATCTCATCTCAGACCGACCGACCGACCGAGGACAGCAATTGTCCATGCCCGCGCGTGGCCTTCACCATCTATTTGTCAGCGGTGTGAGTCGTCGTGATCGTGTACATATGCCGGCCGATCATGCCACTCCAGAAGCGGAGCCCGTCCGTCGTCTCGCCCTCGGATCGAGTCACCCGACTATCGGCGGCGTCACGACCGAGCATATCGGCGAGAAACCAGTCGACCTGAGCATCAAAACCAAGGCCACCCGGTACATGGACCCGGTGAGCGAGGTCGGTGTCGTCTTCGTGGACCTCGAGGACGGCCATGACCCGTCCCCTCCGCTCCGCTGCTAAACGCTCAGCCAACTGGTCGATCTCGTCGCGCAGTTCGAACACCCGCAAGGCAGGGCCAACACCGACTGGCTCGAGGTGGGCCCATTCCTTGAGATCCAGTTGGGCACGGCTGGCCCAGGCCGCACATTCTTCCCACGAGCCGACGAGGACAAAACGGGTGGACGGGCGCACATTACGTGTCATCTCACCACGGTATCGCGGGCCACCGACACCGACGTCAGGCACACTGTCTTCCTGGACCTTGAGCTCGAGCAATGGCTGACTATCCCGAACCGGGAATGCCTCCGCCCAGCTCGAAAGACGCTGTGCTGCGTCGCGGGACGGGCTCGACTGGAGCCCTGTCTGCGGGCTAGCCTGACTCTGAACTTGCGCCATCTGAAGGAAAAATCGCATGGTCAGTCCACGTCACTCCGCTAATCCGAGTACCTCCGCCGCGCCCGTCGAGACGCCCCTTACGCCGCAACTCGCCCGGAGCCTCGATGCCTGCCCTACCGATCCCTGCACTTGGTTTTACTATTCAGGACCGTGCAGCGAAGCAGAGCACGGCTGCCCGCACGGCCGCTGCGGCAGTGATCACCTCCATGCTCGAACTCGGAACGCCCAAGGTCGAGGTCGCAGACCGTCTTGGACTCGCGCTCCGCGATGTCAAGAAGTCTTCCGCCGCCTGAACTTCGTGAGCTCTCAACGGGTGCGCCGCCGGTGTCGGACACGATTGTCTTCGGTGTAGTGCCTGGGTCCAGTCGGTTCCGCCAGAGTGCCGCTGAGAAGTGCTGATCGGCACAACTACAGCCCTCGCTGCATCGCATCTATTCTCGAACTCAGCACGCTTCGCGGTGAGGTCGCCGACCGTTTGGGGATACACACCCGTGACCGAGAACGTGACTGACGAACGTCACTCTCGTTCGCAGGCCCAACAACGTGGGCGGCCAGGTTGATGCGTTTTCGACCGGCCCAGAGCCTGACAAGCGCTGGCTCTCCACGAGACTGGTCGTCGATGGGTACGCGCGCTGACATCATGAAGGAATGACCCAATCTCGCTGGCAGCGCCTTTCTGAATGGCCGCTGACGGCCGCCGCAGTGATATTTCTCGTCGCCTACACATGGGCAGTCATCGGCGACCTCCGCGGCCCTGCTGACCTCGTTGCCGAAACCGTAATCACCGCCACTTGGGTGATGTTTGCCCTGGACTACCTGGCTAACCTCACTCTTGCACCCAGACGGTGGAAGTGGTTGCGACGGGGCGAACTGATCGACACTCGCGGTGGTGCCGAACAGGACTGCTGCGACGCGCTCGGCCGACTCAAGCTGGTTCGCGTTGACTAGAGCCCGGACCACTCTCACACACCAGCAGAGGAACGGATCCATATCCCTGAAGCTCAGTCCTGGCACTTCCCCCAAGAGATCCACCACCGCACGGTTGGGTGGTGCTCATACCGTCAATGACTCAATAAAGCTCGGAAGTTGGGCTAGACCTGCCTATCGCGCAAGACCAGGCCCCATAGACAAGAACTGATAACCAAGTTACCCAGTTTTTCTTGATGGGAGTCATTATTCCAAGCAACCACCATCGCCGCATACCGTCCGCGATTACGGAGAGGAATTCGCAGCACGATCCAAGATCGCATCAGCTGGAGGTCAATCACTTTAGCCTGGCCCCCGTTTGTGGACACGGGTTCAGTGGCGAGTTGAACTTTCGCGGTCTGAGCGGTTTGTTACAATGTAGGGTACCCTTACCTAACCAGCCCCTGCGCACCGTTCGAAAGTATTCTCGTGCTCCACACCATGCCCGCACCACGACTGACCCTCCTTAATGGCTCAGACGACGACGTCGCATTCGTCACCGGTAGTGGAGACCTCAGCTACGCCCAGCTAGCCAAGATGGTTGCCATACGCCGTCTCGAGCTTGGTAGTATCCGCCGACTCGTGATGCTGGAGGCAGCAAATGCCGTTGAGCCGATCGTTACCTACCTTGCAGCTCTGGAAGGTGGCCACCCGGTGCTTCTGGTCGCACCGGGTGACGATGAAGCATCACGGACTCATCGCGCGTCACTGGCTGAACGGTTCGACCCTGACGTCATTACCCTCCGCGACGGGGACGGCCCGGCCCTGCGGGAGATACGGCCTGGATCCACGCACAGCTTCTCCGACGACCTAGCCATGCTGGTGAGCACCTCCGGGTCCACCGGGTCGCCGAAGCTCGTTCGGTTGTCCCGGCAAAACCTGCTGAGCAACGCACAAGCCATTGCGGCGTACCTGCGTCTCACGCCTGCAGACCGGGCAGCAACCACGCTGCCGATGCACTACTGCTACGGCCTCTCGGTCCTGAACAGCCACCTCGTGTCGGGAGCGAGCGTCGTCCTCACCGAGCGATCGGTGGCCGACGCGGCGTTCTGGGACGAGGCCGGGATGCATCGGATCACTTCTTTCGCCGGCGTGCCCTACACCTTCGAGCTTCTCGAGGCGGGTAATTTCACGGATCGGTTGCCAGCGAGCATCCGCTACCTCACCCAGGCCGGCGGCCGCCTCGCCCCAGAAGCGGTGCGCCGCTTCGCACGCCTCGGTGAGCGTCGCGGGTTCGAATTCTTCGTGATGTACGGGCAGACAGAGGCCACTGCGCGGATGGCGTACGTCCCCGCGGAGCTCGCCGACCACGCCGCCGGCAGCATCGGCCGCCCCATTCCTGGAGGTCACCTGCGCATCGATGCCGAGGCGGGAGCGGAGATCGGCGAACTCGTCTACGAAGGCCCCAACGTCATGCTCGGCTACGCAGAGACACCGGCCGACTTCGCATTGGGGCGCACGGTCCACGAGCTTCGCACCGGCGATCTCGCCCGGCACCGCGAGGACGGCATGTTCGAGGTCGTCGGACGGCTAAACCGATTCGTGAAGGTGTATGGACTCCGGGTCGACCTCGATTCCGTCCAACGCCTCCTCGCCGAGGAAGGAATCGAAGCCCGTACGGCAAGCACCGGAGAACGCTTGCTCGTATTCATCCGTGCGGCCCGGTACGTCGACAGGGCACGAACCCGCACCGCTGTGCTACTCGGAATCCCCACGCACGCTATACACGTCTACACGGTTAGCGAGTTTCCTCGCACAGCCAGCGGCAAGCCCGACCTTGCCTCGCTCATGCGTTATGCCCAGATGATCGACGCCCAGACGGCGTCGACAGCAGCGAACCCCGGGCAGGTCGCAACCTCCGACATGATCCGTAACCTGTTCATCGTGCTCCTCGGGCGCCCAGACGCGACCATCGACGACACTTTCGCCGGGCTCGGCGGGGATTCGTTGAGCTACGTCGAGGTGGCCCTACGGCTGGAGGATCTCCTCGGCGCGTTGCCGCGGGATTGGCCAGCACAATCGGCCCGGAACCTCGCGTCTTCGGCCGACGGCCCTCCCCCACAGGCTGACAGCACGGCCGTGGGCGAAACAGCGAAGCGTGGAGCGGCGACAGTCGGAGCGTGGAAGGCCCGCTTTCCCCGGGTCGAGACTCCCGCCGTTCTCCGCGCACTCGCAATCGTGCTGATCGTCGGCACCCATGCCGACCTGATCACTGTGCAGGGCGGCGCGCACCTGCTGCTCGCCGTCGCCGGATACAACCTGGCCAGGTTTCAGCTCGCCGACGTTGCAGGGGCCACGCGCGTTCGCCGCCTGCTCAGAAGCGCAGCCCAGATCGCGATTCCGGCCACGTTGTGGATAGGGGCCGTCGCCGTGCTCACCGGCAAGTACACCTGGACCACAGCGCTGCTGGTCAACCACCTCGTCCCCGGCGACGGCAAGTGGAACGAGCAATGGCAATTCTGGTTTCTCGAGGTCGCCGTCTGGACCATGCTCGGCTTTGCGGCAATGTTCCTAATTCGCCCAATCGACCGCCTCGAACGACGGCACCCGTGGACGTTCCCGATCGCCCTGTTCGCGGCAGCCGTCACGACCCGATTCGCACTCGTCGGCCTCGAGGCAGAAGGAATTGAACGATACACCCCGTTCACCGTGCTCTGGTCTCTCGTGCTCGGCTGGGTCATCGCCCGGGCCGACAATAATTGGAAGCGTGTGGCGGCATCGTCAGCGGCGATCGTCGCCACGATCGGATTTTTTGGGGATCCAGCACGCGAAGCAGTTGTGGTGGCCGGAATACTGTTGCTGATCTGGGTGGAACGGCTGCGGATGCCCCGCACCCTCGTTCCGGCCGTTCGACTACTGGCCAGCGCATCCCTGTTCATCTACCTCACCCACTGGGTCGTCTACCCGACTTGGGAGGCCAGTACCCCTTGGTTCGGAATGGTCTCGTCACTAGCCATCGGCGTCGCGGCGTGGTACCTGTATCGCCTGGTCGGCCGAGGATTCAATCACGTTGCCACCACAGGCTTGAGGAGCCGAAACCACTTTGCAATCCGAAGTTGAACCGCTTGACATCAACGGATCGAGCCAACCGAGCATGAATCTATGGGCAGCGGAGGGGAGCGGGCCGGACTCTCGGTGATCCTGCCTAAGACCGGCGCTGGGTAGGACCGGTCGTGCTGATCGATCATGCCGACATTGCGTGCGATGTCTCGATACACGGGCGCATCCCCGACTTGGCAAGAGGAAGCGGCACCTTGACCGTGCCCACGATTAGGGAGAATTTCGTCGGGGATGCGAGCGGCCAGACGGACAGATCCCGAGGACCACGATTTTCTCTTCGCCCCGTGTGCGAAGGGCACCTTAGATCTCCGCAACCCTAGTGTCCTGCGTCGGAAGTTCGTTGTAGAAGTTGTTTGAGGGATTCGAGGATTTGAACTGCGGATTTGGTCCAGATGAAGGGCTCCGGGTTTTCGTTCCATGTTTTCACCCAGTTGCGGACGTCAGCTTCGAGTGCTTGAACGCTCCGGTGGTCTTAGCACTGGAGGAGATCGGCGGTGACATAGGCGAAGAAGCGTTCTACCTGGTCGATCCAAGTCGAATACGTCGGGGTGAAGTGCATGGTGAAACGGGGGTGGGCTTCGAGTCAGCGCTTGATCGTGGGACTTTTGTGAGTGCTGTAGTTGTCACAGACCAGATGGACGGCCAAATCGTCTGGGACGTCGGCGTTAATCTTGTTCAGGAACTTCTGGAATTCGATCGAGTGGCGCGGGCGATGGGTGCTGGAGATGACGCTGCAGTCAGCGGTGTTGAAGGCGGCGAAGAGGCTGGTCGTGCCATGACGCATGTAGTCGTGGGTGCGTTTCTCGGGCATGCCCGGCATCATTGGAAACGCTGGCTGCCATCTCGCTAACGCTTGGACCTGCGTCTTCTCGTCCACGCAGTAGACAACGGCCGCTTCCGGCGGGTTCAAGTACAGGCCGACAACGTCATAGACCTTTTCCACAAACTGCGGATCTTTGGACAGCTTGAACCCGATCTGCCGGTGTGGTTTGACCTCGAATGCCTTCCAAACACGTCCGATCGTGGACTTGAACAGGCCACTTCGCTCGGCCATCTTGGCTCGTGACGAGTGCGACGCGTCTTTCGGCGTGGACTCCAACGTCGCTACAACCACTTCCGCGACCTGGTCCGCGCTGATCGAAGCCGGGCACCCGGGCCGTGGCCATCCATCAACCCATCCAACTGAGACGCGAGAAAACGGGCACACCACTCACTGACAATGTTCGTTGAACAACCCATCTGCGCGGCAACCGACGTGTTATCCAGCCCCCCAGCGCAGCCAAGGATGATCCGGGACCGCAACGCCAACGCCTGCGCCGACGTCGGTCGCCGTGACCAGCGCAGAAGCTACTCCCGTTCCTCATCGGTCAGAATCAGCTCAGTCTTTGGGCGTCCAGTTCGTGACATAACTCATAGCATTTAATCAATGAATTTATGACGCAGAACGCTAGTTGTCTGTTGACGCCGCTTTGCGTCATTGTCCGGTTGTCGTCCATACCCTTCGCTTTTGAAATGGTTGACCAGCACGACAATTCTCGTTCCGGACGCGAGCTGCACCGTGTATTCAGGCCGGTCGTGGCCGAAGACCAAGCGGCCGGGGGCATCCTGGTCATCGACATGCGGATGAACCGCAAGGATCGAGTGCGTCGGTTTCGTCACCAGCCCGACGTCGATCCCGCGGTCGTCGTTACCGTCGAAGCATGACGTGCGGGTAGGCGGGTCCACCCTGAGTGGTGCCACGGCCGTATCCGTAAATCGCTTCACAGCGATCCGGCTCTCCGCCTCGACGACCGCGATGACGTCCGTGCTCGCCGGACGGGTGGCGGCCGCGCGGTGGCGCGCAACAAGCCGGTCGCGTATTTGTCGGAGGAAGGCGAAAGACGCGGAATCGGAGGCCGTCAGGCCGAGTGAGTCCAGAAACTGGAGGATCTCAATTTTAACCGTCGGCGTGTAGCTGTCCTCTTGGATCAGCGCGTTGATCCTCGGTTGCGAGGTAGATCACGGTGCAGGGTGGGGCGGGGCGGTGGCGCCGAGGCCGCGCAGGAACGCGTCCACTCCGAAGATGAATGCTTCGGTCGTGTAGGTGGTCGACTCTTCGTTGGCAGCAACGCCGGCCAAGATCAGCTCGGCGTGGGTCTGCTCCTCAGCCACGGCGCCAAGGATGTAGTGGGTGAGCGCTCGAACGCCCCACTCGGCCTGCCTCAGAGTTAGATTGGCGGGCAGCGTGTCACGCAATCGCTGCAGTGGCGCCAGTTGCCTCGGATTAAGAGCTTGGGCCACCGAGACCACTTCGGCTCCGTCTTTGACGGACGTCAATGCTGTGCGAATATCCAGCGCAGCCTGACGCGCGTCGGCACGGTCGGAACGCGCCCCCACTTGGTCCGTCCATGCCGGCGTCGTTGCGAGTATGCGCTCGGCGAGCAGCACCAGCAGGTCTTGCTTGCTCTTGACGTGCCAGTAGAGAGCTCCGGGTTGCACCCCGAGGTTTTTGGCAAGGTTGCGCATGGACAGAGAGGCGAGGCCGTAGCTGCGCAGGATCGTCATCGCGGCGTCGACGATCTGTTCCCGCGACAGTGCCATTTGAATCCTCCGTCGGGGTGAGTGGGTCTTAATGCACCTTCACGGGCACGATCCAGGCGATAAATACCGCTCGTCCTAGTGTATCCTTGAACGGTGTTCAATAAATTTGGAATAATTGCCGCCCAGCAACTGAACGGCGGTACGCTTACCCGCGCTGACGCTGTCGCCATCCTTCGCAGCAACGACGACGAGTTGATGGAGTTGATGGCCGCCGGTTCACTGCTCCGTCGTGCCCACTTCGGCAACATGGTCAAGGTGAACTATCTCGTGAACCTGAAATCCGGGCTGTGCCCGGAGGATTGCCACTATTGTTCTCAGCGACTGGGTTCAGCGGCGCAGATCTTGAAGTACAGCTGGCTGAAGCCCGAGGAGGCTGTCGAGCAGGCGACCGTCGGGATTCGGGCGGGCGCATCCAGAGTCTGTCTTGTCGCCAGTGGCAAAGGACCGAGCAACCATGACGTCGCTCGGGTTGCCGACATGGTCGACCGTCTGAAAGAGGAGCATCCGCAGGTGGAAGTCTGCGCCTGTCTCGGTATCCTCAAGCAAGGGCAGGCCGAGAAGCTGCAGGCCGCCGGGGTTGACGCGTACAATCACAACCTCAACACCAGCGAATCTCGCTACGCCGACATCTGCACTACCCACGAATACGAAGACCGGGTACGGACGGTGGGGCATGCCAAAGATGCGGGACTTTCGCCGTGCTCCGGGTTGATCGTCGGCATGGGCGAATCCGACGTCGAGCTGATCGATGCGGTGTTCGCGCTGCGCGACCTCGGCAGCGAATCGATCCCGGTGAACTTCCTGATGCCGTTCGATGGCACGCCGCTTGAAGGCACCTGGCTGCTCACTCCCGGCACCTGCCTGCGCATCCTCGCGTTGGTCCGCTTTGCCTGCCCCAGCACCGAATTACGAATGGCCGGCGGTCGCGAGATGCACCTGCGCTCGCTTCAACCGCTCGCACTACAGGTCGCCAATTCTCTCTTTCTCGGCGACTACCTGACCAGCGAAGGCCAGGAGGCTCAGGCAGATCTCGCAATGATCGCCGACGCCGGCTTCCACGTTCTGGGTGCCACACCCAGCACGGATCACCATTCCGGGGTCACTCTCCGTCAGCGGGGAGCCGGCACGCACGTCGCGCCCAATGCCTGAGACCCGTGCGGCTGTGCGGTCCCTCGTGGAGCGTGATCGCGGTTTGGTCTGGCACCCATACGCAGCGCTCAACGGTCCGGCACCGTACGAGGTCACCGGCGCATCCGGGGTGCGATTGCACCTCAGGGCGGAGGACGGCACACGTTTCGAGGCAGTCGACGGCATGAGCTCCTGGTGGAGCGCCATCCATGGCTACCGGAATCCCGTCCTCGACGAGGCACTCCGGAAACAGATCGATCAATTCAGCCATGTGATGTTTGGCGGACTCACCCATGAGCCCGCGGTGCGACTGGCCGAACAACTGGTGCGCCTCGCACCCGAGCCGCTCGCGCACGTGTTCTTCGCCGATTCCGGATCCGTCTCGGTGGAGGTCGCCCTCAAACTGGCCGTCCAATATCAAGCGTCTGCTGGCCGTCCTCGCCGCCAGCAATTCTTGGCGCTTCAGGGCGGCTACCACGGGGACACCGTAGGGGCGATGAGCGTCTGCGACCCGATAGACGGAATGCACTCCGCATTCCCAAACCTGGTGCCAGCTCAGCTGTTCCTTCAGCGGCCACCCAAAGCCACCCTTATCGGTGGCCAGCTCGTCACCGACGATGTCGCCGTCGACGCCTGGGTGGAGGCGATGGAGGAGACGATCCTCAGGCACAGCGCCGAGATCGCCGGCATCATTGTAGAACCGATCCTGCAAGGCGCGGGAGGCATGTATGTGTACGCGCCACGGTGCCTGAAAGCTCTGCGGCGGGCAGCAACCCAACAGGGAATCCTGCTGATTTTCGACGAGATCGCGACCGGATTCGGCCGAACCGGCAAGTTATTTGCCACCGAATGGGCCGGCATCGCTCCCGATGTGATGTGTGTGGGAAAGGCGCTCACCGGCGGCTATCTCACGCTCGCAGCGATGCTGTGCACGGCCGAGGTGGCGACGATGGTCGAGCAATCCGCGCCGGGCGTGCTCCTGCACGGTCCGACGTTCATGGCCAATCCGCTCGCCTGCGCCGTGGCAAGCGCGTCGCTCGGATTGCTGAACGGTTGGGAATTACAGGTCTCACGGATCGGTGCCGCTCTGGCCACAACGCTTGCACCCGCCGCCTCGTACAGTTTCGTACGAGAGGTGCGCGTCCTCGGCGCGGTCGGTGTTATTGAACTCGACGGCCCCGTCGATGTGGTCGCAGTCACCCGTGCGGCGCTCGAACGGGGAGTGTGGCTGAGGCCGTTCCGCAATCTCGTCTACACAATGCCGCCCTACGTGAGCAGCTCGCAGGACATCACCAACATTGCTGAAGCCATCGGTGGAGCCATCGCTCAGGTGCACGGCTGATGGGAACAATGCAAGACCGGCTTATCGATGCGGCACGGGTGCGCGACCGCCGCGGAACCGTGCGCGCCACCCGGATCACACCGGGCACGGACGAAGATGCTGGAACGGGAGCGCTTGATCGTCCCCTCGACCTCGCATCCAACGACTACCTCGGCCTGTCGACCGATTCGCGGTTGAAGGCCGCCGCGATCGCGGCAACCGAACGGTACGGCACGGGGGCGCGCGCGTCCCGCGTGGTGACCGGCACGCTTCCAATTCACAATGACCTCGAACTGGCGCTAGCCGAACTAACCGGGCAGCCCGCGGCACTCACCTTCTCCAGCGGCTATGCAGCCAACCTCGGCATCCTGACCGCTCTCGGCGGACCGGACACCCTCATCCTCATCGACGAACACATCCACGCGTCCCTCGTCGATGCAGCCCGGCTGTCGCGCTCTCCGATCACAACGATCCCCCACTCGAACCTTGCCGTGCTCAACGACCTGTTGGCCAAACGAACCCAGACCCGAGCGATCGTCGTCATCGAATCCATATATTCCGTGCTTGGAGACGCCCCGAACCTTCTCGACACCGCTATGATCTGCGCCACGCACGATGCACTGCTCGTCGTGGACGAAGCCCACGGAGTCGGAGTGCTCGGAGCAGGGAGGGGAGGCGTATATGCCGCCGGCCTCGCGGGAGCAGAGCACGTCGTCGTGACCGCCACGCTCTCCAAAGCGTTGGGAGCGCAGGGCGGCGCCGTGCTCGGATCGGAGCTGCTGCGCGAACACCTCGTCAACACCGCCCGCAGTTTCATCTTCGACACCGGACTCGCCCCGGCGCCAGCGGCCGCGGCCGCCGCTGCCTGCCACATCATCCTCGCGGAGCCGGTCCGATTGGATGCCCTCCATCGCATCGCAAGCCTGATCGCCTCGTCCTGCGGAGTGGATCGTGCAGCCGGTCCCGTGCAGTCGATCCGCGTCGGATCGCCCGACATCGCAGTGAAGGTGACAGAGCAGCTGCGCGACGAGGGCATACTCGTCGGCTGCTTCCGCCCACCCAGCGTTCCGGATGGAATCTCTCGGTTAAGACTAACGGCGCACGCAAACACCGACCCCGACCGGCTGCTCTGGGCAACCGCCCGCATGACCTCGATGCTCCGGGCGCGAACATGATGCCCTCGAACGCGGCGGCTCTCCCAACGGATGCGAGCACACCCCCCACGAAATATCACGTCGTAAGCGATCCCGGCGAGGTGCGGGAAGTGTTCCGCCGCGTCGACGAGTTCGTGCCGACGAACGCCCTTACGACCGTGGTTCCCCTCAGCATGGCGGCCTTGCGCGTGCTCAGCCGCGCGCGCTTCGCCCTGCCACCGGTGCTCGCCTCCGCAACCGGCGACCGGCATCGCGCCGTCCGAAAAATGGTCGCCGCGTTTTTCACTCCAGCCAAGGTCGCCGCAATCGGCCCGCGCGTGACAAAGCTGACCCGACAGCGCTGCCAAACCGCCGCCAAGGCACTGGAAAGCGGACCGATCGACCTCGCGGATATCATCGGCCGCCGCATCCCGCCCGTTATTATGCAGGAGCTGACGGGGTTCGACTGTCCCGACCTAATGCTGCTCCAACGGTGGAGCCGGGACTCTCTCGAATTATTCTGGGGCTGGCCCGACGAGGAACGCCAAGTCTTGCTCGCCACCAGCGCGGCTGAATTCTATGCGTGGCTCCGCGAAACCGTCGTTGCGAGCGAGGGGGACGGTTCGCTGTTCGGCGTGCTCGACGCCGCAGGGCTGAGCACGCCCGAAATATGCTCCCTCGGCTACTTCCTCGTGATCGCTGGGCAGGAGACGACGGCGCAGCTGATCAACATTGCGTTCTACCGCGCGCTCCAGAATCGGACGTTGTGGCACGAGCTGGCGCAGGGCGCATCGGCCGCCACGTTCGTACGAGGAGTGCTCGCCTCCGAGTCGTCCGTCCACACTTGGCGTCGCGCGGTGGCCACGGACAGCATGCTGGGGGGAGTAAACCTGCCCGCCGGTGCGGAAATCCTGCTCGAGCTCAGCGGACATCATCCGGCCGGCACCGCGCCCACCGCCTACTCGCTCGCGTTCGGCCACGGGCTCCATCGGTGCCTTGGCGCCAAACTCGCAGAACTCGAAACAATCACCGTGCTCGAGGAAACCGCGCGAGCGTTCCCCACGCTCGTGCTCGCGGGGCCGGACCCCGAATGGATTCGACTGCTTTCGTTCCAGACGCCAACGACGGTCATGGCGCAGCTGGAGCCCGCATGACGCTCGCCACCGAAACCCCCATCCTCTTCGTCACCGGGACCGACACGGATGTGGGCAAAACGATCACCGCCGCCGCCCTCGCGTGCGCACTAGCCGCGCTTCCAAGCCCTCCGAAGAGCACCCTGAGCGTAGCCGTCGACAAGCCCACACAGACCGGTGTCATGCCGGGCGAACCGGGTGACATGGATGAGGTCGCCCGACTCTCCGGCGTACGCTCCGTCACCGAAGGCATCCGACTTTCGGCACCGATGGCCCCAGTCGCCGCAGCGGCCCGTGAATTCGCGATACTGCCCCCGCTCGGCGAGCACGAAGACCGCATCCACCAACTGACCCAAAGCCACGACCGGGTTGTCGTCGAGGGCGCGGGCGGCCTTCTCGTACGGCTCGACCCGTTCGGTCACACACTCGCCGACCTTGCCGCGTCGTTCGGACAAGATGCCGCGGCCATCGTGGTCTGCCGAAGCGGCCTCGGCACACTCAACCACACCGAACTGACATTGGAAGCGCTTCGGAATCGTGGCATCCCCGTCGCGGGTCTCATCATCGGGTCGTGGCCGAACGACCCGTCTGAAATTGAGATCGACAATCGCCGGTATTTCGAGTCGCTGGGCGTACCGCTGCTAGGGGCAATCCCCGAAGGATCGTCGCGCCTGGATCCTGCGGTCTTCCGTAAAAGCGCGGCGTGCTGGCTCCCGCTTTCGACTCCTCGGACACCAGACTAGGGACTGTCTCAAAATAAGAGTTTCTCCAGCCGTACGCTCGTCACATTATTGAGACAATCTGATCTGTTTTTCTTCTACGCAGCAGACGCGGTTGCTTTGCCGGGATCGAGGATGTTCAGATATCCGCGGCCGAGGGGATGGCCTGCGCGCCGAGAGCGCGGATCATGCCGACGTAATCGAGTTATAGGGGCACAAGGTCGCGACCTCGTCGTGAAGGAGGAAATAGCCCCTGTTGCTTCCAACACTTGAAATCACCCATCGGTTATGAGACAAATTGTCCCTCGGGGCCGTGCGGGATATGACTTGTGTCGGGCCTGCGACCACGCGTCCTCGCCGGGTTCCACAGCCGATACCGGCGAATATGTCAACAGAAGGATTCTGCGAACCCTCAAACCGCGTCGGAGCTACCGCGGAACGGTCTCCTGCCGTCGGGCATCCCGCCGGATCCGACGCCCCCAAAGTGGTTGGCGCGCCATCGTGGTAAAGATGATGAGCCAGACTCCCAGTGCCGCCCAGAGTGTGACGGTCCCGATCTGTCCGACGAGTGGCAGCGTGTCGGTCCGGCCGAGGTAGATTCCAGCGACCGCGTACATTCCGACCGGAAAGGCGATGCTCCACAGCGTTGCTTGGTAGCGCAGTGGAACGTGACGCTTGAAGTGACGCCACATTCCCACGGCGATCAGTACTGGGATGAGCCAGGTGGCAACGGCCCAGAACATCACCGAGATACCGCCGACCAGCCCGCGGGTCGCGCTCACCCTCGGAGCATCCGCCATTTTGACGATGCGGGCGCCGGCCAGGACCGTGATCGCGCAGGCACCCATCGAGACCCAGTAGGGCGGGTCGAGGTCCCCACTGATCAGCCCGGAACGGCATCCACCGCGGTCACGGCGCGAATGTGGTCGAGGGCACGCACCAGGGCCGTGTCGCTGACGGCGGCGTATCCGAACACCAGACCGGCCGGGGCATCCGCTGCACCGGGCCCGGCTGAATAGTCCCGAAGGTCGGCGACCCTGATCCCCCGGGCCGCCAGCTCCGAAATCGCCGCGGTCGACCGCGCCGGGTTCTGCAAGCCGAGCACCGCATGCAGCCCACCATCCAGGGCGGACAGTGTCGTGCTCGGGCGGCCGGACAGGGCGTCCAGGACCAGGCTTCGGCGATGGGCATAGTCGCGGCGCGTGGCGGCGATGTGACGGCGTACAGCCCCCGACGCCAGGAGCTCGGCGGCGGCATCCTGCACGACGCCGGATACCGGGCCGGGCAGGTCGTGACGCACCGCCAGCACCGCCCGGCGCACGGCTGCGCGTGCGGGCATGACCAGATAGCCGAGGCGCAACCACGGCGTCAAAATCTTGGAAAAGCTTCCGACGAGCACGACCCGGCCATCGTTGTCGAGCGAGGCGAGGGCCGGCAGGGGTGGTCCGACATGCCGAAATTCGCTGTCGTAGTCGTCTTCGATGATCCAGGCGTCCGTGCGGCGCGCCCAGTCCAGCAGGCGGAGGCGGGCATCCACTGAGAGCCGGCCACCGAGCGGATACTGATGGCTGGGCGTGACCAGCACCGCTTGGGGCGGAACCGTCAGCGCGTGCAGTGCGCTCATCGGCAGCCCGTCGGCCTCGACCGAAATCGGCACCAGGATCGCGCCCAGGCGCTGCAAAGCCCGGGTTGCAGCGGGATAGCCGGGTGTTTCCACGGCGACGACCGGTGCTCGAGCGGAATCCTTTCCTGCACCGGACTCCAGGTGTTCCCGCAGCGCCAGGACCACGAGAGCGAGTGCTTCACTCGTGCCAGCCGTGACGACGATGTCCTCGGCCTCACACCGCACTCCCCTGGCATGCCTCAGGTGGTCGGCGATTTCCGTGCGCAGGGCCAGGGTGCCCTGCAAGGGTGGTTCGGTCTGTGGAATGGGTCTCGCGGCGGCTAGGCGCCACGCGGCCGTCCAGGCCCGCCCCGACAATCTTCGGGTCGACGGGTATCCCGGTGTCAAATCCAGCACATCAAGCGGATACTGCTGACCCGCTTCCACCATCGGTCGCGCTGGCGCCGCGAGGGTTTCCCCGTGCAGCAGAACGGCCACGCGCGTCGGCGCTCCCTGGGTGCTGACCAAATATCCCTCGCCGTTGAGCTGCTCGTAGGCCGTGACCACGCTCCCCCGCGACACGCCAAGCCGATGAGCAAGCGCTCGGCTGGACGGCACGCTCTCGCCGGAACGCATCTCCCCCAGCAGGATGCTGCTGCGCAGCTGAGCGACGATCTGGGCGCTGAGCGAATCGGTCCCGCCGCGGATGAGCGTGATCGGTGGGGTGAACGGCATGGCTCGGCCTCCCTGGTCCGTCACGGGCGCCCCAGGCGCCAAACTGGACTAACGGTATCGAATGCAAGTGGATCTTTGATTATGCCAGTTCTCCACCCACGATGTTGGAATGACTACTTCGACCGCCACCTTGCCCATCACCGATCGCACCCGGGTAGGCCGGCTGGCCGACCAGCAGATCGTCGACCGCGCCGCGCTGTATGCCCTGCTCGACGGTCAGATCCTCGCCCATGTCGCTCTCGTCGTCGAGGGAAACCCGCTGATCATTCCCCTGGCCTTTGCCCGCGACGGTGACAGTGTGCTCATCCATGGTTCGACTGGCGGAGGGCTGTTGCGCCTCGCGGCAGCCGGGTCGGGCCTCGGGCTCAGTGTCACCGCACTCGACGGCCTGGTCTACGCGCGCAGTCTCTTCGACAGCAGCATGAACTATCGCAGCGTGGTGATCTACGGCGTCCCGACTGTGGTTCCGCCGAAAGAGAAGGAGCGAGCGCTGCTCGTTCTCTCCGAACGGCTCATGCCCGGCCGAAGTGAAGAGGTGCGCCCGATGACGCGCCGCGAACTGGCAGCGACCATCGTGCTGTGCATACCCCTCACCGAGGTGAGCATGAAGACGCGCAGTGGTGCACCGAGCGAGGCCGTCGACGATGGCGAAAACCACGCGGTCTGGGCCGGAGTGGTCCCGGTGGTGACCGGATGGGGCGCACCATCTGCCTCACCGTTGACGGCGCATGGAACGGAAGTTCCCGCATCCGTTCGCCGGCACTGAGCCAGTGACAGCGAGCTGGCCGCGCAATCAGAATTGCGGATCAGGCGTGCGCATGGTGCATGACCATGCCGAATTCATTAACCGGTTCGAACGCGTCACGATCCCAGGCCCCGGGGTGGGGCACTGGACAATTGACCACCGTGTTTCGCGACGAGTGGTCGATGGTGTGTTCACGCATCGCATGACCGCAGATCGGGCACGACCGGAAATCGGTCGCACCCCACTGTTCCGGGCGGCGTGGGGTCTTCCTATCCTTAATCATGCCATTACGATACGCCCGATTAGACAAAAAGGCACGCAGATGGTAGGCGAAACGTGCAGGGCGAGCTAGGCCTCGCCGAATCCGGATTCCAGCAGCGCCGCGAGGGCGCTGATTGCGGGCCCGGCCGCGGGGTCGGTCGAGGCCAGGTGCACGCTACTCCCCCGGGCCAGTCCGAGCGACATGATGCTGAGCAGGCTCGTCGCGTCCGTGCCGTTCACAGTGAGGGGCACCGCGAAGGTGCTCGCGAGGGTCACGAATTCCGCCGCCGGACGAGCGTGCAGACCGTCCCTGTTCACCAGGATCACGGTGCGGGAGATCTCCCCAGCCTCGGCTGGATCTGCGGACCCGGCATCGGCACTAAGCTCGCCCGCGTAGGCCGCCTGAAGTGCCGTGCGCGCGGCTGCCACGACGGCGTCGAGGTCTCCCCCGATTTCCGCGGCGACCGCCGCCGCAACTCCACCTTCGACCAGCGGAGCATCCACAATCCGTACCTGATCCTGCTCCGCCTGGTCGAGAAAATCGCGGGCCGTTTCCGCGGTCAGAATGGCCGAGCCAAGGTCGCACAAAATCACCACACCGGCGCCACCATCCGCCTCGGCCAGTGCCGTCGTGATCATATCGAAGCTCGTTCCGATTGCGCCCTCGTCGGTGCCACCGGCAGCGACGAGTCGCACGGTCGGTGCCATCTGACGGGCTAGTTCAACCAGCCCCGCCGCGATCTTTGCGCTGTGCGAGACGAAAACCAGGCCAACCCGGTCAGCGGATGCCGGCACGCTCACTCCGCCACCCGGGTCGCGTCGGCCGCGGCGCGTAGCAGGAGCGCCGTCGACTGTGCGCCCGGATCCCGGTGACCGATCGCCCGCTCACCGAGGTAGCTCGCTCGGCCCTTCCGCGCCACGAGCGGTTCGGTGTCCCGGGCGCCCCGCGCTGCGGCATCCGCTGCCGCTGTCAGCACGGCCGGTGCGCTCCCGCCCGCCGACTGCGCGGCCTGGGCCGCATCGACGGCCGGGCTCCAGGCGTCGATCATGGTTTTGTCTCCCGCCCCGGCCTTGCCGCGCAGGACGATGCCGTCCCGGGCCGCCGTCAAGAGGGCGACAAGGGCCATACCGTCGAGAGTGCCCACGGAAGCAGTTGCGCCGGCGGCCTTCAGAAACGCGGTGCCGTACAGTGGCCCGGCGGCTCCGCCGACGGTGGAGATGAGCGTGGTGGCGAGTAACTTGAGTACGGTACTCGGGTTCGCATCGTCAGCCAGACCGTCGAGTTTGGGCAGGACCGCCTGAAAACCGCGATTCATGTTTTCGCCGTGATCGCCGTCTCCGATGTCACGATCGAGCGTGTTCAACGCGGCGCGCTCGGCGGCCAACACCTCTGCACTGCGCCGAATCCACCGCACGGTCCAAGCGGTATCCAGGTCCGAGTCTGTTCTTGCGTCCGGGCTCATCGGCGCCTCCTTCTATCGTCCCCACCGTAGCGCGGCCGTCTGCACCGGTGCATCCCAGAGGGCGGTCAGCTCTGCATCCAGCTGCAGCACGGAAATCGACGCCCCCGCCATTTCGAGGCTCGTCGTGTAGTTGCCGACGAGGCTACGCGACACCGTGATGCCCCGCTCGCGCAGCACTTCGACCGCGCGCCGGAACACGATGTATAGCTCCACCAGCGGCGTGCCGCCCATGCCGTTGACCAACAGCAGCACCTGGTCGCCGCTGGCCAACGGCAGGTCCTCCAAAATGGGCATGAGCAGGCGGTCGACGATGGCATCGGCCGGCTCGAGCTTGATGCGTTCCCGGCCGGGCTCACCGTGGATTCCGATGCCGATCTCGATCTCGTCGTCAGCGAGCACGAAGCTCGGCTCGCCGGCGTGCGGCACCACGCACGGCGTCAACGCCACCCCCATCGTGCGTACCCGAGAATTGACCTTTTCGGCCACGGCAACGACAGCAGCCAGGTCATCGCCGCGTTCTGCAGCGGCCCCGGTGATCTTCTCGACCAGCACCGTTCCGGCCACACCGCGGCGTCCCGCAGTATAGAGCGAGTCCTTCACCGCGACGTCATCATTGACGATGACCGTGCGAACCTCAATTCCTTCAGCGGATGCGAGATCGGCTGCGGTCTCGAAATTCAGCACGTCCCCGGTGTAGTTCTTTACGATGTGCAGCACCCCCACTCCGCCATCCACGGCCTGGGTCGCGGCGAGGATGGGATCCGGCGTCGGGGATGTGAAGACCGGCCCGGGAACGGCGGCATCGAGCATCCCGACACCCACGAATCCGCCGTGCAGAGGTTCGTGTCCACTGCCGCCGCCGCTGACGAGTCCCACCTTGCCGCGCACGGGGGCATCCGCTCTCACAATGAAGAGCGGATCGGGTGAGACGCGCACAATATCGGCGTGCGCGGCCTCGAATCCGGCGACGGCCTCGTTGACGACGTTCTTCGGATTGTTGATGAGTTTCTTCATGACCTGCCATTCGCTCGGTGCTGCCACGGATCGATCGGACGCTGCGCCCCACGCGCATTTTCCCACGACCAACATACGCGACCCGACCACGATCGCACAGGGCTCGAACGAACTCGAGCAGCCTATTCCCCTCCGCGACGCCCCGCGCTATGTTGATTCCATCCGCTCACCGTAGAGGGGTAGCTTCGGCATCCCCGGCCTGATCAGGAAGGTTCTCGTGGAAAATATCGGAGCTGTTTTCGTCTCGGAAGTTGTGGGCACAGCGATGCTGGTTCTGCTCGGAACCGGCGTCGTCGCCAACGTGGCTTTGGCCAAAAACAAGGGGCTCGGTGGTGGGTTCCTCATGGTGACCTTCGGCTGGGGCTTTGCGGTGTTCGCCGGCGTCATCGTGGCCTACCGCTCGGGGGCGCACCTCAATCCTGCCGTTACCCTGGGTCTCGTCGCGAATGGTGCCCAGGAATTCGGCATGGGCGTTCCCGTCAATGCCCTGTCTGTTATGGCCTACATTGGGGCCCAAATGATCGGCGCAATTCTCGGCGCCATCGCCTGCTGGCTCGCGTATAAGCAGCACTTCGACGCCGAACCCGACCCGGCCAACAAACTCGGGGTTTTCTCAACCGGGCCGGCCATCCGCTCGTACGGTTGGAACCTGGTCACCGAAATTATCGGCACCTTCGTGCTGGTCTTCGTTGTCATCGCCTTTGGCGGTGATCGCCAGGGAGCCAGCGGCGGCCTGGCGGCTCTCGGCGCGCTTCCCGTCGCCATCCTCGTTATCGCCATTGGCGCTTCCCTAGGTGGGCCAACCGGGTATGCCATCAACCCCGCCCGTGACCTCGGCCCGCGCATCGCCCACTTCATCCTGCCGATTAGGGGCAAGGGCAGCTCGGACTGGGCCTATTCCTGGGTACCCGTCGTTGGCCCGATCATCGGCGGGCTGCTAGCCGGCTGGGCTGCACTGGCTCTGCTCCCCCTCGTCAGCTAACGCACTCGAGCGTGTCGGTCCTCCGGGAGCCGACGCGTTCGGGAGCACCTACCGGTACCTCGCGCACCATCCACAAGGAGGACACATCCCAATGACTGACTACATTCTCGCGATCGACCAGGGAACGACCAGTTCCCGCGCCATCATTTTCGACAAGGGTGGATCCATCGTGTCAACCGGGCAGTTGGAGCACGAACAGATCTTTCCGCAGGCCGGCTGGGTTGAACACGACCCGAAAGAAATCTGGGACAACACCCGCGAGGTGATCGGCCAGGCCTTGTCCAAAGCCAATCTCACCCGCCACGATATCAAAGCCATCGGCATCACCAACCAGCGCGAAACCACCGTGGTCTGGGACAAGACGACCGGCATTCCGGTGTACAACGCCATCGTCTGGCAGGACACCCGCACCCAGCCCATTGTCGACCGCCTGGCCGCCGACGGCGGCGTGGAACGATTCAAGCACAAGGTAGGCCTGCCCCTGGCCACCTACTTCTCCGGCACCAAAATCGTCTGGATCCTCGAAAACGTCGAGGGCGCCCGCGCGAAAGCGGATGCCGGTGATCTCTTGTTCGGCACCACCGACTCCTGGGTCCTCTGGAACCTGACCGGTGGGGTCGACGGCGGCGTCCACGCCACCGACGTCACCAACGCGAGCCGCACTCTGTTCATGGACCTCGAAACTCTGCAGTGGGACGACGAGATCCTGGCCATCTTCGACGTGCCAAAATCAATGCTGCCGTCGATTCGTTCCTCATCGGAGGTCTACGGAACGGCCCATGGCTCAAGCCTGCTCCGGGAAGTTCCCGTCGCGGGTATCCTCGGTGACCAGCAGGCCGCGACCTTCGGCCAGGCCGCGTTCGACCAGGGCGAGGCCAAGAACACCTACGGCACCGGAAACTTTCTGATCTTCAACACCGGCACCGAAATCGTGCACTCCAAGAACGGTCTGCTCACGACCCTCGGATACCAGCTGGGCGATGCGGCGCCGCACTATGCCCTCGAGGGGTCCATCGCCGTCACCGGTTCTCTCGTGCAGTGGATGCGGGACAACCTCGGCCTGATCGGCTCGGCGGCCGAAATCGAAGATCTCGCCAAAACGGTCGAGGACAACGGTGGCGCCTATTTCGTGCCGGCATTTTCGGGGCTGTTCGCGCCATACTGGCGATCCGACGCGCGCGGCGCTCTGGTCGGCCTGACCCGGTTCGTGAACAAGGGGCACATCGCCCGGGCGGCGCTCGAGGCGACAGCATTTCAGACTCGGGAGGTGATTGACGCGGTCAATGCCGACTCCGGTGTCCCCCTGACCGAGATCAAGGTCGACGGTGGCATGATCGCCAACAACACCCTCATGCAATTTCAGGCCGATATCCTCGGCGTTCCCGTGGTGCGTCCCGTCGTCGCCGAGACGACCGCCCTGGGTGCCGCCTACGCGGCCGGCCTCGCCGTCGGGTATTGGAGCGGACTCGACGAACTGCGCACAAACTGGCAGGAGGACAGCCGCTGGACGCCCCAGATGAACGACGAAGAACGCAACCGTCAGCTGCGCAACTGGAAGAAGGCCGTCACCAAGACGTTCGGTTGGGTCGACGAGGACGTGTTGTAGCGGGCGACCGAGTGTACGGAGGCCGGGGTCAGATCCGGGTCGCCGCCACCCAGGCGGACAATTTGGCCGTGGCCGCACCGGAGTCAATCGCTTCGGCAGCCACGACCAGCTTGCTGCGAAAACGATCCAAAATCGCAACCTGCACCTGAGCGGGATCGTTGGCGAGGTCGAAGGCGACGAGTCCGGCTGCGGCGTTGAGCAGCACGATGTCCCGAATCGGTCCCTGACCGCCGGCAAGCACGGAATGCACGACATCGGCGTTGTGCCGTGGGGAGCCACCAACCAGGTCGCTGATCTGCGCCCGCTCAATGCCGAGGTCACGCGGGTCAATGTCATGTTCGGTCACGAGGCCGCGGGAGACCTCCCAAATGTGGCTGTGCCCGGTCGTGGTCAGCTCGTCGAGCCCGTCGTCACCGCGAAATACAAGAGCGGTCGCACCGCGGGTCTGAAACACGCCGACGAAGAGGGGGACCCGATCCAGGTTCGCCACACCGACAGCGGATGCCTCCGGCCTGGCCGGATTGCACAGGGGGCCGAGGTAGTTGAACACGGTGGGGATGCCCAATTCGCTCCGGGTGAGGGCTGCGTGCCTAAAGCCCGGGTGAAAGGCCGCCGCAAAGGCGAAGGTAATTCCGGTCTCCTCAAAGACCTGCGCCACCCGAGCGGCGTCTCGCGACAGGTCAATGCCGAGTTCACCGAGTACGTCTGACGACCCGGAAGCTGAGCTGGCCGCCCGGTTTCCGTGTTTGACGACCGGCACGCCGGCCGCCGCACAGACGATCGATGCCATGGTCGAAATGTTGACCGTGCCGAACTGGTCGCCGCCGGTTCCGACGATGTCGAGCGCCATCGGATTGACGGGGAGTTCAATGGCATGCTCCAGCACAGCATCCCGAAAACCGACGATCTCATCGACGGTCTCCCCCTTGGCTCGCAAAGCGACCAGGAAGGCTCCGAGTTGGGAGGGGCTGGCCTCGCCGAGCATGATCCGTTCCATGCTCCATGCGGCGTCTGCCACGCTCAGGTCCCGACCGGACAGGAGGGAATCTAAAATCTTTGGCCAAGTCTGCGATTCGAGCATGTTTTCGATCTTAGGAGAACGGGGCCGACTCGCCCGAATTCACAACGAAACCACCCGGGAAAAGAACCACTCCATCGGGCATAAAAGGTCACTTGCATGGCAGATTGAGAAAAACCTGGGGGAATATCGGCCATAATGGAGGGGTGACCAGCACCTCAATTACTCAGACGGCGAGTGCGCCCGTTGTGAACCGGCCTAACAGCGTGGCTGTGGGCACCATTGTGTGGTTGGGCAGCGAAGTGATGTTCTTCGCGGGGCTCTTCGCCATCTACTTCACACTTCGTTCGACCTCTTCCGAGCTCTGGCTCTTCGAGGCGGACAAGCACAATTTCACCTTTGCGTTGATCAACACGCTCGTGTTGGTGTCTTCGTCGGTGACCTGTCAGTTCGGGGTGTTTGCCGCCGAGCGGCTGCAGGCCCGGTCGACCGGCTGGAAGCCGAGCGAGTGGGGCATGGTCGAGTGGTTCTTCCTCACCTACGCCCTCGGCGCGATCTTCGTCACCGGCCAGGTGTTCGAATACGCCACCCTGGTGTCCGAGGGAATCTCACTCTCCTCCAACGCCTACGGTTCAGCCTTCTACATCACGACCGGCTTCCACGGAATTCACGTGACGGCGGGCCTGATCGCCTTCCTTTTGGTTATTGGGCGCGGTTTCGCGGTCAAGAACTTCGGACACAAGGAAGCCACCAGCGCCATCGTGGTTTCGTACTACTGGCACTTCGTCGACGTCGTCTGGATCGGGCTCTTCCTGGTCATCTACGTTCTTAAATAGAAGTTCTTACTGAGAAACGGGAGCGGACTACTTCAGCATGACCACGATCAAAAAGACTCGAGCACGCCGACCACGCAAAACCGGACGTCGCCACCCGCTCGCCAGCGTTGCCCTCATCGCCATCGGATTGCTGTTCACCGGAGGCGCCTATGCGGCCTTCAGTACCAGCACCGCCGTTGCGACAACTGATGCTTCCTCCCAGCAGACCATCGCTGAGGGCCAGAAGCTCTTCGCCGCAAACTGTGCAACCTGCCATGGACTGAGCGCCCAGGGTTCCGCAGAAGGCCCCAGCCTGATCGGAGTCGGCGCAGCCTCGGTCGACTTCCAAGTCGGCACCGGACGGATGCCCATGCAGATGCAGGGCCCGCAGGCACAGAAGAAGCCGGTACAGTTCACGTCTGAGCAAATCGCAGCTCTCGCGGCCTATGTCGCTTCGCTGGCCCCCGGCCCCGCAATTCCAGCGGCTGAATTGCTCGACGCTGCTGCTGGCGATGCGGCAAACGGCGCAGAGCTGTTCCGCATCAACTGCGCGATGTGCCACAACGTGGCCGGCGCTGGCGGCGCCCTGACCGAGGGTAAGTTCGCCCCCGCGATCGAGAACGTGTCGGCGCAGCACATCTACGAGGCCATGATCACCGGCCCACAGAACATGCCCGTCTTCAACGACATGAACATCACGCCGGAAGATAAGCGCGACATCATCACCTACCTCAAGTACGTCGAGGACAACCCGTCTCCGGGCGGCTTAGCACTCGGTTCCCTGGGGCCGGTGGCTGAGGGCCTCTTCATCTGGATCTTCGGGCTGGGCGCAATCGTGGCCCTGACCGTGTGGATCACCGCAAAATCCAACTGATGACCGGGAATCGGTCTTGACCAGTTCCCCCGTTTCACCCGAACGCCGCGCAGCACGAGCGCGCAGAGTATTTTCACAGCCCACAAAGGAGAACAATGGTCAAGGACGATAACGGCGCGGAGGACGTAACCGCCGCCGACTCGCCTGGCGACTCGCTTGCTCCAATCGCCGCAAGCACCGCCGTCGTCACACGGGATTCCCTGGTCAACCCGGGGTTCCCACCGCATCGTCCGCGCATCACCGACCTTGACCACAAGGAAGAGCGCAAGGCGGAGCGCGCTGTCTACACGTTGTTCTACGTTTCCATCGTGGGTAGTGTTTTCGCGATCGCCGCCTACATGGCCTTTCCCATCGTCCCGGAAGATCCGGGATCCGTACGCCTGAACAACCTGTTCATCGGTCTTGGGCTCAGCCTCGCGTTACTCGCCATCGGTATCGGTGCTGTGCACTGGGGCAAGGCCCTCATGAGTGATCATGAAGGCGTTGACGAACGCCATCCGGTTCGTGGAACCGAACCCGTTCGGGCCCGCGCCGTGGAGATATTTCAGCAGGCAAATGAAGAATCCGGCTTCGGTCGTCGCACGCTCATTCGTAACAGCCTGATCGGCGCGCTCGTCGTCTTCCCGCTGCCTGCCGTTGTCCTGTTCCGCGGGCTCGGTCCGATGGACCAGAACCCCGTCGACCTCCTAAACGAAACCATGTGGAAAAAGGGCGTCCGCCTGACCATGGACCCGAGCGGCACACCGATCAAGGCCTCGGATGTCACGTTGGGATCGTCCTTCCACGTCATTCCGGAAGGGCTGTCCGAGATGGAGCATGGTCGCCTGGAAGAAAAGGCCAAGGCAGCCGTCCTGCTAATTCGTATGGACCCAGCGGACCTGGTAGAATCAGAGGATCGCAAGACCTGGTCCTACCAGGGCATCGTGGCGTACTCAAAGATTTGCACCCACGTAGGATGCCCGGTGGCACTGTATGAACAGCACACCCACCACCTGCTCTGCCCGTGTCACCAGTCGCAGTTCGACGTTGAGAACCACTGCAAGGTCATCTTCGGACCGGCGAAGCGGGCACTACCCCAGCTCCCGATTGCCGTGGACGCTGAGGGCTACCTGATCGCGCAGAGCGATTTCACTGAACCAGTCGGCCCGAGTTTCTGGGAGCGAGCATGACAACCGTAAACACCCGCGAATCCGCTGGGGATCAAACCGTCGGGGCGAAGAAGGCCGGTGGCTTCACCGCCACGGCCGCCAACTACATCGACGAGCGCACAAGCATCTCTGGCGCGGTCAAAGAACTTGGTCGCAAGATCTTCCCTGACCACTGGTCCTTCCTCCTCGGCGAAGTTGCGCTCTACAGCTTCGTTATCATCCTGCTGTCCGGGTCTTTCCTGACCTTCTTCTTCCAGGCTTCCATGGCGGAGGTCGTCTATGACGGCTCCTACGCGCCGCTCAAGGGCATCCCGATGTCGGTAGCGATGTCGTCGACCATGGACATTTCGTTTGACATTCGTGGTGGCCTGCTCATGCGCCAGGTACACCACTGGGCAGCTCTTCTGTTTGTCGCCGCCATCGGGCTGCACATGCTGCGGATCTACTTCACCGGTGCGTTCCGCAAGCCGCGCGAGCTCAACTGGGTCATCGGGTTCATCCTGTTCATCCTCGCCATGGCCGAAGGATTCACTGGCTACTCCCTCCCTGACGACCTGCTCTCCGGTAACGGTCTGCGCATCATCGACGGTCTGGTCAAGGGCATCCCGGTTATCGGAACCTGGACCTCCTTCTTGCTCTTCGGCGGAGAATTCCCCGGCACCGATATAGTTGGACGGCTGTACTCGCTGCACATCCTGTTGCTGCCGGCGATCATCGTCGCGTTGATCGCGATGCACCTCCTCTTCGTCGTCGTGCACAAGCACACCCAGTACCCGGCGGCCGGACACACCAACCAGAATGTGGTCGGATATCCGGTGCTCCCCGTGTACGCTGCCAAGGCCGGTGGGTTCTTCTTCATCGTCTTCGGCGTCGTCATGCTGATCGCGTCCCTGTTCACGATCAACCCGATCTGGAATTATGGTCCGTATGACCCGTCACCGGTGTCTGCCGGTACTCAGCCGGACTGGTATATCGGTTTCGCTGACGGCGCCATGCGCCTGATTCCGCCGGGGTGGGAGGTCGTGTGGCTGAACCACACCTACTCGCTCAACATCGTGGTCGTACTGGCCGTGGTTGGACTGTTCATCGTCACCGTCATGGTCTACCCGTTCATCGAAGCCTGGATCACCGGGGACAAGCGCGAGCACCACGTGTTGGATCGTCCGCGCAACGCCCCGACCCGCACCGCTATCGGTGCTGCCGGCGTCACGTTCTACGCCTCACTCTGGGCTGCAGCGTCGTCGGACATCATGGCCACGCATTTCCACCTCACCATGGAAGGTGTTATCCACACCCTCCAGGCCACAACGTTGCTGGGACCGATTCTGGCTTTCTTCATCGCCAAGCGCGTCTGCCTCGCGTTGCAGAAGAAGGACCGCGAGATCGTGCTGCACGGCTACGAGTCAGGCCGGATCGTTCGACTGCCCGGCGGCGAGTTCGTCGAAGTGCACCAGCCGGTCGATGAGTACGAGCGCTGGAAACTGGTGAGTTACAGCGACTTCAAGCCGCTCATGCTTCGGCCCAACGCCCAGGGCAAGATCGGCCCCGCCGAGAAGGTTCGCGCCGGACTGTCCCGGTGGTTCTTCGAAGACCGGATCACTCCGGTCACGCAGACCGAGCTGAATCGCGCTCACAGCGACCACCCCGCAGCGATCACCGACCAGGAACACCAGGCGGCGATCACCGATAAGTAGCGCTCTTCAGGCACCACCACAGATCGGGCATCGATGTCACTCCAGACGTTATCGGAGTGGCTTCGGTGCCCGAACTGCTTTCTGCCCCTCGCTCCGACGGGCGCACTCCGATTGGGATGCGGCACGGGGCATTCCTTTGACGTCAACAAGCGCGGTTTCATCAACCTCCTCACCGGCCCGCCCAAGTTCATCGGCGACAGCGCAGCCATGCTCGATGCCCGCGACAGTTTTCTCGCGGCCGGCTGGTACGAGCCGCTCCAGGCCGCCATTCGCGTCGTCATTTCCCCCGAGCATCCCCGCCGTATTCTGGACGTAGGCTGCGGTACCGGCTACTATCTGCGCGAGGCATTGCCCCTAGGCGAGGACGTTCGGGCGCTTGGCATGGACCTCTCCCCCACTGCGGTGAGCCGAACCATCCGCTCGCATGACCGCATTGACGGGCTGGTAGCGGATGTCTGGTCCCCGCTGCCCGTGCAGGACGCTGCGGTCGATGTCATCCTCAACGTGTTCGCGCCCCGCAATGCTGCGGAATTCCATCGCGTTCTCCGACCCGGCGGGCTGCTGCTCGTGGTGGTCCCCCGACCGACGCATTTGCGAGAGCTCCGGCGGGCCGGCCTGGCCGTGGAGATACAGGCCGACAAGGCCGCGCACCTCGAAGTCAGCCTCGCGGCCTGGTTCGCCCTGGAGAGCGCCCAGCACCTCGAAGAAACCGTAGCGCTCTCAGTGGCCGAGGTGGCCTCGCTCATCGGCATGGGCCCGTCGTCGCACCACGCTGCACCGACGGGCCCTGAGCCGGTCCCAGCTTCGGTGCAGGACGTGACGATCGCCTTCGACATCTTCGGGTTTCGGCGCCGCGCCACGGACCCGCGCTGAGACAGCCCGACCGGGACACAGACCTGCGCTGGCACACCCGACCCGGACACTGCCCGGCGCTGTCACAGTCTGACTCCAACACGCACCTGCCCTGACACGGCCTGGCCGAACGTTAAACGACGATACCGACCTGCCAGCAGCGGCAGATCGGTATCGGTTGGTGTTGTGTGTTTAGCGGGCGAACACGCCGCGGTAGTACTCGTACACCCATCCGGTTAGGGAGATCAGACCCAGGCCGAGTCCAATGAAGGAGACCCAGAAACCCACGGCGAGACCGAGGAAGACCAGCGCCGTGGCGGCGGCCAGAAAAATCGGCCACCAGCTCCACGGGCTGAAGAAGCCCATCTCGGGATCCCCGTCGTCGATGTTGCCATCGAGACGGTCCTCGGGAAGCTCCCCACCCTGAGCGGCGTGCACCTTGTCCAGGTAGAACGCGACGAAGGCCACGAGCAGCGTGGACAGGGCGAGCATGAACGTGCCGGCCCACTCAATCTGGCCGTGGAAGGGATCGAGCAGGCTCCAGCCGACGTACACAACCGTGACGATTCCGAAGAAGACGGTGAGCACCCAGAGCAGGTTGACGTTGGTCTTCACTTATTTCACCTGATTCGAGTCGATGTCGTAGACGGGCGCATCGGGCGCATCCTTGCCGGGTCCGATTCCGACGGGGATGCCAGCTTCGGGGTGGTTGAGGTCGAAGGCCGGGCGTTCGGACCGAATGCGGGGAATGGAGGTGAAGTTGTGTCGCGGCGGCGGGCAAGACGTGGCCCACTCGAGCGAGGAGCCGTAGCCCCACGGGTCGTTGACCGTGACCAGGGGCGCCTTGCGGGCCGTGATGTACACGTTCAGGAAGAACGGGATCATGGACACGGCGAGGATCATGGCGCCAATGGTTGATACCTGGTTCATCCAGGTGAAACCATCCTCCGGCGAGTAGGTGGCGTACCGACGCGGCATTCCCATAACTCCGAGCCAGTGCTGGATCAGGAATGTGGTGTGGAAGCCGATGAACAGCAACCAGAAGTGCCACTTGCCGAGACTCTCGTTGAGCATCTTGCCGGTCCACTTGGGCCACCAGAAGTAGAACCCGCTGAACATGGCGAATACGACGGTACCGAAGACCACGTAGTGGAAGTGGGCGACGACGAAGTAGGTGTCGGATACGTGGAAGTCGAGCGGCGGCGAGGCCAGGATCACGCCGGTGAGACCACCGAAGGTGAACGTGACGAGAAAGCCGATGGCCCAGATCATGGGCGTCTCGAAGGTCAGCGACCCTCGCCACATGGTGCCGATCCAGTTGAAGATTTTCACCCCGGTGGGGACCGCGATGAGCATGGTCATGAGCGAGAAGAACGGTAGCAGCACCGAGCCGGTGACGTACATGTGGTGCGCCCAGACCGAGATGGACAGCGCGGCGATGGAGATGGTCGCGTAGATCAGCGTCTTGTACCCGAACATCGGCTTGCGGCTGAACACCGGGAAGACTTCAGACACGATGCCGAAGAACGGCAGGGCGATGATGTACACCTCGGGGTGTCCAAAAAACCAGAACAAGTGTTGCCAGAGTATGGCACCACCGTTGGCCGAGTCGTAGATGTGCGAGCCGAAGATCCGGTCGGATGCGGCGGCGAGCATGGCTGCGGCAAGCACCGGGAACACCATCAAGGCGAGCAGAGCCGTGATGAGCGTGTTCCAGGTGAAGACGGGCATCCGCCACATCGTCATTCCAGGGGCGCGCATGGTGATAATTGTGGTGATGAAGTTGACCGAGCCGAGAATGGTACCGAAGCCCGACAGGCCCAGCCCGACCATCCACAGGTTGCCGCCGATTCCCGGTGAGAATGTCGTGCTGGCGAGCGGCTGGTAGGCGAACCATCCGAAGGACGCAGCACCCTGCGGGGTCAGGAACCCGGCAACGGCGATGAGGCTGCCGAAGTTGAAGAACCAGTACGCGAGCGCGTTGAGACGCGGGAACGCAACGTCGGGAGCGCCGATCTGCAGCGGAACGAGGAAGTTGGCGAATCCGAAGAACAGCGGTGTCGCGAACATCAGCAACATGATTGTGCCGTGCATCGTGAACAGCTGGTTGTACTGCTCCTTCGTCTGCACGACGTCGAGTCCGGGGGCGAACAGCTGGGCGCGAATGATGAGTGCCATGACGCCGCCGAGGCAGAAGTAGATGAACGACGTGATCAGGTACATGTACCCGATGACTTTGTGGTCGGTGGAGGTGATCCACCGAACGAGGATATTTCCCTTGGGCTCCGCAGACGGAGAGACCGGCAGTGCCGGACGTGACTCGACTGGTGCGATGGTCGTGCTCATGGTTTAGTTGCCCTCCGGAGCCGTCGGGGCACTCGTGCCCGGCTGATTCTGATTGCGGTCGTAATTGTTGTCGAGCTGGCCGACGTTGCCCGCGGAACGCAGAGTCTGGATGTAGGTGTCGTAGTCCTCCTGAGAGACGACCTCGACGTTGAAGAGCATGAGCGAGTGGTACTCGCCGCACAGCTCGGCGCACTTGCCCTTGAAGGTACCGATGCGTTCGGGGATGACCGACATGTAGTTGGTCTTACCGGGAACGACGTCCTTCTTGTACAGGAAATCGATGACCCAGAAGGAGTGGATGACATCGCGAGATTCGAGAGCGATTTCAACCTTCTGGTCGACCGGCAGAACCAGGACGGGAAGTTCAGACTCTATGAGTGAACCGCGTTCACCGTCAGGATCCGGCTGGCCCTGAATGCCCGGTGAATAGACGTCTTCGTCGACATAGTTGAAGTCCCAGGCCCACTGCTTGGCCTGCACCTCGATCTTGACGTCGGGGGTCTCGAATCGGGTCTCAATGGCGATCTGGTCTCGAACCGTGAATGCGAAGAATCCGACGACCAGGATGAGCGGCACGACCGTGTAGAAAATCTCGATCGGCATGTTGTAGCGCAGCTGAACCGGGAGTCCGGTCTGGCCCTTCCGGCGGCGGTAGACCACGATCGTCCAGATGATCAGCCCCCAGGTGATGAGGCCGACGACGAGGAGAACGATCCACCCCGTGGTCCACAGTCCGGCGACGCGATCGGTCTGATTGCTGACCGGCGCTTCACCCTCTTCAGTAAAGCCGGGCAGGAAGCCGTGGAGCTGGGCCTGCGTGCATCCGGCCAGTACAACGGCTAACGTCGCTGCGAGCGGAATAGCAGCCCAACGAAGGCGGTGGTTATTGCGCACCGGGGACCTTTCGGGAGATTCGAGGACACTTCTCAGGAAGTGTTTTGATCCATCCCAGCCTACTCCGCGAGAACGTGCCCGACGTGCACCCTCGGGTCGTGGCGGCGAGGTTTTCTGCAGCGCCACCGCTGATGGCTGGCTAAATCAGGCGAGTCGACGGGAAAACGGCTGGGGAATGACGGGCTGGAAGCAAAAAAAGGCAGGAACATTATCGGGTGATAATGTTCCTGCCCTGCAGGTTTTCTAAAGCGGATGCTTAGCTGAAGGAATCGCCGCAGGCGCAGCTGCCGCCGGCGTTCGGGTTGTCAATGGTGAACCCCTGCTTCTCGATCGTGTCCTCAAAGTTGATCGAGGCACCATCGAGGTACGGGACGCTCATCTTGTCCACGACGACCTCGACACCGTCGAAGTCGACGACGGCATCGCCTTCGAGAACCCGCTCGTCGAAGTACAGCTGGTAGATCAGGCCGGAGCATCCGCCGGGCTGCACGGCGACGCGCAGACGGAGGTCTTCGCGGCCTTCCTGGGTCAGCAGGCTGCGCACCTTGAGTGCCGCGACCTCGGTGAGGGCGATGCCGTGCGCGGCGCTAGGCGTCGCTATGTCAGCGGAGCTGATAGTCGGGGTCATGGTGTCGGTCATGCTTCTCCTTGGTTCGCGCAGTGACTGCTTCGCACGCAGGTTTTGGTCTAGACAATGCTATCTGGGACAACCAGAAAGTCGACCTGGGCATTCCCACGCTCTCATACTTCCCTGAGCGGGGTTCTCGAGGTCAATGACCGGTGCGCTCATTCAGGCGACCGAGCAGGAACGCTTCACTCAGTACGGCCCGTTTGAAAACTCCCAGGTGCAGGGATTCATTCGGGCTGTGGGCGCGGGAGTCAGGGTCTTCTACCCCAGTCACGAGAATCTGCGCGGCCGGGAAAACGCGCACCAAGTCGGCGATGAACGGTATCGAACCGCCGACGCCAATGTCCACCGGCGGCGTGCCCCAGGCATCCGTCATGGCCGTTCGCGCTTCGGTCACGGCCCAGCCGCTGGTGTCGACCAGGAAGGGTTCGCCGGTGTCGATATCGTCGATCTCGACTGACGCGCCGAAGGGGGCGTGCTCACGCAGGTGCGTTTCGATGGCGACCGCGGCCTCGACCGCGGACTGCCCGGGGGCGATGCGCGTGCTGATTCGAACGCTGACGCTCGGTGTGAGCGTGTTCGACGCGTTGTCGACGCTCGGGGCGTCGATGCCGGTGACGGTGAGAGCCGGCTGCGACCAGATTCGACTGAGAATGGAACCGTGTCCGATCGGGCTGACGCCGGGCAGGAGCCCGGTCTCGGCGCGCAGCTGTTCCTCGGAGTAGTCGGGGGTGGGCACGTCGATGCTGGTCAGTCCGGCGACGGCAACCGAACCGTCATCGCCGTACAGCGTCGCGAGCAGTTTGATCATCGCCAGCATGGCGTCCGGGATTGCTCCGCCGAACATGCCGGAGTGCGAAGCATGCTCGAGCGTGCGCACGGTCAACCGCAGGGTGACGTTTCCGCGTAGTGCAGTCGTGATGGCGGGCGTGTTCACGTCCCAGTTGTTGGAATCGGCCACGACGATCACATCGCCGCGCAGGGCCTCGCGGTTCTCATCCAGGAACGTGGCGAACGAGCGGCTGCCGAACTCTTCTTCTCCCTCGATGAACAGCGCGAGCCCCAGATCGAAGTCGCGGCCGACAGCGGCGACGAGAGCTCGAATGGAGGCGATGTGCGCCATCACCCCGGCCTTGTCGTCGGCGGCACCGCGCCCGTAGAGCCGGTCGCCGCGGACGGTCGGGGTGAACGGGTCGGACTCCCAGTCTTCGTCCTTGCCGGGAGGCTGAACGTCATGGTGAGCGTAGAGGAGCACGGTCGGCCGGCCGTTGCGCGCCGGACGAGAGGCGAGAATGGCTGGCTGGCCGACTTCGGTCCCGCCCGGTATACCTGCCTGCACGATGTCGACGGACTCGAACACGTCGAGGTGGCGCACGAGAGCCACTACGGCGTCGGCGCTGGCGGCGACATGGGCACGGTCGAAAGCGGCCCAGGATACCGACGGGATGCGCACCAACGCGCACAGGTCGGCGATCGTGGTGGGGAGCCCCTGTTCGACGGCGGTGCGGAGGGCGTTTTGCGCCCCCGAATCCGCTTCCGAGTGTGCGGCGGAGCCCGTGGTTGGGGAATTTGTCTGTGGGTTACCAGTCATACGGGTAATCTTAAAGCACCCAATTGCAAGGATTTGATGTGGCTAAGACTCCCGTAAACCCCGACGCCCAGCCGTCGATTGAAAGCGCAGACGAGACCGCAGCGCGCCTCGGTCTCGCGCCCACTTCCGGCAAGGGTCAGGCGACCCCCACCCGCAAGAAGCAGGAAGCGGCCAACAAGCGCCCGCTGGTGCCGGACGACCGCAAGCTCGCCGCCAAGCAGGCGCGCGCCAAATCCACAGCAACTCGGGATGTCGCTCGGGCCGGCATGGCTGCCGGAGTCGACAAGTATCTGCCGCTGCGCGAACGCGGTCCGCAGAAGCGCTACGCCCGGGACTACGTCGACGCGCGGTTCAACGTCGGCGAACTGATGATCCCGATCATGTTCCTGGTGATCCTGCTCACGACGATTCCGAGCATTGACGTCTACGCGATCTTCGCGCTCTGGGCATTCTTCATCCTCGCCGTCATCGACTGCGTCGCACTCGGCTTCATTCTCACCAAGAAGATCGAGGCCAAATTCGGCGAGGACAAGGCCGAGCGCATCCGCTGGTATGCAGCCATGCGCGCGCTGCAGCTGCGGCCGATGCGTCTGCCCAAGCCGCAGGTCAAGCGCCGTCAGTACCCGGTCTAACCGCTCCGGCGCCCCAGCCGGGGCGCCGGAATGTCTTCGCTATCGTTCGAAGGCACCCGCACGAATCAGCGGCACGCGCACTTCCTCATCGGTGAGGGAACCGTGCTGCCCGATCATGTTGCGCGCCTTCTGGTTCGCCGGCCGGGAATCGTAGTACGCGATCCCCTTGCGGGCGGCAATGAGCACATCGCCAATGCGCGGCAGCACCTCGTCGGCCACGCGCCCGTAGAGGCCGGCCGCCACCGCCTCAGCGCGGGTGTAGACCCAGGCGCGATCCCCCTGCGACTGCCGCCAGGCATCCGCGAGTGAGTCAGCGTCGACCGCGGACTGCTCCGGTTCGAGGTAGAGCTGCACGCAGCGCGGGTCCCCCGCCACGTGGCGAACCCCGGCGACGAGTGCCGGCTCGGTGTCGAACAGAACGTGTTTGGTGCTCGGCACGTCGATCACGCCGTGGTCTGCGGTGAGGAGCAGCCCCTCATCGGAGCGCAGAGTCGCCGCGAACCGGGTCACCTCCGAGTCGAGGTTCTCGAGCACGGCCAACCAGCGGTCCGACTCCCAGCCGTGCGCGTGGGCGACAACGTCAAGTTCAGCGACGTACAGGTAGATCAGGGCGGCGGGGTTCTCATTCAGGATGCTGCGCGCAGCGGCAAAACGATCGGCCACCTTCTCGGCGGGCACGTACTGAGCCCCGCGCAATACCGCCTGGGTGAAGCCGGAGTCAAAAAACTTTTTCGGGCCGATGGCGAAGCTGGGCACGTTGTCGGCGGCGGCCCGGTCGAAGACGGTGCGGGCCCGCTGCCAGGTCGCGGGCTGCATACCCGCGTCCCAGCCGGTCAGCTGGTTGACGACCCGGTCGCGAGCCGCATCGAGCACCTGGTAGCCGACCAGACCGTGCTGGCCCGGTTCCACCCCGGTGGTCAGGGTCGCTATCCCCGCCACGGTCGTTGCCGGGAAGACTCCGTCGATGATGCTGGATTTGTTGAGGCGGGAAGCCAGAAAACGGGCGTGCCCGGCCCGAGCACGGATCGAGCTGACGCCGAGGCCGTCCGCCAGAATCACGACCGCTTTGCGCACCGCGGGCAACCCGAGCGAATTCGGTCTGGCACAGACGGCATCGAGGGAACTGGTGAGAACATCGGCCAGGCGCAGGGCACTGAATTGGCGGGCCGGTAGCATGGTGAGCATCGGGTTCTATTCTTTCACAGGGACGAACCCGCGCCCTCCAGCGCTCCCGAGAGCGCCCCAGACGTAGTGCAGCCCGACCGGATCGCTCGGTCGCCGCCGCACGCTTGAAGCAGAATTCGCGAATGAGCCGCTCAGACAGCACCACACCCGCCGCCAGCACAGCCAGCACCGAACGCATCGAGGACGTCGATGTCTCGGTCGAGATGCAGGGGTCCTTCCTCGAATACGCCTATTCGGTGATCTACTCGCGCGCCCTGCCCGACGCCAGGGACGGTCTCAAGCCGGTGCAGCGACGCATCCTGTACCAGATGAACGAAATGGGATTGCGTCCCGACAAGGGGCACGTGAAGAGCGCCCGTGTTGTCGGTGAGGTGATGGGCAAGCTGCACCCGCACGGCGACACCGCCATCTATGACGCCCTCGTGCGCATGGCCCAGTCATTCTCGCTTCGGGTGCCGCTGATCGACGGACACGGCAACTTCGGTTCTCTCGACGACGGGCCGGCTGCTCCCCGCTACACCGAAGCCCGTCTGGCGGCCCCGGCCCTCGCCATGACCGAGAACCTCGACGAAGACGTCGTCGACTTCGTGCCCAACTACGACAACCAGCTGACCCAGCCCGATGTGTTGCCGGCTGCCTACCCCAACCTGCTGGTCAACGGCACGAGCGGCATCGCCGTCGGCATGGCGACCAACATGGCACCGCACAATCTGATCGAGGTTGTCGGAGCGGCCCGGCATTTGCTCGCGCACCCGAACGCGACCCTGGACGACGTGATGGAGTTCGTGCCGGGGCCCGACCTGCCCACCGGCGGCACGATAGTCGGTCTGGCTGGCATCAAGGATGCCTACAGCACCGGCCGTGGCAGCTTCAAGACCCGGGCGCGCGTCTCGGTCGAGTCGATCAGCGCCCGCAAGACCGGGCTCGTCGTGACCGAACTCCCCTATCTGGTCGGCCCGGAAAAGGTGATCGAGAAGATCAAGGACGGCGTCAACTCGAAGAAGCTCAGCGGCATCTCCGACGTCACCGACCTGACCGACCGAACCAAGGGGCTTCGTCTCGTAATCGGCATCAAGACCGGGTTCAGCCCCGACGCCGTGCTCGAGCAGCTCTACCGCTACACCCCGCTCGAAGACTCGTTCAATATCAACGCAGTCGCCCTCGTCAACGGAGCCCCGCAGACCCTCGGCCTGCTCGAATTGCTGCACGTCTACGTCAATCACCGCATCGAGGTCGTCACCCGCCGCTCCGCTTACCGGCTGGCCCGCCGCAAGGAACGCCTGCACCTCGTGCTCGGCCTGCTCGTGGCCATTCTCGACATCGACGAGGTCATCCAGGTGATTCGCGCGAGCGACGACACCGAGCAGGCGCGCGCCAAACTCATCGACGTGTTCGACCTGAGCCAGATCCAGGCTGAGTACATTCTGGAACTTCGGCTGCGCCGCCTCACCAAATTCTCTCGCATCGAACTCGAAGCCGAACGCGACCAGTTGCTCGCGGAGATCGCCAAGCTGGAAAAACTACTGTCCTCCAAGGCCGCCATCCGCACTCTGGTCTCTGAGGAGCTCGGTGCCGTCGCCGAAAAATTCGGTACCCCGCGCCGCACGGTACTGACCGAGGCCAAGCCGAGCATCGCCGGCCTCTCGGTCGCCGCCGCCAAACGCCAGGCGGCCGTGCTCGAGGTGCAGGACATCGCTACCCGCATTTTCCTGAGCGTGACCGGTCGCATCGCCCGGGTCGACCTGGTCGCGGTCGACGATTCACTTCCGCAGCGAATCCAGCCGCCCCAGCGACGTAGCAAGCACGACGCCGTGCTCTCCACGCTGGACACGACGAGCCGCACCGAGGTGGGCGCGGTGACCAACCGGGGTCGCCTCATCCGCTTCTCCCCCGTTGATCTGCCCGTGATGCCGCCGACGTCGATTCAACTCGCCGCCGGGGTGCGAATCAGCGAGTACCTCGTGCTGTCCGATAAGAAGGAACACGTACTCGGCATCGTCTCCCTCGACTCCGATCGGGCGATTGCACTCGCCACCCGCCAGGGTATCGTGAAGCGCGTCACTCCCGGGGACTGGGCCAACAAGCCCGACTTCGAGATCGTCGCGCTTAAACCTAAGGACGAAGTGGTCGGCGCGGTCCAGGGCGGCGAGGACGACGACCTCGTCTTCATCACCTCCGACGCCCAACTCTTGCGCTTCACCGCCTCCGGTGTGCGTCCACAGGGCCGGGCAGCCGGCGGCATGGCCGGCATCAAGCTGACGCCGGGTGAGACGGTCGTCTTCTTCACGAGCCTTTCGACCGATGACGTCGCCACGGCGATCGTCGCGACGGTCGCGGCGAGCAGTCAGACCCTGCCTGGGACCGACCCCGGCAGTGCCAAGCTGAGCGACTTCTCTGAGTACCCGGCCAAGGGGCGAGCCACCGGAGGTGTGCGTGCCCAGCGTTTCCTGAAGGGCGAAGATACGCTCGCCGTCGCCTGGGTCGGGCCAGCGCCGGCGCGGGCCGTCGGTCCGGACGGTACTCCCCGTGCCCTCCCCGAGTCCGGATCCCGCCGAGACGCATCCGGGGTCATGCTTGACGCCATCATCGGAGCCATTGGCTCCGAAATATAGGCTCGACGGGCGTAGTCGTGGAGCGGATCCGGCCCGATTCGTTGCGAGTTCAGGAAGAACGAACCGCCGCCACTCTCCGGGCCCACAAACACGCGGTAGTATTTCGGCGACCGGAAGGACGTCCTGAATTAGCCCCCGGTGCGCGTCCATGGACTGGGCTCTGAGCCAAAGCGGGTGTCCGTCTAGACGTCGATGCGATCGCGGGAGAGCTTGTCGGAGCTGTCGATGATGAACTCCTTGCGCGGGGCCACATCGTTACCCATGAGCAGTTCGAACACCTTGCCGGCCGCCTCGGCATCGTCGACGCGCACCCGGCGCAGGGTGCGGTGGGCGCGTTCCATGGTCGTTGTCGCGAGCTGGTCGGCATCCATTTCGCCGAGGCCCTTATAGCGCTGGATCGGGTCTTGGTAGCGGCGATTCTTCTTCTCGAGCGCCGTCAACACCGCGTGCAACTCGGTTTCGGAATAGGTATAGATGGTCTCGTTGGGCTTGCTGCCCGGGTTCATCACGACCACCCGGTGCAGCGGCGGCACCGCAGCGAACACGCGGCCCTCGGTGATCATCGGGCGCATGTAGCGAAAGAACAGGGTGAGCAGCAGGGTGCGAATATGGGCGCCGTCGACATCGGCGTCGCTCATGATGATGACTTTGCCGTAGCGCGCCGCCGACAGGTCGAAGCTGCGCCCGGAGCCGGCACCGATCACCTGGATGATCGAGGCACACTCGGTGTTGGAGAGCATGTCCGAAACGGATGCCTTCTGCACGTTCAGAATCTTGCCGCGGATCGGCAGCAACGCCTGATGCTCACTGTCGCGCGCGAGCTTGGCGGTGCCGAGCGCTGAGTCGCCCTCGACGATGAACAGCTCACTCGTGGACACGTCGTTGCTGCGGCAATCGACCAGCTTGGCCGGCAGGGAGGAACTCTCCAGGGCGTTCTTACGCCGCTGGGTTTCCTTGTGCGCCCTGGCGGAGATGCGCGACTTCATTTCGGCGACGATCTTGTCGAGCAACAGCGCTGACTGGGTTTTGTCGTCACGTTTCGCCGAGGCATAGCGCTCCGCCATGGCCTTGGCGACAACGCTGGCAACGATCGCACGCACGGCCGGCGTGCCGAGCACCTCTTTCGTCTGGCCCTCGAACTGCGGTTCGGGCAGACGCACGGTGAGCACGGCGGTGAGGCCGGCCATCACGTCGTCCTTGTCGAGCTTGTCGCTGCCGACCTTGAGCCGGCGGGCATTCAGCTCCAGCTGACCGCGCAGAAATTTAAGCAGCCCGGCGTCGAAACCGGCCTGGTGCGTGCCTCCCTTCGGCGTGGCGATGATGTTCACGAAACTCTGCACGATCGTGTCGTAGCCGGTCCCCCAGCGCAGGGCGATATCCACCTCGCAATCGCGCACGAGTTCGGTGGGCACCATGGCGCCCCCGTCGGTGAGCACCGGTACGGTTTCGCTGAAGGTGCCGCTGCCGGTCAGCCGCCAGGTGTCGGTGATCGGGGCATCCGTCGCAAGATGCTCGACGAATTCGCTGATCCCGCCATCGAACTGGAACAGGCTGACCACCTGCTCGTCGGTGCGCCGGTCGGCGACCTCGATCGCCAGGCCCGGAACCAGGAACGCCGTCTGCCGGGCCCGGTTCAGCACCTCGTCGGTCTGAAAGGCTGCACCTTTGGTGAAAATCTGCCGGTCGGCCCAATAGCGGATGCGGGTTCCGGTGACGCCGCGCTTGACCTTGCCGATCACCCGCAGCTCGCTCTGGTTCTCAAACGGAGTGAACGGGGCGTCCGGACTTTTCTCCCCCGTGTCGGCGAACAGGCCGGGCTCTCCGCGGTGGAAGGACATGGCCCAGGTCTTGCCGTCCCGGTCGACCTCGACATCGAGACGTTCGGACAGAGCGTTGACGACGGATGCTCCGACCCCGTGCAATCCGCCCGACGCGGCATAGGATCCGCTGCCGAACTTGCCGCCGGCATGCAGTTTGGTGAAGACGACCTCGACGCCGGTCAGGCCGGTCTTGGGTTCGATATCGACCGGGATACCGCGGGCCGTGTCGCGCACCTCGACGCTCTGATCGGGGTGCAGCTCGATATTGATGCTCGCGCCGTGGCCACCGAGGGCCTCGTCAACCGAGTTGTCGATGATCTCCCACAGGCAGTGCATCAGACCGCGAGAGTCGGTCGAGCCGATGTACATGCCGGGGCGTTTGCGCACTGCCTCCAGTCCTTCGAGGACGGATAGGTGGCGCGCAGAATAGTCAGAACTCACAACAACCAAGAATACCGGGGCCAACCGGGGTGCCTTCGCGCAACGCCTGCCGCCCCTCGCGTCTCGCACGGGTCACAACTGAGCAACACGGCTACGCGGTGAGCGAAATACCACCCAATCACCGCGTAAACCCAGCCAGGCCGTGTTTACATTAGTCAAAGGGTTCAAGCAACAAAGTCTGGAGGAGGAGAATATGTCCCAGATCGCCACCGAAAATGGTGCTGTAGACAACGGTGCTGAGAACAAGCAGGGCGCCCCCCACCAGCTCACCGCAGCCGACCGCTGCGATGCCTGTGGTGCCCAGGCCTACATTCGCGTCGTCGTGAAGAACAGTGAGTTGCTGTTCTGTGCTCACCACGGCCGTAAGCACCAGGAGAAGCTCGCGAGCATTGCCGAGAGCTGGCACGACGAGTCAAGTCGTCTGCTCGAAGACCAGCGTTCCTAGCTGGTCAATAATCTCGTTCGGCTCGAGCTGACGAAAGAACGGATGCCGCGCGCGCGGCTGGCTCAGGCCAGTCTCGGGTGCGGTTTCCTCGTTAACGGCCGGCTGCTATTCGGTCGGCTGCCCGAGCCTCAGCGCAACCTGGTTGCGCGCGGTGCGTGCCGTCTCATCGACGGGCTCGGCCACAGCGCCGCGGGAATAGGCGAGACCGCGGCGACGGAATGCCGCCTCGAGCAGGTGATCGGCCAGCCCGGGGTTTCTGGCCAGAACGGGACCGTGCAGGTGGGTGCAGAACACCTCACCCATGGTCAGGCCTTCAATCTGCGGTCCGCTCGGCGGAGCATCCGCATTGCCTGTGCCATGGAGCACCCGGCCCAGCGGGCTCGCCTCAGCGCCGACATAGTCGCGGGCGTGGTTCTCGAACCCGATCAGCCGCCCAAACTTTGACGACACGATGATGTCGTCGGTGGCGCGTTTCGTGCGGGGAACGGCGTGGCCCGCGACCAGTCCGAGTCCCTCGATTACGCTTCCGCCAGCGAGGTCTATCCCCCAGCTGATCAGCTCCCAGCCGGTGCCCACGGCCAGAATGGGCACGCCGGAATTGGACCAGACTCGCAGGTCTCCCAGCAAGGTGCGCAGGGCATCCCTCGCGGGCAGCAGCGCAGCATCCGTTCCCGATCCGATCGACACCGCGTCGACGTGTTCGGGCAGGTCGGCCCGGGTATGCACGTCGACGACTCTCGCTTCGCGGCCGCTCCACCGGGCGCGCTGGGCGAACACGCGAGCATTGCCGGCATCGCCGTTGGTGTCGAGGAGACGGGGCAGCAGCGAGACCACCGTGAAGGGGCGCTCAATCGACGTGGCGGTCATTTACGATTCCTCAACGTTGGAGACGAGGCCGAGGTGGGCGCGGGTGCGCCGCATGCCGTCAGCCGAGAAGATGATCGTTTTCACCCCGGACACGGGATCCGGCAGTGCCAGGAAGGCATCCAGCGCGGTCGGGACGTCGGGTTCGATGCGATCGACCGACACGCCGTCGTAGGCCAGCTGCAGGGCGATGTCGTGCGCCTTCAGTCCGGAGGCGATCAGCACGTGGCCGAGCCCCGAGGTATCGACCGGCCAGAAATAGGAGGGATCCCGCACATCGGAGCCGATGATCACGATGATCTGCTCCGTGCCGGCCTCGAGGCTGTCCACGTTGAGCTGAAAGCTCGACGGGTTTTGCACGAGCACGAATTCGATCATTTTACCGCCGACGGTGACGACTTCGCCGCGACCGAAGACGGCCGGCATAGCCGAGAGTGCGGCACAGGCGGTCGCCGGGTTGAAAGTCTCCCCCAGCGTGGCCTCGGCGGCGCCGAGCGCGGTCAGAGCATCAACGGCGTAGTGGATGCCGCGGGCCGGCAGTGCAATGCTGTGGCTGCCGCCGTTGGAAGGGAATTCCACTTCGGCAGTTCGCCCCGCCATTCCGGTCACTTGGAGTCCCATTCCAGCGGGCAGACGCGATTCGGCGGTGTCGGCGTAGCCCAGGCCACGGGGGTGCAGCGTGAGAACGTCGGCGGTGACGCCGTAGCTGGACACCCGTATGCTCGGTTCGAGCCTGGAGCCGACGTCGGCGAGGTAGCGGTCGTCGGCATTGAGAACCACGGTTTCAGTGGCGCGGGCAGCGATCTTGCCGAGCAGGGCCGCGACCATCTCTGAGTCGTGGAACCGGTCGATCTGGTCGACCATGACGTTGGTGAGGGCGACAACGCGCGGGCTCAGCGAACCGGCGATCAAGGCACCGTGCCCTTCGTCCATTTCGAGAACGGCAACGTCACCGGCGATGCGCCCGGTCAGGGTGACCCGTTCAAGCAGTGCGCTGGTCAAACCCTGGCTGATATTGGCCGTCGACTGGTTGGTGAACACGGTCAGGCCGTGCGCGCGCAGAATGGCGACGAGCATCTTGGTCGTCGTCGACTTGCCACTCGAACCGGTCACGATGACCAGACCGAGCGGAAAGCCGTTGAGGGTGTCGGCCAAAAAACGAGGCGCGATGCGGTTGACGACGACGCCGGGGATGGCCGAGCCACCACCCGGTTTGCGCCACCGGGCTAGAACCCGAACCGCTCGACCAATCAGAATCGCCGGAGCGTACTTCACCGACTTCACGAGAGCAGAGTCACGATCCGGGACCGCCGTGTCAACGCCACTCTTTACTCGAGGTAGTCGCGTAGGGACTGCGACCGGGACGGGTGGCGCAGCTTGGCCATCGTCTTGGACTCGATCTGACGGATGCGTTCACGCGTGACACCGAAGGTGTCGCCGATCTGGTCCAGTGTCTTGGGCATGCCGTCGCCGAGGCCGAAGCGCATTCGAATGACGCCGGCTTCGCGCTCGGAGAGCGAATCGAGCAGGCTCTCGAGCTGCTTCTGCAGCATCGTGAAACCGACGGCATCCGCTGGTACAACGGCCTCGGTGTCTTCGATGAGGTCGCCGAACTCGCTGTCGCCATCCTCACCGAGCGGGGTGTGCAGGGAGATCGGCTCGCGACCGTATTTCTGTACCTCGACGACCTTTTCCGGCGTCATATCGAGTTCGCGGCTGAGTTCTTCGGGCGTGGGTTCACGGCCGAGGTCTTGCAGCATCTGCCGCTGCACCCGGGCGAGCTTGTTGATGACCTCGACCATGTGCACCGGAATACGGATGGTGCGGGCCTGGTCGGCCATTGCGCGGGTGATCGCCTGACGAATCCACCAGGTGGCGTAGGTGCTGAACTTGAAGCCCTTGGTGTAGTCGAACTTCTCGACGGCGCGGATGAGCCCCAGGTTGCCCTCCTGGATCAGGTCGAGAAACTGCATGCCGCGACCGGTGTAGCGCTTAGCCAGCGAGACAACGAGGCGGAGGTTGGCACCGAGCAGATGGCTCTTGGCGCGGGCGCCGTCCTTGGCAACCCACTGCAACTCGCGGCCGAGCGCGTTTTTCTTCTCGACATCGGTCATGACCGACAGCTTGTCCTCAGCGAACAGGCCGGCCTCGATGCGCATGGCCAGTTCGACCTCTTCGGCAGCGTTCAGCAAGGCGACCTTACCGATTTGCTTGAGGTAGTCCTTGACCGGGTCGGCCGTCGCGCCGGTGATGGCACTCGAGTAGACCGGAACCTCATCGTCGTCGTCAACCAGCGACAGCACGAGGGCGCCGCTCGGCAGTGGCTCGGTCGAAGCCGGGCGCTTGGTACCTTCGTCGTCTGAGTCGTCTTCCTCGCCGTCCGGCGCGGTGTCGACGTCGGCTTCATCGTCTTTCTTGACGACCTTGGCCTTGGTGACGCGCTTCTTGGGAGCAGGCTTGTCGACGCCAGCTGCGGTGGCCGCGGACTTCTTCGTCGCGGCGGCCTTGGCTGCTGGAGTCTTGGTGACGGTCTTCTTGACCGTCGTCGTGGGCGCCTCGTCGGTCGCCTCGGTCTTTACGGTGGTTGCCATTGGAGCACCTCTCATGCGGAGTCTTACCTGCTTCTGTGCGACCGGTGACGGCGCCAGATGCGTTTTTGGGCAGAACTTGGACCCATGTCAAGCCCAGGGTTGCCCAAATCAACACTGTAAGTACCACACGGTGTAGAGATGCCCTGGACCAGAACGGGTCCTAGAATTATTATTGCACGGTTTGTCTGGACGACAAGCCACGCCACGCACTACGATCAGTCGTTACGCCGTTTCCAGGCGCGTGATAGTGCAACCCAGATGGGCGCCACCTCTATTCCCTCATCGCGGGAGAGCTGGCGACGGGTGCGGCGGCGGGCGTGCAGCAGAAATACGACTCCGATGCCGACCACGAGGTATTGCACCGAGAACGCCACCCGGAAGGCATCGAGGGCGTACAGGTCGCTGGCCGCTCCCCCGGCGACCTTCCATCCGTTTTGCAGGTCGAGCAGCAGCCCCACCAGATACATCGTGACGAAACTCGCGGTAAACCCGCCGACGTTGACCACACCGTTTGCCGAACCGAGACTGCGTTGCGGGTTGAAGGTGCGGGCAAAATCAAAGCCGATGAGCGAACCTGGCCCGCCGATGCCGAGTACCACGAGCAAAAGCACAATAGTCCAGAGTGGCGGAATACCCGGCCAGAGTAGAACGAGCGCCCAGGCGGCGGCTATGCCCGCGACTATTCCCAGCACGATATTGCTGCGGCGCAGGGGATGACGTGCCGTCAGCAGGCCGAGAATGGGCCCGAACACGAGCCCGGCCCCGACCAGCACTGTCAGCATGGCGGCAGCGAAGGCCGGTTCGTAGCCGAGGCCGAAAACCATGAACGGATAGCCCCAAAGCAGGCTGAACACGGTGCCGGCGGACTGCGTCACATAGTGCGACCAGAACCCGAGCTGGGTGCCTGGACGTTTGAAACTGTGCCGCAGCTGGGTCAGCGCGATGGCCAGGCTGTTCGCCCTGACCTGCTCGGTCAGGTCGCTGGGGCGGTCCCGCACAAAGATGACGACCACGATCAGGGCGATGACGGCGACGGAGGCGGCCGAGAGAAAAGCCGGCACCCATCCGCTCGTGTGCAGCAGCCAGGCCAGGGGGACCGCGGATAGAACCTGGCCGAGCTGGCCGATATTGCCCATCCATTGGGACAGCAGCGGAACGATGCGTCCGCTGAACCACGAGCTGATGAGGCGAATCATGGAGATGAAGATGGTCGCATCGCCGGCGCCCACGAGAATACGCCCAACGACGGCAAGGGTGATGTCCGGTGCGAGCGCGAGGGTGATCTGCCCGATCACCATGAGTGCCGTGCCGGTGATCATGAGCACCCGCGGCCCAAAACGATCGATCAGAACTCCGACCGGGATCTGTGCCGCGGCATAGACCAGGAGTTGCACAACGGCGAGGCTCGAGAGCACGGCAGCCGAGCCGCCGAAACGCTCGGTGGCCGCCACTCCCGCAATCCCCATCGAGGTGCGCTGCAGCACGGCGGACAGGTACGCGAACGATCCGATGACAAAGATCAGGGTGGATCGACGGGAGTTCACTTGTCCCAACTTACCGCGCTTGCGCGTGCCCCGGTTTCGGAACGCCCCCGCCGGAACCCGTCGTTAAGCCGACGGGCCGTCGTCGCGGCTGCGACGCAGGGCCAGGAAATTCTCCAGTTCGGCGGCGATTTCGTCGGCGGAGGGCAGCTCGCCGTCTTCATCGGTCAGCGGCGACCGTAATGGGCTGCCCTCCATGTAGGCGTCATAGCGTTGCTCCAGGGTGCCAACGAGCTTGGCCAGTTCGGGGTTATCCCGAACCTGGTCGTCGATGCGGGCGACGAATTCACGGTTGGCTTCGCGCAGACGATCGGTGGGGAAGATCAACCCGGTCGACGCGCTCGTACTCTCCAACGCGCTCAGTGCTGCGGCGGGAAACTCGGCGTCGCCCAGGTAGTGCGGCACCAGCAGAACGTAGCCAACCGCCCCGGCACCGCGCTCCTGCAGCCGAAATTCAAGCAGGTGCAGCACGTTGGCCGCGACCTGCGTGTGCGGCCGCCACACCGACCGATTCTCGATCAGGTCGGAGCGATTGCCGCTCACCGTGACGCCGATCGGACGGGTGTGCGGAACCGGCATCGGGATGGCGTGTACCCAAGTGGTCGAGGTAACGGTGAACCGGTCCACCAGCTGCATCACGGCGGCCGTGAATTGTTCCCAGCGAAAGTCGGGCTCGAACCCGGCCAGGAACAGGAACGGCTGCCCGATTTCGTCACGAGCCAGATACAGGCGCAGTGACGGCGGCTGATAGTTGGTCAGGTGGTCTTGATCGAAGTAGATGATCGGGCGTCGCGCTCGGTAATCCAGCAGAGCGTCGGTGTCGAACGACGCGACAACGGTGTGCTCGAGGGTGGTGAGGAGATAGTCAGTGAATTGCGCGACCGCACCACCGGCATCCGCGAAGCCGGTCAGCCCCGCGACCAGGTGTAATCCCTCTGGAACGCCATCGGCGTCAGAGGTCAGTTCGTACAGCTCAGCAGGGTCTAACATTCCTTAACTCTAATCCGCACTGCCGTTTTTGGGTGGCTTCTGACGGAGTGCCGAGAGCGAACACCTCGCGCGCTGGCGCTGCCGGCCACCGGCGATCCTGAACCCGGTGGCTACCATCGAAGTATGACCGTTCCCACCCTGTCCCTGTCCACCAAGTCCGCCGTCGACTCTCCCGCCGCGATTCTCATCGTCGCTGCCCAACAAACGGATGACGGTGCGCGCCTCATCGCGACCGGAAGCGACACGCTGAACGCCGCGATCACAGCCCAGTTTCCGCTGCTCGGCGTGACCGGCGCCCGCGATGAGGTCGTGCGCCTGGTCACTGATGACGGTTCGCCGCGCGCGATCGCGATCGTTGGACTCGGACGCACCGTCGACACCGACGCCTTACGGCACGCTGCCGGTTCCGCGGTTCGCCAGCTGACCGGCGTCGGTGCCGTCGCCTTCGCCATTTCGCTGACCGATGCCGATCAGGTCGAGGCCGTGCTCGAGGGCGCAGCTCTCGGCGGCTACTCCTACACCGCGTACCGACACAGCTCGCTCGCCGCGGCCAAGCTGCCGGCGTCGAGTGTGGTCGTGCACACCGGGGTCGCGGCACCCAACGCCATTGCGCGGGCCAGCGCGAGCGCCGAGGCGATCCGCCTGGTCAAGGACCTCGTAAACATGCCGCCGCTTGACCTGTACCCCGAGTCACTCGCCGCGGCCGCGGTCGAAGCCGCCACCGGCCTCCCGATCGCCGTCACCGTCTGGGACGAGCAGCAGCTGGCCGCCGACGGCTTCGGCGGCATTGCCGGAGTCGGTGCGGGCTCGACCCGCCCGCCACGCCTGGTCAAGCTCAGCTACACACCGAGCGGAGCCGACAGACACCTCGCGCTCGTCGGCAAGGGCATCACCTTTGATTCCGGCGGACTCTCGCTCAAGCCGCCGGCGTCCATGGTGGGGATGAAATACGACATGACCGGTGCGGCCACGGTGCTCGCCGTCGTACTCGCCGCGGCGCGGCTGGAACTGCCCGTCCGAATCACGGCTTGGATGTGCATCGCTGAGAACATGCCCTCCGGTTCAGCCATCCGTCCCAACGATGTGCTGCGCATGCGCGGTGGACGCACCGTCGAGGTGCTTAACACGGATGCCGAGGGTCGCCTCGTACTCGCCGACGGTCTGGTCGCCGCTGCCGAAGAACAGCCAGACGCGATCATCGACGTCGCCACCTTGACCGGCGCAGCCGTCGTCGCTCTCGGCACCCGGTATTTCGGCACCATGGGCGATGATGCCCTGGTGCAGCGGGTTCTCGCTGCCAGCGCCGCCGTCGGTGAGGCAGCCTGGCCGATGCCGTTCCCCGATGAGCTGCGCGCCACCCTCAACTCCGATGTGGCTGACATCGCCAACGCCAAGATCGGCAGCACGGCCGGCGGCATGCTGCTGGCCGGCGTGTTTCTGCGGGAATTCATCGGAACGGATGCCGCCGGAACGACGATCCCCTGGGCTCACCTCGACATCGCCGGGCCTGCGCAGAACTCGGGAGCGGGGTGGGGATTCACCGCGGCCGGACCGACCGGGGTATCCGTCCGGGCCCTGCTCCGACTGGCCGAGGACTTTTCACGCCCGTAGTACAGTCGTAGGGGCAAGAAAAAGCTTGTCAAACCACGTGGCCGATCAGCACAATTTCATCGGCCGTCGTGACAAAGCGTTAAGCGCGAGGGAGTAGCTGAGTGTCGGAACAGAATTTTGACATTGTCGTTCTCGGTGGCGGAAGCGGTGGATACGCAGCAGCGCTGCGCGCCGTGCAGCTGGGATTCACCGTTGGTCTGATCGAGAAGGGAAAACTCGGCGGCACCTGCTTGCACGTCGGCTGCATTCCGACCAAGGCTCTCCTGCACTCGGCTGAGGTCGCCGATGTCAGCCGCGAGTCGGCCAAATACGGTGTCAAGACCGCGTTTGAGGGCATTGACATGGCAGCGGTCACCGCGTTCCGCGAGGGCATCGTCGCGAGCAAGTACAAGGGCCTCCAAGGCTTGGTCAAGGCTCGCGGCATCACCGTGATCGAGGGTGAAGGCCACCTGGTCTCCCCCACGACCGTTCAGGTTGGTGAGGACACGATCGTCGGCAAGAACGTCATTCTCGCGACCGGCTCCTACGCCCGTTCGCTGCCCGGCCTCGAGATCGGCGGCCGCGTCATCACGAGCGAGACCGCGCTCGCCCTGGACTACGTGCCCAAAAAGGTCGCCGTGCTCGGCGGCGGCGTCATCGGTGCTGAGTTCGCGAGCGTCTGGAAGTCCTTCGGCGCCGACGTCACGATCATCGAAGCGCTCCCGCACCTCGTTCCGAACGAGGAAGAGTCCATCTCCAAGCAGCTGGAACGTGCATTCCGCAAGCGCGGCATCGAGTACTCCCTCGGCATCCGCTTTCAGAGTGTCACGCAGAGCGACTCCGGCGTCGTCGTCACCCTGGAAAACGGGGCAACGGTTGAGGCCGACCTTCTGCTCGTCGCTGTCGGCCGCGGCCCCGTCACGGCCGGACTCGGCTTCGACGAGGTCGGCGTCACCATGGATCGTGGCTTCGTTATCACCGATGAGCGTCTCGCCACGAACATTCCCGGCGTCTACGCCGTCGGCGACATCGTTCCCGGCCTGCAGCTGGCCCACCGCGGTTTCCAGCAGGGCATCTTCGTCGCCGAGGAAATCGCCGGACTGAATCCGATCCTCGTCGAAGACATCAACATTCCCAAGGTCACCTACTGCGACCCCGAAGTTGCATCCGTCGGCTACAGCGAAGCGAAGGCTGCCGACAAGTTCGGTGCCGACCAGATTTCGACCTACGAGTACAACCTCGGCGGAAACGGCAAGAGTTCGATTCTCGGTACCGCCGGGTCGGTCAAGCTCGTTCGAGTCAAGGACGGCCCCATCGTGGGAATCCACATGATCGGTGCCCGCGTCGGCGAACTCATCGGCGAAGGCCAGCTCGTTGTGAACTGGGAAGCGTACCCGGAGGACATTGCTCCGTTCCTGCACGCCCACCCGACGCAGAATGAAGCGATGGGTGAGGCCTTCCTGGCTCTCGCCGGCAAACCGCTTCACGCGATGTAGTCGAAATCCCATTCTTATCCCATTTTTAGACAATCAAACGGTTTTGAAGGAGACATGCGCATGAGCGAATCCGTCAGCCTCCCGGCACTCGGAGAGAGTGTTACAGAGGGCACGGTCACCCGCTGGCTCAAGAACGTGGGCGACCGCGTGGAGGTCGACGAGCCGCTGCTCGAGGTATCGACCGACAAGGTGGACACGGAAATTCCGTCCCCGGTCGCCGGCATCATTGAGGCCATCCTGGTGCAGGAAGACGAGACCGTCGAGGTCGGAACACCCCTCGTGACGATCGGCGACGGGTCCGGCGCTGCCGCTCCGGCAGCCGAGGCACCGGTCGAGGCAACCGCAGCCCCCGTGGCAGAACCGGTTGCAGCACCGGAGCCGGTTGCAGCACCTGTTGCCGCCCCCGAGCCGGTCGCAGCGCCCGCACCGGTTGCCGCACCCGCACCGGTTGCCGCACCCGCTCCCGCCCCGGTTGCAGCACCCGCCCCCGTTGCCGCTCCGGCCCCGGTTGCAGTTCCCGCCCCCGTTGCCGCAGCACCCGCTGCGGTTGTGGACGCCCCGGTCGCTCGTGGTTCGCACGCCGGGACCAGCGGGTACGTCACCCCCATCGTGCGCAAGCTCGCCAACGAAGCCGGTGTCGACCTGTCGACCATCAGCGGCACCGGGGTGGGCGGACGAATCCGCAAGGAAGACATCGTGCAGGCTTCGTCAGCGCGGCCGGCCGCGGCCGCCCCAGTCCTGGAGGTCTCACCGCTGCGCGGAACTACCCAGCCGATGTCGCGCCTGCGCAAGGTCGTCGCCGAGCGTGCTGTCATCTCGATGCAGTCATCCGCTCAGCTCACGACCGTGGTCGAGGTGGATGTCACCCGGGTGGCCATGCTGCGCGACCGGGTCAAGGGTGCGTTCGCCGAGAAGACCGGCAACAAGCTCTCGTTCCTGCCGTTCTTCGCCCTGGCCGCAGCCGAGGCGCTTCGTGCCATCCCGATCGTGAACGCCACGATCGAGGGCGACACGATTGTCTACCCGGCCCAGGAAAACATCAGCATCGCGGTCGATACAGAACGTGGCTTGCTGACTCCAGTCGTGCGCAACGCCGGCGAACTCGATCTGGCCGGCTTTGCCGCCCAGATCGCGGACCTCGCTGCCCGCACCCGGGACAACAAGCTCAAGCCCGACGAGCTCAGCGGCGGAACGTTCACGCTGACCAACACCGGTTCGCGCGGGGCCCTGTTCGACACTCCCGTGGTGTTCCTGCCGCAGAGCGCCATCCTGGGCACCGGCATCGTGTATAAGAAGCCGCTCGTCGTCACGACCGACGGCCTCGACGCGATCGCGATTCGTTCGAGTGTGTACCTCGCGCTGTCCTATGATCACCGCATCATCGACGGAGCGGATGCTGCCCGCTTCCTCACCACGATGAAGGCACGTCTGGAAGCTGGAGCGTTCGAGGGCAACCTCGGCATCTAAGCTCCAGGATCTGCCGACGCTGAGCAAATCAGTAGTCGAAAATCTCACGAAGACGCCAGCCGCCCTCGCCCTTGACCACAAGGACCGAGGCTGGCTGGCCTTTTTCGTTCTCGGCGCCCGGGGCGAGTGCGACAACGGCCAGGTTGCCGGTTCGTTCCGCGAGGGTCGGCAGGTAGCCCACGTAGTCCGGCAGTTGCGGCCCTGACCCGCCCTGTTGCCGCTGACGCGCGTCGTAGCTGTCCAGAGCCAGCACGGCCGACCCGGTCTGGTCGACGCCCACCAGGCAGACGAGGGACGCCGCAGCGAGGCAGGCGGCCCGGCCGGCGAGCAGCGCCACCACGGCCGCAATCGGATCATCCCCCGCAATCGCAGCCGCGTCCGGCGTTTCAAGGTCGGAGACGGCACCACCGGCCTGGCTGTGGTCTGAGGAATGGTCGCTATTATCCGGTGTCGCGGACGTTGCGGGCGGTCCGGCGGCCACCGCGTCGGCGGCCGGACCGGTGCGTCCGGAGTGCCCGGAGAGCGGAAACACGGTCAGTGCCAGCACCAGCACGCTGACACCGCCCAGACCCGCCACCAGGAAAGGCCTTCGACGACCATGCAGTCGTTTACGCAGGCCATGCCCGATTGCCTCGACCGGACGTGCGTCAACCAGATTGTTGAGCAGCCGGCTGAGCAGCCTGCTGAGGAGTTTCCGAGACCCGGCGACCCGCGCCACCAGGTTGCCGAGGGCCCGGGAGGGCGGTCTCAGGCCCGCATTGAGAGCAGAAGGATTCGCAGCAGAAGGATACGGGTCGGGGTCGTGCAGAGCGGGGTCGTCGAGTTCCGGGGCGTACGGGCCCGGCGCAGTCCGTTCGGTAGCGTGGCCGCGTTCGCTGAACGTGCCTCGGATCTGCAGGTTTCCCATTCGCCGGGCGGGCTCCGCAACCTCCTGGCCACCGATCGACGGGTCAGCCGATCCGGCGCTGCCGGGATCCGGTTCGGTGACGAGTCGAAAGCCCCGCAGCGGTTCCGCGTCGGCCCAGTCGAACAGGGCGCGTTCCAGATCCACCAGGATCGATTCCGTCGGTTCCGATGCGAGGAACGCGCCAGGTTCTGCGCCGTACCGGCCAACATCGTACGGCCCAACACTGGTTTGACCAGCACCGTACCGACCCGCACCGTCGCTCGGATCCACCGCCTCGTGGAACCGCCGGATCAATTCTGCCCCGCCGTGGCTGCGCGCGTCAGTCTCGGCGAGCCCAGCACAGACGCACCGCCCGATGGTCGCCAGCCGGGTGTAATCGGCGCGGAGGAGCGGCATCCGCTCTCGTAGGGCGTCGCTGAACTGGCGGATCGCACCGAATCCGGTCAGCACGGAGCGGCCGGTCGCGTCGAGCAGTACGGTGGCCTGGCTGAGGCTGCCGTGTGCGAACTCGGCAGAATGCAGCGCGTTGAGGGCCACCACGACGGGGGCGAGGAGGGTCACCGCTTCGCCCGGCGACAGCACGGGATGTTCGATCAAATAGCGGGCCAACGACCCCCCGGTGAGCCGTTCTAGGATCAGGCAGATTCGACCATCACCGAGCTGCGCGACATCGAGCAGCCGGACGAGCCCCGGCGCTGCGGCCGAGGTGAGGACGGCGATGTCGCTCTCGATGCTCGCCGAGTCGGTGTCGGCACGGAATACCTTGAGGGCGACCATGGCGCCGCTGCCGGAATGTCCGAGATAGATTGCAGCGCGGTCCCCCGTGCCGAGCAACCGAATCAGTCGGTAGCCGGCAACGACGCATTCGCTCTCCAGCGCTGCCGACCCCGGCTCGCGATTTCCGTCGACCTCCAGCTGCGGCCGAGGGCCGAAGCGAATCGGGTCACCAAGTCGGATCGCGTCTCTGAATCGGATCGGGTCATCGACCGGAGCCGGGGGCGCTAATCTGCGTCGTTTCACGAGACCATGTTCTCGCGGGAATCCGGTGCACAGACCTGGCCGGCACGCACCGGTGCACAACCGGCGAACCAGGAAAGCGGGGAGGAGCGCAGAAACCCGACGACAGCCAGACTGACAAACGTCTGCAGCTCGCCCCAACTCCCCCGCAGCCCCCTAGACTGGGCCAATGCTCGACTTTGTCGTCGCGGGGCTAAGCGCCAACTCCGTGCCGTATGTTGAGGGCCTAGAGCTCCAACGCGCAGTCCACCGTTCCGTCGTCGCCCGTGAGCGACCGGACACCGTCCTCCTCCTGGAGCATCCCGCCGTGTACACAGCGGGTAAACGCACCCTGCCGGAGGAACGCCCGGTCGACGACACCCCGGTGATCGACGTCGACCGCGGCGGTAAAATCACCTGGCACGGACCTGGGCAGCTGGTCGGCTACCCCATCCTGCACCTGGCAGAACCAGTCGACGTCGTCGGCTATGTTCGATCTCTCGAGGGCATGCTGATCGAGGTCCTGATCGGCTTCGGCATCGACGCCGTCCGGGTCGCCGGACGTTCGGGCGTCTGGGTCGGACCGGCCGGACACGAAGACAAGATCGCCGCCATCGGCATCCGCGTCGCCCAGGGCGTCACCATGCACGGCTTCGCGCTCAACTGCAGCAACTCCCTCGATCCGTACGACCGCATCATCGCCTGCGGAATTCGCGATGCCGGAGTCACCACAATGTCCCGCGTCCTCGGCCGCACCGTAGACCCGAGTGACCTGATCGACCCCATCACCGCTGGCTTTCAACGCACGTTGGGAGCCGACACCGACAGCCTTAACCCCCTCAGCCTCGACAACGTCAGGACGAACGCATGAACGCAGTACCCGAAGGCCGCAAACTCCTGCGCCTGGAAATTCGCAACGCCGAAACTCCGATCGAACGTAAGCCGGCCTGGATCAAGACCGTCGCCAAAATGGGCCCCGAATATCAGAAGCTGCAGAGTCTCGTGAAAAGCGAGAACCTGCACACGGTCTGCCAGGAAGCCGGCTGCCCCAACATCTTCGAGTGCTGGGAAGACCGCGAAGCAACTTTTTTGATCGGCGGTTCCCAGTGCACGCGACGCTGTGACTTCTGCCAGATCGACACCGGGAAGCCGGCCGACTACGACACCGACGAGCCACGCCGCGTCGGTGAATCGGTTGTCACCATGAACCTGCGCTATGCCACCGTGACCGGTGTGGCCAGGGACGACCTGCCCGACGAGGGGGCCTGGCTCTACGCCGAGACCATTCGCCAGATCCACCAGCAGAGCCCCGGTACCGGCGTCGAGATTCTGGTGCCGGACTTCTCCGGCAACCCGGAGCATCTCGCGCAGGTGTTCTCAGCCCAACCGGAAGTTTTCGCGCACAACGTCGAAACCGTGCCGCGCATCTTCAAGCGCATCCGCCCCGCCTTTCGCTACGACCGGTCGCTCGACGTGCTTACCCAGGGCCGCAATGCCGGTCTGATCACCAAGTCCAACCTCATCCTGGGAATGGGTGAAGAACGCGCGGAGATCACCCAGGCCCTGCACGACCTGTACGAAGCCGGCACCGACATCATCACCATCACGCAGTACCTGCGGCCGAGTGCCCGACACCTGCCGGTCGCCCGCTGGGTGCGCCCGGAGGAATTCGTCGAACTCAACGAGGAGGCCAAAGAAATCGGCTTTCTCGGCGTGCTCTCCGGTCCGCTGGTGCGGTCGTCCTATCGGGCTGGCCGGCTGTGGGCCCAGTCCATGGTCGCGACCGGCCGGGAGATTCCGGCCGAGCTGCGCCAGCTGGCGAATGCCCAACTTGGGTTCGCCCAGGCCGTCTCCTGATGCGAGGACGGGGCGAATTCGGTCACTCGGCATTCGAGTGACTGGGTAGTCTTATACCCATGGCACGCAGCAAGGAAAAGACCCCCAAAAAACCGAAGAAACCCGGCCGCTTGAAGCAAATGTGGCAGGTTTTCCAGATGACGAGACGATATGACTCGAATATCGTCTGGATTCTGGTTCTGGCCTTCCTCATCCCCGTTCTGATCAGCCTGGCCCTGGCCCTGCTGATCCCCGGCAGCAACGTCTTCACGATGGTGCTGTGGATCGTCGCCGGCGTGCTCGCCGGAATCCTGGCGATGCTCATCATTCTGGGGCGGCGGGCCGAGAAAGCCGCCTATTCGCAGATCGAGGGCCAGCCCGGTGCCGTCGGTGCCGTGCTGCGCAGCTCGCTCAAGCGGGGATGGGTCGGCAGTGAAATGCCGGTCGCCGTCAACGGCAAGACTCAGGATGCTGTCTATCGCGCTGTCGGTCGCGGTGGAGTCGTGCTGATCAGCGAGGGCCCGAAAACGCGCACCGCACGCATGCTCGACGAAGAAAAGCGAAAGATCGTGCGCATCGGCGGCAACGTCGGCGTGACCGTGATCTCGGTCGGACCCGACGACGACGCCGTGCCGCTGCACAAGCTGGCCCGCCGTCTGACCCGGATCAAGCCCTCCCTGACCAAGGCCGAAGTTCTCGCGGTCAACAACCGCCTGAATTCCATGGGCACCAAGCTTCCCATTCCCAAGGGCGTCGACCCGATGAAGGCGCGACCGCAGCGCGGTTGACTCCAGACAGATTCACCCGATTCCGGGGAACCAAAAGAAGGGCCCACGCTTCGCGTGCGGCCCTTCTTTTGGTTGTTCGGACTGTGCGGCACAGACCGGATCGCTACTGACGAATGAGGGCCGTTCCGGCGATCTTGTCGTGGAAGCCGCGCTGATCGGAATCCCACACCAGGGCGGGAAGCGCGATCCCGAGCAGCAGCGAGCGCACCACCGGCCGCCACAGCCCGATCCAGCCGCCGTGAATGGAGATGAGCCGCAGGCCAACGAGCCGGTGGCCGATACTGGCCCCGATGGTCGGAATGAACACGATCTGCAGGATGACGAAGATGATCAGGTTCGCGGCCGGATCATAGTTGAAGAAGATCGCCGACACCGCGATCGCGATGGCCCAGTCGATGGCGAAGCCCAGAATTCTCCGTCCAGGCCGACCGATCGAACTCGGCCCGTGCTGGGGTAGCCCGAGGCGCTCCCCCGGCCATTTGCTCGGTGGCACTGGACCAAAAGTGTTCGGGCGGAAGCTGGAGTCTGGCACCCGATGAGTCTACCGAGCAGGCTCCCCTGTAACATGTGTGAAACATAAGCGTCACGGACAAGTAACGCAGCGCTACTAATCTCAATAAAGCCGATGTGTCCGATTCGGCTGTTTCCACGCCCACGTCGTCTGGAGTTTATCCGCATGTTCCGCGATTCGTCAGAAGTGCTCAAATTCATCAAAGACACGGACGTCAAGTTTCTTGACATCCGTTTCACCGATCTTCCCGGTGTGCAGCAGCACTTCAACATCCCGGCATCCACCGTTGATGAAGAATTCTTCACCGTTGGCCAGATGTTCGATGGCTCGTCGATCCGCGGTTTCGCGTCGATCCACGAATCCGACATGCAGCTCATCCCCGATGTGTCGACCGCGTACATCGACGCCTTCCGCACCGAGCGCACGCTCATCATGCTGTTTGACATCTACAACCCGCGCAACGGCGAGATCTACTCCAAAGACCCGCGCCAGGTAGCCAAGAAGGCCGAGAAGTACCTAGCCTCCACCGGCATCGGCGACACCGCATTCTTCGGCTCCGAAGCCGAGTTCTACATTTTCGACGACGTGCGTTACGAAGTTAACCAGCACACCAGCTTCTACTCCGTCGACTCCAGCGAAGGCGCCTGGAACTCGGGCAAGAAAGAAGAAGGCGGAAACCTCGCCAACAAGACGCCGTTCAAGGGCGGCTACTTTCCGGTCAGCCCAGTCGACCAGCACGTCGACATGCGCGACGATATCTGCCTCAAGCTGATCGAAGCCGGCCTCATCCTCGAACGCAGCCACCACGAGGTCGGCACCGGCGGCCAGGGGGAGATCAACTACAAGTTCGACACCATGGTGCACGCGGCCGATGACCTGCTCAAGTTCAAGTACATCGTCAAGAACACCGCGCACGACTGGGGCAAGACGGCGACCTTCATGCCCAAGCCGCTGTTCGGCGACAACGGCTCCGGCATGCACACCCACCAGTCTCTCTGGGCCGACGGCAAGCCGCTGTTTTACGATGAGGCCGGCTATGGCGGACTCTCCGATGTGGCCCGTTGGTACATTGGAGGCCTGCTTAAGCACGCCCCGGCCGTGCTCGCGTTCACGAACCCGACGGTGAACTCCTACCACCGCCTCGTTCCCGGCTTCGAAGCACCGGTCAACCTGGTCTACTCGGCCGGCAACCGGTCGGCGTCCATCCGCATCCCGATCACCGGCACCAACCCGAAGGCCAAGCGCCTCGAGTTCCGTGCACCCGATGCCTCCGGCAACCCGTACCTCGCGTTCGCCGCGCAGCTCATGGCCGGCCTCGACGGGATCAAGAACCGCACCGAACCGCACGAGCCCGTCGACAAGGACCTCTACGAGCTACCGCCCGAAGAAGCCAAGAACATCCCCCAGGTTCCGGCTTCGCTCGAAGAAGCCCTGCAGGCCCTCGAAGCGGACCACGACTTTCTGCTGGCCGGAAACGTCTTCACCCCTGAGTTGATCGAGACCTGGATCGAGTACAAGCGCGAAAACGAGATCAAGCCGCTCGCTCAGCGCCCGCACCCGTTCGAGTTCGAGCTCTACTACGGCGTCTAAACCCAACGTGTGAGAAAAGGACCGCATCCTCGGATGCGGTCCTTTTTTCGTAGCTGACGTCCCCGCGCAGGCTCAGCCGGCCGTCGGGCCCGGGCGCTCCACCGGGCCATAGAACAAACGCTCAAACACGGCGCGGGCGCGCCGCGTGACGGCGAGGTAGTCGTCTTCCAGCTGATTACCCGACCCCGGTGGGTATTCCATCACGCGGGCGATGCCTTCGAGGGCTGCGCGATCCGTCGGGAGCACGTTCGAGGTGTGATTGGTCCACAGGGTTATGGCCGAGCGCGCGCGGGACGCGCAGACCCAGGCGCTGCGCAAGACCGCGGCATCCGCTGCCGGAATCAAACCCGCGGTCACCGCTTCGGTCAGCGCGTGCAGCGTCGACGTCGTGCGGAGCGCTGGAATGGCCGCGGCGTGCTGCAGTTGCAGCAATTGCACGAGCCACTCGACGTCGCTGAGCGACCCGCGTCCCAGCTTGAGGTGTCGGTTTGGGTCGGCTCCCTGCGGCAGACGCTCGTTCTCGACCCGCGCTTTGATGCGGCGGACCTCACGCACGGCCTGCTCACTGATATTGCTCGGATACCGCACCTCGTCGGCCACGGCCTCGAAGTCGCGCAGCAGAGCGGCATCCCCGGCGACTCCGCGGCCACGCAGCAGCGCCTGGGCTTCCCAGGTGAGCGACCAGCGCCGGTAGTAGGCCTGGTACGACTCAAGCGACCGCACCACCGGCCCATTACTGCCCTCCGGGCGCAGGCCGATGTCCAGATCCAACGGCAGGCGGGCGTCGTCGCTCAGCCGGTTGAGTTCACGAACGATAAACCTGGCACGCTCGTTGGCGGCTTCACCCACGAGGGTGCCGGCACGAAAGACATACATGACATCGGCGTCGGAGCCGAAACCGAGCTCAGCACCACCGAAGCGGCCCATTCCGACTACCGCAAATTCAATGCCATCGGGAGAAGCGGATGCTGCGCTCTCAGCCGCATCGCTGAGTTCGCCCCCGCGAATGGCCGCGATCACTCCTTGGATATAGGTCGCATTGACATCGGTGAGGCCCTGACCCAGTTGGTCGAGGTTGATCTGGCCGAGGAGCGAGGCGAAGGCCAGGCGGAGCATCTCGCGCCGGCGCGCCGCCCGAAGGATGGTACTGGCGGCATCCGCACTTTCGTGTCGGCCAAGTACCGCGCGTGTTTCGTCCCGCAGGGCCTTGAGCGGACGAGGCTGCAGGTCGTCCTCGTCTTCCAACCAGGCCACCGCTTCGGGGATCTTCTCGAGCAGTTCCCCGATGTAGCGGCTGCCGGACAGCACGCGGGTGAGTCGCTCCGCAGCGCCGGACGAGTCGCGCAGCATGCGCAGGAACCAGTAGGTCGAGCCGAGGTTGTCGCTGAGCCGCCGAAACGCGAGAAAGCCATAATCGGGGTCAGCCCCCTGGGACAGCCACTGCAGCAGGACGGGCAGCAGATGACGCTGGATTGCCGCGCGTCGCGAGACCCCACCCGAGAGCGCCGCGATGTGGGCTAGGGCGCCCTTGGTGTTAAGGAAACCAATCGCGGCCAGCCGAGCCTCGGCCTGCGCACTGGTCAGATTCAGACCCTCGGCCGGCAGTGACGCCACCGCCGAGAGCAGCGGACGGTAAAACAACCGCTCGTGCAGGCCGCGCACGCGGTGCTTGGTCTCCGACCAGCGGATGGTCAGCCCGGCAGCGCTCGTCGCCAGACCGGTCGACCGGGCCAGCACCCGCAGGTTCGCCTCGTCCCGGGGAACCAGGTGGGTGCGGCGCAGCTTCTGCAGCTGCAGCCGGTGCTCCATCAGGCGCAGCACGCGGTAGTCCTGGGCGAATTCGGTCGCTTCGGCCCGCCCGACGTAGCCGGCCGTGGCCAGTGCGGTCAGGGCGGGGAGGGTGCCGGCCTGGCGCACCTCCGGATCAGTCTGGCCGTGCACGAGCTGCAGCAGCTGCACCGTGAACTCGATATCGCGCAGGCCTCCGGGCCCGAGCTTGAGCTGCACATCGACCTCATCGTCGGGAATATTGTCGGTGACGCGTTCCCGCATCCGCTGCACGGACTCGACGAAATTCTCGCGGCTGGCGCTGTTCCAGACCTTGGGTGTGACGGCGTCGATGTAGCGCCCCCCGAGCTCGCGGTCCCCCGCGAGCGTGCGCGCCTTGAGCAGGGCCTGGAACTCCCAACTCTTGGCCCAGCGATCGTAGTAGGCGAGGTGGGATTCGATCGAACGCACGAGCGCACCGTTCTTGCCCTCTGGCCGCAGGTTGGGATCGACCTCCCAGAGTTCCGGTTCGACAGCTGACTCGTTGAGTGCACGCATGATGAGTACGGCCAGCCGGGTCGCTATTTCGACGGCGCGGGAGTTTTCCAGCCCGACCGTGTCATCACCGTCGGCGACGAAGATGACGTCGACATCACTGACGTAGTTGAGTTCACTCGCGCCGGCCTTGCCCATACCGATAATCGTCAGCCGGGTCGCGCGCACCTGTTCGGTGGGGAACACGCCGCGGCCGGCCGACTCGCCGCTGCACATGGTCCGCGCGACAGCGAGGGCGGCCTCGAGAGCCGCCGTCGCGAGATCGGACAGGGTGCGGGCCACGCCGTCGAGCCCGGCCACGGGGTCATCCTGTTCGAGGTCGAAGGCCGCGAGTTGTGCCAGCCGGCGGCGGTATCGCACCCGAAGGGCGATCCAGGCCTCCTCGTCCACCAGGCGGGAGAATCCGTCGCTCGCGCCCACCGAGTCCAACAGGTCGCGCACCAGGTCATCGACGTTGGGCAGCACGGCCAGCGGTACCTTGAGGACGGACAATTCGTTCGGGTGTCGCAGGAAGAATTCGGCGAGGCCGCTCGACGCCCCGAGCACCCGGACCAGACGCCCGGCCGAAGCGGGCGACTGCAGCAGATCGAACAGTTCAGCGGACCCCTGCCGGAGCAGCGCGACCAGCGCGACCAGCGCAGCATCCGGACTGGCCGTTTTCGTCAGGAGCGGAAGCAGCTGGCGCGTGTCGGTCAACCGGTCGGTCGCCTCGGACGCGCTGTGTGGGCTGCTCGCACCGAGATGCGCGACCTCGTCGAGCCGACTGCGCACCTCGGTGAGGTCCACGAAGCCGACCCGAACAAGCTCGGTCAGTGTTAAATACAAACGCTCCATCGCGGGTGATTCCTTCGATCATCGACAGGGTTGCGAGTTAGAGCATCTCCAGATTTTTCTGCAGCTCGAACGGAGTGACCTGCGACCGGTAGTCGCGCCATTCCTGGCGCTTGTTCAGCAGTACGTAGTTGAAGACCTGTTCCCCGAGCGTCTCCGCGACGAGTTCGGACTCCTCCATGAACTGAATGGCATGGTCCAGGCTCGCCGGCAGCTGAGTGTAGCCGAGGGCACGGCGCTCCGTGTCGCTCAGGCTCCAGACGTTGTCCTCGGCTTCGGGCGGCAACTCGTAGCCCTCCTCGATGCCCTTGAGGCCGGCAGCCAGCATGAGCGAGTAGGCGAGGTAGGGGTTGGCCGCTGAGTCGATCGCGCGGTACTCGACGCGAGCGCTCTGGCCCTTGTTCGGCTTGTACAGCGGTACTCGCACGAGGGCCGAACGGTTGTTGTGGCCCCAGCAGACAAAGCTCGGGGCCTCGTCGCCGCCCCACAGCCGCTTGTAGGAGTTGACGAACTGGTTGGTCACCGCGGTGATCTCCGGCGCGTGCTTCAGCAGTCCGGCGATGAATTGGCGGCCGATCTTGGACAGCTGGTACTTGGCACCAGCCTCGTAGAACGCGTTCGCGTCGCCCTCAAACAACGACATGTGGGTGTGCATGCCTGATCCGGGGTGCTCAGACATGGGCTTGGGCATGAACGTCGCGTAAACGCCCTGCTCAATGGCGACTTCCTTGACCACGGTGCGGAAGGTCATGATGTTATCGGCGGTGGTCAGCGCATCGGCGTATCGCAGGTCGATCTCGTTCTGGCCGGGTCCCGCTTCGTGGTGGCTGAACTCCACCGAGATACCCAGGTCTTCGAGCATGCGCACGGACCGGCGACGGAAGTCGTGCGCGGTGCCGCCGGGAACGTTGTCGAAGTAGCCAGCCGAGTCGACCGGGATCGGCCCGTTCTTGCCGTACTTCGAGGACTTGAGCAGGTAGAACTCCACCTCGGGGTGGGTGTAAAACGTGAAGCCGCGGTCGGCTGCCTTGGCCAGGGTGCGCTTGAGCACGTTGCGCGGGTCGGCCACGGCGGGCTGCCCGTCCGGCGTGGTGATGTCGCAGAACATGCGGGCGGTCGGGTCGACCTCGCCGCGCCACGGCAGAATCTGGAACGTGGTGGGATCCGGGTGAGCCAGGACATCCGCTTCGAAAGAACGGGTGAGACCTTCGATGGCGGAGCCATCGAAACCGAGGCCTTCGTTGAAGGCACCTTCAACCTCGGCGGGCGCGATGGCGACCGATTTCAGGGTGCCGACGACATCGGTGAACCAGAGTCGAACGAACTTGATTCCTCGCTCCTCGATGGTCCGAAGAACGAAGTCGCGCTGCTTGTCCATTCACGCTCTTTCTGATTGCTCCAACTTTAATAACTAATGCCTAGGTTACTGGCTCCTAGGACGATTGCTTGCCTGACTAAACTTGTCGCATGCCAGAGTTGACAGTGCCAGAGCCCATGGTCCCTCCCGCCGATGTCCCGGTTCAACAGCCGTATGGACACGCCCCCGACGGCCCCAAGCGGGTACGCACCAGACATTTCCAGACCGCGAAGCTGCAAGGCATCCCGATTACCGGCCTGACCAGCTACGACATGCTCACCGCACAGATTTTCGATGAGGCCGGTATCGATTTTCTCCTGGTCGGTGATTCGGCCGGCAATAACGTCTTCGGTTACGAGACCACCCTGCCGGTCACCGTTGACGAGCTCATTCCGTTGACCCGCGCCGTGGCGCGCGCGGTCACCCGCGCGCTCGTCGTCGCGGACATGCCGTTCGGGTCCTACGAGAGCGGTCCGGATCAGGCCCTGGCCACGGCGGTGCGGTTCATGAAGGAATCCCAAGCGCACGCGGTCAAGCTCGAGGGTGGGGTGCGCAGCCACAAACAGATTCGGCGCATCGTGTCGGCCGGTATCCCGGTGATGGGGCATATCGGCTTCACCCCGCAGAGCGAGCACGGGCTTGGCGGTCACATTATCCAGGGCCGCGGCGAAGCGGCCGAAGCACTCATTATCGACGCCCTCGCCGTTCAGGAGGCCGGTGCCTTTGCCGTGGTCCTCGAAATGGTCCCGGCCTCGGTCGCTGCCCAGGTGACCGAACGCCTGTCGATCCCGACTATCGGGGTCGGTGCCGGACCATCCGTTGACGGTCAATTGCTGGTCTGGACCGATTTCGCTGGCATGACCAGCGGCCGGGTACCAAAATTTGTGCGCCAGTATGCTGACGTGCGAGCGGTGCTGACGGATGCCGTGCAACGGTTCACCGCCGATGTCGCCTCCGGCGCCTACCCGGCTCCAGAGCACAGCTATGAGTAACGCGCCTTCGGGCCGTTAGCGAGCGTCTCGCGCGTCGTCCTCAGACCACTTGGCGCTGTTCGCCCGCAGCTTCTCCAGGGCGTGGGAGGCGTCCTCGCGGGTATTGAACGGACCGACCCGATCCAGCGACGTCGACTGCAGGCCGTGCTCGACCTCGCCGGTGCGCATGTTGTACCAGAATGCGTGTTCTTTGTCCTCGGCCATAAGCTTGATCCTATGCCTAAGGATTCAATCGGTCACCTCATCCCGGGAACGGTGTCAGCGACCCGTTCCGTTCCCTCCCACATCGTTCGCCCGGAGTACGTCGGCAAGATCGGCCCGAGCCCGTTCACCGGCTCCGACGTCTACTCGGCCGAGAAGATCGAGCTCATTCGTGAGTCGGGCCGCATCGCCGCCGAGGCCATCGCCGCTGTCGGCCGGGCAATCGTTCCCGGCGTGACGACCGGGGAACTCGACCAAATCGGTCACGACTACATGGTCGCCAACGACGCCTACCCCTCGACGCTCGGCTACCGCGGCTACCCGAAATCGCTGTGCAGCTCGGTGAACGAGGTCATCTGTCACGGAATCCCAGACAACACGGTGCTGGAAAACGGTGACATCGTGAACATCGATATCACCGCGTTCAAGAATGGCGTGCACGGCGATACCAACGTCACCTTCATCGTCGGCGAAGCCCGCGAAGAGGTCACCCTGCTGGTCGAGCGCACTCGCGAGGCACTGGCCCGCGGCATCAAGGCCGTCGCTCCCGGTCGGCAGGTCAATGTGATCGGTCGCACGATCGAGTCCTACGCGAAACGCTTCAACTACGGCGTCGTGCGCGACTATACCGGGCACGGCGTCGGCGACGCCTTCCACTCCGGCCTGATCATTCCGCACTATGACGCCCCGCAGTACGACACCGTGATGGAGGTCGGCATGGTCTTCACCATTGAGCCGATGCTCACCCTCGGCACGAGCGACTGGGACATCTGGGATGACGACTGGACGGTCCTCACCCGCGACCGCAGCATCACGGCGCAGTTCGAACACACCCTCGTGGTGACCGAACGTGGCGCCGAAATTCTGACCCTGCCCTGACCGCTCTTTCGACCAGATAGGTTCACTACATGACTGCAACGACGGCAATCGGCATCGACATCGGTGGCACCGGAATCAAGGGAGCCGTCGTCGATCTGTCGACCGGTGACCTGCTCTCGGAGCGGGTGAAGCTGCCGACACCCAAGGGTGGCCGACCGCAGGACATCATTGAAACCACGCGCACGCTGCTCGGGACGGTGTCCCAGGGAGTCGGCGACCTGCCGGTCGGCATCTGTTTTCCCGCGGTTGTCAAGAACGGGCACACCATGTCGGCGGCGAACGTGTCGTCGAAGTGGATCGGCCTGGCCGCTGAGGCATTGTTCGAAAAGAGCCTGGGGCTCCCCATCCACTTCGTCAACGACGCGGATGCCGCGGGATACGCTGAAGCGCAGTTCGGGGCGGCGAAGGACGTTGCCGGCGTCGTACTGCTGACCACGCTCGGCACCGGAATCGGTTCGGCGCTACTCAATGACGGTGTGCTGGTTCCGAACACTGAACTCGGCCACCTGCAAATCGACGGTCACGACTATGAGACCCGGGCGGCGTACTCGGCCAAGGAACGCGAGAACCTCAGCTGGGACAAGTGGGCGTCACGCCTGCAGAAGTACTACTCAACCCTGGAACTGTTGTTCACTCCCGACCTGTTCATCGTCGGCGGCGGCGTCTCCAAACATCACGAGGACTTTCTGCCGCTGCTGCGCCTGAAAACCAGGATCATTCCGGCCGTGCACCGCAACAACGCCGGCATCCTCGGTGCGGCCGCCCTCGCTGCCAGGTTCCCCGGCTGATTCGCACCTGCTGAGGCGCACCGCTCAACGTCAGCAGGACCGACATCACTTTTGTGGTGCCGGTCCTGCTGACGTTTGGGTTAGACGAACGCTACCGAGCCATCCGTTCGTCGACGGGGTCGTCCTCGGAAACTCGCTCAGACTCCATCGCACGCTGGCGACGCTTCATCCAATACGACAGGGCGAAGATCACGATCAGCGACACGTAGATGGTGGCCGCGATCGGTGACGCGATGAGCGCCGTTGGATCCCCCTGCGAAATCGCGAGCGACCGACGCAGCTGGTTTTCAAAGATCGGGCCGAGAATGAGCCCGACCACCATCGGCGCGATCGGATAGCCGTAACGCCGCATGAAGAAGCCCAGCACGCCAACGACGAGCAGAATGCCCACGTCGACCGGCGTGAAATTAAGTGAGAAGGCACCCAGCCCGGCGAACACCAGAATTCCTGCATACAGGTACGGGCGCGGGATCTGCAGAATCTTGACCCAGATACCCACCAGCGGCAGGTTGAGGATCAGCAGCATCAGGTTGCCGACGTACAGGCTGGCAATGAGCGTCCAGACCAGTGCGCCCTGGGTTTCAAAGAGCAACGGCCCCGGTTGAATCTGATAGCGCTGGAATGCGACGAGCATCATCGCGGCCGTGGCCGTCGTCGGAATTCCCAGGGTCAGCAACGGCACCAGAACTCCGGCCGCCGCCGCGTTGTTAGCCGATTCCGGGCCGGCAACACCCTCGATGGCACCCTTGCCGAACTGCTTCTTGTTCTTGCCCTTGGCCAGGCGACGTTCGGCCGCATACGAGAGGAAGGTGGCGACATCCGCTCCCCCGGCGGGAATCGTACCGATCGGAAAGCCGATGAAGGTGCCGCGCAGCCACGGCTTCCAGGACCGCTTCCAGTCGTCCTTCTTCATCCAGGTCGTCCAGCCGCCGGTGACCGGAATCACCTTGACCGGACCGTGCCGCAGCCGAGACGCCACGTACATGGCCTCGCCGACGGCGAACAGGCCAACGGCGACGAGCACAACGTCGATACCGTCGGCCAGAAACGGATTACCGAAGGTGTAGCGCTGCTGACCAGTGAGGGCGTCGACGCCGATCAGCGCAATGAACAGACCGAGGGCCAGTGAGGCCAGCCCCCGCAAAGCGGATGCCCCGAGCAAGGCTCCTACCGTGAGGAAGGCGACAAGCATCAGAGCCACGTACTCCACCGGCCCGATTTGGATGGCGAACTCGGCCACAAACGGTGCCAGGAAGCTCAGCAGCACCGTCGCGAGGGTTCCCGCGACGAACGATCCGAGAGCTGCCGTGGCGAGAGCCGCAGCGCCCCGCCCGGCCTTGGCCATTTTGTTGCCCTCGAGGGCCGTCACGATCGACGCCGACTCCCCCGGGGTGTTGAGCAGGATCGATGTCGTTGACCCGCCATACATGCCGCCGTAGTAGATGCCGGCGAAGACGATGATAGCCGCGGTCGGTTCGAGGCTGTAGGTGATCGGCATCAGCAGGGCGATGGTCATGGCCGGGCCGATGCCCGGCAGCACGCCGATGGCGGTGCCGATGAAGACCCCGCCGAGGGCGTAGAGCAGATACATCGGCTGCATCGCGACGCTGAAGCCATTCATCAGGTTGATGAAGTTATCCATTGAAGATGGCCACCCCTTCCAGGAGGAAACCGGCCGGCAGGGACACGCCGAGGAGGCCCGCGAACACGAATTGCAGAATCAACGCGAGGGCTATGCCGGTCAGGGCGTTCCGCCACCAGGGCTTTGCGCCGAGCGACCAGGCCGCACCGAAGAACAACACGGCGGCCGCGACGGGCCAGCCGAGCGGCACGATCAGCACGATATGAACGATGACGAAGCCAACCAGTTTCACGACGGTGAGCCAGTCGGTTTTGATGCTCGGATCGACGTCTTCGCCCTCTTCGGCCACGCCGACGTGTCCGCGCAGCAGTTGAAAGATCAGTCCGACACCGATCACGACGAGCAGTCCGGAGACCACGAAGGGGAACGCGCGCGGACCGATGTCGCTGGCTGATGGCGGCGTGCGAATGTCGGCGCCGGCCACAAAGCCGACGACTCCCAAGCTGAGAATGACGCAAGCGAAAACTATTTCTCCGACGGGCCGGGCTGGAGCAGCCCAGTGCGGGCCACCCCCGCCCAGCGTCTCGGGTGTGGGAACGGTCATCGGGTTACAGCAGACCGATGTCTTTCAGCGTGACCTTCACCGTCGCGATGTCTGCGGTCAGAAACTCGGCGAACTCGTCGCCGATCATGAAGGCATCCGCCCAGTTGTTATCGGTGAGGGTGGTCTGCCAGGTGTCGGTGGCGTGCAGGTCTTCCATCAGCGTGGTGAGGATCTTCGCCTGTGCGGCATCGATGGATCCGGGGGCGACCACTCCGCGCCAGTTCGTCAGCACAACGTCGATTCCCTGCTCGGTCAGTGTTTCGGTGTCGGGAAGCTGCGGGGCAGCATCCGATCCCGACACGGCCAGGGCCCGTAGCTTGCCGGCCTTGACCTGCTCGGCATACTCGCCGACGCCGGAGATGCCGGCGTTGACCTTGTTGCCGAGCAGCGCGGCCAGGGACTCTCCGCCGCCCGAGTAGGGGATGTAGTTGAGCTTGTCAGCGCCGATGCCCTGTTCCTTGAGCATCATGCCGGCCAGAATATGGTCGGCACCGCCGGCCGATCCGCCGGTGATCGAGACGGCCTGGCCGGTCTCGCCGATGTCGTCGAGCAGATCGCCAATGGTGTCGTATGGGGAATCCGCCGGAACGACCACGACGAGCGGTTCGTCGGTCAGGCGGGCGATCGGGGTGGTGTCTTCGATGCGGTTGGCCGCGCTGTTCGTTTCGACGGCACCGACCATGACATAGCCCATGACCATGAGGGTGTTGATGTCCTTCTCGGTCTTCATGGCGGCGAGCCCGTTGGTGCCGCCGGCGCCGCCGACGTTGACGACGGAGGCGCTCGTCACGAGGTCGTTGGCCTGCAGGTCCTTTTCGATGGCCCGACCGGTCTGGTCCCAGCCGCCGCCCGGGTCGGCTGGAACGATGATGTTGAGCTTGTCGATGCCGGCTGCAGCCTCATCGCTGCCGCCGCTGGTCGCTGCCGGGGTGCTGCACCCGGCGAGGAGCAGAACGGATGCTGCTGCCGTCACGATCAAACCGGTTCGACGCGTCATTGAGCCTTGTTTCATGCTGTCTTCCTCTATTCACTTCACTGTGATGCGTATGGCTACGCTGTGCCCCAGCGTATGGAGCTCCGTCGGCCCGCGGAAGAATTCGGTCATAGTGCGCGTATTGGTCATTACGGACAGCGCCCGTCGGACTGCAACGTCTGGCCAGGTGGGAGAATGGGAAAATGATTCAGTCGATGTCGCTGAGAACACAGTTGTTCTTTCTGCAACTCTTTATTGTTCTCATCGTTGTCCTCGTTGCCGGGTCGGTCGCCATCCGCCTGCAGGAGCAGCAGATTCGTGATGCCTATCAAGCCCGTATGGTGGGAGTGGCGCAGTCGGTGGCCGAGCTGCCCGCGATCGTGGATGCCTTTGACGACAGTGATCCCAGCGCCACCATTCAGCCCATTGCCGAGCTGATCTCCGAGGCCGCCAATGTGACCTACGTCGTCGTTACCGACGACACCGGCGTGCGCTATTCGCATCCAAACCCGGCCATGATCGGCCGCGTAACCTCGACCGATCCGTCGATTGCGCTGTCTGGTGCGACCTATCTCGGCACGCAGACCGGCACGCTCGGGGAAACCTGGCGGGTCAAACTACCCATCTACGACGAGTCCGGAGTCATCATCGGCATGGCCTCGGTGGGAATTCTGGAGCAGACGCTGCGCGCCGACCTATACAAGGTACTGCCCGAACTGGTGATCTGGCTCGTCGGGGCTGCCCTCGTGGGAACAGCCGGGGCCACGATGATCTCTCGGATGGTGTGGCGCCGGATCCACCGGCTGGAGCCCGAAGAGATCGCCTCCCTGCTGGAGACCCGCGAGGCGATGCTGCACGGTATCGGCGAGGGCCTCGTCGCGGTGGATGCCGCCGGTTCCGTCGCGCTGGTCAACGACGAGGCTCGCAGACTTCTCGGCGCGGACGATGACTCGGTGGGGCGTCCGGCGTCGGACGTGGTCGGTGCGGAACTGGCCAGGATGCTGGCCGAGAGCGGGGAAAGCGATGAGACCGTGCTCGTCGGTGAACGCGTTCTGCTGGCGCGGTCCAACGATGCCGCCGTCGACGGTCGACTGGTCGGCCGGGTATTGATTCTGCGGGACCGGACCGAGCTGCACCAGCTTCTGCAGGACCTGGATGGCGCCAGGGATGTGACGCAGGCTTTACGCGCCCAGGCCCACGAATTCGCCAACAAGATGCATGTCATTTCGGGGTTGATCGAATTGGGGCGCACCGAACAGGTGGTGGATTTCATCACTCGCGCCGGGCACGGTGGTTCCGTGCTCTCCCGAGCGCTCTCCCCCGGCATCACCGACCCCGACGTGGCGAGTTTGCTTATGGCCAAGAGCACCATCGCAGCGGAGAAGGGCATCAATCTGGTAATTGAAGAAAATTCTACTCTGGCACCCGATGGAACGACGGATCCGGTCACTGTACTCGGCAATCTCATCGATAATGCGATGGAGGCGATCGGTGCCGACGGCACCATCCACGTTCGCCTCAGCGAAGACAGCACCGGTGCCACCATCGTCGTCTCCGATGACGGCCCCGGAATCAAGGAGAAGGACCGCGTGCGAATATTTGAAGCCGGCCAGTCCACCCGGGACGCCAGTCGCCCCGGAGCACGCGGTTTCGGCTTGGCGCTCGTGCAGCGCGTAGCCGTGCGCCGCACCGGATTCGTCACCTCCAAGCCGTCGCAGCACGGCGGAGCAACCTTCACCGTGCTCCTCGCCGCCGTACCATCTTCGCCCAACCCCATTGGAACCGCCTCATGACACTCATTCGTACGGCTCCCGTTCGCACGGCTCTTATCCGCACGGTAGTCATCGACGATGACCGTGAAGTCGCGGGAATTCACACCGGTTTTCTGCTCGCTCACGGTGGGTTCGAGATCGTCGGCGTCGCATATACCGGCACCGACGGCCTCGATCTGATCACGAGGCTGAAGCCAGACCTGGTGCTGTTGGACATCCATCTGCCCGGCATATCCGGCATCGAGGTGCTGCGGGCCGCGCGTAATCTTCCCGGCGACCCGGTCGATATCATTGCCATCACCGCTGCCAGGGAGCTCGACACCGTGCGGGCGGCGATGGCCGGTGGGGTCATGCACTACCTGGTCAAACCGTTCACCTCGACCGTGCTGCTCGAGCGACTCGACCAGTACGTTCAACATCGGCTGGACCTGCACGAACACGCCGCCGTAACAGCATCGATGCTCGACCAGGCTCGAATAGACCGGATGCTGCAACCCGGCACGGTCGCGCCGCCAGCCAGTGCCCCTGGGCCGGCCGGATTGGCGCTGTCCAAGGGGCTGTCCGAGGTGACGCTCGACGCCGTCGTGGCCACGCTCAAGCGCGTCACCGTGGGCATCTCGGCCAGCGACGTGGCCCAAAACCTGGGTCTGGCTCGGGTGAGCGCCCGCAGATATCTTGAATTCCTGGTCGCCGCCGAACGTGCCGGCATCACCCAAAAATATGGTCACGCCGGGCGGCCGGAGAAGCTCTATCACTGGACCGCGGGGTAAATGAAGTGGAATGGGCCGGCTAGTACGCCGGGTTCTGTCCAGGTGCTTGCACACCGTCGACGGCCATCTATCTCGTGACTACGTTGCCGCAGCCCTCTAGCGGTCTACCCGAAAGCTCGGCGAGCCGCCTCAACGCTTTCTGTCTGACCTTGCTCCGGACGAGGTTTACCGAGCCGACCAGGTCACCCTGGCCTCTGGTGGTCTCTTACACCACCGTTTCACCCTTACCCCCAGCTCGCGCTGGTGGCGGTCTACTTTCTGTGGCACTGTCTCGCGGGTTACCCCGGGTGGGTGTTACCCACCATCCTGCTCTATGGAGCCCGGACGTTCCTCGGCACCCGCTTGACCCGAAGATCTCCCGAATGACGCGACCGTCTTGCCGACCCATTCCGAGAACAAAGCCTACCGGGCGGGCAGGCAACGTGCGAACCGGCGCTAGATTCCGGACTCTTCGGTGCGCACCAGCACGGCGCCACAGTCGGGGCAGAAGATGACCTCGTCCGCCGGAGACTGACGGGCATCAGCGAGGTCGCTCCCGGTCAGGGTCATCGTGCATCCGCTGCAGGTACGGGCACGCAGCAGCGCCGCGGCGTTGCCGTGGCCGCTGATGCGCAGGCGCTCGTACAGGGCAGCGAGGTCATCGGGAATGGTAGCCGCGATCGTCGCGCGATCACGGGTCAACTCGCCGAGCTGACGGGTGAGGTCGACCAGCGACTCATCCCGAACGGCTTCGGTCGCGGCGACCCGCTCGGCGATGGCGTCGCGTTCCTGCTCCACCACGGCGACGGCCGCCTCGTGCTCCTCCTGGCGCTCAAGCACGGCAATCTCAATCTCCTCGAGATCGAACAGGCGCTTCTTGAGTGAGGCCACCTCCGAGTCCAGGGCCTGGATGTCCTTGATCGATGAGGTGTGCTGCAGGCGGTCGGTATCGCGGGCAATGCGCTTCTCGACGACCTCAACGTCGCTCTCGATGCGTCCCAATTCGGTGCACACATCGTCGAGCTCGCCGGACCGGCCGAGCAGCTTCATACGGCTGGCCTCAGCCTCCCGGTTGAGCGCGGCAAGCTCAGTGTGCGCCGCGAGTGATTTTGACTGGTGGCTGAGCTGAAGAACTTTGATGTCGAGGGCCTGAAGCCGCAGAAGTTCTTTCTGCTGGAGTGGTGATGCCTTCACGATGTCCTGACCTAACGCTGGAATTGAGTTGTACTGACGAAAGAAAAAAGAATTAGTGTACGACGGAAAAATCCCACGGGTCGGTGTTCAACTCACTCACCGTGACCGACACCCCCGGCAGGGTCGCCCGCAACTGCACGGCCGCCGGCTCCAGCCAGAGCCATTCGCTGGCCCAATGTGCGACGTCGATGAGGGCAGGTCCGCCGACGCAGAGCGCCTGCTCGCGCGCCTCCTGCGCCGGGTGATGGCGCAGATCGGAGGTTATGTAGACATCCGCTGCCAGCACCTGCGGATTGCGAAGCAGGGAATCACCGGCACCGCCACAGAGAGCAACCGTCGTGATCGGGGCCGCATAGTCGCCAGCGACGCGAACCCCGGAAGCCGTGGCCGGCAATAGGGCCAGCACGGTGTGTGCCAGGTGTCCGAGCGTGGTCGGTTTCGGCAGACGACCAACCCGTCCGATGCCGGTGCCCGGCACAGCGCCACTCGTGATGGGCAGTGCGTCGATCAGCCCCAGCCGATTGGCGATCACGTCGGACACGCCGTCAGCGACCACGTCTGCGTTGGTGTGGGCGGCCAGCAGGGCACAGTCGGCGCGAATCAGCCGGCTGAGCAGTGCGCCCTTGTAGGTGTCCTCGGCGATGCTCGTGACACCGCGCAGCAGCAACGGATGATGCGTCAGCAACAGGTCGACGCCGGCCGCAATGGCCTCGTCGACCGTGTCGGCGACGGTATCGACGGCCAAGTGGATGCTGCGAATCGGTCCGTTCGGATCGCCACTGACCAGCCCCGGTGCATCCCACGCTTCGGCACCGCCCGGGGGCCAGAGGGTATGGGCGACGCGGGTAACGTCGGCGAGCGAGAATGGCACCCGTCCAGCCTACCGGGCGACCGGTGCCAAGGTTTCGCGGACACGACGCAACCCGATGCGTCGGGTCCGCAAAAGATAGGTCAGTAGTCGAACTCGTCGAACTGCGCGGCAGCCGACTCCTCTCGGGTCCACGCCGCCGGAATCATGGCTCCGGTTTGGGCCTTGCGGTGCAGAAAGTCCGTGGTTTCCGGTTCGACCAGTTCTGGCGACAGACTGTCGGCGGTGACGCTGACCAGCTGACTCGCGGAACCGATCAAAAACTGAGCACGAAGGAGAATGCCGCCGTCGCCCATGACCGGTATGTCAACGACGTCGACTTGTCGACGGTTACACAGTGCCTCGGCATACAGCAAGACCGCATCAGCCAGATCGCTGCCGGTAATCACTGACCCACCGGGGTGAAATATACGTTTCATGATCTCCCTCGCAAGCTCACGTTTAGTGCGTGTGCTGCCAGGGTCCGGGGCGGCCAAAAGCAGTATATGCCCGCCCAGCTTAAACAGGAGGTAAGTCTCGACTAGTTCGCAACTAGTCGCGGCTTACGCTGGAACGCTAGAGGATCAGTACGCGATTGATGATGCGGTCGGCCACATCGGCCAGCGGAAGACCGTTATAACGGGCATACTCGCGAATCTTGTCGAAGGCATCGCCCATGTGCACCCCGTGGGTGTACGCCACGACGCCCTTGGCCTGTTCGATCAACACTCGACTGCTCAGCGCGTGCTGAAGTTGCTGGCGCACGATGTCGCTTTCGCGAATAGCGCGCTCCTGCAGGATGCCGATGGTCGCGACATCCGCGAGTGCCTGCACCGTGTTGGTGTCCGCCGTACTCAACCCGCCGGTGCGATCCCAGAACAGATTGAGTGAGCCGATGGTCGTTGCCCGCAGGCGCAGCGGTACGGCGTGCATCGAGGCGAAGCCCTGGGCGAGTGCCCCCTGGCGAAACTTGGGCCATTTATCGCCCGTGCTGTCGATGTCGGGAACGGCGACGGCCAGCCCGGAGGTGAAACTTTCAACGCACGGGCCGCTCCCGGCTCGCAACTGCAGAATTTCGACTAAGCGGCTGCGTTCGTTGGTCGACGCCATGACTTCCAGCTCGCCGTCACCGGCCGACAGGATGATGCCCGCCACCGAAGCCTCCAGCAGGGCGGCGCATTTCTCAACCAGGGTGTGCAAGAGGTAGACGACATCATAGTCGGCGTCGAGTGTGTCGGCCAGGGTAACGAAGGTGTCGAGGAGAGGACCTTCCCCCACGGGTGCTGGTCGCGATCTCGGCCATCCTGCTGTCCGTTGACCCACGCTTGCGATTAACAATCGCGTCCGGCAGAAATTCGGTGAGTTCCGAGTCACACTCGAACCCGCCGACAGCGTGACAGCCCCTCCCCCGCAACCCGCGAAGCTGTGTCCCGAGCACAGACGCGCTCACCAATCACCTATGAGCGCTGCGGCCGTACCCCGGGCACGATCGACTGGTCAGAGGAATGGATCGAAACCCTGTGCCGCTGGCACCACGAGTCCCGGCGCACGTAACCCCGCGGTCTACCGGCCGCGCCCGTTCAGGGCATCCAGCCGTACGCACGGCAGCGAGCACACATCGTCGACCGGAAGCCACGCTCGAGCAAAACGAAGCGCCTGCATGATGCTCGTCGGATCGTAGAGAATCACCCGCTATAAACCCTCCCGTCCATAGCCAAGACCCCCAAAAGCGTCCCCATCGCGCTCGATGCACACGGCCCGCGGCGAGGAGTGATTTCCGCGAGGCGCAGTTCATCGCCCGACAGAGAATTCGGTTCGAAATCCACCGCGAGGGGTGGGCCATGGCGACGCATGCGCACCGCATCGCCATGGCGGCCACACCCTGTTCGATTTGTACTTCCTTGCCAAAGTGTGTAAGGGCGGACTACGGTTCGAACGTTCGATTCAAAATTCCGCACCGAAGGAGTGTCATGGTCAAATCACCTGCCATTCGCGCTGGACTGACGCTGGTGTCCGTCGCAGCGTTGATCCTCGCCACAACATCCGTTGCATCGGCCCGACCCGGGGACGACGGCTCGCTATCGACCGCCGACGGCGCTCGCGACGCCCACCAGCACGGTGGAACGGCCGGTCATCTGCCGGCAACACAGTCCAATGTCAACGTAATCTCCAAACTGAAGATGAAGAACGCGGTGCCTGAAAAGATCGCCGACGTGGGCGTCTTTAAGGATTATGCCTACCTTGCTGCGTGGGGCGTCGTATCGTGCACCTACAACGGGGTGCACGTCGTGGATATCAAGGACCCCGCGAAGCCGAAGGAGGTCGCGTTTATCCAGTCCAAGGAGGGCAGCTACCCGGGCGAGGGTGTCCAGACCCTTCAACTCGATACGCCAGCCTTTACCGGCGACGTGCTCGTCACCAACAACGAGAAGTGCAAGGACAAAGCAGGTTTCGGCGGCATGAATCTCTATGACGTGACGAATCCCGAGCACCCCACACCACTCGCCGTGGGCATTGGCGATTCAACAGCCGATGGTCAGGGTAAGAAGACCTCCAACCAGACCCACAGTGTCTTCGCCTGGGATGCCGGCGACAAGGCATACGCGGTCATTGTTGACAACGAAGAGGGCACCGATGTCGACATCATGGACATCACCAACCCGAAGAAGCCGTTCCTCACCGCCGAATACGATCTGGACAAGACCTTCCCGCAGATCCTCCAAAACGCACCGTCTAACCTGACCGAGGTGTTTCTGCACGACCTCGTCGTCAAGCAGATCGCCGGAAAACAGGTGATGCTGTTGTCCTACTGGGACGCCGGATACGTCACCGTCGACATGACCGACGTGCATAACCCGAGCTATGTCGGCGATACGGACTTCACCAACCCCGACCCGCAGCTTCAAGAGTCGGCAGGCCTGATCGAGAAGCCCGAAGGCAACGGCCACCAGGGCGAGTTCACCCTCGACAACAGGTTCGTAATCGGTGCCGACGAGGACTTCGCGCCCAACGGCGCGGAGGGCACCACGGATGACTCCGCGACGCCGTTTCAGATCTCGCAGGGCAGCGACACACCGCAGCTGCAAGGCGGGGAGTCACTGACCGGTGATGCCGTCTACGCAGGACGGGCATGTTCCGTTGATCCGGTTGTACTACCGGCGCCGGTCACCGCAAGCGGCAGCCAGATCGCGATCGTCACCCGTGGCCTCTGCGCGTTCACCGAGAAGGTGGCGAACGTTGAAGCGGCTGGCGGCTATGAGGGAATCGTCATCATCAACCGCGAGGGTACCGACGGATGCGGCGCGTTCGGGATGAGCGTTGCCGGCAACATCCCGACCTCTTCGGTCGACCGTCAAACCGGATTCGGTTTCTTCGACCTCGAGGCCTCGTACGATAACGCGGCCTGCCTCGCCGGTGCTGCCAGCCTGATTCCCGGCCTGAGTCTGGGCACTGTCGGAGACCTCGTTTCCGTGCGCGCGTTCTTCGACGGTTGGGGTTATGTGCACCTCTTCGACAACTCGACGGGAAAAATGTCCGAGCTGGACACCTATGCAATTCCCGAAGCCATGGACCCGGCCTACGCTGCGGGCTTCGGCGACCTCTCGGTTCACGAGGTGGCCACGTCCAAGCAGCGGGCCGACCTGGCGTATTTCTCGTATTACGCGGGAGGTTTTCGAGTGACCAAAATCATCGACGACAAACTCGTCGAGACCGGTCGCTTCATTGACGAGGGCGGCAACAACTTCTGGGGTGTGGACGTGTTCGAGAACAACGGCGTCGAATACGTTGCCGCCAGCGACCGTGATTTCGGGCTCTACATCTTCCGATACACGGGAAACTGAGCCGACAGCCTGATCTGAATTACCCACACGAAATCGCTCCTGAGAACCCCTCAGGAGCGATTTCGTGCGTCCCGGTGCGCCGCAGGACGCGCCAGGCCATCTCGCCCCGCCGGGTCAGCGGGGCAGCACCAGGGCGCCGTCGATGTGACGTGGAATCGTGTCGTGGTGCTGAGCCCATGACACCCGAACCCCCGTCGGGGAGCCGTTGAAGACCAGACGACCCACGGTCGGTGCGAGCGTGTCGCTGATCTGACGCACGAGATCGGGCTCGTTGCTGCTGTGCTGCTCGGTGGCGGTCAGCGAGGCGCCGCCGTCCCACAAAACGCGGATCATCGCCAATGGCCACAACATGAACGCCAAGTCGGACCACGACAAGCTGAGCGTCGCGGGGACTGCGTATTGCGCAGATATTTTCTCTGATCAGCTATTTTACCTGTGGGCCCTACCGGGCTCGAACCGATGACATCCACGGTGTAAACGTGGCGCTCTACCAACTGAGCTAAAGGCCCCGACGACGACTCAAGGTCACCGGGTCTGTTCAGTATAGGTCAGAGGGCGGGTACGAGCTGTCCAAGGGCTGCCCGGTAGGCGTCGATCGGACGAGCTTCGCCCGGTGCTGTGATGAAACTGGCCCGAATGATGCCGCTCGGATCGATCAGGAACGTGGCGCGGTTAGCGAAGCCCTTGTCCTCGAGAAAGACGCCGTATTCTTTCGCAACGGCGCCGTGCGGCCAGAAATCGGCCACGAGGTCGAAGGTGTATTTTTCCTGCTCACCGAAGGCCCGCAGTGCATGACGGGAATCGACCGAAATTCCGATGAGCTCGACTCCGCCGTCTTCAAACAGGGCCAGGTTGTCACGCAGTTCACACAGTTCGCCACTGCAGATGCCGGAGAACGCCAGCGGGAAGAATACCAGAGCGACGGATTTGATCCCCCGATACTGGCTCAACTGAACGGTTTCACCAAACTGATTGATGAGCTTGAAATCGGGGGCCTGGGTGTCATTTTCGAGAGCGATGAGAGCTTCTTTCCTCGGTGCCGGGCGCATGGATTGGCCGGTGACACACTCTAGCTCTGCAATATGTCCGGTGTCACAGCAGACGCGCATTTTGGTTCTGCCACGCCCGCGCACGGACAAGTTGCGAAATCTGTAGGCTTACGTGGTGCCGCCGGTTGCAATCCAACCTGCTCTGTTACGGCACCTGCCACCGTTGTGTTCAAGCCGCGGGGCATCATCGCTGCATATACCCCAGGCTGCATCAACCACAGAGGAGAGGTCGACTGTGACGGTCAACGACCAGGACCCGTATTCGACGAACAACGCCGACTCAGATCCGGAGGAGACTGCTGAGTGGTCGCAATCCCTCGATTCGCTCGTTGCCGAACACGGCCACGAACGCGGGCGCGAGATCATGCTGAGCCTGTTGAAGCGGTCGAAGGAGCTGCACCTCGGCGTGCCGATGGTTCCAACGACGGACTACATCAACACCATTGCTACGGAGAACGAACCCGATTTTCCCGGCGACGAAGACATCGAGCGCCGCTACCGTGCCTGGATCCGCTGGAACGCTGCCGTTCTGGTGCACCGGGCCCAGCGCCCCGGCATCGCCGTCGGCGGGCACATCGCGACGTACGCGTCATCCGCTGCCCTCTACGAGGTCGGTTTCAACCACTTCTTCCGCGGCCAGGACCACCCGGGCGGCGGCGACCAGATCTTCATCCAGGGCCACGCCTCCCCCGGCACTTACGCGCGTGCCTTCCTCGAGGGCCGCCTGACCGAGAACCAACTCGACGGTTTCCGCCAGGAAAAGTCGCATGCACCCGACGGCATCTCCTCGTACCCTCACCCGCGTCTGATGCCGGAATTCTGGCAGTTCCCCACCGTGTCGATGGGCCTCGGCCCGATCAACGCGATCTACCAGGCGCAGCTGAACCGCTACCTGACCAACCGCGGCATCAAGGATGCGAGCGACCAGCAGGTCTGGGCGTTCCTCGGCGACGGCGAAATGGACGAGGTCGAAAGCCGCGGCCAGCTGCAGGTCGCCGCCAACGAGGGCCTCGACAACCTCAATTTCGTGATCAACTGCAACCTGCAGCGACTCGACGGCCCGGTGCGCGGTAACGGCAAGATCATCCAGGAGCTGGAAAGCTTCTTCCGCGGTGCCGGTTGGAACGTCATCAAGGTCGTTTGGGGTCGCGAGTGGGACAACCTGCTCAAGAACGACGTCGACGGCGCCCTGATCAACCTGATGAACGTCACGCCCGACGGCGACTACCAGACCTACAAGGCCGAGAGCGGCGCCTACGTGCGTGAGAACTTCTTCGGTCGCGATCCGCGTGCGCTCAAGCTCGTCGAACATTTGAGCGACGACGAGGTCTGGAACCTCAAGCGCGGCGGCCACGATTACCGCAAGGTGTACGCCGCGTTCAAGGCAGCGTCCGAGCACCAGGGCCAGCCCACCGTCATCCTGGCGAAGACGATTAAGGGCTACGGCCTCGGTCCGAGCTTCGAGGGCCGCAACGCGACCCACCAGATGAAGAAGATGACCCTCGACAACCTCAAGTCGTTCCGAGACAGCATGCACGTGCCGATCACGGATGCCCAGCTCGAGGAAAACCCGTACCTTCCGCCGTACTACACCCCCGGCGACAAGGACGAGGCGATCGAGTATATGCACGAGCGTCGTCGTGCGCTCGGTGGTTACCTGCCCGAACGTCGCACGAAGCACGTCAAGCTGAACCTTCCCGGCGACGACACCTACAAGGTCGCCAAGAAGGGTTCAGGCACCCAGGAGATCGCTACGACGATGTCGTTCGTGCGGCTCCTCAAGGAGCTCGTGCGGGCCAAGGACTTTGGCAATCGCATCGTGCCGATCATCCCCGACGAGGCACGCACCTTTGGTATCGACGCGTTCTTCCCGACCGCCAAGATCTACAACCCCAACGGCCAGCACTACACGTCCGTTGACCACGCCCAGCTGCTGTCTTACAAGGAGAGCCCGCAGGGCCAGATCCTGCACGTGGGCATCAACGAGGCCGGCGCCGCCGCCGCATTCACCAACGTCGGTACGTCGTATTCCACCCAGGGTGAACCGCTCATTCCGGTGTACGTCTTCTACTCCATGTTCGGATTCCAGCGCACGGGCGACGCCCTGTGGGCAGCCGGTGACATGATGACCCGCGGGTTCATCATTGGCGCTACGGCTGGGCGCACGACGTTGACCGGTGAGGGTCTGCAGCACGCTGACGGGCACTCTCCCCTTCTCGCGTCGACCAACCCGGCCGTCGTCTCGTATGACCCCGCCTACGGGTACGAGATCGGCCACATCGTGCGCGCCGGCCTCGAGCGCATGTATGGCGGCGCCCACACCGACCCGAACGTCATGTACTACATCACCGTCTACAACGAGCCGGCCGTGCAGCCGGTCGAGCCCGAAAATGTCGACGTTGACGGCATTCTGCGCGGTATCCACCGGGTGAGCGCGTCGACGGTCAGCGGACCGAAGGCCCAGTTGCTGGCCTCGGGTGTTGCCGTTCCGTGGGCGCTGGAAGCTGCGAAGCTTCTCGCCGACGACTGGGGCGTTTCGGCCGATGTCTGGTCGGTCACGTCGTGGACGGAGCTGCGTCGCGATGGCCTGGCCGCCGAGGAGCACAACTTTCTCAATCCCGACGACGAGCCGCGCATTCCGTATATCACCTCGAAGTTCGAGGGAGCTGCCGGCCCGTTCGTGGCCGTGTCGGACTTTATGCACGCCGTTCCCGACCAGATTCGCCAGTTCGTGCCGAGCGACTTCGCCACCCTCGGCGCCGACAGCTTCGGCTTCTCGGACACCCGCCCGGCAGCGCGTCGATTCTTCAAGATCGACGGCCCGTCGATGGTGGTGCGCACTCTCGAGCTGCTCGCCCGCCGCGGCGAGGTCGACCGGAGCCTGGCCGGCCAGGCCATCGCCAAATATCGCCTGCACGACGTAAGCGCGGGCACCACCGGCTCCGCCGGGGGCGAGAGCTAAAAGCAGTGGCACCGGCGCCCAAGACGAAAGAGCAGACTCTCAACTGGTTGCGCACCATCTCCGGTGAGTTGTCCACGCAGACGCTGAAACGACTCGAAGACACGCTGTCCTGGTATGGCGATATGCCACCAGGGCGGCGGTCCGCTGTCGGCCTGGTCGCCCAGGCCGGAATTACGAGTTTCATTTCGTGGTTCGACGACCCGCGGTCAACCCCGTGGATCGCCGCAGACGTCTTCGGCGCCGCTCCGCGCGAGCTGCTGCGCTCGGTGAGCCTGCAGCAAACGCTGCAGCTCATTCGAGTGACCGTCGAGGTCGTCGAGGAACGCGTCAAGGACGGTGGAGAGTCTCTCCGGGAAGCGATCCTGCTCTACTCACGCGAAATTGCCTTCGGGGCAGCGGATGTCTACGCGCGCGCCGCCGAGGCGCGCGGTCTCTGGGACGCCCGCCTCGAAGCCCTCGTCGTCGATTCCATTCTCAGCGGGGAATACGACGATGAGCTGCCCAGTCGCATCGCGGCCCTCGGCTGGCACGGCCACGGCGAGGTCTGTGTGCTCGTCGGCACCACACCGCAGATGCTCGATGTCGACCAGTTGCGCCGCGCCGCGCGCCACATGGCGGCCGACGTGCTCATCGGTGTGCAGGGCAATCGGCTGGTGCTCGTGATCGGGCGTGCCCGCCCGGCGCCGGTCGACAGTGAGGACGTCGGCACAGCGGCAGCGCTGACCTTCATGGAGATCGCCATGGCGCTCGAGCCCATCTTCGGGCCGGGACATTTGGTGCTCGGGCACGAGGTGCCCAACCTGGTCGACGCGTCCAAGAGTGCCAAAGCGGCGCTGGCCGGTTTTGCCGTTGCTCGGTCGTGGCGGAATGCGCCGCGCCCGGTGCAAGCCGACGACCTGCTGCCCGAGCGCGCCCTGGCTGGCGATCCGCTCGCCCGAGCCACGCTCATCCATCGGATTTACCGGCCGTTGCAGGCGCATTCCACCGAGTTGCTCACCACGCTGTGGTGTTACCTCGACAATGGGCGCTCACTCGAGGCGACCGCCCGGGAACTTTTCGTGCACCCCAACACCGTGCGCTACCGCCTCAAACGGGTCTCCGAAGTCATCGGCTACGACGCCACCGGAGCCCGCGAGGCGCTCATTTTGCAGTCCGCCCTGATTATCGGCTCGATCAGCGACCACGACGGTTCCACCCGCCGCCGCTGACCGCCACCCGCGTTCACCGGCCAAATGTGCTGCTGTAAACAAAGGTTTCATGAATACTTAGTGTGATCTGCACACTCATTCGCGCTGCCAGATTGGAAGACTAATTAAGTGATCGTTGTCGTCTGCCCGGGTCAGGGCTCCCAAACCCCTGGATTCCTCGAACCCTGGCTCGCCATGCCGGCCTTCAGTGCCGGCCTCCGCCAAATTTCCGAAGACGCTGGACTCGACCTCGTCGCCCACGGCACCGTCAGTGACGCCGACACGATCCGCGACACTGCGATCGCCCAGCCGCTGATCGTCGCCGCCGGCATCCTTACCCTCGAGGCCCTGCTCACGGATGGACGCCGCGACCGCATTGCCGGTATCGCCGGACACTCGGTCGGCGAACTCACCGCGGCTGCCGGCGCCGGCATCCTCAGCAACGCCGAGGCGGTGCGCTTTGTCCGGGAACGCGGCCTGGCCATGCAGGCGGCTTCCGCGCTGGTACCCACGGGCATGAGCGCCGTCATCGGGGCCGACGAAACCGAGCTGCTGGCCCGGGTCGCCGAGCTCGGTCTGGAACCGGCCAACTTCAACGGCAGCGGCCAAATCGTCATCGCCGGTGCCCTCGACGCCCTCGACGCCCTCGCCGAGACTCCCCCGCACCGCGCCAGGGTCATCCCGCTTCAGGTCGCCGGTGCATTCCACACTCGCTATATGCAACCGGCCGTCGAGCGGATGACCGTAGTCGCCGACTCGCTCAGCCCCACCAATCCGACCCTCCCGATCTGGACCAACCGCGACGGCGACCGGGTGAGTGAGGGCATCCGTTTTGTGAAGCTACTCGTCGGTCAAGTGTCCTCGCCGGTACGGTGGGACAAGTGCATGGAGTCTTTCGCTGCGGCGGGAGTCACCGGAATCATCGAGCTCGCACCCGCTGGCGCCCTCGTCGGTCTCGCCAAACGCGGCCTGAAAGGCGTCCCGAGTGTCGCCATCAAGACCCCGGACGACCTGCCCGCCGCCTGGGCCATGATCGACCAGCAGTCCTGAATGTTATGAGAGAGACAATGACCAAGCCAACACTGAAGCAGTCCCACGGGGCGCAGTACACCCGCATCCTTTCGATCGGCGCCGCCCGCGGTGACCTCGTCGTACCCAATGACGAACTTGTCGCTGCGATCGACTCCTCCGACGAGTGGATTCAGCAGCGTACCGGCATCATCACCCGCACGCGGGCCAGCCAGGACATCGACGCTGTCGACATGGCAACGGACGCCGCCCGCGAAGCCATCGAAAAAAGTGGCATTGACCCGGCGCTGATTGATGCCGTGATCGTGGCCACCATCAGCAACGGACGCCAGACACCATCAATGGCCGCCGTTTTGGCCGACCGTGTTGGCAGCAATCCTGCCGCCGCCTACGACATCAATGCAGCCTGCGCCGGATATGCGTACGCCATTGCCCAGGCCGATGCGCTCATTCGCACGGGGGCTGCCCACTACGCACTCGTCGTGGGCGCTGAGAAGCTCTCCGACCTCGTTGACCCCGCGGACCGCAGCATCTCATTCCTGCTCGGCGACGGTGCTGGCGCTGTTGTGATCGGTCCGAGTGACTACCCCGGAATCTCTACCACAGTGTGGGGCTCGGACGGCTCCAAAGCAGACGCGATCACCATGGATCACACCCTTCAGGAGTACCGTCGCGGCGAAGCCGACTGGCCCACCCTGCGTCAGCAAGGGCAAACCGTCTTTCGTTGGGCCGTCTGGGACATGGCCAAGGTGGCCAAGAAAGCCCTCGAAGTAGCCGGAATCGAGAGCGCCGACCTTGCCGCGTTCATTCCCCACCAGGCCAACATGCGCATCATCGACGAGTTCGCCAAGCAGCTCAAGCTGCCCGAATCCGTCGTCATCGCCCGCGATGTCGCCACAACCGGTAACACCTCATCGGCCTCGATCCCCCTCGCCACCCACCGCCTGCTCGAGGAACATCCAGAGCTCAGCGGCGGCCTGGCACTGCAGATCGGCTTCGGTGCCGGACTCGTGTTCGGCGCGCAAGTCGTTGTGCTGCCCTAACCAACCCACCCTCTAAACTAGGTCTCGGTCAACCGAGACACCCCTCAAGGAGAAAAAACATGGCATTGTCCACCGAAGAAGTTCTGACCGGCCTGGCCGAGCTCATCAATGACGAGACCGGGATTGCAACCGACACGGTTGAACTCGGCAAATCGTTCACCGATGATTTGGACATCGACTCTATCTCGATGATGACCATTGTCGTCAACGCAGAAGAGAAGTTCGACGTGAAGATCCCCGACGAAGAGGTCAAGAACCTCAAGACCGTTGGCGACGCCGTTGAGTTCATCGTGAAGGCACAGGACTAGGCCCGATCCTGAACCAGGTCGGCCGGAAATCGGCCGACCTGTTCATTGGGCTGGTGGCAGATCGCGCCGGCCCACTCGTTTGTCGTTCCATGGAGAGTTGACTTATGACCAAGAAAATCGTTATCACCGGAATCGGTGCCACTACGCCGCTGGGCGGCACGGCGGTCGACACCTGGACGGCCCTTCTGGCCGGCGAATCGGGCGCTACCACCCTCGAACAGGCCTGGGTCGCCGAAACGGCGATCCCCGTAACTTTTGCCGCACAGGCCCGCGTGAAGACCACGGACGTGCTGCAGCGCTTTGAGGTAAAACGCCTTGACCCGTCCAGCCAGTTCGCACTGATCGCCGGTCGCGAAGCCTGGGCGGATGCCGGCGCCCCCGAGGTGGAGCCGGAACGCCTGGCCGTGGACTGGGCCACCGGAATCGGTGGAGTCTGGACCCTGCTCGACGCCTGGGACACCCTGCGCGAACGCGGCCCCCGTCGCGTGCTGCCGATGACCGTGCCGATGCTCATGCCGAACGGTCCGGGAGCGGCCATCGGAATGGACCTGCACGCCCGTGCCGGCATCACCACCGTGGTCTCCGCCTGTGCCTCCAGCACCGAGGCTTTGGTCAACGCCTACAACCGTCTGCAGGCCGGATTGGCTGACATCGTCATCGCCGGCGGCTCTGAGGCCGCAATTCACCCGCTGCCGATCGCGTCTTTCGCAGCCATGCACGCGCTGTCGACGCGCAATGACGACCCGGCGACGGCGAGCCGCCCCTACGACGTCACCCGCGACGGTTTCGTGCTCGGTGAGGGCGCTGCCGCACTCGTCATCGAAACCGAAGAGCACGCCAAAGCGCGTGGTGCACACATTTACGCCGAACTACTCGGCGGCGTCGTCAACAGCGATGCCTACCACGTGACCGCGCCAGACCCCGAGGGAACCGCAGCCGCCCGCGCGATGGTGTCGACCGTTCAGAACGCCGGCGCCTCGCTCGCCGACGTATCGCACATCAACGCCCACGCCACCAGCACCCCGGTCGGCGACATCGCCGAATACAACGCCCTCAAGCGGGTCTTCGGAGATCTGCTCGACGGCATCCCGGTGTCGGCCACCAAGGCGTCGACCGGTCACCTGCTCGGTGGTGCCGGCGCCCTCGAGGCGTTCTTCACGGTCAAGGCCCTCGCTGAGCGCACCGCGCCGCCGACGATCAACCTCACGTCGCAGGACCCGGAAATTCCGCTCGACGTCGTGACGACGCCGCGCGCACTGCCGGCCGGAGACCTGCTCGCCCTGAGCAACTCCTTCGGCTTCGGCGGTCACAACGCCGTCGTCGCGTTCCGCTCGGTCTAGTTTTGCGCGAATAGAGAATGACCCCGTCCAGCTGGACGGGGTCATTTCTGTCGGGCGGTTCAGGTGACTTCGTTATCTTGCCGCCGGGTAAAGTCACCGGTCGACAGGCCGCGCCACTACCGGCGAACCGCACGTTGCGCGGCCTGGCGGTTCAACCCACCTGGTGCAGCCAGACCACCGCGTTCAGGTCGCTCGCCTGCCGGAATGGTTCCAACTCGTCGTCCCAGGATTGCCCGAGGGCGAGCCGCAACTCGCGGTGCAGGTCGATCGCATTGGCGCCGGCGTTGTCCATAGCAGAGCGGATGCGGTCCTCCGGCACGACAACGTTGCCCACGCTGTCCGTCTGGGCATGAAAAATGCCCAGACCCGGTGTGTGCAGCCAACGGCCGCCATCCGTTCCCCGCCCGGCATCTTCGGTCACTTCGAAGCGCAGGTGGTCCCAGCCTCTCAGGCTAGAAGCGAGAACAGCGCCGGTACCCGGGGCGCCCTGCCAGTAATATTCAGCCCGCTGGGAACCGAGCAGCGCGGGCTGCTCAGACCAGTCGAAGTTCACCGCCTCGCCGAGCGCACGCCCAGCGGCCCACTCGACGTGTGGACACAAGGCGCGCGGAGAAGAGTGCACGAAAAGCACCCCCCGCGCGATCGGCGCCCGACGGTTCTGTGTTGCGTCCATCGCGTTTCTCCGTTCTGTAGGTGCGTCTTCCCCAACGACCTCGGAACGACCGGACTCCCAACCTGAGGCTGTGAGCACGATGGTGGATGTGAAATTGTGCGGCAGTCGCGTTCACCCCAATGGAGATCCCGTGCAGTCGATAGCGCAATTATGCCCCAGGGAGCTGTGGATTGACAAGCGGGCGCGGGCATCACGACCTGATGATCGCGAGTGGCAGATCCGCCTCCGGCCTCGTACTCGAACTCGGGCCGAACCTGTGCACGACACGAGATGTGAACCATGTCCTTCAAGAATGTTCGTTCCACTCCTTCTGCCGTCTCCATCACTTCGGCAATTTCTTCACCGACGGCGCCGCCGTCACCATCCGGAAGGGCGCCTAAGCCGCAGGACTCACCCCCCGGCTAGCTCGCACCAAGAATTCCCTTGCAGGAAACCAGGCGGGCCCCACGTGCACACAGCCCGCGGGGCCCGCCCTTTTGCGTGCCTCCCCCGCAGATCGGTTGCATTGATCGACCTGGCCTCGTATGCCGGGCTTGGATCGAGCCTGTCGAGATGTCGACCGACGGGATGGGCGCGTCCCGCGGGCCTGGTCACGTCGGCGCGCTGGTGATCTCGCCCTATTTGGCCTGGGCGTAGTTGTCGACGGTCGCAACCGTGAGCATGAAATCGACCGGAAAGTCGCCGAAGAGAAGCCGACCGGCGGTTTCGGCGGCCGTGACGATGATCTTCGCCACGACCTCCGCCTGGGCTGCCAACGTGTGCACGATGACCTCGTCATGCAGAAAGAACACCAGGTGCGGCGCGTAATCGAAGGGCGCGCGTGCCTGCCCTGGTGCCGCGGGACGCGCGGCCGACGCAGCCAGGCCGGGCCCAGCATCCGCTCGTCTGAGTGCGCTGGTCGCACCGGCACCGACACCGGACGCCGGGAGGGCGGCAAGTTCTCGGCGAATCTCGGCCATCCAGCACAGCGCCCATTCCGCGGCGCTGCCCTGAACGATGAAGTTTCGGGTGAAGCGGCCCCAGTCCCTCGCCTGGCTGCGGGCCCGGCGCTCGTCGGTCGCTGTGGCCGCCGGATCGTACGCCTGAGCTTGCACCTCATGCCAACCCAGCCCGGGTACCGGCGACGACCGCCCCAGCCGGGTGGTGACGACTTCACCTCGCTCGCCGGCCCGGGCCGCAAACTCCGTCAGGGCGATCGCCCGAGGGTAGGCACGCGCCAGGCGCGGCATCAGCCGACCGCTCTCCCCCGTCGTGGCGCCATACATGGCTCCGAGCATGGCGACCTTGGCATGATCGCGCGTCTCCACGACGCCGCTCGCGACGATTCCGGCATAGAGGTCGGTTCCACGCCCGGCTGTGGCCATTCGCTCGTCCTGGGCCAACGCGGCGAGGATGCGCGGCTCCAACTGGGCGGCATCGGCGACGACGAGTTTCCAGCCGTCATCGGCGACCACCGCGCCGCGAATCTGCCTGGGCAGCTGCAACGCTCCCCCGCCGCGTGTCGCCCAGCGGCCGGTCACCACGCCTCCAGGCACGTAGTCGGGGTGGAATCGACCGTTGACGACCCAGGAGTCCATCCAGGTCCAGCCGTTGGCGCTGAGCAATCGGGAAAGCTTCTTGTACTGCAACAAGGGCTCAATAACCGGATGCTCGAGCTTCTTCAACTCCCAGCCCCTGGTCGAGGTCACGGCCAGTCCCGCGCGTTGCAGGGCCTTGAACAGTTCCTGCGGCGAGTCCGGGTTGAGGGCATCATCATCCAGTTCCAGCCGGATCCGCTGGGCGAGCAGCTCAAGACGGTCCGGTCGCACACCTGGCAGGGCGCGGGGTCCCAGCTCCCGCGTCAGCAGATGATTGTGCACGTCGGTGCGCCACGGAAGCCCGGCGAAGCGCATTTCGGCGGCCACGAGAGCGCCCGCCGATTCCGCAGCGAGCAGCAGGCGCAACCGGCCCGGTTCGGCAGCGGATGCCACGGCCTCGAGTTGCCGGCGGAACTCACGCCCGGACGTCGATTCGGGGGCGCGAGAATCGGGGCCAGGCTCGGTGCCGCCAGAATCGCCGGTGCCGTCAGCCGCGTGGTCGGCGAGATCGTCACCGCCATCGTCATAGTCATCGTCGACATCAAACTCGAACAGGGTCGCCCGGAGCTCGATCTGGTCGGCTGTCACCGCGCTCGCTGTGTCCCAGCGATCCGGCGCGGCGAGGGCCAGTTCGCTCAACTGGGTCAGGGCTGAATTCTTGAGGATCACGTGGCACAGGCGCAGATCGTGGCAGCGCTCCACCCGGATTCCGGCACTGAGCAGCAGCGGATAAGTGTGGCCGGTGTCGTCCCAGACCCAGCGCGGGCGGCCATCAAGAGCCCAGGATTCCTTGGCGGCCACAAACGTTCGAAATTCGTCCAGACTCAGCCGGCGCGGCGGTTGCAGCGAAGCTCCGGCCTCATCGCGGGGTTCGACGACCAGGTCGCCACCGCCCGCCTGCCGCACCAGTACATACACCCGTCTATTCTGCCCGATTCAGCGTGGCTGACCTGTTCGCGGCACCGGGCAGAACGGCAACGTACCCATCGGCTTCGTGGTGCCGATGGGTACGGGGGTTGTGCGTGCCGCCTAGCCGGCGATCTTGTCGCCGCTGGGTGCCACCACCCACCAGACGTCGCCGACAGCCTGACCGGTGGTGTCACCGGCCGCCGCATCGCCAGCCCAGTAGTACAGCGGGAGACCGTTCAGGGTGACCTGCTTGGTGCCATCCGTTCGGGTGATCACGCCAACGGTACCGGTGACTCCGTCGACCGTCGGGGTGTCCGATTCCGCGACGACCGGCGGCCACTTAACGAGACAGTCACCCTCGCAGTTACTCTCACCGGAGTCGGCGACGTCCTTGTCGAACACGTACAGGGTCATTCCGGCGCTGTCGACGACGATCGTGCCGAGGTCGCTGTCGGCCGTTGCGAGTGTCGCGTCGGCGGCCGGTTCGGCTACTTCGCTTGACGAGCTCGACTCGTCTGCCGCTGGCGGCGTCGTGCCCTGCGAGCATCCGGTCAGTGCGAGGACGCTGATCGCCAGCGCCCCGACGACGGGCCCGACCTTGAGCCATATTTTGCTGTTCATGATTGCTTCCTTTTCTCGGTGCACTGCTTTGAAATGGTGCGTGATTGAGCGGTGCGTGATCACGTGGTGCGTAACGAGGGGCTACTTGAATTAGAACGAGATGCCATGCCGATTGGTTCAGCCCGGCAGAGCATATCCACTGAATCGATATCAGGCTGCAATCTTGCAGTCTGCGCCGACATAGGAACGCGGGTGTGCCGATAACCTGACGGCCCTTTCCCGAAGTGCCACAAGTTGGTCCTGTTCGGCAGCGGTCAGATTGGTCACGGCAGAGGAGATCGGCCAGAAGTCGACCTCGTCGAGATGTGCGTCCGGCAGAAGCATTCGCTTGATGTGACAGCGGCGCTTTCAGCCATCGCAGGAACGTGCCGCGAATCGTTTCTGATGTTTCCACCAGAATAAACAGGGACAAGTTTTACCAAATGCCGCGCATGAAAGCGGCGCGAGGTGAGTCGGCCCGTGCCGGTCATCTGCGCGATCGCTGCACGGCACGCGGCCTCCAGATCGTCGCCCGCCTGTGCTGCTTTTGCTGGGCAGCTTTTTTCTTTGCTGCAGGTGGTGCTCATGGTCTTCCTTTCGCCAGCAGATCTATGCCCCCAATTTAGGCGGGTGAAAGCGGATGTAGGCGCTGCATCCGGGCTGGTCAACTTCTTCGATCCAATACGACGCCGGGCCTCGGCGTTCTCGTCGCCTGGCGCGCCGACCCGAGCAGATCGCCGATGCGTCAAAGAGAGGATTCTGATCGTGGAATGCCTGAGCTCGCTCCCCGGTTTTGCACACGCTGAGAGAAGGTGGCTCATGGAGCCAGCTGGAATTCAACCCACAAGGGAAAGTGGTCAGAGATCCGCCAGGAGACCTCGGTGCGTGTCAGGCTGCCGAGCAGGTGTGGCAGAAAGTCGAACGAACCCGCCCGCAGGGTGTAGGTCAGGGAGGTCAGCAGGGATTTTCCGTCTGGGTCCGAGAACCATGCGATCTGGTCATAGAAGTGCCTCGAGGTGTCGTTGTCGAACACCGTTCGTGGGATGTCATTCAGCTCGGTCGGAGGCCACAGCCCTGTCGATACAAATGCTTCAAACAGCGGGTCACCAATGCGGTCGAGGTTGAAATCGCCCAGCACGAGAAGGTTTTGGTTCCATCGGTCGGTCCGATCCGCCCAGGCACGCATCCACTCCGCGAACGCCGTGATCTCCGGCAGTCGCGCAGTCGGGTCAGCCCCCCAGATGACGTGCACGGTGGTCAATGTGAATTCCGCTGAGCCGCGCACAAAACTGGCGGCGTACGGCGTTCGGGCGAACTGTTCGGCTGGCCCCTCGACCTGTGCTGGCAGCACGATCTCACCCACCAGTCCCGAAGGCTGCACCCGAGTCGAGTCATACAGAAACGTCAACCGTTCTCCGTTTCCTGGACCGCCCTCGGTGACGTCGGAGACGACCACTCTCCAGTCATCTCCGAGCAACTCGAGCAGAAATTGCAAGGCGGTTGTGTTGCGACGCACTTCTTGAACTGCGATCACATCAAAGCAGGCCACGACCGCAGCGATGCACGCGAGGGAGTACCAGTCCCGCTTGGGAGTATCCCCCGGTTCGGCGTGCCACTTGGCTGTCAGATCCCCCAATGCCCGAAGGTTCCAGGTCGCGATCAGTAGATCGGCGGGGTGCTTCGGCGGCACCACTGCGGCCAGCGCTGCTCTGAAAGCGATCAGGTTTTCCGCCACGTCGGGCGGCATCGTCGTCGTCATGATTTGTGAACCAAACTGCCCCGCCCACACGGATGGGCCGTACGGAACTCAGTAATGGAAATCTGAAAAGATCATATCTCCGCACACTCACGTACGTAAGGTAGCGGCCGCCGCCGGGAACGGTACTTTATCGAACTGGTGGCGACCGCATCTGCGCACCACTAGCCGGCATTGCGCAGTCAGTTCAGGACATACTCCGGAGCCGTGTCGGCGGCCTCGAGAGCGAACGCGAGGACCGATCCATCCATCCAATACAGCTCGGAGCCGGCAATATGCGCATGGGCATGCTCGGCGCTGGACGGCGGCAACGTGTTATCCGAGCGCGCGTGCACGATCAGCGCCGGGCACGTGACGCGATCCAGCGATGCCGGAGTGAACGGACGGAAGTCGTTCTCCAAGCCCCGCCGACGTCGTTTCGCACCGAGCGACGCGCGAAGCGTCGCCTCCAACTGCGCTGTGCGGCCGGGGACCGCCGCGAGCAGCGCAGCACGATCGGACGCGACCGCCTTGGTTTGGCTGCCCAATACGAGGAACAGTGCAGTGAGCGTCGGACTGGTCGCGTGGGTCAGCACCCAGATCGGCGCCCTGGTGAGGGTGTCCCGGGCTGCAAGGCGCGCCGCCAACGTCGAAATCGGGCCCGGAGTACACGGGGTCTGAGGAGGATCGGTACGGAAATTCACGTTTAGGCGCGCCGCCCTCTGCGAATTTGGGCTTCTCCTGTGCTTTGGAAAGCTTGGACCGTTTCCCTCGTAGGCGGCCCTTGGCTTTGGCGACGGCCATCCCTTCCCGGGTTTGTGCGCGGATCAGGTCGGCTTCGAATTCCGCGACCATGGCCAGGACGTTAAAGAGGAGCCGGCCGACGGAATCGGTGGGGTCGTGAATGGAGCCTCCGATGCTGAGCTTGACTTCGCAGCGGGTGAGTTCGTCGACAATGTCCTTTGCGTCGCGCAGGGATCGGGCCAGTCGGTCGAGTTTGGTCACGACCAGGGTGTCACCGTCCCGGCAGGCGGCTAGTGCTTCCCTGAGTCCGGGTCGTGCCCGGTTGGCGCCGGTCAGGCCTTGGTCGGTGAACGTCTTCTCTGGCGTCACACCAAGAACGGCCCGGGCGTTTCGCTGGGCGGTGAGGTCTTGGTCGTTGGTGGATACGCGCGCATAGCCTGTTAGCATGCCGGACATGCTTCTGGAATGCACCGTTTACCCCCTTGACCGACCATTTTCTCGGGCGGGTGTTACGGGAATCGGGCGTCCGCGGAACCATGCGTGTGGGTGTCATTTTCCGTACTCGGCTGCACAAATTTCAGTACTCGTTTGCACTGGTCATCCTGCCGGCATCGACCGTCGCTGTCATCCCGTATGGGGAACGTCTTGCGGACGCTTAGCCGGGAATGCCCTGGCGTCCCGGTGCGGCTAAGGGGCGCGTACTCGTATTTCCGATGGCGGTAAGGGCTCTATCAACGGATGCACCGGCAGTGCATACGAGGAACGTGATCGCGGTGGTCCAGCCAGCAGGGCCGGCCATCACAAAGCCTTGACCGCCTGCACGCTGCCCGTTACAGGCTCGCCGCAACGGCCACTAGGCCAACAAGTCCTGAGCATGCTCGGGGTCTCTGCCCTTGGACTCGCGCCTGCATCAGGCGTCGGCACCCTGCAGGCTCCACGTCCGTGACACGCGACACACAACGGCGCAGAGCCGAGGTCTGCCTCAGGTCTGCGCCGCATGGCGTGATTTAGATGTCGGTGGCGATCTCGAACTGCGAGACCTGCGGGGCGCTGACGAGGAGTGAGCCGAGTTCGGTCGCACCCGCGCCGGCGCGCCAGGCACGGTAGGCCGAGTCGGCTTCGGCCGAGGCCCATCGCTCCAGCAGGATCAGGTGGGAGGGATCTTCGGCATCGACTAGGACGTCGACACCGAGGCAGCCGTCAAATGCCCGGGTGCTGGTGAGGATGTCTCTCAGCATGGCCGGTGCATTGGCGACAGCCTCTGCTTTCAGACGAAGGTCGAGTAGAACGGTGAGTGTCATGGATGCTCCGATCAGGTGGGGTTAGCGTTAGCGTCTAGAAGCTGAGGATCTGGTAGCCCTGAACGACCAGGTTGCGTGTGCTCGCTTCGCCCTTGTAGTCGGTGAGTAATGGCCATCCGCCGGTTTCGATCGGGTCGGAGACCCCGTGGGAGCTGACGCAGAAACCGCAGGCACCCAGGATGTTGTCCTGAAGTGCGACGGCGAGCGGGTTCATCTTGTGCTTGGGGTCGGAGATGGCGGCCAGGGATTCGACGCCGGAGCCGTCGAAGACCACCACGACCTCGTCGCCGGCCTGCTTGAATTCGAGGGCGGTCTTGAGGCCGCGGTAAACGCGTGAGGTGTCGGAGCCGATGGGCTCGTAGATGACAACGGCGATCTTGAGTTCAGACATAAACATGTACCTCCTAGGTAGACCGATCTGGCCACTTTCAACTATACCGATCTGTCTGGTATTGTCCAATCATGGGATCCACGACTACCACTGCGACACGCAGCGCCCGGGAGCGCCTGCTGGCATCCGCGGCTCAGCTGTTTCAGGAACGCGGCATCAACGCGACCGGAATAGACCTCGTCGTTCGCAACGCAGGAGTAGCAAAGGCCAGCCTGTACAACAACTTCGCGAGCAAGGAAGCGCTCGTCGTCGCCTATCTGGAACAAGAGTTGGACGGCTGGGTTCAGCACTCGCGCTCCCTGGACGACCCGTCCGGCGCGCGCCCGGAGCGCGTGGCTGCCCTGTTCGAAGCGCTGGCGGTCTCAGTCGAAACCCACACCTTTCACGGCTGCCCGTTCACCAACGCGGTGATCGAGCTGCCCGAGTGCGTCAGCGTGCGCCGGGTAGCCGAACACTACCGTGAAGTCGTTCGCGCCCACCTCGCTTCCATCGCCGGCGAGGACCCAACCTCCACCTTGGTGTCTCGCCTCTTTCTGCTCTACGACGCGGCCATCACGGCCGCTAAAGTGGGCCGCGACGCTGGACTAGTGCGCCAGGCCAGCACCATGGCACAAGAACTCGTCTAAAACTCAGCTTCCAGGGAAGCGATCAATGAAGACATCAGCTACGTTGCGGGCATTCGAGCTCGACACCCGACCGGTGCACCCGCCCTCCCGGGTGGCGCCCGACCAACGCTGGGAGAAAGCGACCTCAGAACGCCGCCAAATAGCGCCAAAGACCACATACACGCATCGATGGGCGTGGGTGCTCCATGGACGGTCGTCTGCGGACACCTGGGTCAGAGCATGGAGCCAAGGTCGGAACCGACGGACGGATATGTCGCGGTCGCCGATTTTAGTTGTCGGGTGGTTAGGCCCAGCTTGATTGCGAGGCCGAAGATGTTGATCACTTCCGAGTAGCCGGGGCCGAGCAAATGTGCGCCGAGGATCTGATCGGTTGCTGTATCAATGATGACCTTCGTCGCCGCGATGGTCTCGCCGACTCGGTAATTGGCGTACCAACTGCTGGTGTCGTTATAGCGCACAGCGATATCACGGCCATCACGAACAGCTTCGTGCTCGAGCATGCCGACGCGGTTCAGCTCCGGGATCGTGAACACTGTGGTGGGGACGCCGGCATAGTCCGGCACGGTCATCGTGCCCTTGAGCATGTTGGATGCTGCCACCTTGCCCTCGAAAACGGCGACGGGCGTGAGGCGTTCTCCGGGGGTGTCGGCAGCGTCGCCGGCGGCGAAGACCGACGGATTGCTGCGGCTTTGCAGGTGTCCAAACACATCGATCCCCTTCGGGCCCCAGGCAATGTTCGCCGCCGCCAGATTCAGGCCGTCGATGTTGGGCACCCGGCCAGCGCCGTGCACCACCAGATCTGTCTCGACGACGGTCGTGACGCCGTGCTGCTCCACGCTCACTTGAAAGCCCGTGGCGGTGCGCGCCACTGCACTGACCGAGGTGCTGCGATTCACGCGGATGCCGGTTTGCTCACTGCGCTGCACGAGCAGATCGACGAGATCGGGGTCGAACGCCCGTAACGGGCGCGTGCCGTGATCGATGACCACGCAGTCCACACCAGCGCGGGCTGCGATGTGGGCGAACTCGAAGGAGACGAACCCGCCACCGACGAATACGATTCGGCCGGGAAGCTCCTCGAGGTTGAGAAAGTCGGTGCTGTCGATGAGGTGCTCGTGCCCGGGGAACTCGAGGGGGCGCGGTCGGGCACCGGTCGCGATGAGAAACCGCTTCGCCTGGTGCTGCACGCCACTAATGTCGAGGTGATGAGGTCCCGTGAAGTGGGCGGCACCGTGAAAAGTGCTCACACCGTTGCGCAGGAGTTCGTCTTCCATACTCTGGGGCACACCGTCGGTGAAGCCGCGCTTGTGACGCATCAGCGCCGCCCAGTCCAGTGTGAGCTCATTTTCGCTGATACCTTTGCCCTGCATCAGATGGGCGGCGTCGATTATTTCCGCTCCACGTCGGAGAATCTTTTTCGGGTCACACCCGCGCAGGGCACACGTGCCGCCATAAGGCAGGGCGTCAACGATGCCCACGCGCCATCCCTGTGCAGCGCACCTGTTGGCTGCTGTGGTGCCGGCCATTCCAGCGCCGATAACAAACAGGTCGTATTCATCAAACATGTCGCTCATGCTGTGGTGATCGCATCGCGCAATTGCCCCAGAGTGGGCGCGCCGGCCAATCCTGTCGGGGTCATGTAGATGCGGCAGGCCATTCCCACCGGTGCTGCCGGGTCAGGAAAAAGGTCTGTTCCCCCCACCAGGATGCTCGGGGATCCCCGAAAGAGCATTGCCTCTGCGTCTTCCAGATTCTCGACCAACCGCCGGGTCACGACGGTGCCGGGGTGTTCGACTGCGATCACCGCTAGCCGCTCAGCGGCAATTTTCCAGTTCGGGCACCCATCGAAGTACTGCAACGTAATATCCATGCCCTTACCGTAGACGTTGCACCATGGTGCAAGGTCAAGTGGTGGAATGAGACTATGCAGATTAGAGACCTGGCCATCGCGAGCGGCGCAACCGCACAGACCATACGGTTTTATGAGCGGCGCGGCCTGTTGGATCCCGCCGAACGTGCGGGAAACGGTTACCGCCGATACAACGAAGCGGCCCTCTCGCGCCTGCGGTTCATTCGGTCTGCCAAGACGGCTGGTTTAACCTTGTCCGAAATTGGCAGCATCATCACGGTGAGAGAAGCAGGCGAGGTGCCGTGCGGGCACGTCTTAGACCTTCTCGCGGCGAAGCTTGCGAATGTGCACCGCCGCCAACAAGAACTTTTACTTCTTGAAACAGAGCTGCAACACCTCATTGACGGGACCCAGCATCTCGATCCGGGCGATTGCGAAGCGGGCAGTGTCTGTCACCTCTTCACCCAAGCTCACCATTAGCCCACAACTTTCATTCACGCCATTAAGCGATGCGAATTCACCGCCATTTAGCGCTGCAATTCAGACGCGGAACCTGCGGACTGTCTTCGGCACATTGCCGAGGGACACAAGGGGGACTACAGCAAAATTGGTGCTCCCTCGGGCAAGAGCTGGGACACTTTCGCGAAGTGGTGCATCGGGCAAACTCTTGGTTCTCCGTCGAGTGCGACGTATCAAAAGTCCAACGCCACTTACCTGTACCAAGCGCCGGTTCAGATTTGGAACAACGGGACCCTTCAGAAGACTTATCAGAACCGAGTGTCAGCGCGCACAAGCGACTGGGTCATGGTGACCTCATACACTTCTCGAGCTTAGAGTTAGACATCATGCCAACTTCCGTCTCGAGCACTGAACTCCTTGATGAGCTTTTTTACTACCTCGACGAGTTCAGTCCGCCCATCTTTAGCGCCAATCGTTCGCTCACTGTCGTGTCCGTTTCAGCGCCGGACGCCAGTGAACCATCGCCGGTCTTGATTTCCGCTAGTGAGTTCTCATCGCTATACAGTGAGCTACTTTCATCCGCGGTAGACGATCCGGCTCCGGTCTCACTTCGAGTAAGGGCCTTCCGTCTGTTTTCGGTCTTGCTCCAGGAAGCAGCGTGGGATCTGTCGGACCCAGGTTCGCGAGGCTACAGACTAGCTAAAGGCAAGTTCATCCCCTGGGACTAGAGCTTGATCAGTGTCACACCGCACGCGAACGTCAGAAGACCGTGTGAGGCAGTAAGTCTTGTACCGGGCAAAGAACGCACTCAATTCGGCCGGTCGCTGCCGTTACTGGTGAGCAAGAAATTGGAGGCCGCTGCAGTTGCGGCGGCATGGACGTGCCGGTCGTGGGCATCAGAGCCGTGGAACGCGATGGACCCGTCAAAGTCGGCGATGATCTCGTCAAGGTTCTCGATGAGGTCATCGTCGAAACGACGGGTGATGTTTCCGTCGAGTTCAGGCTTCAAGCCCTGTCGAGCACGAACTATTTTGGTGACGACGTCAATCGTTGCGTGGAGCTGGAACATCTGCTGCGTCTTGTTGCGTACTAGGAAGAGCCAGTCACGCGTCGTTCGACTCGGCAAGACATCGGAGTCGACGAAGACTCTTTGAAGCATGAGCCTCAGAGTATCGGTTGAGCAACAGCCACTACTTGTGTCCCGGTCGAGGTTCGGCTACCGGGACACAGTATGTGCCGCGCGGTCGGGCCAGTCACGATGAGATGCTAGTTCTGTGGAATTGAACCAGAGCACCGATGCGCAAGCCGTTTTCATCCGCCCCTATGGTCAAGCGGATGCCGCAGACACATTGGCAATATTCCTTGCTGCGGTGACCGAGACCGCTGCCGCCGACTACTCGCCGGAGCAGATTCAGGCGTGGGGTCGGCCAGAAGCGCGAGATCTGCCCACCTGGCATGCGTCGATGCAGGAGCGGAACAGTTATGTGGCCACCGTGGATGGCGAACCAGCAGGCTTCTCCGATGTGAACCCTGCTGGGTATATCGACATGCTGTTCGTTGCCCCTCGATACCAGCGACAAGGGGTAGCACGACAACTGATCGGACGCGTTGAGGTCCACCCGCGTCAGGCGCAGCTGACAGAACTGATAGCCGACGTCAGCATCACAGCCCGCCCCTTCTTCGAGCGCCACGGATTCACCGTCGAGGTAGAACAGCACCCGGTGATGGGCGGCGTGTCGCTGACCAATTACAAGATGAAAAAGAAGCTCCTCGACAGCGCGGTGTGCCTGAGCGGGCAGCTTGTCTGCCACACCCAGGACCAGGCGAACACGGTCCGGGATCACCTACCACTGCACCTTGCCCTGACCCGCGCCGAACCGGGATGCCGTTCGTTTAACGTCACCCCGACGAGCGATCCGCTGGTGTGGCAGGTCGAGGAGTGCTTCGAGCACACAGCCGCCTTCAAGGCTCATCCAGCAGGTCAACGATGACCACACCGTTGTCGAGGTCGCCTCCCGGCACGGAAACGCGGTGATCATGTCGAAAGACGACTACGACGCGATAACCGAAACCGCCTACCTGTTTCGGAACCCTGCGAAGGCCGAGCGGCTGCTCACGGCGATCGAGCGGGTGCGGCGCGGAGAGTTCGAGCAGCACGACCTGACAACCGAGTGAGTCGGACTGTCGCCTTCGACCCGAATGGGTGGGACGACTACATCTACTGGCACACCCAGGACCGCAAGACTCTGAGGCGCATCAACCAGCTAGTCAGCGACGCGTTGAGCGATCCGTTCGCCGGGATCGGCAAACCTGAGCCCCTCAAGCACATCCTTGCCGGCGCGTGGTCCCGCCGCATCGACGACACGAAACGGCTGGTCTACTACGTCACGGATGACCACATCATCATCCTGCAAGCTCGCGACCGCTACTGACCCGAGGTCTACGTGTCCTGCAAGAGGTCCCCCTGTGACACGGCTCGGCCATCGGAATGACTGCTGCCGGTCTCTGGGTTCGGTTCTCCCGTTGCTGAGTTGCCTGGCCCGACAACACGATGATGCGGTCGATCTCGAGCGCATCGACCAGCGCTGCCATGGCGTCGCCCTGCTGCGCAAAAGGTCTGCCCCGTCGAAAGCGGTGTTCCCAGGTACCCAGGCCTGCTCGGAGCGATGATTCGGAACCCGTTCACGCGCAGGTACTCGACCACCACGAGCCCTTGATCCCACCCGCCGAGGGTGCCGTAGATGGCGAGAATCAGCTCGCCCCCGCCTCGCTCGGCGAACTCAACCGGTCCCGATGCCGTTGAAACGGTTCGCGGGATTTCCGCCAGGCACGCGCGGAAGTCTTTGGACGAGGGCGATCTCAGCGCGGTGGCCATGACCCACTATCGTTTCGACGGCGCGCGTGGTCAATGGCGCGAAATTCCGCGCGTGCAATTTCAGAGCGGATGCTGGCCCGCGCTCCCGACACAGGCTCGCACTCATCCGTGGCGAGCGCACTATTCGCCCGGGCGCCGTCGAGTGTCACCGCCGTGGCCTCGACGGTTGACCGAACGCTATCCGCGATGGAATGACGCGAGACGGCCGATCCGAGTATGAAACTGACAGGGATGGCCTTCGCCTCATGGCCGACAGTCGCCAGCTGGCAGCTGGCAGCTGGCAACCGACAGCCGACAGCGGATCAGCGCCAGCCCTGACCGCACCCTCGCCGGAGTCGACTCGATCACCGCGCTCGTACATGTACCTCGATCGAGACGAGCGCCATCGCGTCGCTCAAATCACTGTGCAGCATACCGGCACGGTGCCCGTCAGCGTCGGGATCGGCAACGGGCGGCGAGGATGCTCCTTCAGCACTCGATCACGTTCACGGCGAGGCCACCTCGGGACGTCTCCTTGTACTTGGTCATCATGTCGGCACCGGTGTCCCGCATGGTCTTGATCGCTTTGTCGAGTGATACCTTGTGGCTGCCGTCTCCGTGCAGGGCGAGGCGGGCAGCGTTGATGGCTTTCACACTGGCAATAGCGTTGCGCTCGATGCACGGGATCTGCACGAGCCCGCCCACGGGATCGCAGGTCAGGCCCAAATTGTGTTCGATTCCGATTTCCGCAGCGTTCTCCGCCTGGATGGGAGTTCCTCCCAGCGCTTCGCAAAGGGCGCCGGCGGCCATGGAGCAGGCCGCGCCAACTTCGCCCTGGCACCCGACTTCAGCGCCTGAGATGGACGCATTTAGCTTGAACAGGATTCCGATCGCCGCGGCCGTCAGCAGGAAACGCACGACACTGTCGTCGTCGGCCCCCGGGACGAACTTTACGTAGTAGTGCAGCACGGCTGGGATGATCCCGGCCGCCCCGTTGGTGGGCGCCGTGACGATCCGCCCACCGGCCGCATTTTCCTCGTTGACGGCCAGCGCAAAAAGATTCACCCATTCCATCGCCCGCAGGGGGTCGGTGGTGTCCTCCGGCGCCTGCAGCGCGCGGAACAGCCCCGGTGCCCGGCGCGTGACCTGCAGGCCACCAGGCAGAATACCGTCGGCAGCGCATCCGTTGGCCACGCACGTCTGCATGACGGACCAAATGTTCAGCAGCTTCGTGCGTAGCTCGATCTCCGTGTGCCAGGTGCGCTCGTTGGCCAGCATCACGTCGGAGATGCCGAGTCCCTCCCGGGCGCAGATTGCCAGCAGTTCATCGGCCGTCGTAAACGGATGCGGCAGGACGGTTTCGTCCACAACCACGCGATCCGCACCCACGGCATCCTCATCCACGACGAAGCCTCCACCGACGGAGTAGTAGGTGCGCTCCCGCACCACGCCACCATCGTGGCTCATGACCCGAAAGATCATGCCGTTCGGGTGTGCGGGCAATGATTTGCGCCGATGTAGGAGCACGTCCTCGGTGAAGTTGAAGTCGATGCCGTGCCGACCGGCCAGCATCAACCGTGCGTCGAGTGCGGCCGCCGCCACCTGGTCGTCGGCCGTTGCCGTGTCCACCGTTTCTGGGTCCTGGCCCTGGAGCCCTAGAACCACAGCCTTGTCCGAGCCATGGCCACGGCCGGTCGCACCCAGCGAGCCGAACAGCTCTGCCTGAACCCGCACGATTCCGTCGAGCAGACCGTCCCGAGCCAGACCCTCGGCGAAGCGTTTCGCCGCGCGCATCGGACCCACCGTGTGGGAGGACGAGGGCCCGATGCCCACGGAAAAAAGGTCCAACACGCTCAATGCCATGTCGTGCTCTCCGCTGCCGTGAACTCGCGCATACCGTCCAGGAGCCAGCGTCCCAGGTAGTCGGCAAATGATGCCCGAGGGAATACGCGGAACGTTTCGTTGTCAGTTTTCCACAGGACGACCGGAACGTTGCCGATCACGGTGGCGATTGCCACGCCGGTCGAGAAGGCGCGGGGATGCAAGTCGGCCGCGCAGCTCTTCTCCAACACTGCCCGGGCGGAGGGTCCGGCCAGTTCGAACGTCGTGCGGTTGCTGGAGAGATCGACGGTTTGTCCGGCTCCATCGCCGAGGGCCGCCACTAGCTCGGCAGCGAGTGTGCCGTCAAGTGCCTCCTCCTCGGCAACCAGCAGAAACTCGTCCGGCCCCAGCCACAGCACGGCCATTCCGTCGACCCCTGTGGTCACCTGCCCACACGCGGTCGGCAGCCCTCCGGTGACGGCGCCGATGCGGCGACCACCCTCGGAGAGCGGGTCGACACGGATGCCCACCATGACTTGGAACGGGATCTCCCGGAGGGAGACCCGAGCCTCGGCCGACGCGGTTTCAGCGAATTCCGCCCAAAGATGTTCCGCGGGACTGTGGCGACGCGCCGTCAGGTGCGTTTGGTGGACATCCGTTATTTGAGCATCCGTGCTTTCAATCGTGTTAACCATCTCGGCGCTTCCCTTCGGCATCAAAAAGTACTGTTTCCCCAACGACGACATCCACGAGCTCTGTTCCGAAGACGGCCACCAGGTGTTCCCCGATCCGGTCTCGACCGTTCGTGATCAGCGCGAGCCCGAAGGACCGGCCCAGAGCAGCACTGTGATAACTCGACGTCACAAAACCCTGCATCGGAACGGGTCCGACTGCGGGGGTGATGGGCACACCGTGGTCGACGAGTTGGGTACCTTCCGGCAACCGGATCGTCCCATCCGTGGGCATTACGCTCACCAGGTGTTTCCGGCCCTCCGAGCGCACACCGGCACGCTCGTATGAGCGTTTGCCGATGAAGTCCTTGACCTTGGACACCACCCACTCCATGCCCGCGTCCTGCGGGGTGACGGTACCGTCGGTGTCCTGGCCGACGATCGGGTATCCCTTTTCTGCGCGCAACACGTGCATGGTTTCCGTACCGTATGGGGTGATCTTGAACTCTGCGCCGGCCTCGGTCACGTCTTCCCAAGACTGCAGCCCGTACCAGGCCGGAACGTTGATCTCGTAAGCCAGCTCGCCGGAGAAGGAGATTCGGCAGATCCGAGCGGCAACGCCGGAGGCGAGCACCGTTTCGCGGAACGTCATAAAAGGGAAGGCCTCGGTAGACAGATCAAGCCCCGGCGCCAGCTTGCCGAGCACCGCACGGGACTTCGGCCCGACGACGGCGATCGTGGTCCATTGCTCCGTCACTGACGTGCAGCTCACGTCCAGATCCGGCCACTCGGTCTGCAGCCATTCCTCGAGCCAGTCCAGCACCTTCGCTGCACCGCCGGTTGTGGTGGTCATGAAGTAGCGGTCGTCATCCAGTCGAAGCGTCACGCCGTCGTCGAAGATCATGCCGTCGGGGGTGCACATGACGCCGTAACGGGCCGAGCCGGGCGCGAGCTTCTTGAAGGCATTGGTGTAAATGCGGTTGAGAAACTCCCCCGCTCCGGTGCCGCGGATTTCAATCTTGCCCAGAGTCGTGGCATCCATGTAGCCCACAGAGTCGCGCACAGCCGCGCATTCGCGCAGCACGGCAGCGTCCATGTCCTCGCCCGCAAGCGGGTAGTACCACGGACGTTTCCACTGGCCGACGTCCTCGAACAGCGCACCGCGCTGTTCATGCCAGGTGTGGATGGACGTCCGGCGAGCGGCGTCAAACAGGTCCCCGCGCTTTCGACCGGCCAAGGCCACGAACGACACCGGCGTGAACGGAGCACGGTACGTCGTGGTGCCGATCGAGCCGATGTCGGCGTCAACGGCGGTGCCCTGTCGGCGAAAAGCAGCAGCAATGACGCCGATCGCGTTCACACCAGAGGTCTTTCCCTGGTCATTGGCGGTGCTGATAGAGGTATAGCGCTTGATGTGCTCCACGCTGCGGAGCCCCGCCCCCGTAGACCGCCAGACATCGGCCACGCTTTGGTCGCGTTGAAAATCGACGAAGTGATGGATCCAGTCTGACGTCGTCCCTTTGGTTCCGCCGACCAGCCAGAGGGCACGGGTCGGCGCGACGGGCTGCGCCGGACGAGCGGGACGGGCCAACGTGGCGATGGCAGCAGCTACGGCCGCTCCCGTGGAGAATCCGGCGTTGACAGCGGCAATCGCTCCCGCGGATACACCCTCGGCGATACAGTCGGCCAGTGCATAGCTCCCCCGCGCTGCGCCGACGACCTGCTGGTCGCGAACCACCGTCGACGGTACGAATCCGACGAGATCCTGGTCCCAACGCACCTTGCCCTGGGCCTGACTGTGCAGGTGTACCACGGGGCTCCAACCGCCGGAGATTGCCAGTAGGTCAGCCTCGAATTCCTCAATGCCACCCACCGGCGCACCGTCGTCGTCGATCCCGGCGACCGAGACCCGCGCCAGGCGCTGCTCACCCACGGTGTCAACCACAGCACTGCCGTAGAGAACGCGTACGCCCGTTTTGGCCGTCACGAGCGCTGCGAGCGCCGACGGCGCTGGCCGAGCGTCGACTACCGCTGCCACCTCTATACCCACCGCACACAGGTCGGACGCGAGCAGGTATGCGCTGTCGTTTGTGGTCCCGATCACGACGCGGGAGCCCGCTGCCACACCGTACCGGTTGAGGTACGTGCGGGCAGCAGACGCCAGCATGATGCCGGGGCGGTCGTTGTTTTCGAAGACGATCGGTCGTTCGTGCGCGCCGGTCGCCAGCACCACCTGGTTCGCACGGATGTGCCAGATGCGGAGGTGCGAGACGCCGTCGGCCGGGGCCGTCTGCAGATGGTCGGTACGGTTCTCGACGGCGATGAGAAAGTTGCTGTCGTAGGAGCCGAACACCGTGGTGCGGCACAGGATCGTGCACTCGGGGATGCTGGCAAGTTCGGCTCTGATGTCGGCGACCCACTCGAGGGCATCGACGCCGGCTACCTGCTCATCACGGCCGGAAAGCAGTGCTCCGCCCAGCTCGGGCTGGTCGTCGATGAGGATTATGCGGGCGCCAGTGCGGGCCGCCTCCCGTGCCGCTGCCAGCCCGGCTGGACCGCCGCCGACCACAAGAACGTCGGCGTGAACATACTTCTTGTCGTACACCGCTTTGTCATCGCTCGGGTCGAGCTGACCCAGACCGGACAGGAATTCAGCCTCAAGACCGTCAACCAGCTCCACGGTCGTGGTTGGGAGCATAGATTCGGCGACGTGGCCGGGGAATCGTCCCGCCACCTTGACCAGCGCATTGGACTCCTCCACGCCGGCGGACATGATGCCGCGCGGTCGGTTCCCATACAGAGAATTGCCAACCGACACGCGGCCTGCGGCGAGCAGCGCGGAGGCCAGAGTATCGCCAGGATGGCCAGCGTACCCGACGCCGTCCACGGTGAAGTTGAAGACCGTACCGCGGTCAATTCGTCCGCCATGGCTGAGCCGATTGGATTGAGTGTGCTGACCGGTCATAGCTGGACTCCTTCCGGTGCTGCTTGGCGGATGCTACTCCTGGCGAGACCGGTCGGGGGTTGCGACGTCCGCAGGGCAGGCGGCTCCTGGCCAATGCGATAGACGGCCGTGATGTCATAGCTCACGGTGTCCCGGAGCATATTGAACCACTTTCGGCATCCCGCACTGTGCACCCATCGCTCCGCAAAGAGCCCTTTCGTGTTCTGGCGGTAGAAGAGGTACTCCGCCCACTCCCGGTCGGTGAGTTCTGCCGGATGCTCGGGGTAGGCCACGTGGGCTTGTCCCCCATAGTGAAATTCGGTTTCGTTGCGCGGCCCGCAGTTGGGGCATGGAAACAGCAGCATGGCGTGCTCCTTACGTTCTGAGGGGTCGATTTCTAGTGAGCCACGGCGGCGGCGCCGTGCTCGTCGATCAGGGCGCCAGTTTCGAAACGTTCCAGAGAGAACGGCTTGTTCAGGGCGTGCGGGGCCCCGGTGGCGATGGTGTGGGCGAAGGTCAGGCCGGCTGCCGGTGTTCCCTTGAATCCGCCGGTTCCCCACCCGCAGTTCACGAACATATTTTCAACCGGCGTGGTCCCGATGATGGGTGAGGCATCCATTGTGGTGTCGACGATGCCGCCCCAGGTGCGCAGCACATGCGCCCGGGCGAAGATCGGAAAAAGCTCGACGGCGGCGGCCATCTGCTCTTCGATGACGTGGAAGGATCCTCGCTGGCCATAGCCGTTGTAGGAGTCGACTCCGGCCCCCATCACCAGTTCGCCCTTATGGGCCTGGGAGACATACACGTGCACTTGGTTCGACATCACCACCGTCGGGTGCACGGGTTCGTGCAGCTCGGACACCAATGCCTGCAGCGGGTGGGACTGGATCGGCAGCCGAAACCCCGCCATTTCGGCGAGCAACGAACTGTGTCCGGCCGCGCACAGTCCCACTTTGCCGGTGCTGATGGTGCCACGGCTGGTTTCCACGCCGGTGACCCGCTCGCCGTCTTTGATGAAGCCGGTGACCTCACAGTTCTGGATGATGTCGACCCCCAGCTCGTCGCATTTGCGGGCAAACGCCCACGCCACGTGATCATGCTTGGCGATGCCAGCCCGGGGTTGGTAGGTGGCACCCATGACCGGGTAACGGATGTTGTCGCTGATGTTCAGGATCGGGCAGAGTTCCTTCACCTGCTTCGGGTCGAGCCATTCGGCGTCGACCCCGTTGAGTTGGTTGGCGCCGACCCGACGGATGCTTTCACGAACGTCCCCAAGAGTATGGGCGAGGTTCATGACGCCACGCTGGCTGAAGAGAAAGTCGTATTCGAGTTCTTCCGGCAGGATCTCCCAGAGTTTGAGCGATTGCTCGTAGATGGCTGCGCTCTCATCCCACAGGTAGTTAGAGCGGATGATGGTGGTATTGCGGGCCATATTCCCGCCCGCCAGCCAGCCCTTCTCCAGGATCGCGATGTTCGTCATCCCGTGATTCTTCGCCAGGTAATACGCCGTCGCCAACCCGTGACCGCCGCCACCGATGATCACGGCGTCGTACGACTTCTTGGGATCGGGGTTGTGCCACAGGAACTCCGGGTGCTCCTTCAGCTGTTGGGTACTCACTGGGCGACTCCGCTCAGCACGGCCACGATTGGTTCTTCGGACGATACCGGCGCGGACAGCTGCGGATACAGCGGAAATTTCTCTGTCAGCTTCCGAACCCGCTCGCGCAACAGGATCGCGGAATCCTCACTCAGGTCACCCGAAATGGCGGCCGCGATAATGTCAGCGACCTCGGTGAATTCGGCACGGCCAAATCCGCGGGTGGCCAGTGCCGGTGTGCCGATCCGCAGCCCGGAGGAAATCATGGGCGGCCTCGGGTCGAACGGAACGGCGTTACGGTTCACGGTAATGCCGATGCGGTGCAGCCGATCCTCGCCTTGCTGGCCGTCAAGGGCGGAGTTGCGCAGGTCGACCAACACGAGGTGCACGTCCGTGCCGCCGCCCACCACAGAGATTCCGTATTCCGCGACTTCCGGGGCGAGCAGACGTTCGGCGAGGATTTTGGCACCCTCGAGGGTGCGTTCCTGGCGCTCGCGGAAAGCTTGCGTGGCGGCAATTTTGAAGGCGACCGCCTTCGCGGCGATGACGTGTTCCAACGGGCCGCCCTGCTGACCGGGAAACACCGCGCTGTTGATCTTTCGTGCCAGAAACTCACGGCTGAGGATCACTCCGCCCCGAGGGCCACCCAGGGTCTTGTGTGTCGTCGTGGTGACGACGTCGGCGTACGGAACCGGGTTCGAGTGCAGACCAGCAGCTACCAGCCCGGCGAAGTGCGCCATATCCACCATGAGATATGCGCCGGCGAGGTCTGCGATGCGGCGGAACTCCGCAAAATCGAGCTGTCGGGTGTATGCGGACCACCCGGCCACGATCAGCTTGGGTTGGTGTTCCAATGTCAGCGCTTCCAGTTCGGCCATATCCACGGTCATGTCTGATTCGCGCACGTGGTACGCAATGGCGTTGTACAACTTGCCGGAGAAATTCAGCCGCATGCCGTGAGTCAGGTGCCCGCCGTGGGACAGGTCCAATCCCAGGATGGTGTCGCCTGGGTTTAGGAGCGCCGCCATGGCGGCAGCGTTCGCCTGCGCGCCCGAGTGTGGCTGCACGTTGGCGGCCTCGGCACCAAAGAGTGCCTTCACTCGGTCGATCGCAAGCTGTTCAATCACGTCAATGTGCTCGCAGCCACCGTAATAGCGCTTGCCCGGGTAACCCTCCGCGTACTTGTTGGTCAGTACCGAGCCCTGTGCTTCCATGACGGCTGCGGGGGCGAAATTTTCAGAGGCGATCATTTCCAGTGTCGATTGCTGACGAGCCAGTTCTCGAGTGATGGCCTCGCCGACCTCGGCATCTACGCTGGACAGAGTACCGGTGAGCACATCGGCCATGGGTTAGCTCCTTGCAAATCGCCGCTAATACGTAACTATTAGCCAATTGATATATTAGATTAAGTGCAACAATATAGTGCGGCCAGTTCGACGTCAAGGACTTCCTCTGGGGCAAGCGACCCGAGGAGAAACCATGACGAACGCTACAGCAGCGGCTGAGCCAGATCTGTCGTTGTCAGAGCATGCCTACCGCAGTCTGCGCGACCAGCTGATCATGCTGGAGATACGCCCGGGCGATGCCATCAACGATTCGGCCCTGGCGGCGAGCCTCGGTATTGGGCGCACCCCCGTGCGCGAGGCGCTCAAGCGACTCGAGAGCGATCACCTCGTCGTCTCGTACCCGCGCCGCGGAACTTTTGCCACTCGCGTCGACTTCACCGAGTTGGCAGACATTTCGGAGATCCGCCAATTACTGGAGCCACTCGCGGCCCGACGTGCGGCGCGGAACGCCACGGCGCCAATGCGCGCAAAATTCCGAGATTTAGCCGCTAATATTGCCCGTTCAGAACCTGGCGACTCGGACCAGCATGACCTGATGCGCTTTGACATCAAAGTACACCGGCAGATCTATGCCGCAGCCGGCAATGCGCATCTGGAAGACGTGCTGATCCGGTACGACAACCTGGCAACGCGCATCTGGTGTCTGGTGCTCGACAAGATCCCGTCCGTGGCCGGGCACATCACCGAGCATGTCAAGCTGCTCCAGGCCATCGCCGACGGTGACGGCGAACTTTCCGCTGGGCTGGCCCTCGAGCACGTGACCAACTTTGAGAAGACCATCCGCACCGCCCTTTAAACGGTTCCTGGTGGGCGGCGCCTGCCTCAGGCGGCGAAAAGAGCTTCGCGGACCGCCTGCTCGAAGCCACTCACGTGGATCCGCGCGAGTTCGGCGGCACCTGCCTCATCTCCGTCGATAACGGCACGGAGCAGGTCCACATGCTCATGGACATGCCGGGACAGGTCGGGCAGGCGATCCAGGACCATGCACCAGATGCGTGTCGCAAGATTGTCGTAGCGGATCAGGACATCTTCGAGGTGGGGATTGGCGGCCGCCGCATAAATGCCGCGGTGCACGCTGGCGTCCAACCGCAGTGTTTTGACGACGGACGCTGCGCTCGCGTCGAATCCCTCGACGGCGCGCATGACCTCCCGCAACTGTTCCCTGGCAGACACCGTGGCCACGCGGGCAGCCCGGGAAGCGGCAAGGGGTTCCAGCTGCGTGCGGATTTCGGAAATGAACGCAAGGTCAGTAACGTCCACGCGGGTCGCGAAAGTTCCTCTCCGCGGGTAGGACACAACGAGGCGATCGAGCTCCAGCCGTTTCAGGGCTTCGCGCACCGGCGTGCGCCCGACGCCCAAGTCTTTGGCGAGCTCGCCATCACTAAGTAGATCACCAGGCTTGATGTCCAGAGTCAGCAGCCGATCGCGAACGCGTTCGTAGGCTATATCCGCCAACGACCTCCGTGCGGCATCAGCACCAGCACTCACCCAAGCTTCAACCGCCATTCGCTGACCCCTTTCAAATCGAGCAAGAAGGCTATTGACCTATCTCAGTCGCCAGTATACGCTGATCACCAAATCAGATATATCAGTAAAGGTACTGCTAATATATATAAGGGCGGAGACATGACGCTAATGGCGACAGACTCATCTACCAGCACACTGCCTCAATCGGAGGTTCTTGGGCAAGAGCAGGCGAAGAAGTTCGTCCTCACATTGTCGTGCGTCGAACGCGCAGGCATCGTCCACGGGGTCACCACGTTCCTGTTCGAGCGTGGCTTCAACATTGAAGAACACCAGCAGTTCGATGACGGCCTCCGAGAGACTCTGCATCTCCGCACCGCATTCTCGGGCGCTTCTACTTACACCCCGGACGGTCTCGAGGAAGAATTCCGATCGATTGCTGCCCGCTTCGACATGAAATTTAGCTTTCATGACGAGACGAAGCAACGCATCCTGGTCATGGTGTCCAAGTTCGGGCACTGCCTGAACGACTTGCTCTTTCGCTGGCGGGGCGGAAGCCTCCACGGCGACATTGCCCTTGTGGTTTCCAATCATGAAACCCACCGGGCAATGGTTGAGGCCGCCGGCGTCCCCTTCATCTACCTCCCGGTGACCCCCGCGACCAAATTGGACGCCGAGCGGCGCCTACTGGAACTGGTGGAGGAGCAGAAAATCGACCTCGTCGTGCTTGCCCGGTACATGCAGGTTCTGTCCGATGACCTCTGCCGCTCGCTGGAAGGCCGCGCTATTAACATCCACCATTCCTTTCTCCCGGGATTCAAGGGCGCACGCCCGTACCACCAGGCCTACGACCGTGGCGTAAAGCTGGTGGGCGCCACGGCCCACTACGTCACTGCGGAACTCGATGAGGGGCCAATCATCGAACAGGAAGTCATCAGGGTCGACCACAGCTATGGGCCGACCGCTCTTTCAACAGTCGGACGGGACGCCGAAGCACTGGCACTCTCCCGGGCCGTGCGCTGGCACTGCGAACACCGTGTACTTCTGGATCGGAACAGCACCGTCGTGTTCCGGTAAGTAGAAGCCACCAAACCAGCAGGTATTGACACACAAAAATCAGGAGGAGAAACCACATGGCATCGACGCCAAGCATTGTCATTATCGGAGCTGGAATAGTCGGAACGAACCTGGCCGATGAACTCGTCACCCGGGGTTGGAACAACATCACTGTGCTGGACCAAGGGCCGCTGCACATGCCCGGGGGCTCAACGTCCCACGCCCCCGGTCTCGTCTTCCAGACAAACGCCTCGAAATCCATGGCACTCTTCGCCAAATACACGGTGGAGAAGCTACTCTCCTTGACCGAAGACGGCGTCAACTGCTTCAACCAGGTCGGCGGCCTCGAAGTTGCCACCACCGAGACCCGTCTCGCTGACCTGAAGCGAAAGCTCGGGTACGCAGCATCGTATGGAATTACCGGAAAAATTCTTTCACGTGAAGAGTGCATGGAGCTCTACCCGCTCCTGAACGAGGAAGATATCCTCGGTGGACTTCATGTTCCCAGCGACGGCCTGGCCAACGCCGCCCGCGCCGTTCAGTTGCTGATCAAGCGCACGGAAGCCGCGGGCGTCCAGTACCTGGGCAACACCACGGTCACGGGTATCGAACAGTCCAGCCGGCGCGTCACAGGTGTCCAGACGTCCGACGGTGTTATACCCGCGGACATCGTGGTTTCCTGCGCAGGCTTTTGGGGGGCCAAGATCGGCGAAATGATCGGCATGTCCGTTCCTCTTCTACCCTTGGCCCACCAGTACGTCACGACCACTCCGGTACCAGCATTGAAGGGCAAGAACAGCCTGCCCAACGGGGCCTCCTTACCCATCCTGCGACACCAGGACCAGGACCTGTACTACCGCGAGCACGGCGAGCGCTACGGCATCGGTTCCTACGCCCACCGCCCAATGCCCGTGGACCTCGACGAACTCGGCACCTTTGAGCCCGCCACGATCAGCGAACACAACATGCCCTCCCGGCTGGACTTCACCGTGGATGACTTCCTTCCGGCCTGGGAGGCCACCAAGCGGATCCTGCCCGCGCTTTCGGAAAGCAATATAGAGGATGGCTTCAATGGCATTTTCTCCTTCACCCCCGACGGCGGATCCCTGGTGGGCGAGTCCAAGGAGTTGGACGGCTTCTTCGTTGCCGAAGCCGTGTGGGTGACCCACTCTGCCGGTATCGCCCGCGCCGTTGCCCAGCTGCTGACCACCGGAAGGTCGGAGATCGATCTGGGTGATTGTGATATTCACCGCTTTGAAGAGGTCCAGTTAACCCCGGAATACGTCAGCGAAACATCACAGCAGAATTTCGTCGAAATCTACGACGTCCTCCACCCACTCCAGTCCAAGCTGTCCCCCCGCAACCTCCGCGTGAGTCCGTTCCACGCGCGCCACAAGCAGTTGGGCGGGTTCTTCCTGGAGAGCGGCGGATGGGAACGCCCCTACTGGTTTGAAGCAAACGCGGAGCTGTTGAAGGAGATGCCGGACAGCTGGCTGCCGCCAGCTCGCGACGCGTGGTCGGGGATGTTCAGCTCGCCCATTGCTGCCGCGGAAGCCTGGAAGACCCGCACGGCAGTTGCCATGTACGACATGACTCCGCTCAAGCGCCTCGAGGTCTCCGGCCCGGGCGCTCTGAAGCTGCTGCAGGAACTCACCACCGCGGACCTGGCCAAGAAGCCCGGTGCAGTCACGTACACCCTCCTACTGGACGACGCCGGCGGCATCCGAAGCGACATCACCGTGGCCCGGTTGAGCGAAGACACCTTCCAGCTCGGAGCCAACGGAAACATCGACACTGCCTACTTTGAGAGGGCAGCCCGCCATCAAACTGAAAGCGGGAGCGCCAGCGACTGGGTACAGGTGCGCGACACGACGGGCGGCACGTGCTGCATTGGCCTCTGGGGGCCCCTCGCTCGGGACCTGATCAGCACCGTCAGCAGCGATGATTTCAGCAATGAAGGTCTCAAATACTTCCGCGCCAAGAAGGTAGTCATCGGCGGCGTCAACGTAACGGCCATGCGCTTGTCCTACGTCGGCGAACTGGGCTGGGAACTCTACACAAGTGCCGACAACGGTCAGCGCCTCTGGGATGCGCTCTGGAAGGCCGGCCAGCCTCACGGTGTCATAGCGGCGGGCCGTGCAGCTTTTGGTGCGCTGCGTCTTGAAAAGGGTTACCGATCCTGGGGCACGGACATGACGACCGAGCACGACCCCCTGGAAGCCGGACTGGGATTCGCCGTGAAGATGGCCAAGGCATCCTTCGTCGGAAAAAAAGCGCTGGAAGGCCGTAGCGAGGAAAACTCCGAACGGAACCTGTGCTGCCTGACGGTCGACGACGGCCGGAGTATCGTCCTGGGCAAGGAACCGGTGTTTTACAAGGACCAGGCGGTTGGCTACGTCACCAGCGCCGCCTACGGCTACACCGTCGCTAAACCGATCGCCTACGCGTACCTTCCGGCGGCTGTCACTGTCGGGGACTCTGTTGAGATCGAGTACTTCGGCCGGCGCATTCAGGCCACGATCACCGCAGATCCGCTCTACGACCCCACGATGTCCAGGCTGCGCGGCTAACGCCCCGCCGGGGGCCATCCAGGTTGTTGAGTACGCGCACATCTGTGAGTCGATGCGCGGTGTCCGCAAGCTCGGGACGAAGACCATCACCTAGCCGTCCGCGGGGAGCTAAATCTACTGGCGGCTCGGGCTGAAGCGCTCAGCCGTGATATGCGGGCGCTAAGAAATCTCTGGACACGCATCCGGTTCTGCAATACGCTGCTTCTGATATATCTGAAATGGTGATTGAGGCATATCAGTCGTCGAAGGCAGCATCATGATCATCGAATCGGACGAGGTCCTCAACCTTCTGCCCGATCTGACTACCAAGGGCCATATCTAACCGCAGGCCCCTGCCACACCGAACAAAGGACACGCTTATGCACTCTAGTAGTGACCTGAAATCCCATACACCCAAGGACTTGCCTGCTAACAAAGATGTGGCAGAAACTACGCGCAACGAAGAACTTGAAAGTGTCGGCAAGAGTAAAGCATTCATTAGTGCATCCGGCGAAGTAGACAGAAACCTCGCTGTCCTCGATCCGGACGAAGGAGGCGCACACCCCTTGCCGGACGTCGAGAACGAGCAAATCCTTGAAGAGTTGCGCCATGCCAAGACCGAACAGGCAGTTGCGGATCGCCGGAACCACAAGCTCGTCCTCGACAAGATCACGTTCGGAATCACCGGCGTCATCGCCATTGCCTTTGTTGTCTGGGGCTTCGTGGGACGCGACAGCCTGTCCGCCACGTCGACGGGCAGTATTCCAACCCTCGAGCCCCAGCATCCCAACCCGGACCCGGACCCGGACCCGGACAGAAAATAGCTTCGCACCTTCAATACCAGTCCACCTTGGCGGCAACCGGCTTGTTCCGGCCCATGCCGCCCAGGCACACCGACCCCCAACGCATAGCAAGGGTATCTACATGTCCCAGCTCCGAGACCAACAAGAGACTCTACGGATTAACAGCGCAGGTAAGGAGTTCGTGGATATCCAGTTGGAGTGCTCAAATCCAGTCACTGTTCAGCTGCAACTGGATGGCGGCTGCAATTGCCAACACGAGCACGGGAACCGCCCGGGCTCGTATGTTGACAGTGACCTCGGTCCTCGTTGACTGCGGCGGCGTCCCGCGCCCTGATTAATAGTCCTTGGCGCCCGGCCGCATTGTCGGAACTGTTTCGACAGCGACGCGCAATGGACCATATCCGCGAATACCGCATCCACACACGGCTCAGCAACCGGCAGATCCTGTCCGTTCGTCCTTACCGTTGCTGGCCCTGCAAAATGACTCCCAGATCATGCCCAAGGAGATTTACCTTATGACGAACGAGAGCTTCGATTACGTGATCGTCGGCGGCGGAAGCGCCGGATCGGTCCTCGCAGACAGGCTGAGCGCCGACGGACAGCACACGGTACTGGTCCTTGAAGCGGGGCGCAGCGACTACCCGTGGGACCTTTTCATCCAGATGCCGGCGGCCCTCACCTTCCCCAGCGGCAACAGGTTCTACGACTGGCAATACGAATCCGACCCCGAACCCCGCATGCACGGTCGGAAGATCGCCCACGCCCGCGGCAAAGTGCTCGGCGGCTCCAGCTCCATCAACGGGATGATCTTCCAGCGCGGTAACCCCCTGGACTACGAACGCTGGGGAGCGGACGCCGGCATGGAGACCTGGGACTTCGCGCACTGTCTGCCCTACTTCAAACGCATGGAAACCACGCTGGCCGCAGCTCCGGACGATGACTTGCGCGGCCATGACGGACCTCTGGTCCTGGAGCGCGGGCCCGCCCGCAATCCCCTGTTCCAGGCCTTCTTCCGCGCCGCCGAGGAAGCGGGCCACAAACGCACCGATGACGTCAACGGGTACAGGCAGGAAGGCTTCGGCCCGTTCGACCGCAACATCCACAAGGGCCAGCGGCTGTCGGCTTCCCGGGCTTACCTTCGCCCCAACAAGGGCCGTCGGAACCTGACGGTCCGCACCCGCGCGCTGGTGGCCAGGGTCAACTTCGACGGCACAACGGCAACGGGGGTCAGCTACCGCCGGAACGGGAGGCTGCACACCGTCACCGCCAAGGAGGTGGTGCTGTGCGGCGGGGCCATCAACACGCCCCAGTTGCTGCAACTGTCCGGCATTGGTGATTCGGCCCACCTGTCGTCGCTGGGCATCACGACTGTCGTGGCTCTGCCCGGTGTCGGAGAAAACCTGCAAGACCACCTGGAGGTCTATGTCCAGCACTCCTGCACGCAGCCCGTGTCCATGCAGCCTAGCCTCAGCCTCTGGCGCTACCCAATGATCGGACTCCAGTGGCTGCTGAGCCGCAAGGGCCCGGCTGCCACCAACCATTTCGAAGGAGGCGGATTCGTTCGCTCCAACGATGACGTCGCCTACCCCAACTTGATGTTTCACTTCCTGCCGGTGGCTGTGCGCTACGACGGCCAGAAGGCCGATGCCAAACACGGCTATCAGGTGCACGTCGGCCCCATGTACTCCGACACCAGGGGCAGTCTGAAGATCATCTCCACGAACCCGGCCACGCACCCGTCCCTGCAGTTCAACTATCTGTCCACGGACCAGGACCGGCGCGAATGGGTCGAAGCCATCCGGGTTACCCGCGACATTCTCGGCCGGCCGGCCCTGGCTCCCTACAGCGGCGGCGAACTCTCGCCCGGCCCGTCCGTGCAGACGGACGAGGAAATCCTGGACTGGGTGGCTCGGGACGCCGAAACGGCGCTCCACCCCTCCTGCACCGCCAAGATGGGCCCTGCCTCTGACCCCCTGGCGGTGGTGGACCCGCTCACCATGAAGGTCCACGGGACCTCGGGGCTCCGCGTGGCTGACGCCTCCGCGATGCCCTATGTGACCAACGGCAACATCTACGCACCGGTCATAATGCTCGCCGAAAAGGCTGCGGACCTCATCCTGGACCGTACGCCACTGGCACCCCAGCACGCCGACTTCTACCGACACGCACCTGCAGCTACTACCGAGGCCGCGCCCAGTGTGGGTCTCGCATGAACCGCGTTCAGGGTGTTCAGCTGACCGGCGTTGGAACCGTCACGGTCCCCGATGCCGCACCGGTGCCGGGGCTGTTTGCGGACGGCCGGTGGACTGAAACGGCCGCCGGGTGCACCCGGGTCATCCGCTGCCCGGCGGACGGTGAACAGGTCGCCGAGGTTGCCGAATGCACGGCCGCCGACGCCGGGGAAGCCGTCGCCAGCGCCCGCCGCGCGTTCGACAGCGGAGCGTGGCCGGGAACCAGCGAGAAGGCGCGTGGCCAGGTCCTGCTCCGCACTGCCGAATTGCTGGAGCGCGACAAAGCCCTGTATGCCCGGGCCGAGGCCCGCGACACGGGCAAGCGCTACGTCGAAGCGGAATACGACATCGACGATATCGCCGCCTGCTTCAGGTACTACGGCGGCATCGCCGGGACGGACGCCGGACGTGTGATCGACACCGGAAATCCCGGCAGCATCAGCCGCGTTGTCCACGCACCGGTCGGGGTTTGCGCGCTCATCACGCCATGGAACTACCCCCTCCTGCAGGCCTCCTGGAAGGTGGCCCCGGCCCTGCTGGCCGGCAATACCTTCGTCCTGAAACCCAGCGAACTGACTCCCTCCACGTCCATCCTGCTGATGGAAACGCTCCTGGAAGCCGGGTTGCCGCCCGGCGTCGCAAACCTCGTCACCGGCACGGGCCCCGAGGTCGGCGCCGTCCTGAGCGAAAGCCCGGACGTTGACCTGGTCTCCTTCACCGGTGGCCTGGCCACCGGGATCAGCATTATGAAGGCCGCGGCCGACACCGTGAAACGGGTCGCCCTGGAACTGGGCGGGAAGAATCCGAACATTGTCTTCGCTGACGCCGACCGCGAGGCGGCTTTGGATAATGCCCTCACTGCGGTGTTCCTGCATTCCGGGCAGGTGTGCTCGGCCGGCACGAGGCTCATTATTGAGGAATCGATCCACGACGAGTTCATGGCCGAACTGGTGCGGCGCGCCCAGTCCATCCGGCTTGGCGGTCCCTTCGACGAGCGCGCGGAAACCGGCCCGCTGATTTCGGCCGCGCACCGTGACAGGGTCCACGCCTATGTCCAGGCCGGCATCGCGGAAGGAGCCACGCTGCTGTGCGGCGGATATATCCCGGACACCGGCGCGCTGGCAATCGGCAGCTACTACCCTCCCACCGTCCTGGATGACTGCCACACGTCCATGAACGCGGTCCAGGAAGAGTCGTTTGGACCGGTCCTGACCGTGGAGACCTTCAGCACTGAGCAGGAAGCCATCATGCTGGCGAACGACACCGCCTACGGGTTGGCTGGCGCCGTCTGGACGAATGACGGTTCCCGCGCCCAGCGCGTTGCCGGATCCCTCCGGCACGGAACGGTGTGGATCAACGACTACCACCCCTACCTTCCCCAAGCTGAGTGGGGTGGGTTCGGCAAGTCGGGAAACGGCCGCGAACTTGGGCTCCAGGGTCTCGCGGAGTACCGAGAAACCAAACACATCTGGCAAAACATCAACCCCCAGCCCAGCCACTGGTTCGAGTCTCCACCGGCAGGAGTACAGCAATGAACAGTCCCGACATCTCAGTGCGCAACCTTTGGAAGGTCTTCGGACCGGGGGGTGACCAGATTCCCGGAAACCCCGAACTCTCAAGCCTCAACTCAGCGGAACTGCTGGAACGCACCGGCTGCAACGCTGCCGTCCGTGACCTGAGTTTCGACGTCGCCAAAGGCGAGGTCTTCGTGGTCATGGGACTTTCCGGATCCGGCAAGTCCACCCTGATCCGGTGCCTGACCCGGCTGATCGAACCCACTTCCGGGCAGGTCCTGGTGGACGGCAAGGATGTCCTCCAGGCAGGCATGGCCGAGCTCCGCGAACTGCGCCGGCGGAAGATGTCCATGGTGTTCCAGCACTTCGGCCTCCTCCCGCACCGCACCGTGCTCGACAACGTCTCCTACGGGCTGCAGATCCGCGGGGCGGCCAAAAACGAACGCTTCACCCGGGCCCGGGAGATCATCGAACTCGTGGGCCTCAAGGGCTACGAACAGCACTACCCGGACCAGCTGTCCGGCGGGATGCAGCAGCGGGTGGGCCTGGGACGGGCCCTCGCCGGGGATCCGGACACCATCCTCTTCGACGAGCCCTTCTCCGCCCTGGATCCGCTCATTCGCCGTGACATGCAGGCCGAAGTCATCCGGCTGCACAAGGAAATGGGCAAGACCATGGTTTTCGTGACCCACGACCTCTCCGAGGCGCTCAAGCTCGGCGACCGCATCCTGATCATGCGAAACGGAGAGACGGTCCAGTGCGGCACGGGAGATGAGCTGGTGGGGTCCCCGGCGGACAAATACATTGAGGACTTCGTGTCCGAAGTCCTCCGCGCGGACGTCCTGACCCTGAAGTGGATCACCCGGCCCGTTGCGGCCGCAACACCGGCTGACGCGCCCGTTCTCAGTTCACGGATGATCATCCGCGATGCCATCTCGGCGGTCATGCAGTCCCCCTGCCCCATCCTGGTGGAGGATTCCGGCCGGATCACCGGGCAGATCGACCGTGACAGCATCCTGTCGGTGCTACAGCGCTCGGAAGCAGCGGCCTAGTGTCCGTCCTCGTCCGGGATCGGGCCACGGCGCAGCCCGCACCGTTCCCCTCCCCCTCCCGTACCCGCGAACCGCGCCGCAGGCCCAGCATGCGCACCATCCTGTTGGCCAGCGCAGTCGTCGTCTGGATCCTGGGATTCGTTTTCCTGCATGGAACCTCCACCCTGACGCTGCCGGCCTCGGAGCTGACGGACCTGCACCGCTCCCTCAACCAGTTCAACGTTTGGGTAGCGGCAAACCGCGCGAACAACCCCGTCTTCCTGTACGTCTTAACGCCCTTGCGTGCCGGCGTCGACGCCGTGGCCAACCTGTTCGTCACAACCTTTGCGGCGAGTTCCACGGGCCTTCGTCTGCCGGAGATCGGCTGGCTCGGAACGGTGGGCTTGCTGGGGTGGGTCGCGTTGGCGATCGGAAATGCCCGGGTCGCACTGTTGACGGTGACCATCTTTATATTCTTTGGCTTCCAGGGCCTGTTCCTCGAGGCCACCTACACGTTCGCCCTGGTCGTCACCGCTGTGCTGCTGACCCTTCTGGTTGGTATCCCACTCGGTGTCCTGGCCGGCGTGTACGGCCGCGTCGCCAAGTTGATCACGCCGGTACTGGACTTCATGCAGACGCTGCCAACGTTCGTGTACCTGGCCCCCCTGGCTTTGATCTTCCTCATCGGCCCGGCATCAGCCGTTATCGCCACAGTGATCTACGCGGCTCCGCCCGTGATCCGCCTCACGGCGCACGGCATCCGCGGCATCCCCGAGAACACCCGCGAAGCATCCGACTCACTGGGCACAACTGGTCTGCAGCGGCTCCTTACCCTGCAGCTTCCCATGGCCCGCCGCACCATCGTCATGGGAATCAACCAGAGCACCATGGCTGCCCTGTCCATGGTCACCATCGCCGCCCTGATCGCAGCCCCCGGGCTCGGTCAGGTGGTGGTCCGGGCGCTGCAGTCGCTGGACGTCGGCACGGCCGTCAACGCTGGACTCTCCATTGTCCTGCTGGCGATCATGCTGGACCGGGTGACCACCGCCGCAAGCCGCCGCGCGGAACCGGGGGCGGCCCGCAACCGCAGGGTCTCCCGCAGGACCAGATACATCCTCCTGGGCATCACCCTAGTGCTGGCCCTGGTAATGGTGCAGTTCTCCCGGACCTTACTGTGGGCCGCCGCATTCCCGACCAACCTTGACATCGGCCGGGTGATCGTCCAAGCCGTGGGCTCGGCCAGCGAATGGACGCAGGCCAACCTATCCCTCTTCACCGTATCCTTCCGGGAGGCCGTCACCACCGGAATCCTCAATCCATTCCAGTCGCTGCTCACCGAGACACCCTTCTACATACTGGTGGCCGCTATTGCCCTAGCCGCCTACGCCCTGGGCGGCTGGAAGCTCTCGGCCCTGACCACTGCCTGCCTGGGCGTTATCATCTACCTCGGCCTCTGGAGCGACTCCATGGTCACCCTGGCCGCAACGCTGGTAGCAACCACAGTGGTCATGGTCCTGGGTATAGTCTTCGGCGTCGCCATGGGACGCTCCGCTCGGGTGGACCAAATTATGCGGCCCATGCTGGACGCGGGCCAGACCATGCCCGCCTTTGTCTACCTGGTCCCGTTCCTGGGCCTCTTCGGCGCCACCCGTTTTACAGCGATCATCGCCGGAATCATCTACGCAGCCCCCGTGGCCATCAAGATCACGGCCGACGGCATCGCGGCGATCTCCCCCACCGTTGTCGAAGCCGCCGTATCCAGCGGCTCCACCCCCTGGCAGGTCATCACCAAAGTCCAGCTTCCGATGGCCAGGCAGACCCTGGCCCTCGCCGCGAACCAGGGCCTGATCTATGTCCTGGCCATGGTGGTGGTGGGTGCGCTCGTGGGCGCAGGCGGCCTCGGGTACGACGTCGTTGCCGGCTTCGTGCAAAGCGCGCTCTTCGGCAAGGGCCTCGCTGCAGGCCTTGCCATCGTCTTCCTCGGCATCCTGCTGGACAGGATGACCCAGGCCGCCGCAGCCACACCGGCGCGAAAAATCCCTTCGCCCAAAACATCGACAACCTGACCGCATGATCGCCCTGCGCCCGGCGCGGTGGACCCCCGCATTCCCCTCAATAAGGAGATCAGATAATGAAAAAAGCTAGATTGCTGCTGAATCGAACTGTCCCTGCAGTGGCTGGAGCTGCCGCCGCGATCATGCTGTTCGCAGGCTGCGGCGGTGCCTCCGTCAATCAGTCGGCTGCTGACCCGGCTGCCGCTGGCGCGGCGGCCTGCGGAACGGTCAACGTCGCGATGAACGCCTGGGTGGGGTATACGGCCAATGCCGCCGTGTACAGCTATGTGGCGAAGAACGAGTTGGGCTGCACTGTGGTGCAGAAGGACCTGAACGAGCAGATTTCGTGGCAGGGCTTTGCCTCCGGCGAGGTGGACATCGTGATCGAGAACTGGGGCCACGATGATCTCGCCAAGCAGTACATCACCGATCAGAAAGTGGCCGTCGACGCCGGCGCCACCGGTAACGTGGGCTACATCGGCTGGTACGTGGCGCCCTGGATGGCCGAGAAGTACCCGGACATCACGGAGTGGGAAAACCTGAACAAGTATGCCTCGATGCTCGCCACGTCCGAATCCGGAGGCAAAGGGCAGCTACTCGACGGCGATCCCGCCTTCGTCACCAATGACGAGGCCCTGGTGAAGAACCTCAACCTGGACTACAAGGTGGTGTTCTCCGGTTCGGAGGCCGCCCTGATCCAGTCATTCCGCACAGCGGAGCAGAACAAGACGCCGATCCTGGGCTATTTCTACGAGCCGCAGTGGTTCCTGGCCCAGGTTCCGCTCAAGAAAGTCAACCTGCCGGCGTGGACCGAGGGCTGCGACGCGAACGCGGAAGAAGTAGCCTGTGACTACCCGGAATACAAGCTCAACAAGATTATTTCGAAAAAGTTTGCGGACAGTGGATCGCCCGCAGCCAAGCTCGCGAAATCATTCAACTGGACCAATGAGGACCAGAATGCGGTTGCTACGGACATCCAGGGTGGCATGATGCCCGAGGAGGCGGCCAAGAAATGGGTGGATGCCAACGAGGATGCTGTGAACGCCTGGCTCAACTAGGCCAGATCGTTCAATTTATGCGACGGCGAGTCCTCCCGGGGCTGTCTCACTTGTCTCAGCCGGGACAGTAGACCCACCCACCCACCGGAAATCCGTGGGTGGGTGGGTGACTTGTTTTCAACTCCTTGTTCGGGCCGCGCGGACGTGTCGCCACCATGCGGATCTGCTGGCCCTGTCTGCGACGAATCGTGGGCATCCGCTCTCAGAGATCGTCTTCGGGTCGGGCGGTGAGGATCCGATTGGCGCTGACCTGCAAAATGCCGAGCGACTCCTGGATCAGGGGCGATGTGATGCTGCCCTTGCGCACCGCAGCGACAATGCGGCGCGAGGGTTTGCCCTTGCCGGCAATGCGCAGTCGAACCACGTTTTCGGCACCGCGCAGCGGCGCCAGTCGCGGCAGCAGTCCCAAGCCCAGCCCAGCACCAACGAAGGCGATCTGGGTTTCCCATTCGACGGCCTCATGGGCAATTCGCGGTGTCACCCCGACTGCCGTGAACGCCGCCGTAAATAGGGCATGGTAAGTGGAACCGGCGGCCTCGGTGATCCAGGGTTCCGTGGCCAGCTCCTCGAGCGTCACCGTTTCCCGTGATGCCAACGGATGGTCGGCGGGAATGATCACGTCCAGGGGATCGTCGAGCAGAACAGTCTGTTCGAAGCGCGCATCATCCTCAACAGGGGTGTCGGACTGCATGGCGACGATGACCGCGAGGTCGATTCGCTCGGCAACCAACAAGTCGAAGCAGCGAGCCGGGTTGGCCTCGAGCACCTGTACCTCCAGCAGGGGACGTGTCGAGCGCAGCGTGGCGGCCAGCGGCGCGAGCAGCTGGGCAGCCGCCGTGGAGAATCCGCCGAGCCCCAAACGGGACGGCACCTGGTCGCCGGCCTCCATGGCCGCGGCGCGCAGGCTCTCCCATTCCGCAATGAGCGCGTCCGAGCCCGCCACGAGATAGCGGCCCGTGGCGGTTAGCCGTACCCCTCGGCCGTCCTTCGTTAGCAGCTGCATTCCGAGCACACGCTGGAGCTCCCGCAATTGCGCGGAGACCGCGGAGGGAGAATAACCCGTGAGCGCCGCCGTAGCCCCAACGGTGCCGCACCGGCCTAGTACCCGAAGTGTTATGAGCCGTGGATCGATCATGCACTTATTCTGCACTGTTATTTGCTAAATCTTGCGCTTTTGTTGCAGATCTATGCTCCCTAATCTCAGGATTAGCCGTTTTCGACAACGCCGGTTGCCCCCCCAACTCCGGGTCTCACTCATCGCACACTCATCCAACCCTCTCGGGAGGAAACCCATGTCTGCTCCAGTACACATGCCCCTCAATTCACGTGGAAGACTCGCTTCATCCTTGCCAGCCGAGCAGATGGCGGAAATTACCGAGTTGTTTGATTTTCGGCGGGTGGGATATTCCCTCGATGCCCCCTTCTACACCGATCCGACAATTTTCAACATTGACATGAAGGCCATTTTTGGCCAGCATTGGATCTTTGCCGCCAGCATCGCCGAGCTCCCGGAACCAGGAGACTACGTCACTGTCGATTACGGCCCCTATTCCCTGATCGTGCTGCGCGACGACGACGGCGGCGTGAACGTGCTGCACAACGTGTGCCGCCACCGGGGCGCCCGCGTCCTGACCGAAGCTTCGGGGACCACGGGCAACCTGGTCTGCGGCTATCACTCGTGGACCTACTCCCCCCGCGGCGATTTGGTCCATGCCTCGGCACCGGGGGAAACGCAGTTCGACAAGGGCTGTTTCGGTCTCAAGCGCGCCCACAGTCGCGTGTTCGCAGGACTCATCTTCGTCTGCATTGCGGACGAACCGCCAACTGACTTCGACGAAACCGGAAAGATCTTCGAACCCTACCTCGCGCCCCACGATCTATCGAAGACGAAAATCGCTTACCAGCAGAACATCGTCGAGGAGGGCAACTGGAAGCTCGTCATGGAGAACAACCGTGAGTGCTACCACTGCGACGGCCACCCGGAACTCGCCTGCTCCCTCTTTCCCACCTGGGGCCTGACGGAGGGCCTGATCCCGCTCCATCTTGAGGAGGTGTGGGGCCGAAACAAGGAAGCACAGTCCTCGCTCGAGTACCGTTGCCGCCGTTATGGCCTTCCCTATGAGGTCGTTGAGGAACTCGACACCCGCGTAGGGGGAATCCGCATCTCGCGAGACGCTCTCGACGGCGACGGCGAATCGTTCTCGCCCGACGGGCGCAGACTCTCTAAGAAGCTGCTCGGCGACTTGCGCGACTTCCGCCTTGGCCGCTGCTCGATGCACCTGCAGCCCAACAGCTGGTTCCATTTCGTCGCGGACCACATCATCACGTTCGCCGTCTTCCCCGTAAACGAGCACCAGACACTGGTACGCACCACCTGGCTGGTGGCTGACGACGCCGTGGAAGGCGTCGATTATGACCTGGAGAAGCTCACCCACACCTGGAAGCAGACCAATCTGCAGGACAAGGCGTTCGTGGAGTTGTGCCAGAAGGGCGCCAGCAGCCCCGCCTACGAGCCCGGCCCGTACATGAAGAGCGAATACCAGGTCGAGGCGTTCATCAACTGGTATGTACAGCGCGTGCAGGAGCACTTGGCATGATTGAACTCGGCACCGTCACGGCCATCCAGGAGCCACAGCGCATTCGCGGCCTGGAGATGCCGTGGAACAGGGTGCTGGGGAGCACCGATGGACCCGCCGGTGCGGCCCGCGCATTGGGACCCTGGAATCCGCAGGAGCTTATGGCCGAATGTGTCGAGACCGTTCCCGAGGCGGGCGGCATGATGACCTTCGTGTTCCGCCGCTCCGACGGGGCGCCCCTGGCGTTCCGTCCGGGGCAGTACGTGAATGTCGCCTTTCCCGTGAACGGCGAGGACCAGGACGCCGTGGACCGCAGCTACTCGCTGTCCAGTTCGCCCACCAAGCCGTGGACCTTTGAGATAACAGTCAAATGCGACCCCACGGGGCAGGTCTCGCCGTGGGTGCACGCGAACGTCAAACCCGGCACCGTCCTCGAGATGCTCGGGCCGGTCGGGGCCTTCCACCTACCCGACGTCGACCGGCGGGCACGGTACCTCTTACTGGCGGCCGGCTCCGGCATCACCCCCATCATGTCGATGGTGCGGACCATCCACTCCCTGCCCGGACAGGCCGATGTCGTGCTGCTCTTCCACGGAGCGGAGGCTGGAGGCTTTGCCTTCCACCAGGAATTGAACTACATCGCCTCCGTGGACTCACGCGTCAAGGTCTTCTACTCCCTGGGCGACCGCAGCGAACCCGAGGGGTGGCAAGGGCTCACCGGAAGGCTAACGGCGGCCATGCTCGACCAGGTAGCCCCCGATGCCAACGGCCGCCAGGTTTATGCCTGCGGCCCCGAGGGTTACCTGAACGCAGCCACCGAGCTCCTTGAGAAAGTCGGCGTCGACGACACCTCCATCCACGTGGAATTCTTCTCGGGAGACCGCCAGACCATTCTTGAATACCAGGCGGAGGTCGCGCTTGCAGTGGACATTGCGGAGGAAATCGCCGAGGAAATCGCCGATTCCGCCGAGGACTACTACGAAAGCCAGCCCGCAGCATTCGGGCTCTACGAGCCCGGCTACGATGCCGAGGGAACTCTGGAGGCCACGGGGCTGCCGCTGGAAACCGTCGACCCGGACTCGCCCTGTTCCGAAGCCCCCGACGCCAGTCCGGATGTGGGGCCGGAGGCCGGGTCCACCGATGTCTCGAGCTTCGACACGGTCGGCACCGGAAGTCTCACCCTTTCCTTCTTGCGCACCGGCATCAACGTGCGCATCGACCCCGCGGAACACATCCTCGGGGTGGCCCAGCGTGCGGGCGTCAGGATCGGCGCGAACTGCAGGGAAGGCATGTGCGGCTCCTGCAAGGTGGTCAAGCTTTCCGGGGAAGTCGACATGAACCACCAGGGCGGGATCCGGGCTCGGGAAATCGATGCAGGCAAGTTCCTGCCCTGCTGCTCGACCGCGCTCACTGATTTAGTGATCGATGCCTAGCCGCCTCCAGCTTCTCCCCGCCGGGAGCGTATCAATAGACCCAATTTGCTTTACGAAAGTGACAACAACGTCCACACAGGCAGTCTGATGCGACCAGCATCACCGTGACGGTTCGATCGCCAACCCATAGGAGCCATAAAATGTCAGATAATAAAGCCGTTGCATACAAGGCGCCGGGGATCGTGGAAATCGTCGATACCCCGTATCCCACCTTTGAACTGCAAGCCGGCCCAGGCGTCAATCCCCTCAATGTCGGCCGGAAGATCCCGCACGGGGTCATCCGGCGCACCGTGAGTACCAACATCTGCGGGTCGGATCAGCACATGGTTCGTGGCCGCACGACCGCCCCGGCCGGTCTCGTCCCGGGCACGAGATCACCGGGGAAGTCATCGAGACCGGGCCCGACGTCGAGTTCATCAAGATCGGGGACATCGTCTCGGTCCCCTTCAACATATCCTGCGGACGTTGCCGGAATTGCAAGGAAGGCAAGACCGGAATCTGCCTGAACGTGAACCCAGACCGTCCCGGTTCCGCCTACGGCTATGTCGACATGGGCGGATGGGTCGGCGGGCAGGCGGATTTCGTCCTGGTCCCCTACGCGGACTGGAACCTGCTGCGGTTCCCCGATCGGGACCAGGCCCTGGAGAAGATCATGGACCTGACCATGCTCTCGAACATCCTCCCGACCGGTTTCCACGGGGCCGTTACTGCAGGTGTTGGCGTCGGGTCCACCGTCTAATGTTGCAGGGGCCGGTCCCGTGGGGCTGGCCGCGGCAGCCAGCGCCCAACTGCTGGGGGCTGCGGTGGTCATCGTGGGGGATCTGAATGAGGATCGCCTGGCCCAGGCCCGATCCTTTGGCTGCGAAACCGTTAATGTTGCCAACGGGGACCCGGCTGACCAGATCGAGCAGCTTCTCGGGGTCCGGGAGGTCGATGCCGGTATCGACGCGGTCGGTTTCGAGGCCCGCGGACACGGACATGGCGCCGGGCCCAGGAGGCGCCGGCCACCGTGCTCAATTCACTGATGGATCTCACCGCCGCCGGCGGGTCCCTGGGCATTCCTGGCCTGTATGTCACCGGGGATCCGGGCGCCGCGGGCGAGGCGGCCCAGAAGGGCAGCCTGTCACTGTCCCTGGGCACCGGCTGGGCGAAGTCCCTATCCTTTGCTACCGGCCAGTGTCCGGTCATGAAGTACAACCGGCAGCTGATGATGGCGATCCTGCATGACAGGATCCAGATCGCCAAGGCGGTCAACGCCACAGCCATTTCACTCCAGGATGCCCCGCGGGGGTACGCGGAATTCGATGCGGGCGCCGCCACGAAGTATGTCCTGGACCCGAATGGCTACCTCAGCAAATGGTCCGACAGGCAGGTTAGACCAGTCGGCGCACCACCCATATCGTGCGGGCGGTGCACCGCCCAATCCGTCTTCGAGGCGCTTGAACGTGTTGCGGATCAGCTGAATGTTATGCCGATGTCGGCACGGTGGCTTGATGACGTGGGTCTGAATGGCACCGGCTACGTCGCGGCCGAACTGGGCCAGCAACGCAATAGCGTCGTCGCTGGAGACTCTGATCTCGGCAGCGAGGTTGTCCAGGGCGGTGCCTTCCGGCAAAAGTTCTGCGAAGAAGTTGCGTCTTCACGCCGCCCGGCTGCGGTTACTGACGAGGTCGAACGGCCCCGAGGCGGAGAGGATCGTGCTGCCGAGCCCCAAACACACAGCTGCCTAGGCGTTTAGGCGTGCAGCCAACTCGTGGAGGGTGGGAACGGTGTAGTCCGGTTGCGCGAAGTAGCTCGGATAAGGGGCATCGCCTCGGTTGATCCAAGCGGTGCTGAGGCCCGCTTGGGCTGCCCCGTGGATGTCCCAGGGGTGCACGGCGACCAGGAGCATGTCGGCCGGCTGAACCCCCAGAGCATTCGCGGCGTAGTGATAGGCGGAACCGACAGGTTTCCACGCCGGTGCGTTCTCGACGGTGAGAAGGGCGTCAAAGTTATCTCGAATCCCCGCCTCGGACAGCATGGCTTGTGCCAACTGTGCCGACCCGTTGGACAAAGTCGCGAGGCGGTATCCCGAGGCTTTCAACGCCCTGACCCCGTCTGCGACGTCCGGGTGCAGGTTCAGCGTCCCGAGGCCCTCCAAGACATGGGATACGGCCTCATCGACAGTGCGCGTCAGGGCGATGCCGCGGAACAGATCATGCAGGATCGCGGTGCCTATCACGGAGAATCTCGCACTGTCGCCAGACGCGGCAAGGGCGAATCCGTCCCGAAGCAAGGATGCGAACCAGATCCGGGCCAGATAACCCGGGGCACCGACCTCCACGAAACGATTCTTCATTGGTGACATGTCCGAGAGGGTTTCATTGACATCGAAAACGATTACTGACGCGGCTGCATTCATGATGGGCTCCTTAAGATTGATCAACGTGCCCGAGATCGGAAACCGACGGCGTCTGTTCACGCCGGTCGTGCCTCGACTCAAACACGAAGTCGGACAAACGATGTGGTCGAACCCTTCCCCCCAATAAACAGAGTCACGGCAGCGAACACGATTCGATCCGCGGATCCACGGACCTCCAGTCTACGAAAACCTCGCCCGCGCCCTAAAACTGATCCTGTGAGGCGTGGGATGCACCGCCGGGAATTCCTCCCCTGCCTCATGGTTGTCTTCTAGACGCATCGGAATCGGCGGGTGTAATGCCGCCCGACGGACCGGCGCTCAACTCAACGGAAAGAAGATCACCATGGACCTCAACAAATTGGATCTCGCCAATCGCCGCGGAATCATCACGGGCGCAGGACAAGGCATCGGCCAGGCCATCGCCCTCGAGTTTGGTCGACGCGGTGGTCACCTCCTGCTGGTCGGCCGCCAACTGGCCACACTCACCGAAACCGCCCGCCTCGTCGCCGCCGCGGGCGGAACAACAGAGATCCTGGTCACAGACCTGACCCAGCCTGGCGCTGTTGAACGGATCGCCGACACCGTCGCACCGTGGAGCACGGTTGACCTGCTCGTCAACAATGCCGGCAATGTACGCGCGGGTCGGCTCGAGCTCACCAGCGATGCGGATGTCCATTCAATGATCGATCTGAACCTCACCGCTCCGATCCTGCTCACCAAAGCCCTCCTGCCGGCGCTTCGTCAGAGTGGCGAGGGCCGTGGAAGCATCCTCCTGAACGTTTCCAGCGGGATAGCCCTGGTCGGGATGCCGTTCTATTCGATCTACGCGGCCACGAAATCAGGTTTAGCCCAGTTCGGCGAATCGCTGCGCCGGGAATTGATCGGAACGGGCGTGCACGTTGCGACCGTCTACCCGGGGGCCACCGATACCGCCATGATGACCTCGCAGAACGCCGGCGCCGAACTCGGCTGGGGCCGCCGCAGCCTGAACGACGTCATCACCGATCTGATCGGTGCGTTGCAGGCAGGTGAGCATGAAATCAACACCGCACCCGAGGGTCGCCGAGCAATGCAGGAACTCAACCTCACCGACCCCTTGGCCGTGGATGCCGCACTGGCTCCCGGCCTCGAAGCCCTCGAACTCGCGGTGCGCGACCACCGCAGCATCTAGCGGCCCAAACTACGAGACCACCACGTGAAGAACACCGCAACCTCAAGCGGATCCAATTTTGCCTCAAAGGCCGACGTCCAGACCCGAAGTGGGATTCTGCGCGCTGAAACGCGGCGGGCGTGGCGTACCGGGGCTCACGCATCCTCTTATCCAAGCATCCCTGGCGGGTTCACGGTCAAGTCGCGCTGCGCGTTAGCTGGCGCAGGAGGTCCAGGGCTCGGTCCTGGGCGAACTGTTCTGTGGCCCTCTAAGGTGAACTCGTAAACGTCGGCATCCAGGTTTCCGATGCCGTGCAGCGCAGCGGCGGACTCGTGAGAAACAACCGCCAGCTCGGGTGACACGAGGCGCTCGTACGCTGTCGGCCGGGGGTCAAGGGAAAGCCACGCTAACTGCAGCCCGCGATGCCGATCGAACGGCACCCCGGCAACCACATACACGCCATGCTGCAGCCGTGCCAGAGCACCATGCTCGGCAAGCCGAGCCAGCTGCGCTGGCGTAACTCCCAGACCACGGGCCTGGGGCATCGATCCAGCGAGTTCCAGCATGGTGACCGTCGACCGGCCCCACCGGTCGATCCACGTGACGACGAAAGTGTCGCCACCTGCAGCGCGTCCAAGACCATATCGAATTCCGGCCTCCGAACGCGCCCTCCACTTACACCGTGATCGACATCGACGCCGTTGCGGCGAACGCCAGCAGCGAGCGGATCGCTGAATTGCTGATCCGTTGTCTCGCTCCTGGTCAATACCCGCGCAGACCCAATAAGCTTCGTCATTGACGCCTCCCGTGTGAAGTTCAGCGCTCCGTGGCGGCATTCTTTGATCGCTTGGTGTCGCAAACGAGGATGCTCGCGGCGACTTCAATGACATGGTTGTGCTCTGCCGAATCGCGACGGCTTGCAGGTGACGCTAGAGCGTCGCGGGTCCAGCCGACGAGACGTGCTGCACAGACAAGTCCCCGCGGCGCAGTTCGTTCTGGAGTCGTCGCCCTGTTTTGGGGCCTCTCCTCGGAGGCTCACCCCCAGATAACCTCCATTTGCAGCCGCCAACGGAGGCGACACGAAGTGGGGAATCATGAAAGCAGGAAACAAAGTGGGAATGCGCATCGCTGCGCTCACGCTCGCACTCCTGACATTCGCGGCGCCTGCCGTGGCCGCCGAACAGCCGGCCGACAGCGGGGGCGGGGCAGCTGAGTCAACGTCCGAGACCACCGGCGTCACCAAGGCCGACGGAAGCACGGTGTTCAATACAGAACAGTCGCAGTTGACCATCCTTCCGTCCACCGGGCGTCAGCCTTCCGAGGCTCGGCTATGTGTTCTGGCGGCGTCGATCTCATGCAATCTAAATGTTCAGAATGTGCACGGCTCGACGCATGTCTCGGGCACGATCAACGGCGTCGCCGTGATCTCCTGCACGGCGGCCGCGGGCAGCCTGACGTTGCACTATTCGTTGATCCGGGTGTCTCCCAACTACACCCAGTGGGGTGCAGGGTCGAAGTCGAACGCGGGCCAGAAAACTCTCCAGAACAACAGAGCGGTTTCTTGCAGCGCGGGACCAGGCAATTTCCAGGGCTGGGCGCAGGGTGTAATTAGTCCACCTCCCGGCTACACGCTTGTTGGCCCCGCTACCTCCAGCAAATACGGCAACAACACGGGAGTCGCTTGCGGAGTCTCGCAACGCATCGCCGTGAACAGCGAATCGCCCAGTAGCGAGACCACAACCGTCACCTTCGTCCGCTCCGATCTAGCCGACTGACGGCGAGACGATCGCAACTCGTTCACCGAGTAAGGACACAATCCTCCTGCTGTAGGGAGGTAGCCGCCCTGTGATGCGAGAGGGGATAGAAGAAATGATCTTCTATTCCCTCTTTCATTGCCTGCCACCTGCCGTCATCTATTGCTGATGTCGGGCGATTGGGACGTGTTCGGCGGGCGCAGCGCGCTCCCTGGAGCGGCGGATGGTTTTAACGGCGAAGTTAGGCGTAGCCGGTCGTCAGGTCACAATGAATAGCAGTCACTTATATCTTGACGAAGCGTCCGATCTCAACGGTTACACCCACGTTGGGGTTGGTTCCGAGCAGGCGGATAAGTCCAGTCTTTCGCGGACTTTGGTACGAGCGCTCCGGTTCGTCGTCCATCTCGGCGAATACCTCGAAACGGCGTCCAGAAGCGTGCTCGTCCACCCATCGAAGCACCTCCGTGATGTCCTCGACTTCAGTGAGCGCGTAAGCGTCCAGCGCCCAGGCCTCCCCGGATTGCTGCCAAAAGTTCACGCGATAGTCGGGTGATTCGACGGAATCGCGCGGTTCCGCGTGAACTGTTTCGATTGGCCGCATGCTCATAACCATACAAGCCGGCGTTATGGATTCGCAGGGCGTCCCGCCGGCAATCGGGGCGCCACGGGAATCACTACGTGACCTTAATACGGCATCGGTCCAAGGGTCTCGGAAAGGTACAGGTTTACGAGACACGAAACCTGCCCAAATTGAGTCGTGGACGAAGTGCAGGAAAACGCGGAAGTGTAGGCGCCGATTTTGTCTCGGAAAGTCGTCTCGCCATTCCTAGTGTCTCACTCGCCCGGAACGGACTTTGTGAGGCAGCATAAATTTATGAGGATGCTGGGTTACACGCGAGTGAGTACGGCGAGTCAGGATGCGCAGTTGCAGCTCGATGCTCTGGTTGTCGCCGGGGTGCAGAAGCGTGACGTGTTTGCGGATATCACCTCGGGGAGCAAGACGGTCATTGAGCGTCCAGGGATGAAGAAGCTCCTCGGTTACGCCGAACCTGGCGACACTATTGTTGTGTGGCGGGTGGACCGGCTCGGCCGGTCCCTCATCGATGTCCTCAACACGGTGAACCTGCTGCGGGAGCGTGGTGTGCTCGTCCGCTCGATCTCGGATGGGATCGACCCCGCAACGACGAACGGTCGGCTGATGCTGAATATGCTCGCGACACTGGCAGAGTATGAGCGCGAACTCATCGTCGAACGCGTCAATGCTGGCATCGCGGCCGCACGCACTGCCGGCACCCGCTTCGGCCGCCCAGCCGTGAACCCGGCAGTGATCGCCGACAAGCTCGGGATCGTCAACGCCGCCCGGAAGGGCGGACGCACTGCCGCCGATGCCGCCCACCTCGTCGGATGGAGCCGCGCGACCCTCTACCGCCACCAACACGCCCTCGCCGCCCGCGACGGCCAGTTGATGTAATCAGCCGTGGATGGCGACGAGCGGTGGCGGGTCCTTCGACTTCACGTCGAGGACCAGGTGCCCCTTGCGGCTCTCGCCCGCGACACCGGGATCAGCGCGCGCACGTTGCAACGCTGGCACCAGCTCTACCGGGGTGGCGGCATCGGATCCGACTTCACCAGCCACCACCTCGAACGCACCGCCATCGAACTGCACATCCGCCTCATCCACTCCATCGTCGGCCGACCACAGGGCCGGGGCAAGATCGAGCGGTTCTTCGGCACCATCAACACCGAGCTGCTCACTGCCCTCCCAGGACACCTCGGTCCCGGCAGCCGGATGCCGGAACCCGAACTGAACCTCCCCGATCTCGATCGAGCGATCGGAGGGTTTATCGCTACCTACAATGCCCGAATTTACAGCGAACTCGGCACCTCCCCACATGACGCCCGGGTTGCTGGAGGGTGGCTGCCTCGGATGCCTGACAGTCTCGAGGAACTCGACGGACTCCTGCTCACCGTCCCCAAAAGCCGAACAGTGCAGCGAGACGGCATCCCGTCGGTCGCCGCTCGCGAGGAAACCCGGGCCGTAGATCCTGCACCGCACCGGCGACGGCTGCGCACGTATGAAGAGGACTAGCAATGAATCAGGACTTCATCGTCACCAAGGAGCACCGCCGTTTCACGGAGTTCGCCAATGCCGTCCGGAAATAGAAGACCATCGGGATCTGCCACGGTGACGCCGGCGTTGGCAAAACCAACTCTGCCCGCCGATACGCCAACTGGGACGCCCTCGAGCCCTACCTAACCGAATGGGGACCACGCGGTGATCACGACGCGAAGCACTACGCTCTCGCCAACCGATCCCGCACGGTCTTCTACACACCCGAGGTCATCTGTAGGCCCAAGACACTTATGGACGAGGTCGACCACTGGCAGGCCAGGGTCGGTATTTGCGCCGACGAACACCTCCGAACGCTCGACCCCGTACCACTCAAACCGGGCAGAGCTGCACACTTGGTGGAACTGCTGATCATCGACGAAGCCGAACGTCTCACCCCTGTCGCGCTTGAGCTCCTCCGCGACCGGCACGACCGAACCCACCTCGCGATGATCCTCATCGGCATGCCCGGGTTCGACCAGCGCTTCCGCCACTATCCCCAGCTGTTCAGTCGCCTCGGCTTCTCCCACCACTACCGTGCCCTCGGCCGCGATGAGCTCCTCTTCGTGCTCGACCGCCACTGGAAACGCCTCGGCCGAATCCTCGACCCCGACGCGCAAGCCATCGCCGCGATCGAACGCATCACGCGCGGCAACTTTCGCCTCCTCGAACGCCTCTTCCCCCAAATCAACCGAGTACTCAAGATCAACCAACTTGAGACCATCACCGACGACGTCATCGAAGCCGCCGCCAGCATCCGCGTCATCGGGAATTAGCGACAGAGAGCGATCACAGAACGCCGCCAAAGAGCGCCGAAGTTCACAGCCTCCCGATGTCTCGCAACCGTCCTTGCCTACCTGCATATTGTTGACAAACGATGCGAGACACGCCGCTTCGTACGTTGCCTTCAGACTGCGATGCCCACAACCCGATCACCGAGAAGGATGTAGACCGTGGCGCTCGTCACTATCGCGCAACGTCGACCTGTCCCATCGTGGCGTCAGCCGCCAGCTTGTGAGACGTGGTCTCCACCTTACCGGTGGGATTCGAAAACTAGAGCGTCCCTAATCAGACGGCGGACCGCGCCCAGATCCGCAGGATTACAGGGTTTTTCAATCTTTTGAACACCCGTGAAACCGATGCGATTTCGTTCAAGTGTTGCCAAAATGTTGCCACGCACAGCACGGGACAGTGGACGACTCTGTGGACGCCCGAAGCATTGGGCGAAACCCGATGCTGACGGAGGGATGGCCGAGGCGCATGTGTGCCCCGGCCATCCCTAATTAGGGGTCAGTCCTGTGTGCCGTCTTCGACGGCGACACCGTTGATGTCGTCGCTCGTGTTCTCGGTGTCGGTTTCGGTACCGGACTCGGTGCCGGACTCGTCGGCGGTTTCGCCGTCGTTGGTGCCGTCTTCGACCTCGTCCTGAACGTTGTCCGTGTCGGCCGACGTGACGCCCGGTTCCACGTGCGAGGTGGACGATGAGGGGCTGGCGAGAGTGGTCTGAGCGCCGGCGGTGAGGGTGATGCCGCCGACGAGGGCCAGAGCCAGGGCGACTGCTGCGCCACCGGCGATTTTCGTCTTCTTCTGCATGGTGTGTGCCTTTCGTGAGTGAGCTCCGCGACTGCGGGGTCATACTTCCAAGCTAAAGAGGGGCACGTGAGATGAGCGTGAGAGCCAGAGCTACTGAGTCACTTTAGGGGCGGAGGGGAAGATTCACTGTCACGGTGGTGCCGATGCCGACCTGTGAGGTGAGCGTGATGCGGCCGTCGTGCGCGTGGATGATCTGCTCCACCAGGCTGAGCCCGATGCCGTGCCCGGGCTGTGATCGCGCCCGGTCCGATCGCCAGAACCGGTCGAAGGCGTGTTTCAGGTCGTTGTTGTCCATGCCGATGCCGGTGTCCCGCACGGTGACGGTGCCGGTGCTGTCGTGGACGTCAGTGCTGACGGTGATGACGCCCGTCGGCGGGGTGAATTTCAACGCGTTGTCGATGACGTTCGCGATCGCTCGAGCGAGCAGGGCCGGGGAGCCCAGAACGGCCGCGGCCCGCCCCAGGTGAACGTCCAGCCGGGCGGCATCCACTGGGCTACTCGCGCGCGCGTCGATGTCGAGGCGGACAAGGTCATTCAGGTCGACGAGTTCGTACGTTTTCTTCAGCTCGGCTCCCGCGCCGCGCGATAGCAGCAGGAGGTCATTGGTGAGCTGGGTGAGGCCGCCGACGGCGTCGAGCGCGGTCTGCATCGCCCGCTCATACTCGGCCGGGGTGCGGATGCTGAGCAGGGCGAGTTCGAGTTCGCCCTGAATGACACTGAGCGGGCTGCGCATCTCGTGGGAGGCGCCGTCGACGAAGCGTTGCTGCAGCTCGTAGCTTTTCTGCAACGGTGCGAGTGCGGCGCGGGCCATGAGAAAACTCGCGATCGGGATCAGCACCAGGAGTACGGCGTAGAGCACGATGAGTCCGGTGCGGAGATTGGCGAAGCCCTGTTCGGCCGCGTTGAGGGCGCCGGCACCGTCCGATTCGGCGGCGTCGAAGTCGAAGGTTCCGGTGACGAAAATGTAGAGACCGACGGCGAACGCGGCGAACAGCACCAGTTGCACGATCGTGTAGGTGACGGTGAGTCGAACCAGCGCGCGGCGAAACATCAGCTGTCCGCGTTGATGAGGTAGCCGGCGCCGCGCCGGGTCTCGATGATGTCGGTCTCGCCGGGCAAGGTCAGTTTTTGCCGCAGGTAGCGGATATAGGTTTGCACGACGTTGCTGAACCCCTCATAGTTGCTGTCCCACGCATGGTCGATCAGCTCGGTGGCACTAATGATGGTGCCGGCGTTGCGCATCAGGTATTCCAGCACAGCGAATTCCTTCGCCGTCAACACAATGGTGCGCCCGGCCCGCACCGCGGTGCGGGTGGCGGGATCGAGGGAGACCCCTTGCGCCTGCAGTACGGGTGCGTGCGCCCGCGGAGAACGCCGAAGGAGCGCCCGCACGCGGGCCAACAGCTCGACCAGGTGGAACGGTTTGACGATGTAGTCGTCGGCGCCGGCGTCGAGCCCTTCAACCTTGGTGCGCATCGAATCCAGTGCGGTCAGCATCAGCACGGGTACGTCGCTATTGATCAAGCGGATGCGTCGGCACACGTCCATCCCTCCACCCGGCAGTCCCGGGAGCATCAGGTCCAGTACGACCAGATCGTAGTTGTCGATTTCGAAGGCCTGCACGCCCTCGGGCGCGGTGTGGGCGACATCGACGGCGTAGCCGGATTCGGTGAGGGTACGACGGATGACGTCCGCGATGCGGACGTCATCCTCGACAACGAGTATCTTCACGCGCCGCCCGACCCGAGCGCGTTGACCAGAGCGTTGGCCGGGTGGTTAGTCGGCTTGTTCACCGGTTCCTGCTCCCTTGGTTGCGGTGCCGTTGGCGATCTGCACGCCGTCGGCGCTGACCTGGATGGTGAAATCGATTTGGTTGGTGGAACTGCGGTACAGGCTGAACGTGTTTTCCGGAAAGTGCCCGGCGCCGGTTTCGTTGTCAAAGGAGAGTGTCGTCTCCGTGTTCGGTGCCAGGATCACTCCGTCCAGTGGAGGGTAGTAGGCCTCGCTGGCTCCGGTGGTGACATCCGTCATCACATAGTAGGTCTCCAGATTGGTCAATGGGTTGCTGGTGGTGTTCCCGACGGTGACCTGGAGCCGGTCGGTGATCGCTGTCCCGGAGCCGTCGACGTTGTCTTCAGCGAGGGCGGACACGACGGTCAGGCCCGGGGTGGTGCTCGTGTTGGTGATCGGATTCGACGTCACGGGCAAGACCGTTCCGGCCGCGGCGTTGGCGGAGGTCGTTGCCGCCGGGGTGACGGGTGCGTTCAGCTGGGACAGGGCGATTCCGCCAGCGGCGACGAGAGATACCAGGGCGACGGGGATGATGATGAATTTCAACTTCATGATTGCTTCCTTTGCAGAGTGCGCCTCGTCGTTGCGAGGGCGGCGAAGACCACGGCGGCAAGGGTTGCCGCGGTGAGGGTGATGGCGTAGGGCAGCATTGCCGCCCAGACCAGGCTGAGGGGTTGTTGGTTGTACTGGTCTTTGATGCCCAGGAAGGCGAAGGTGAGCCGTTCGAAGTGTTTGGTCACTGACGACACTTCGAGGCCGTTGCGAACACCGTCGAACGCTGAGAACTGGGCCAGAACGGCCAGTTCATCGGGCTTCTGGATCTGCAGCGTGGCGAACAGTCCGCCGGGAACCTGGTTGTCCGGGTCCATCGTGTCGCCGATCTGGGGAATGATCAGCACGAAAGCGAGCCAGATCACCAGTGCCACGATCAGTCCGGTACTGAGCCGGGTGGACAGCGCGGTGAGGCCCACGGCCAGCGCCGTCCAGAACAGCAGATAGAGCCAGGCAAAGCCGCCGGCGATGAGGAGCCGGGCCACGTCGATGCCCTCGATCGGGGCATGACCAAGCGTGACCACCGCGACGAGTGAGACCGCGGTGAGGGCGACGACGACACCGAGCCACACGATCGACAGGCCGAGCACTTTGCCGCCGGCGAACGCGAATCGACCGACCGGGCGGCTGAGAAACAATTGAAGCGTTCCGCGGTGCTTCTCCTTGGCGATGGTGCCATAGCCGAGGACGATGGCGAACAGGGCGCCGAGAATTTCGAGGTACTCGATTCCGCCGCGCAGCAACTTCAATGGGAAGAGCTGCGGAGCGGCCGCCGCAACGGTGCTGCCGCTATTGGCCAGATTGGCGACATACAGGTTGTAGGCATCCAGCTGATTTCGGAAGTCGGCCGAAGCAACGGCGACAGAAATCAGCGTGGCGACGGCCAGGAACCCGATCAGGATCGCGAACAAACGATCACGCCGCAGGTCCAGCAGCTCCTTCTCGGCGACAATCCAGGTACTAGTCATTCAGACCACTCCTCAGTGTGCGGCGTGGTGTGACGACCACTATCCAGGTCAGTGCAAGGAAAGCGGCCACCAGCAGCAGGATGCTGAGCCAGGGACTGCCGGTAACGCTGTCATCGCGCAGAACGATGCTCGCGGCTCGTTTGAACTGCTCGGTAATAGCAAACGGGCCTGTGACCGCACCGATCAGGTCGAACGAACCGCTTCCCGGCGACACCAGAGCGGGAACGGGATTCAACAAAGCCACCGGACGCGCAGCTGTACCGATTTGTGGGAGCACGAACGCGACGGCACTCCAGATCACGAACGGCACCAGCAACGCCGTCGTCTCCTTGCGACTGTAGAGCCCGGTGAGCATGCCAAGCAGCGCGAAAATCATCATCAGCGCCCAGGACAACGCTGCAAAGCCGATCAGCCGTACCGCGGGGTCAAAATCGAGCAGCGCACCCATGATGACACTGATGGAGGCCCAGCTGATGACGGTGCTGGCAGCCAAGACGGCCGCGATCACCGCGCCCAGCCCCAGGAACTGGCCGATCAGCCGTTGCACGGTGTTGACCGGCCGGCTCAGCACCAGATCGGCCGTGGCGAACTTGCGATCGCGCAGGGTGGCCTGCACGCCGAGGATAATCGCCAGGAGGGCGCCGATCAGCACGACATAAATCACCGAGTTGCGTGAGTAGTACAACGCAGACACCGCCGCGAACGGGTTCGGCGCCGTGGTGCGCCCATCGGCGAGGATCTTCTCGTACACCCGCGTGACCGTTGTGTTGGTGATCCAGCCGATGAGTGAGGACAGCGACACCATCCCGAGAAAAACCACCAGCAGCAACAGCGCGACCCGGGCACGGAGGGTGCAGAGGATTTCGTGCCGAGCGCTGGTGAAGATCGTGTTCATGCGGCGGCCGAATCGAGCTGAAAGTAGATATCTTCCAGGGATTCGTCGGCGGGGAACGCGGCGAGCGTGTTGCTCATCGAGTCGTGGTGCACCAGACGCCCGTGATTGAGGATTCCAATGCTCGTGCACGTCTTCGTCACCTCAGACAACAAGTGTGTGTTCATGAAGATCGTCATGCCGAATTCGTGGTTCAGGCGAACTATCGTTTCCCGCAGGGTGCGGACGCCTTCCGGGTCCAACCCCGACGTGGGCTCGTCCAGGAACAAAACGGCTGGTGCATGCAGCACGGCCTGGGCGATGCCCACCCGCTGGCGCATTCCCTTGCTGAAGGTCCCCACGCGCTGATTGTCATGACCGGTGAAATCCAGAAAGGTCAAAACGTCGCGGATACGAGCGTCCGGACGGCGCAGCCCCGACAACCGGGCGAAGAACCGCAGATTTTCCAGCAGCGTCAGATTATCGTAGAACTGCACGTTCTCGGGCAGATAGCCGATGGACTGACGCACCCCCGTGGCATCCGTTTTCACGCTGTGACCGTTGATTATCGCGTCGCCCGCGGTGGGTTCGAGCAGGGTGGTGAGCAGATTCACGGTCGTGGTCTTACCCGCCCCATTATGGCCGAGGAGACCGAAGACTTCACCCTGCGGTACGTCAAGGGTGAGATCTGCGAGGGCCTGATGCGGGCCGAAGCTGCGCGTCAAGGCTGCGGTTGAGATAGCGGATGTTGTCATAACCCCGAGATTATTGACCCCACCGTGAGACCACGATGAGAGAGGTCAGTATTGCCGCGCGCATGAACCACGTCGCGGAAGTTGCGCAATTCTGTAAAGTCGATTTGGTCGCTCGCGTTGAAGCGTTCATCAGAGCCGCCTCATGCAAGGCTCCACGAAACGCCCAGAAAAAGCAGGTAACTTCACTCAGGTGATATTTCAGACCGCAGAGGCCCGACCGGCGTCGACACTGGCCGCGTCGACCGATCGCCTGTCGGCTCTGGACGGTTTGCGGGGTGTCGCGGCTCTCGTCGTGATGTTGCATCACGTGTACTTGGTTGCGGCGCCCGCACTGCGAAGCTGGGGTGGATCAGAACCGGGAAGCGTCTTCTGGTGGCTGTCCGCGACCCCTTTGAAGCTCCTGACGGCAGGTTCAGAAGCCGTGTTGGTCTTCTTTGTTCTCAGCGGACTCGTCGTTGCCTTGCCCGCGCTGCGCAAACCTCACTTTTCGTGGTCGGGGTTCTTAGGCGGCCGGATTGTTCGGATCTACGTGCCGGTGTGGGCTGCTCTGGCAATCGGCACCGCCTTGGTCTGGCTCGTGCCACGTGATCCTCTGGCGGTGTCGCGCGGTTCGTGGGTAGCCAATTCGAACGCAACATCAACGACCGCGGCAGATTTACTCTCCCAGATGAGCCTGACCGCCGCATCGTATGACATCAACAATGTGCTCTGGTCCCTCCGGTGGGAGCTCGCTTTCGCTCTTTTGCTGCCACTATTCATTGCCGTCGCCGTCGTGGCCCGACGCCGCTGGTGGATCGCCGTGTCGGTCGTTTTCGTCATGAGCCTAATGGGGCTCCTCACGAACATTGATGCACTCCGCTATCTTCCGGTGTTCTTTATCGGAACGCTCATGGCCGTGAGATTGGACTCGATCCAGGAGTGGACACGACGGCGGCTTCGGCGCCCGCACGCGAGGCGGTGGGGAATTGTTGTGGTCGTCGGCTCACTCGTGCTCGTGATCGCCCACTGGTTGGCACAACCGATCGCCGATTCGGGTACGCTCCCCGGCCGGATTTTCACGCAGTTGGCTGTACTCGGTGCCGCCGGCCTCGTCCTAGCCGCTATTACCGTACCGTCTATGCGCCGAGTGTTGGACTCCCGCCCGAGCCAGTGGCTCGGACGTATTTCCTTCAGCCTCTACCTCATTCACGTGCCGATACTGGCCACGCTGACTTTCCTGCTTGGTGACGATAGGTGGTGGCTCGTGGCGGTGCTTACCATCCCCCTGGCACTCCTCGCCGCATGCGCATTCCACCTGGCCGTCGAACGTCCTTCCCACAGGCTGGCCCGACGAACCGGTCAAGTCGTATCCGGGATTGCCGCCAAAATTGTCGCCGGGACAACCCGATGATCATGATCACCACGTGCAGGTCGTCGAGCTAAGGGCGCTCAGCACCGTCGGCGGAGGCGAGGGAAAGCCAGACGACAAAGACCGCACCGCTACGTCCGTCCGACCGGCCTTCAATCGTGATTCTGCCGTCGTGGTCCTGCACGATCTGCTTGACGATGGATAAGCCGACGCCGGCGCCGCCGCCGTGCGCCGTGCGGCTGCGGGCGTGATCCAGTCGGGTGAAGCGCTCGAATACTCTGTCACGGTCCTCTGGCTGGATGCCGTCGCCGTCATCTGTGATGGATATTTTGGCCGAATCCTCGGTCGTAGCCAACTGGATTGCGACGTGCGAACGGGCATGCTCACGCGCATTGTCGCCCAGGTTGCGGAGCAGTCGGGCCAGGTCCCGTGCCGAGCCTTCGACCCGCGCCGCTCGAACTCCACGTATTTCTATCTCCCGGCCGCCCAGTTCACGCAATCTGTGCACTTCTGCCAACACGAGATCGTCAAGATCGACGAGCGTCGTCGTCGATCGTGCCACGCCCTCCGCGGCACGCGCCAGGAAGAGCAGATCGTCGATCAGTTCCGACATTCTGATGACTTGACCGTTAACGCTGGCCAGATTCAGTGCCGAGTGAGGATCTTCTGGATGAGTCAGGGCGACTTCCAGCTGAACTTGAAGTGCCGCCAGCGGGCTGCGAAGTTCATGAGACGCGTCGCCTACGAATTGACGTTGCCGAAGCGCCGCTGCCTCAAGTCGTTCAAGCATTGCGTTCATTGTTATAGCCAAGCTTGCGATCTCATCAGAACTGTCCGGCACCGGGACGCGTTGGGACAGGTCTTCCGCCCCGATCACCGACGCACGGTGCCGAATTGCGTCAACGGGTCGAAGGACCTGACCAACTGCTCGCCATAAAGCCCACACCACAATGATCAGGACCAGCGGCAGTCCCACGCCGAAGAGGCCAGCCAAATTTTGCACCGCCGCATCGACCTGCACAGTCGAAGTGGCAACGTAAACCCAACCGCTCCCTGTCGGCAACGGCAGCGCGACGACTCGAAACGGACCGTCGCCAGCGGGTAACCGGTCCACACTGATCACCGTGGCCGCTGTCGTGGTCGGCGGCCGCGCCAGAATGGGCTCCTGACCGTCGATATTGCTGGTGGCCGAAATGACCACATTGCCCGAGTCAACGACCTGCACCAACGAACTCTCGGACCCAGTATTCGTTACGGTCGCGCCCAGAGCCCCTCTGACCGCGAGCGATGCCACGGCCTGCGCCCGATCCGACGCAACAGCATCGAGGCTGGCGATCAGGGATTGATGCAGGAGCACAACGAGAGTGACACCAGCGGCCAACAATGCGAGCGCAACCAATGACGATGCCGTGAGGGTAATGCGAGATCGGATGCCGGAATATCGCCGCCTCGTTTCAGATCGATGAGGCGGCATCGTTTTTCCCCTCGACAGTCTCTATGAGCCTGTATCCGATCCCGCGGACCGTTTCGATGACGCCCCGCGTTCGGCCGTCGTCGAGTTTGCGCCGGAGATAGCCGATATAAACCTCAACGACATTGGAGTCGATATCCAACTCCGAATTCCACACATGCTCGGCGATCGTATTGCGGCTCAGCACGTTGCCCTTGCGGCGGATCATGAATTCGGCAAGTGAGAATTCGCGCGTGGTGAGAGCGACCTCATCTTCCCCCCGCCAGCATCGACGAGACGCCGGATCCAAGCGAATACTTCCCGCTGTGAGCATCGGCTCTCGATCAACGGGTGCCCGTCGTAGAAGCGCTCGAAGTCGCGCGAGCAAGACGACAAACGAGAAGGGCTTCGACAGAAAATCGTCGGCTCCGAGATCTAGAGCATCAGCCTCATCAAATTCACCATCCTTGGCAGTCAACATCAAGATGGGTACTGTCGATCCGCCCGCGCGCAATCTTCGACACACCTCATAGCCCGACAACCCCGGGAGCATAATGTCAAGAATGATGACGTCGAAGTCATTTTCCTCGGCCATCCAGAGACCGTCGATACCGTTCATCGCGGCTTCCGTCACAAAGCCCTCCGCTGTCAAACCACGCTCGAGCGCGTCCACCATCGCAGATTCGTCGTCGACGAGAAGTACTTTCATTGTTCTCCCTCATCGAACGAGACAGGGATCTCTCTGCGATCCCCACGCCAGCATCCCACCATTAGGTAAGCACACGCTAAGCCCGGTCCGATACTTGCCTCGCCGCTGTCGCCCCGATGGCATTCAAGAATTGAGCTACCGACTCGGCGTTGTAGTCGTATTCGTTGAATTTCACCGTCGGAACGGACCCGGCCAGATAGGCGCGCATGCCGGCTGCGACTTCCGGATCTATGCCTGTGGCTGTGGCGACCAGCCCACTCTCGTCGCGGCGGAAGTCCCGTGCTGAGTCGAACGCGACGCTGATGACGGGGAGGTCCAGAATGCGCCCTTCGACGAGCACCATTGTCTGTTCCTCGTGATCGCTCGCGAGCACGAGACAGTCGGCCGCGGCCATGATGGAATATGGGTTCGCTTGATGCCCGGTGAGGATCACCGATTCGTCGACGCCCAGTTCACAGATCAGATCGTGCAAGCGCGCTCGGAGCGGTCCGGTGCCAATGATCACCAGTCGGGTGTCCTGACGCTGCGAGTGCACGTCAGCAAATGCACGGATGAGGAGCGCATGGTCATTTTCGGCCGAGAGCTGCCCGACGGTAACAAAGTTGACCAGCGCGGACTCTGACGCGAGGCCGATTACCCACCAGGGCACGTCGTCCGGTGTGTTCCCAAGGACGGCGCGCCGGATATCGATTGCGGCAGCACTGCGGATCTGAGCGGCATTTACGACGTTGCGCGCTGACACAAAATTCTCTGGCGTGGCAACACGGGCAAGATCGATGGCATTACGCTGTGCGAGTTCGGCGGAAACGGAGACCAGGTTGTCGTACTCCCCATACAGCGACGAAATGCTCGTCACCGGCTGGGCGGTCCCGTCATCGGCGTGAATGTTCTTTGTGGCCGACTCGTTTCGCAACCAGATTGATTTCTGGGCAACCGGCGCATGCAACATGAGTGTTGCCCAGAGCGGTCCGATTCCGCTGAAGTCGATGGCGTAGTCGAATCGGCTGGTACCGAAGCACCGCATCCATTCTTCATCCCAGAGTCGCTGCTGCTGGTGCAGATGTGCGCTGAAGTCACCGCGATACCAGTCGAGCCGCCTCCTGAAGTGGGCGACCTTGGAACCATTCATCCCGCCAACTCGAACAAATTGACGCACGGAGGAGTGAATTTGTTGCTGGTTATGCAGGACAACCGGGATGCGGCTGTTTGAGAATACGACAGAAACGTCGTACCGGTCATGATCGAGGGCAGCCAGAAGGTTCAACGCCGACGTCGTAATTGCGCTCTGCCGCAGGCTGCCGACATGAATAAGCATCGAGGGTCGCCCGTCCCGGTGCACCGGTCGCACTGAGTAGCCCTCTCGCTTGCCCCGAAAGACGATGTCAATAATTCGACCGGTGGCGCCACCATCCTCCTGAGCCGAGTACTTGTTCTGCATAGCGAGATACTTCTGGGCAATTTCCGGTCGCTGCCCGGACGCCGCGATGATGTTCAGCTCCACGGCGAGTTCGCTTACGGTTCGAACGACAGGTCCGGGCCATTCGGTCGGCTCCAGATAAAGGCCCCGATATCCGGCGTAATCGTCGATGTCCGGTGTCAGAAAGGCAATGGGTCGCCCTGTCGCCAGAAAATCGAAGAAAATACTGGAGTAGTCCGTTACCAGGACTGCGGTCGCGGCGAGGACAGCGTTCGTGGGGATGTCGTTGGGTATCAGCCGCCCCCGAAATTCTTTGCGATCCGCGGCGAATTTGTGGACCACCTGATGCACTTTCAAAAGCACGACATAGTGGTCGGTGTCGATCGACGCTTCCAGCTCGGTGACCCGTTTGATCAGCTCGTCCGCGTCGTCGGTCGGCCTGGCAAAGGATTCCCCCTTCCACGTCGGCGCGTAGAGAATGATCTTTCGCCCATCGATAGGTAAGCCGTTCGCTTCGAGGTTGCGGACTATAGCCAGGACACCACGCGAGTCAGCGAATTGGTAGTCAATCCGCGGATATCCTTCTTCGATGATCTGGCCTCGATAGATATTGTGCAGAAGATGGGCCCGCTCATACATCTGCTCCGTCATGAACCGGTTTGCCGCTAGCAGATAGTCGGCGGCTAGAAAATTCCGAATCACGTTGCCGACCCGAGACGCGCGATCTCCGATGTCGTAGCCCATGCGTTTCAGCGGCGTGCCATGCCAGGTATTGAGGTAGGTCTGACCCGCTCGCTTGCTGAACTGCTCGGGAAAGGTTGCGTTATTGACCAGATATGCACTGGTCGCTAAAGCCCGGTAATAGCCCACTGAATTCGGTCGAACGAACCTCACGGATGGATCATGCGCAAATTCGTGAACAACGCTCCGGTTCGCGCGCTCGTTCGCCAGCACCCACACATGATTCAGGTGGGTGAAATCAGGCGCCGCACGCACGCCTCGAAAAATTGCCTCGGGGTTGCACAACATGCCGTTACCCGAGAAGGATTCGTAAAGTACAACACGCGGATCGATCGGCTGGCGACGCCAGAAGGCGTACACCTCGGATGCTGCTGCTCGACGAAGCCTGTTGAGGAGCCGTTTATAACGAGTACGCATTGTCCGCGGCAGAATCTGCATTCCTTCATGCTAACCAGCCTGTCCCGTCCACGGAGCGCCTTCTCTGCCCCCGCGTATCAATGACGTCGCAAGCTGCAGCTCTCCGCAGCCTCCGGGGTCGGCTCAGCTTCTTGCCAGCCGCACTTACCGACGTCTTACCCCGGGGTGCGAGAGTCGTCATTGTTCACCCACTCAACCCCTCAAGGAGCACCACATGAACAAGAAAAAGATCATTGCCGCTGGAATCATTGTTCTTGCCCTGACCGGCATCGGTAGCGGCGCCGCCCTAGCAGCGACGCCCGTAGCGCCGACGGCGACCGCCGCGGTAGTTGACCCATCCACTCCCGGTACCACGGAAGCACCCGAATCCGAGTCGGCGGTCGAGACTCCGGGTTCCGAAGCTGCCACCCCGGATGACGGCAACGACGGTGGACACGCCGATCCCGAGGGCGTCGACGTCAACCACGAAGGCGGAGCCGACGAGAAGTAACGTCGAAAGAGTGGCCATGGCCGGCAGCGTCGGCTTGGTCATGGCCACTCCGTTACCTCGTCAACGCGCTGCCTCGCGACGACCGTGTCGACAGCGAGGCGGTCGGGATTCACCCGCGTCCGTCTACACTAATCGAGTCACCAGGACTAAGGAATCCACATGGATTGGCGCCTCCTTGCGGTCGGTGCGGCCGCTGTCATCGGAGCAACAGCGATGTGGGGACTCATTGTCCTTCCATCTGAACTTGCCCAGCAGCAAGCGAACAGTGACGTGGACGATGACCAGCCGGCAGAGCACCGGAACACACGACGAAACTGATTACGAACAGCACCAATGAGGCAATGCGGGACATGAAACTTTTACAGATCAAGCGGCTTGCATCACGTGCCAAACGTTTCGCCCAATCACAATTTCACGCCCATTGGCGCACCGCCCCCATTGAAACCGGCACAGTGCTCTATGAGTCGTTCGCGGGCAACGGAATGCTCTGCAACCCGGAGGCCATCTTCCGCCAAATCCTGGCAACTCCTGATCTGGCACAGCTCCAGCACATTTGGGTGCTATCAGACCCGCGCCAGCACCGTGCGACGTTAACGGAGTTCGCCGGCGTTCCCAACGTTTCGTTCGTGCGTCACGGAACATCGTCGTATTACCGCGCCCTCGCGACCAGCGAATATCTCATCAACAACGCCACGTTCCCACCCCAATTCAGCAAACGAGCCGGTCAGACCTACCTCAATACCTGGCATGGCACGCCACTAAAACGCATGGGCTACGACATCGACGGTGGCGCACTCGCAACAGCAAATATTCTCCGCAACTTTGTTGCCGCCGATTATCTGCTCGCCGCCAACCCATTCATGGCCGAGCAAATGTATGAAAAAGCATACAAACTCAGCGGTATATCCCGCAGCCTGATCATCGAGGAGGGGTCTCCCAGGATCGACCGGCAAACCCTCAGCCCCGCCGCTGCAGAGGCTGCGCGAGCACGCTTGACCGCTGCGGGCATCGCTCTGGGTGATCGCACGATTATCCTGTACGCACCGACCTGGAAGGGTAAGTCCTTCGCGCGCCCCGCTGACGATATCGACCAGCTACTCGATCACGTCACCCGACTCACAGCGCGAATCGACACCAGCAAGTACGTCGTACTTCTCAAAACGCATCAGATCGTTCATTCCCTTGCCGCGTCGCGGCCCGAAATCTCGCGCTTTCTCGTGCCCAACGACATGCCCAGCAACGTCATCCTTGGCCTGACCGGGGTCCTCATTACGGACTACTCGAGCATTTTCTTTGATTTTCTGGCCACGGGGCGGCCGATCCTCTTTTTCACCCCCGACCTGGACGACTATTCCGGTACACGAGGACTCTATTTCGAGCCCGAGGAGTGGCCGGGTCCGATCTGCCGGACCACCGACGAATTGGCAGATCAACTCGCTGATATTCTCGAAACCGGCGAACTGTCGCAGGAGTCAGCCGCGCGTCACCGCAACAGCCAGCAGGTCTTTTGTGGTCGAGACGACGGGCGTGCCAGCGAACGAATTATCGACGTCGTCTTTCGAGGCAACGTGCAACCGTACAACGTGCACCCGGTGGCATCCGAGCACCGCCCATCCATATTGATCTACCTGGGCGGTATGCGCTCAAACGGTATAACCACCTCCGCGCTGAACCTGCTCCAAAACATCGATCACTCCCGATTCGACGTGTCAGCCTGCTTCGGCCAGAGCAAAGCGCCCGCAGCGATAGAAAATCAACTCGCGATTCATCCTGCTGTGCGTCAGTTTCCCCGCGTTGGTGGGATGAACGGCTCGGCGCCGGATCAGTTGGCCCGGCGTCTGGACTTCCGGCGAGGAAAAATTAGCCAACACCAAGATCGGCCCAGACAAAAAGCACTCTGGGACGACGAATGGACACGATGTTTCGGCGATAGCGTCTTCGACTTCGTCGTCGACTTCAGCGGCTATGGACCGTTCTGGGCCGTGCTCCTCCTGCACTCTCCCCGCTCGATTCGCTCCATCTGGCTCCACAATGATCTGGCCGCCGACGCCCACCGCAAGGTCAAAGGCAAAAAAGGCATGCTGCACAGCCTCACCCAAATTTTCACACTCTATGCGCAATACGAACACCTCGTGTCCGTCTCACCCACGCTGTCTCAAATCAACGGGCGCCACCTCGCCCCGTACGCGGAACCAGCAAAATTTACGTTCGCGCTCAACTCGGCCGATGCCGAACACATCCTAGGCGCCGCCTCCGAGGACCTTCGCGAAACGGCTCGGGACCTAGAAACCGGAATTACCCCAGAGTGGGTCGATGCCCTCCTCTCGACCAACGACATCACGACTTTTGTTACGGTGGGGAGGCTCTCACCTGAGAAAAATCAGGCTCGCCTGATCCGCGCGTTCAACATTGTCCATAAGGAAACGCCGACAACGCGACTCGTGCTTGTTGGAGATGGTCCGCTCCGTACCGCATTGGAATCTCTGGTTAAGACCCTCGGGCTCGAGGAGGCGGTGATTCTCACCGGTGAGCAGCACAACCCGTACACAGTCCTGGCTGCTTCGGACTGTTTCGCACTCTCCAGCGACTATGAAGGTCAGCCCATGGTCATCCTAGAAGCGCTAGTGCTGGGCCTGCCTATCGTCACTGTCGAATTCGAATCCGTTCAAAACGCGCTCCCATCGGGCTTCGGCCTGGTCGTACCGCAAACCGATGAGGATCTCGCCACGGGGCTCGACGCCTTTCTCACCGGCGACGTAGAATCAGGCAAATTCGATCACGCCGAGTACAGCAGCATGGCCGTCGACCAGTTCTACCGTGCAATCGGCGCCGAGGTCGCACCGACCTGACTACCGTCCGCGACAGTGGATGGGACCCAAACTCGCTACCGCCGCGCGAGAGAAAGTTCTCGACGAGCGATGACGGCCCTGATCAATACGGGCACGATCGACACGATGACGATGCCGATCAGCACGAGATCGATGTAGCGTGCGGCGAAATCGGCGACGCCCGGGATGTGTGCCAGCCCGAAGCCCAGGAGCACCACCGCGGTCGTCCAGAGCACGGCGCCGATGATGTTGAACAGTGTGAACACCCGCCGGCGCATTTTGCCGACGCCGGCCGCGACGGGGGCAAAGGTGCGCACGACCGGTACGAAGCGGGCGATGGTGACGGCCGCCGGGCCGAACCGATCAAAGAACCCCTGCGTTCGGATGACGCTCTTTCGGCTGAACAGGCCGGAGTCGCGCCGGTCGAAAATGCGTCGGCCCGTCGTGCGCCCGATAATGTACCCGAGTTGGTCGCCCAGCACCGCCGATAGGGCGATGGCCGGGATGACGATCCAGAGCGGCTGGCTGATCACCCCGCTGAGGACGAGCACGCCGGTGAAGAACAGCAGGGTATCGCCGGGCAGGAAGAACCCGACGAGCAGGCCCGTCTCCACGAACACGATCGCGCAGACGACCACGAGGCCCCAGACGCCGGCGCCGGCGATCACAGATTGCGGATCCAGAAAACCGGACGTGGGTAGTGCGGTGGCGATCATGGTGTTCATGCTGCAGGGACTTTCTCTGAGTTTTCTGAAGGCGATCCGGGCATCCGCTGCTGCGCGAGGTGTTTAGGCGGTGGCCGTCAGTTGGGCGTTCGTGGTGCGGGCGCGGCGGGTGAGTACGACCACCAAGATGAGAATCACCGTCAGGAACAGCACACTCGTTCCCGTGGTCCCCAGCCCCAGGCCGCCATCAGCGACAGGCTGAGACAGCAGATCGCCGGTGGATGCGCCCAGCGGGCGGGTCAGGATGTAGGCGATCCAGAAGGCCAGCACAGCGTTCAAGTGGAAGACGAAGTACGCCACAGCGACCAGCGCGATGGCGGCGGCGAAGACGAGCAGCGCGACGAAGAAGCCCAGGTTGAGTCCTTCGGCGACGAGGTCGCCCGCCGCAGTCCCGAGGGCGAACGTGAACAACACGGCCAGCCAGTAGAACGACTCCCGCCGAGTCGTGAAGATGGAGTGGATGGACAGGGTCTTCTCCGAGATGGCCCAGACGGTGAAGGTCGCGGCCAGTGCGATGGCGAAAACGACCGTCGTCACCCACAGGGGAACGCCGAGGCTGTCGGTGAGGTTATCGGTGATCAGAGTTCCCACGACGCTGATGAGCACCACGGCCAGCCAGTAAACCGCCGGGGTGTATTTCTGCAATCTGAATTGCACGATCAGCGCGGCGACCAGCAGGGCCGCCATAATGATCGACGTGATCGTCAGTCCCAGGTCGAGGTCGACGTTGAGGAAGTCCGCGGCGGTCTCCCCCACTGTTGTCGCGAGTACCTTGATCACCCAGAAGATGAGGGTGACCTCGGGCACCTTGGTGAGGATGTTCCGGACGGGCGAAACGGTCGTGGAGATGGTCGAGGTCGTGGACATGTGTTCCTCCTGGGATGGGGTCGGTAACACCAGCGAACACGGTGGCGTCTAAGACTTCTCACAGAAGCGACCACCCACCGCTCGAGATCGACATTTACGTGCCCGGCGAGTGGTGTTCTACTCGCCGGCGAAGGATCAGGCCGCGGCTGGCTTCGCGCGCGGGAGGGTGAGGCTGATCGCTGTGCCTGCGGTAGAGCTGTCGACGACGTGCACGGCTCCGCTGTAGCGCACCGCAATTTCCCGCACCAAGGACAGGCCGATACCAAACCCCGTTCGGGCGTCCCCGCCACCGTCCACGGCCACGCCGGAGTGCGCGAACCGATCAAAGATGCGGGCGGGGTCGATGCCTTGAATGCCGGGGCCGCGATCGCGCACGGTGACCACCACCGTCTTCTTAGTCACGGCCACGCCCACCGCGACGATCGACCCACTGGGGGCGAAGCGCACAGCGTTATCCAACAGCGCGACCGCGCATCGGGTGATGCTGGAGGCGGGCACGCGCACCGGCGCGGGCTGGGCCGCATCCATTTCAATGGTGATGTTTTTGTCGACGGCGATCAGTGCCATCGATTGCACGGCGGCATCGACGGCAGCGACCAGGTCGACGACGACGGTGTCGTGCACGGCCGCGCCGCCGACTTCAGCAGATTCGAGCAAGTCGTTGACGATGTGGATGAGGTCCTTCGCATCGCTGCGGAGCTCCGCAACGACCGAGGACGACGGGTCATCGGCGGGGAGGGTGCGCTGCAGAATTTGCAGGCGAGCATCAAGCACCGCAAGCGGGGTTCGGAGTTCATGGCTGGCGTCAGCGACAAACGCCCGTTGGATGCGCAGCACATCACCGAGCGGTTGCACGGCCCGGCGGGTGACCAGAAAGCTCAACACTCCGGCCAGAATGATCAATGCCACGCCCAACACTCCCGCGGCCCGCAGCAGGTTGACTGCGCTGACCTGCAGATTGTCGGTGTCGGGCACCGGTTCGAACAGCTCACCGGGCGAGATCTCGGACAGGATGTAAACGTAGACGGCCACGATGACCACCGCGACAACCGCGGCGCACGCGATCGCGATGCGGGTCCCGACGAGTCGGGAGGCCCGACGGATGGCGAGGGTGTCGCTGTCAACGATGCGGGTGCTGCTTCGGATCATGGCTGTCCCAGGCGGTAACCCTCACCGCGCACGGTGAGGACAATGTCGGTGTCGGTCTTGCGGCGAAGATAGTGCACATAGGTGTCCACCGTTCCGGCGGTGTCCGCGGCGCTGAACACGGTCTGCAAAATCTGCTGGCGGGAGAACGTGCGTTGTGGGGCATCCGCTAACAATTTGAGCAGTTCGTTCTCCTTCACCGTCAGCAGGATGCGCCCGTCATACGGGGAATAGATGGTGCGACTGTCGGGGTAGTACTCCCAGGCGCCCACCAGCACCGTGCGGCCCTCCCCGGTAAACACCCGGCGGATGGCCCGGAGCCGGGCGAAGAGCTCATCGAATTCGAACGGTTTGACCAGGTAATCGTTGGCGCCGATGTCCAGCCCGGCCACCTTGTCCCCCGTCGTTCCCAGCGCAGTGAGGAGCAGGATGGGAGTGGTCACCAGTTTGCGGCGGAGCGCTTCAACCACTCCGAGGCCGTCCAGCGTCGGCAGGCGCCGGTCGATCACCATGACCTCGAACTCGCTGGCGAGACCGGCCGCGAGTCCCTCCGCGCCGTCGGCGACCAGGGTGACATCGTAGTTTTCCGTGAGCACGTCGCGGATCATCGGGCCGAGCTTGGCATCATCTTCGATCAACAACAGCCGGGGGCGAGCTGTGCTCTCAGCGGGCATTCCAGACTCCTCCGTGCACGGGTCCAGCGTGGAGGCCGGATCGACGTTCGCTCCAGTGTGCCAGTAGTAGCACCGAGGCGGCGTTCACCAGCGCAACGGCAGCAAGCGAGTACACGATCGACGCCACCACATCCGACGGGTAATGCACCCCCAAATAGACCCGGGACGCAGCCGTGGCGAGCACCACCACCGCGGCCGTTCCAATCACAAACGGATGCCATCGGTGACCGGCCGTGACGAGGACGACCCCTAGCAGGAAGCAGGCGGCGAAGCTGGTGTGTCCGCTCGGAAAGCTGAGACCGCCCGGTTCAAGCAGCAGGATGTGCGGCAGCGACGGTATGTCAGGTCGCGCCCGCTGCACCAGGAGTTTGATCACGTCGGCGCCCAGCGTGGGAATCATCACCAGCAGCACGAAGCGGATCGCCGCGCCGGGTCGCCGGGTCAACAGCAGCACCGACCCGGCTGCCAACAAGACCAGTACTACGCCCACTGCGGGGCTGAACAGCCAGTCAATGCCGAGGGCCACCGCGTCCAGAGGCGCGCTGTGGTCAGCGTTTACCTGCCGGAGAACATTCATTTCCCCGGCCGTCCACCCCGCCGACCCAGTCAGCACGAACCCAGTGGCTATGACGGTGAGAATGACTCCAGCCGCGGGAAGAGCGGTCCGAACGAACCTGTGGAGTGGTCGGGTTTCTGAGCTCATCCCCCCAGACTTACCCGTCACGTCACAGAACCGTCTAAGAATTGTTTCTGCCGGGACGGGCTCTCACTGACGATTCAGTCCCGCTCCCGAGGAGTTGGTTCCTTCAACACCTACCCGGAGCAGTTCACCGAACGACGCGATGAACACAAGCAGTGCACCTCCCGGCGAACTGGCCGCGGGAAACCAGGTGGACAGCCGCATTCGCAGCGGCCTGCGGGCCTGCGATGGCGGGCAACACCTGGCCTCCGCAGAACAAGTGGCCCGGTTCCTGGACGCTGACCCGCGGATCGCGTTCGTGGAGTACCCAGGCCGGCCGTCGCACCCCCTGCACGACCTCGCTGCCGTGCAGTTCAAAGGTCGCGGGTTCGGGGCGATGATGGCGTTCGCCATCGACGGGGACTCAGCCACCCAGAACCGGTTTGTCAGCAACCTGCGCGTCATCACCTCGGCCGTGTCCCTCGGCCACGACGAGACCCTGATCGTGCACGTCGGCCCCGAAGCCCGCGAGAGCTACCCCGACTCGTTCCGCACCTACGGACACCTCCGCATGTCCGTAGGGCTAGAAGACGGCGACGACCTGATCGCCGACCTCCGCATCGCCCTCGACCGAACCGAGATCACTGGGGCACCGAGGACCCATAACGCGCCCACCGGATGACGTAGACGCGCAGTGGCTGGAAGCGTTACGAGCCAACGACCGGTTGAGTCACGCCGCGTCAGGTGAGGTGAGGGTTGTCCCACACAGCTGTGCGGCCGTACATCGATCAACTCGACCTTCGGACGCCTTGAAACCTAAAGCTTTCCGAGGCACGCGAAACCTCTTACGAACCGCGCCCTGGGCAGATTTTGGGAGCTTTCACGCACAATCTCTGAGCTCCGCCAAATAGTCCTCCACCGGCCGAGCAACGTGGCCAACTCGTCGAGCGACTCCCCCGTGAGCGTGAACTACTCAGTGACACCCTCGAATAGCATCGCGAGCTCGTCGAGTTCGACGTCCCAGCCCTCTCGGTTCTGCTCAAGACGTTCGCGACGGTAGCGGGTGCCGCCGGGGAGAGTGTCGAAGCCCGATTCGATCACCGTGACATCCGTCCCGGAACCAGCATCGGCGAGGGTGAAACGCACTTGCGTCGAGTACTCGTCGAGCTGTTCGGCGGGGATGCCCGACCAACGGAAGCCGAACGAGCCGTCGGGCACGACCTCGGTGATTTCGATCGGGAAGCTGCCGTAGTCATCCCAGTCGATGCTGCCAGTAGCACCGGGCTCGAGCGCGGCGAAGCCCACACCGTCGCCAAACCACTTGACCATCACCTCGGGGTCGGTCAGCGCCTTCCAGACGCGCGCGCGGGAGGCCTCGATGTGCACGGTGCGGGTCACGGTGTGCCCCTTGATTCTTGCGTGATCAGACACGGTGTTTCCTTCACATTCAAGCCGAGCGCGACGGGACATTGCCCACCGAGCGGAACGTCAACAAGTTCTGCAAACGCATCTCGTCGAGCCTACCCATGATTGCGTGTCTGTTCACGGCCGGGAGAGCGCCGTGAAGGCGGATGTGTGCTCGGCAATAGATAGCTGCAAGCGCCCACGGAACGGCGAGCAGCATCGCCGGCACGCCCCACTTCAGCCCGCGCCGCGTGTTAATCGCGTCGATCACGATGGCGGCCGGCATGAACCGGCGCAAGAAAGAATAGGTGCGGGAGGTGGCGGCCAGAATGAGTTCGAACATGGCGCGGCCTTTCAGATGTTCGGCAACAAGAACCTGAAAGACGGAGAGTCATGCCATCGCAACGAGCGACGGGGCATAAAAGAAGCTGCCTACGATTATTTTAGAACCGGATGTCGGCCGGCGAAAGTCTCGCGCACACCATTTTCCAGAGGAATCTTCCTGCACCGGATCGCGCTCAAACCGTTGTTCCGAACTGTGGGAACCGTCAGGACGAGCCGCTCCATGCGGCCGGAACGATGGTCCAGAGAAGCTCGGTCTGTCCCCCACTGCGGTTGTCCCAAGAGTGGGGTTGGCGCCCCGCGACGGTCATCGTGTCCCCCTCCGATACCTCAACTTCGCCGCCTACCAGCCGAAGGACGAGGCTCCCGGATAACACGTGCAACACCTCGACATCGCAGTTGATCGTGTAAAGCTCGTCTCCCCCTGAGGCTCCGGGGGCGAGGGTCGAGCGGAGTACTTGCACCCGAGACTCGCCCCGTGGGGTGAGCAGCTTTTCGATCGCGCCCTTTCCGCCCATGTTGATGAGTGCCGCATCGGCGAGGGCTATGACCTCGTTATCGGGCGCTTCGAAGAGCGAGCCTAGCTGAAGGGAAAGCACCTGGCACAGTGCCACGAGCGAAGACACGCTGGGCGAGGTCTCGTCTCGCTCCACTCTGCTGATGAAGCCGGTGCTGAGGTTACTTGCCGCGGCTACGTCCGCGATCGTCAAGGCCTGGGCTAGCCGCGTTGCCCGGAGTTTCGCTCCGATCGCGAGCGGTGCGCCCGATGGTGCCGGGTTGAGAGCTCGCACAGTGCCTTGCCTTTCTTAACGCGTTTCGACCTGACGTGGGACTGTTTCCCAGTATCTCGCGATCTCTCGCCGCTCCCCGCCATACGCACGGCCGGTGTCGCCGCGGCCGGGCTTAGCGCGGTGTCATGGCCGAAAGGATTTCGTAGGCGACATGGGAGGCGGCAACGGCCGTGATCTGCGCATGGTCGTAGGCGGGGGCGACTTCGACGACGTCGGCTCCGACGATCCGCACGGCGCTCAGCGCACGGATGATGGCCAGCAATTCTCTGCTCGTCAGCCCGCCCGCCTCCGGGGTGCCGGTTCCGGGAGCGTGAGCGGGGTCGAGAACGTCGATATCGACGGACACGTATACCGGGCGGTTGCCGAGGCGGGCCAGCATCCGCTTTACGACTCCGGCAACGCCCTCTGTCTCGACTTCGTGGGCGGCAATGACGGCGAAGCCCAAGCGGGCGTCATCGGTGAGGTCCTTGCGGCCGTAGAGCGGGCCACGAATACCGATGTGCAGGCTGGCTTCGAGGTCGATTAAACCCTCCTCGGATGCGCGGCGAAAGGGCGTGCCGTGGGTCACAGGTGCGCCGAAGTAGGTGTCCCACGTGTCGAGGTGAGCGTCGAAGTGCAGCACCGCGACCGGACCCGTCACCTTGGTGACCGCCCGCAGCAGGGGAAGGGCGATCGTGTGGTCCCCCCCAATCGTCATCAGTCGTGTTCCTCCAGCGCCGAGACGGGTTGCCTCTGCCTCAATCTGAGCGACTGCCTCGTCGATATTGAAGGGGTTCGCCGCAATATCTCCTGCGTCGACGACCTGCTGGGCGGAGAATGGCTCTACATCCTGCACGGGGTTGTAGGGCCGGAGCAGCCGGGAGGCCTCGCGCACGTGGGCCGGGCCGAAGCGGGCTCCCGGGCGATAGCTGACCCCGCTGTCAAACGGCACACCCACAACGGCTATGTCTGCGTTGGGCACGTCTTCGATGCGGGGAAGTCGGGCGAAGGTGGCGATGCCGGCATAGCGGGGTGAAATGCTGGCGTCGGATGGGCCGATCGGATTGTTCATGGGAGCTTTCTTGGAGGGAATCGGTGGAAGAGTGATCTGCGAGCCGGTGGTGACAGGGAGTGCGGCCTGCCTATGGCGTAAGTTGCAGCGCGACAGCCCGCACGGGCGCTCCATCCGCCGCGTCGAAGGCGATGGGCAGCAGGGAGATGAAGGGCTCATCGAAGTCGACCGACGCAAGATTCGTGAGGTTCTCGCAGATCACGCCGTCGACGTCTGCAATGAGGTGATGCACGGGAAAGCCCTCACCGTGATGGGTGGAGTCCGGTGTCTCATCGATGTTGATCGCGTCGATCCCGAAGGTGCGAATGCCCAGGGCAATGAGTTTGGCGCAGGCATCGGCGTCGAGGAATGGATTGTCGAAGTAGGTCGGTGAGCCGCAGTGCGCGCTCCATCCCGTGTGGAGAAGCACGATAGCTCCCGGTAGAAGTTGCGCCTCGACGGGCTTGAAGTACGACCATGTGATGCGACCGCGCGCGCCCGCGGCACGGGCGTCGACGAGTACACCTGTGCCGACGAACCGGTCCAGCGGCAACTCATCGATTTTCTTGGCCGCATCATCAAAGTGGTACGGAGCGTCAACGTGGGTGCCCGTTTGTGACCCCATGGACACCGAGAGAAGGTTAAAGCCGTCGCGATCGATCGTGCTGTGCGGGTCAAATCGTGGCACAGGATCTCCCGGATAGACCTGGGTGTCTGCGTTCACCAGGAGGGAGAGATCCACGACCTTGTTTGTCTTCATAGTCAAAAACTATTGCACAGGAGACAACATCCCGCTAGTGTCAATCAAAACCTGCCGCCTCCGCCGGCCCCCCCCTCCACGAGTCAAAGGCAAACCCATGAGTGACAACAATGGCGTTCATCACACCGCGCCCGCCGTCGAGCTAAACGCGCGGCCAAAAATCACCGAGGTTGAAACCCTCGGCGTCGACACCATTCCCGACGCCGACCGTACCTCGACCTGGCTCGACCTCCTCCGCATCCAGTTTGGCGGCGCGAACACGTTTGCCACCGTTCTGCTCGGCACCTTCCCGATCGTCCTTGGCCTATCCTTCTGGCAAGCCGCCCTCGCAACGATCTGCGGAGTGCTCGTCGGCACGTTCTTCCTGATGCCGATGGGACTATTCGGCCCGAAAACAGGCACCAACAACGCGGTGTCATCCGCTGCATTCTTCGGCGTGCGCGGGCGAGTGGTCGGCTCGTTCCTCTCCCTTCTCACCGCCATCGCCTTCTACTCCATCTCGGTGTGGGTCAGTGGCGACGCACTCGTGGGTGCGCTCACCCGGCTTGGAGGCATACCGGACTCAATCGGACTTCGCACCCTGGTCTACGGAGTGATCGGAGTGATCGTCATCGTCGTGGTGGTGTTCGGTTATCAGTTCATGCTGCTGGTGAACAAGACCGCGGTCATCGCCAACACGATCCTCATCCTTCTGGCTATCGTCGCGTTCAACGGTGTGTTTGACAGCTCCTACAATCCCGGACCCGCGGCCTTTGCGCTCGGCTCCTTCTGGCCGACATTCGTCGCCGCCGCGCTCATCGTGGCCTCCAACCCCATCTCGTTCGGGGCGTTCCTCGGAGATTGGTCCCGCTACATCCCCCGCACCACCCCGCCTCGCAAGATCCTCGGCGCAACACTGATCGGTCAGTCCCTCACCCTCATTCCCTTCCTATTCGGTGTGGCGACCGCAACGATCGTCGCTGGCGAGAGCGACTACGTCGTCGCCCTCATCCAGGCATCGCCCATCTGGTACGCGGTACTCCTCATGGGAGTGGCCTTCATCGGCGGACTGTCGACGGGCACGACCTCCCTCTACGGCACGGGCCTCGACTTCTCTTCGGTCTTTCCTCGGTTCACCCGCGCCCAGGCCACCATCGGTATCGGCATCGTCGCCTTCCTCTTCATCCTGACCGGCCGCATATTCTTCGACCTGCTCGGCGCCGTGAACGCTTTCGTCGGCGCCATCATCGTCACGACCACCCCGTGGATGGTCATCATGGCCATTGGCTACATCGTGCGCCGAGGCAGCTTTCGCCCGCGCGATCTCCAGGTTTTCAACCGAGGTGAAATCGGCGGCGCCTACTGGTTCAACAACGGAGTCAACTGGCGCGGAATGGTCGCTTGGATCGGAGCAGCTACCCTCGGACTGCTCTTTGCGAACTACCCGCCCATCATCGTTGGACCCTTCATCAATCTGGGCGGCGGCGTCGATCTCAGCCTCGCGATCGCCGTGATCTCGGCGGCCGTTCTCTATCTTGGAGCGCTTTGGATCTTTCCCGAGCCCCGATTCGTGTTTGGTGATCAAGGCGCACGCGGCGTACCAACCAGAGACTCGACTATCCCTGCCATCGAAACCGACCATTCGTCCACCGCCGCCAAGGTCGCAGCACGCCGAGTCGGATCCGCAGCGTGAGCATGTCCGAAGCAGTTTCAGCGGATGCGTTGGCCGCAGCAGACCAGATCATCGAGGACTTCGGCCATCACCACCGTGACGCCTATTTCGCCCGGTTCAGCCCGCAGGCAACCTTCATGTTCCACAACGTCGGGCGGCGCCTGGAGTCGCGGGAAGAGTATGAGCAGCTCTGGCTGGAATGGGAATCAGACGGATTCACGGTCATCTCATGCACGTCTACGAACCGCCGCATTCAGCTGGTTGGCTCCGTCGCCGTGTTCACCCACGATGTCGAGACAGTCTCCGAAGTGGCGGGCGAACGGTCGACAAGTCAGGAATCTGAGACCATTGTGCTTTCACTCACAGGCGGAACCTGGCTCGGTATCCATGAGCACCTGTCCCTGCGCACCAACAGTGCCGCCGACTAACTCCCCCGTCGGCGATCGCGGTCGCTCTTAGTAACTCAAGATGACTCGAGCATCTTTTGCGCCAGCGCCAACAATAGGCAGCTTTCCGGAATAAACGTTGACAGCATCGGGTGTCATGCATCTGTGCGGGCTGGAAATTCCTGATCACTGGAATTCCAATCTCGGTATTGAGACTCGAACCCAGAACTAATGGAAATACTCCGAATGTGACACGTTCGCCGGTGAAGAGAAGACCTGATCAGGTGTCGTTTTGACGAGGCTCCCGAGATTTGACCCCGGGACCGATGTTCCTATCATCAATTCTCGGCGATTTTATCCGAATAAAATGCCTGATCAGATCGAATTTATAGTAGGACGGTCGGGACTTGAACCCGGGACCGACGGTTTGCGCCGGCGCTTTTCGGACCAGGCCAAGTGCGGACTGATGCCTCGGTTGATCTCGACGCATCTGGACCTGATCAGGAGGTTCTTGCGTGAGATGTCTTCACCATTATCTCAACCGCTCGTCCCATCTCGGTCAGTCTCAGGCAATAAACGTTGAATAAAAGTGTGTGCGTCAAGTCTTCACGTGCGGGCGCTACTGCCCGTGGGGCGTCCATTGAGGAGATTCTTGGTGAACAGCGCAATGTCGTCCTGCAATTCGGCGTAGGCCTGCTGAACGGGGCTCTCTGAACGGACAAAAGCGTCCACGGCTTCGAGCGCTGAGGTGATGATCGACCGGGGAGCGCGCACGTTCCACGCCTCGGCTTCGACGATGAGGTCATCGATAGTGATGGCGGCATGGCTGTATTTTCGGTTGATCGCTAGTGCCATCTTGCCGTCGCTATCGAGGTGTGTTTGCGGAACGACATCGTAGGCCGGGGTGATCCTCGTGCCGCCGTCCGGGAGGTGGGGCATGCTGATGTTCTTGGCGTGCATATCGAGATTACCCACGGCCTGCGAAACGGTCAGGAGCCGAAGGAGCTGCTCGACGGAAGCTCAGTCGCCGTCGCGACCGAGGACATCCGCTATGCACTTGAGGGAGACATTGCCGCCGTACTCTTGATACTTCTCGTTCTTCGACGCGCCAAGAGCCTGGTTCATGTCTTCCTGGTGAATGCGTCCCTGCGGCACGGGCGGTGAACGGTCATAGCGCTCGATGACAAGGCCAGGGACTCCGCCGAAGTCCTCGATCCAGGTGTGGAGCGTGGTGAGGCCGGCAGCTTTAGCCGCGCGGAAGCCGTATTCCGCGTCGAAGGTGATAGTCGGGAAGCGCACGGACGGCGGCTTGATGATGTGGGTCGACGGATACCCTTCGAGGACCTGAAACCAGTGGCTGTCCTGTCGAGCGAGCACGATCTTGTCTTGCACACCGGCCAGGGACGTGCGGCCAGATCTCGGACGGTTTCCGAGAGGAGCGGTTTGAGTATTGGTGAGCATCCGGCCCACTTCGACCCCGTCAACCAGCGCGATGGCTGGCGTGCGCGGCTCCCCCTGCGCCTCGAGATCGTAAATCTGAATGGCCCCGGCGACGTCTCGGCCGAATTGGGCCAACAGCGCAATGGTGTCGTCGGTGGAGGCTCGGATCTCGGCGGCGAGGTTGTCCAAAGCGGTGCCCTCGGGCAGAAGTTCGGCGAAGAAGTTGCGTCGACGAGCCGCCCTGCTGCGGCTACTGATGAGGTCGAACGGCACCGATGCGGAGAGATTCGTGCTGCCGAGTCCAAAAGTATCGACGGCATTCTTCGCCGTAACGAAATCAAAAGTACGACGGCCCGTGCCGACCAGATGCCCGACCAGCTCGCCGTAGAGTTCCACGCGCAAGTCACTCACGGGGCGCTTCCCAACTGTCGTCGCGGGGCTCATCGACCTCCATGTACATTCGGATACCGGTCTCCCGCATGATCGCGAAGATGCGCTCGAGCACGATGGTGTTCTTGCCGGACTCCAAGCCCCAGATGTACTTCTGGTCGGTCTCCAACTTCTCCGCGAGATCGCGCTGCGTCAAACCGCTCACGAGACGGCCCTGCTGCAGCATCCGACCAAGACCCTCCGGGCCCTTCACTTCTCCACGGGCAGCCATGACAAACTCCTTGCGACGGTCTTATTCCCTTCAGGTTAGCTGATGGCAATATCGCCGTCAAGCCGTGCGAAGGCGTTACTGCCATCAAGTCGCCAGTGGGTGAACGTGCACTCCTCGCGGAAAATATGTGGTTCTCGACAGGCCCGCATTGTGTACCGAAGCCACGTTCTCATCAGCCACGTCATTGGTGAGGACAGACGAAAGACCCGTGGCGAGTCGCACCGAAATAGTGCATACTGCTTTTCCCTCGCTGGGCGAGCCCCGGCGATCATGTGGCAAAGATTACTCGTCCGAACGACCTCCGTCATACCTGCGCCCGACTCGCCCGCAGCAACGCTGGTCTTAGGGTGGACGCGGCTCGCCCCGACGCTCGCGGGCGCGTACTCGCCGGAGTTGCCAGTATCCGCGGCCTGGATCTGTCAAGTCACGCGACCGACTCAGCCACATGGGGCTCTTCGGGGTCGAGGTCGTCGCGATCGATCTGTCCGCCGCGTTCCGCAAGGCCGTGCTCACGCACCTTCCGTGGGCCGCGGTCAGCGTCGACACGTTCCACCTGGTCAAGCTTGGTTACGACGCGCTGCCCGCGGTCCGTCATCGCCTGGTCCGCGAGCAAAAGGGGGCTTCGCGGGCGCCTGGTCGACCCCGCGTGAGCGAACCGGCTGCTGCTGCGCGGCACTGACACGCTGTCCCCGGGTGTATGGGATCATCGCGGCGATCAATCTGTGCAACCTGGGACGTCCAGTTCCTGCAATGCTAAGGCTCGATCCGAGCCGGGGTTGTCGGCGAAAAAAGCTTCAAGTTCCTCCTGTGCGCTTGGCGTCGTTGGGCACTCGCTAAGTTCCCAGGGTGATCTGGACCACTGGACTCCGGCTTTATCCGTAAAGCGAAGAACGTATAAATTGGACGCCAGAGGTGCGGTCACCGGGACCGTTGAGGACTGGCATGACGCAAAGACTGGAGCAGTCCACACGTCGATTTGGTCCGGGTTGTTGAAGTCTAGGACGGGCTCCGCCCCATCAGCCTTCCAGTGCAGCACTACGAGCTGGACGTTCGTTACTCCGCCCGAATCCGGTCCGCCTCGTATCTGCAAGGATGAGCCAAGATCGACGACCTGAAAGTCTCGCGCGTACTCTTGCTTTTCTCGGTCGGCGAGGAAATCGGCGATGTCATTTCCGTCACCCACTAGGTCGTTTGCCTCGCGCGCCAACTCGTTGGCGAGATCCGCTTGCTCTAGCGCCTTGCTTGCGAGTTCGTTGGCGCCATCGGCGACATCGTTCGCCTCGTTCGCGATCCTATTTGCCGTCTGTGCCTGCTCGACGGCGACGCGCGCATGGCGAACGGCTTCGCGACTAGTCTCGCCATCAGACCAAGCGAGGAAGACCGCGACCACGGCAGTAATTGCCGAGACAAGTGCCAAGAACCGGGCGCCGCGGTCCGTTGGGCTTGCGTTCGTGGCCACGGCCCTCCTCTTTGCAATCTGTTCCGTGTGGCAAGGTGTGGGGAACGAGGTTACTGATCCTGCTAGACGGGTTGGCGCGACCCGCGGCACCCGCATAGCGATTGACCTTGATCGGCCTCATCCCACCGGTCGAGCACCAAGACATCTACTACCGACACAATCCCGCCCTGACTACCGTCGGAGCCCAAAGTTCAGAGCCTCCACTGAACTGGGGGCGAAACACCGCGTCGCGCGAACGCACGGCAGGGTACGGCCTGGCCGCCGAGACCGGCCACGACCCCTACGAGCTGCAACGCCGCCTGGGCCACCAGTCCCAGCGGTATTACGTCGCGAACTGAAGGTTGGGCTTCACCCTTCGAGTTTTCCATACTCGCGGCCCGCACTAGCCCGCCACGGCGAGTGACAGTCATCGAGCGGATCGGCCACACGCCATGGCTCACGTCTGCTCAGCGACAGGTTTCGCCGCTCTCGGGGCGCCGAAACGAGGAGTGCGGCTTTCCCCAAAATTTCGGTGACTGCCCAAATGGATGCTGCCATCCAACCCGCCGCGACGGCTCACGATCGTTTCCGCGACTGTACTTCGCATCTGTTCGGACGCTTAACCGGTCAGGCGATCTGGTATGTTTCATCGCCAATCTCGACCTCAACTTTGAGCCGGCCACCGACCGCCTCAACATACTTCCGGAGCGTGTCGACCTGGGTTCGTTCGATGTCACCATTCTCGATGCGTGAGATCCGATTCTGCGTGACGTGCAGCAAGGCAGCAAGTTCGACCTGGGTGAGGTCGTTCGCTTCGCGGAGCTCACGGAGGCGATAGGCGCGCACCTCGTCGAGCATCCGTTTTTTGTGCGCGTTGACAGCGGCCCGATCTACCGGGCGCCGGGCGAGCATGTCGTCAAGGCTGGTCATCGTACACCGCGACCCCGCCGCGCTCTCCCGCGCCGCGATCGGCGTCAACAAATCGGTGCTCGGATCCTTCGTCATCATCACTATCACCGGCCTACTTCTCGAAATCACCGACCAGCTCTCCATCGGCGTTGTGCAGGCCAGCGGCAACACGATGGAAGGCATGGGCGACCGCATCGCGCTCCTCGCCCTAGGCCTCACCGCGATCAGCCCCGGCACACCCGGCGTCGGCGCCATCCTCACGATCTTCCTGACCGGCCTCGCCATCAGCGGCGCGGCCATCGTCTGGTTCTCCCTCCTCATCCGCAAAGCGCTACTCCTGGTGGCCATCGTCTTCGGACCGATCGCCCTCGCCTGCGCCACCTGGGATGCCGCCAAAGGCTGGTTCTCCAAACGGGTTGCATTCGTTATCGCTCTCATCCTCTCCAAGCTCGTGCTCGTCTGATCGGGCGGTCTCTCGCCACGGCCGGGCCGGTCGCGGTCGCCGAGAGCTGGGATCATCTCCGCACCGACAGCGCGTTTCACGCGGTGCTGTGGATCAGCGAATGGCCGAGGTCGCAGGTGTTCCCCGGTTTCCTGTCGCCTCTCGTTTTCACGAACGGCATCCTGCGCACGGTGTCGCTGCACTACCTGCCCGTGCGCGCCGATCAGGCCGCGCGCGACCTGCGCAAGAAGAAGACTGAGCTGATCAGCGACGCCCACCAACGCACACGCATCGGCCAAATAGAGGATGCCTCCGCCACCGCCGAATACGACGACCACCTGCACCAGGAAGCCGACCTCACCGCCGGCCACGGCGTGCTGCGCACCACTGGACTCATCTGCGTGACCGCGCCGAGTGTTAACGAGCTCGATGCTGCTGTCGCGTCGATCGAGCAGGCCGCGATTCAGGCGTCCTGTGAGACGCGCCGGCTCGTGGGCCAGCAGGCGCAGGCGTTTACGGCGGCGGCGCTTCCGTTGTGTCGCCGCGTGTGACGTGTTTCAGCAGCAGTCTTCGTGGTCGACGTCGCGTTCCCCGGTCAGAGCAGCCACGGGCACTTTGCAGGCGTCGCCGCGCCACGCCTCGAGGCCTTCCCTGACGGCGAAGACCACGATCACGAGGGCCGCGACCGAGTCCGCCCACGCCCAACCGAAAAGGGTATTCAGCAGCAGCCCAACCAGCAGGGCCGCGGACAGGTAGGAGCAGATCAGGGTTTGTTTCGAATCAGCGACCGCCGTGGCTGAGCCCAGCTCCCGGCCCGCGCGGCGTTCGGCGAAGCTCAGAAAGGGCATCACCAGCAGGCTGACCGCGGCCAGCACAATGCCGACCGTGCTGTGTTCCGCTTCCCGAACACCGAACAGGGACAGCCCGGCATCGACGGTCACATACGCGGCGAGTCCGAAGAACGCCCACGCAATGACTTGCAGCGCGGTCTTTTCCCGCTTCTCTGGATCAGGCGCTGCGAACTGCCAAGCGACCGCAGCAGCGGAGAGGACTTCAACGATGGAGTCCAGGCCAAACCCGATGAGGGCCGCTGACGACGCCACACTGCCAGCCGCGATCGCAATGATCGCTTCGACAACGTTGTAGGCGATGGTCGCCGCGACAATCCAACGGATTCGACGACGGAGGATCTGCGTTCGGTCACGCTGAGCCTCAACCACCTGGTCGTCAGCGGAGAGACTCATGCGTCGGTCCCGCAACAGAGCGGCACGTCGCAAGCCTCATCGACGCAGCCGACACCGTCATCGACAGCGAGCACGACATCCATCAGGGCGACGAGCGCCTTCGTCACGTGAGGATCCGCAATCTCATAGCGAGTCGAGCGTCCCTCCGGAACGGCGGCCACGATTCCGCAGCCTCGCAGGCACGACAGATGGTTGGACACGTTCGACCGCGTCAACTGCAGCTCACGCGCCAGCGCACCCGGATATCCCGGCCCATCGAGCAGGGACAGCAATATCCGGGACCGGGTGGGATCTGCCATCGCTCGGCCCAACCGGTTCATGACGTCCACTCGCGAAGCAATAGTCAGCATGCACTGACATTACAGCAGGAGCTGACCAGTTAGGCCTGATCGTGCCCAACCGGATCGGGCCGCAGCCGCAGCGCGACCCACAGTCCGCATCGGCGGCAGATGAAGACGGTGTCACTGAGTGCGTGCATCCTGCGGCGCAGATAGATTCGACCGCAACACGAGCAGGTGATTTCTGAGGCGTCATCCATGAGCCCCGAGCGCTGCTTCGATTTGCTGCTGGGTCGGAGCTCCGGCAGGCGAGGGCGCTGGTGCGGCCGCCTGTGGGGAAGAGATCGATTCCGTCGACGAGGATCGTCGGCGATCCGGCTAAGGGCAAACGTGCGGCCGTCTCGGCATCCATCAGCGTCGACTTGACTGATGTGTTCGAGGACATCGTGTTCGCGACCGCGCACTGCAGGCGGTGAAGGGGTTCTTCCGAGTTCGGACAGTCTGCGATGTGAAGCAGCTCGATTGTCGCCGTGAGTTTCTTCCTCCGAAGGGGGCATCGGGATCCCTCGGACGGGCACGACGCCGCTGTACACAATTCTGTCACCGCAGTCCCGTGCCGCGTAGTCCCCTGCGCACCTCCAAGACGAACCAAATCGTGATTGGAGTCGCGCATGCCTGGGTACGAATCGAGGAACCACACAGCTCGATGGATCAGTGTCGTCTTCCTGCAAGGAGCTGAGGCCGACGCTGTGGTCGACCTGATCGACCGGAGCGGAGCATCCGCTGCCTTCGATTACCTGCAGCCACGGGATCTCGGCGAGGCGACAACCGATGCCGCCCTCGATAATGAGTACGTCTACGACCGCATCCCGGCCGGCCGGACCGACCACATCATCGAGCATGACGGCTCTCCGTACGCGCTGACCTACAGCACGACGTACCGGTACGTTTCGCCGGTGCGGTGGCATCCGCTTGAATCTGAAATGCAGTCGGCACGGCCGGCTCCCCATCGAGACGACGTCTGGGCCGCCCCGAGGTCGACGCGCCAGGCCGAGCGCACGGTCACGCTGTGAAAGACACCGCAACCGAGCGGATGCACACACAGCCGCGCTGGTCGAACCGCGCGGCGAGCTGCGCCGCGACCGCCGGGCCCAACGGCGCGAGGCGGCAAGGATCGAAGCGGATGCGCAGAAGGCCACGTCCCTCGCCACCCGCACGCTCTGGCATGCCGAGCGGGACGAAGCGCGATCGGGCGCCTATCTACCCAAGGCCGGCGAGGCAGGTCCCGCACAACGGCGCTCCGCGCGAACCGCCGGGAAATCGAAGCCCTGATGCGCGCGCCCAACACGTGGAAACCCCGGCGTGAGGATTCAGATCTCGTCGCCCGCGGGGTCAGTGTGCACCGCACACGGCACGTCGGCCTGCCCAATATCTACATCGGCCGCGCCCAGCGTTCGTAACCGAGGCACCTCGGCCGCTTGGTCATCACCGAGCTACGGCGCAGGTCGAGGTGAACGCGGGGCCACACGGTAATCTCAGGCACGCGAACGAAATCTAGATGGACCGCCCCCGCGGCCCACCTCAGCCGCGCCAGCTCGTGGGTGGACTCATCCAAGGTCCAGTCCAGCGCCGAGTTCCAGAACCGGGCCACCGCCGGCGGATCCGTGCAGCTGAAAATCATCGCGGCGATCGGCCCGGTATCCCCGTAGATCGCTCGAGGCTCATGCACGCATGAATACCTTGGCCTCCAGGTCGGTCGGAACAGTCCCCGGCACCTCGCGCTGGCCAATGTGCGCCCCGCGTCTTCAGCCGCTCGCTCCACCAATCCGATCCGATGAGCACCGAAGGTGTTGCGGTGCTGTGACTGAGACCGTGACGGCACCGAGTTAACGCGCGGCGGACGGCGGGCCGAGCGCAGCATCCGCTCCACCCAGGAGCGAGAGCGCCAAGCTACGGCGGGGGTTCACCACCTGGCACACGCGCACTTCGAGCAGCAGTCCCACAGCCAGGTATGCGTCGGCGGTGCTCATGCCGGCGTGTGCAGCGAGCAGGCGGGTGCATTCGCCCACGCCGCGGCTGAGGGCGTCGTCGAAGGTGTCGCCGGTCACGATGATGGAGTACTTTTCGTCGCTGTCAATCGTGGCGAAGCGCGGCGCCCAGTCGGTTTGCACGCTCACGCTGAGCTCCACCTCGGCCGCAACCTCGATGCCGGTGCCGCACACCTCGGCGTCGCCCATGGCCGCGTGCACATCGCCCAGAAAGAGGCCACCGCCGGGCACCTGCGCTGTGATCCACACGGTGGAACCGGCCCGCGCCAGCACAGAGTCGAGGTTGCCGCCGTAGCGTCCCAGGGTGCGCGGCAGCCGCTCCGTGTCGGGCAGGAGCCCGATGGTGCCAATGTGTAGCTGCGGTGGCACGCTGATCGGCGCCCCCGAACCCCAGTCGATGATGGGGTGCTGCGACGACAGCCGCCGCACGTGGGACTCCGGTGGCGCGTTCACACCGAGGCCCGGCCGGGTCCAGGTGTGGCCCCACGGCGACGCCGTGATCGAGCGGATGCTGATACCCACGGCATCGCCCACCCGCACTTCTGCAAGGCCCAGGGCTCCGTTCACGGGAAAAACCCGGGCGGGGTCGAGGTCGGCGTGGTTCCTGCCCTCGGCGATCTGGTTGCCGGACGCGTCGAGCGTGACGCAGGAGAACACCTCACCGGCGCTGACCGTGTTCGACAGTGCCCGCTCGGGGGAGAGCGCGTAGATCTGGTCGCGGAACACACGCATGGGCGTGCTCAGTTGGGGGAAGTCTGCGACCGGCTCAGCAGGGCCCGGGTCTTGTCGTGCTGGGGATTGGTGAAGATCGTCTCGGGCGGGCCCTCTTCCACGATGAGGCCCTGGTCCATCACCACGATGCGGGTGGCGATCTCGCGGGCGAACTGCATCTCGTGGGTGACGATCACCATGGTGGTGCCCTCCTCGGCGATGCGCTTGATCACCGCGAGCACCTCACCCACCAGTTCGGGGTCGAGCGCCGAGGTTGGCTCGTCGAAGAGCATCACGGCCGGTTCCATGGCCAGGGCGCGGGCAATGGCCACGCGCTGCTTCTGACCGCCGGAGAGCTTGGTGGGGTAGTTGTCGAGTTTGTCGCCGAGCCCCACCATCTCGAGGTGGTGCACGGCCTTGGTGCGGGCATCCGCTGCCGACATTTTCTTCACATCGCGCAGGGGCGCCATGACGTTGCCCAGCGCGGTTTTGTTGAGAAAGAGGTTGAAGTGCTGAAACACCATGCCCACGTCGGTGCGCTTCTTGGCGGTGATCGAGGCGCGCTCGGCGACGAGCTCGCCGTTCTGTTCGCGGTAGCCCACCAGGTGGCCGTGCACGTAGATGCGGCCGGAATCGATGGTCTCGAGTTTGTTGATGCAGCGCAGCAGCGTGCTCTTGCCCGAGCCGCTGGAACCGAGGATGACCACGGTCTCGCTCTGGGTCACCTGAAGGTTGACCCCCTTAAGCACTTCCACCCGGCGGGCTTCGTGCGTGCGGCCGCGAAAACGATCCCACAGGGACTGCTTGTCTTCGGAGACGAAGGTCTTGTGCACTTCCTGCACATTGATGATGTTGTCAGCCACGAGACCGCGCCTTTCGTTCCAGGAGTACGACAATTCGAGAAAGCGGAAGGCTGAGCATGAGGTAGAGAATCGCCGCTGCAGTGTAGATTTCCGTGGTCTGAAAAGTCTGGCTATTCAAAATGTTCGCGGTCTTGAGAATCTCGGTGACGGCGATCACCGAGGTGAGGGCCGTATCTTTGACCATGGCGATGAAGTAGTTGCCGATGGGGCCGAGCGAGACCACGAACGACTGCGGTATAACCACGCGCCAGAGCGCCTTGGTGGGCGTGTAGCCGAGCGAGAGCGCTGCCTCGGTCTGCCCGGCCTCCACAGAGAGAATGGCCGAACGGAACACCTCAGAGAGGTAGGCGGCGTAGTTGATGCCGAGCCCGAGAATGCCCGCGGGCACCGGGTCGATGGCGATGCCGATGCTCGGCAGCACGAAGAAGATGTAGACCAGCTGCACGAGCAGCGGGGTACCGCGAATCACCTCCACGAAGAACACCGCGACGGCCCGCAACACCTTGAACTGCGATATGCGCGCCAGGGCGGTGAGCAGCCCGAGTACGAGGGCAAGCACCATGGCTCCGGCAGCGAGCTGCAGAACAATCGGTACCGCGCCGAACAGGGCGGGGAACACGGCGAGCGTGTCGGTGATGAATTCCATTTGGTGCGCCTAACTTGAAGGGTGATCCACGTTCGGAGCTGGCCGCCCCGACTTTTCAGTCGGAACGGCCAGCACGGGTGAAGCGGTATCTACTCCGTGAGGTTGTCTTCGCCGAGTCCGTACTTCTGCAGGATTTCGAGGTACTGCGGGGTGGCCTTCAGGTCGGCCAGGCCCGCGTTGATGTCTGCGAGCAGCTCGGTGTCTTCCATGCGCAGTCCGGCGCCGATGGTGCCCGGGAAGTACGCTTCGTAGGGCGAGACGAGCTTGATCTTCGGGTTGGGCTTCTGCACCAGGCTGTAGGCGAGTACGGCACTGTCGGTGAAGGCCGCGTCGATCTGGCCGTTCTCCACGGCGGTGATGAGCGCCGCCTGGCTGTCGAAGTACTGGGTCTCGCTGCCGCCCAGGGTGTCGATGAGGTCGAGGAACACGGTGCCGGTCTGGGCGCCAAGCACGAGGCCGGCCACGTCGTCGCGGTTCTTCACGGTACTGTCGGCCGGAACCAGCAGTCCCTCACCCTGCATGTACCACGGGTCGGTGAAGTTGATCTGTTCCTTGCGGGCGTCTGTGATGTACATGGCGTCCACGATCACGTCGGCCTTGTCGGCCATCAGTGCGGGAATGAGCGTGTTGAAGTCGGTCACGAAGACCTCCACGTTCCAGCCCTGCTGCTCGGCGATGGCGAGGAACATCTCACCGTCAATGCCCGAGAGCTCACCGGTGGTGGCGTCGGTGAACGAGAACGGCGCGTCGTTGGACGTGGCGATGGTGATGGTGCGCGTTGCATCGTCGGCACCGGCATCCGTTGTGTCAGCGGCACACGAGGTGAGGGCGAGTACGCCGATCAGTGCCATCGGTACCAGAACCTTGAGGCGTTTAGCGAAGGGATTCATTGGATTTCCATCTTTCGATTGCTGTGTGTGCGGTGCTGTGCGGGTAAGAGAAAAGCGGATGCCTGCGGCCGCCAGTGGCGGCCTCAGACGAGGCTCGGCACCGAGCTCGCCAGGCGATCGAGCCGCAGGGTGGCCGTTGCCTTGTGTGCTTCCATCCCCTCGAAAGCTGAGATGGTTGCGACGTGGTTGGCCAGCATGGGGGTAGCGGCCTTCTCGACGCGCTGCCAGGTGAGCGGCTTGAGAAAGCGTGATACCGAGAGTCCGGCCGATGAACGGGCACCCCGACCCGTGGGTAGTACATGGTTTGTTCCAGAGATTCCCTTGTCGGAATAGGCAACCGTTGACCATTCCCCAAGGAACAGCGAACCGTAGTTCGAAAGGCTTTCCTGATAGTAGTCGTAATCGGCTGTCTGGATTTCCAGATGCTCCGGCGCGAGCATGTCCATCAGCTCGACGGCGGTCTCCTTGTTCTCGGCCACGTAGACGGTGCCGAAGTCGCGCCAGGCCGGGCCGGCGATGTGCTTGGTAGCCAGCGTTTCGAGCATCCGCTCGATGTGGCGGATGACATCTTCGCCGAGCTGGCGGGAGGTGGTCACCAGGCACGCCGGGGACTGCGGGCCATGCTCGGCCTGGCCCAGCAGGTCGGCCGCGACCAGTTCGGCATCCGCTGTGTCGTCGGCGATGACCGCCACCTCGGAGGGGCCGGCGAGCAGGTCGATCCCCACGCGGCCGAACAGCTGGCGTTTGGCTTCGGTCACGTAGGCGTTGCCGGCGCCGACCAGGATGTCGGCGGGCTGCTCGCCGAGCAGGCCGAACGCCATGGCGGCCAGGGCCTGCACGCCGCCGACGGCAAACGCGCGGTCGACGCCGGAAAGGTAGGCGGAGTGCAGCACGGCGGGGTGTGCTGCGGTGGGGCTCATGGGCGGGGAACAGGCGATGACGCTCTGCACGCCGGCGGCCTTGGCCACTCCGACGGTCATGAAGGCGCTGGCGAGAATGGGAAAGCGGCCGGCCGGGAGGTAGGCGCCGACGCGGGGAACCGGAATGTACTTCTGGCCGGCGATGACGCCGGGGAGGATCTCAATCTCGAAGTCGGTGAGGTGCTTGCGCTGTTCCAGGGCGAACACGCGGGTGCGTTCGGCGCCGGCCGCGAGGGCTTCGCGCAGCTCGGGAGTGAGCTGGTCGCCGGTGCGGGCGAGCTCAGCCTGGCTGATCTCGATGTCGGCGCCCTCCCACTTGTCGAGCTGCTGGGAGTACTTGATGACGGCGTCGATGCCGTTCTTCTCGATGGTGCTGAGCATCTCCGAGACGGTTTTGATCACCTCGGGCAGACGCTGGGCGGGAACACCGCCGATTGCCGGTTCTTTGAGAACGGTGAAGGTGCCCGTGATGTGTTTCTTGTCGGCCTCGTTAATTTGCATAGTCGAAACCTAAGTTATACGCGTGCTATCGCACAACCCGATATAAAACGATCAAAACTATAGGATTACCCTATGACAATCGTTCAGCTGCGCGCCTTCCTGGCCGCCTACACACTGGGCTCGTTCACCGCGGCGGCCAACGATCTGGGCACGAGCCAGGCGTCGATCTCCGAACTCATCCGCCGGCTAGAGGAGATTGTGGGCCTGAGCTTGTTCATTCGGGGCGGGCGGCGGCTGATCGCCACGGCGGCGGCCGACGAGTTGCGGCGGCACGCCGAGCAGTCGGTGCGCTCGATTGACAACGGGCTTGAGGCGCTGCGCTCGATGGCGGCACTGGAGAGCGGGGTGTGCACGTTCGGCGTGCTGCGCAACGCAGGCTACTACGATCTCTCCGACCTCGTGCAGCGCTTCCACGTGCTCTACCCCCAGGTGAAAGTGCGGCTGATCGGGCTGAATTCTGCCCTGGTGGCGGAATCGATTGCCAGCGGCGAGCTCGAGGCCGGACTGGTAGTGCTGCCCGTGCTCGAGACCGGGTTGCTGATCAAGCCCCTGTTCCAAGACGAAGTGCTCTACGCGTCGGCCACGCGCGATCCGGCCCTGGGGCCGATGACCATGGACGAAATGGCACAGTCGCAGCTGGTGCTCTACGACGCCTACGCCGGCTGGACCGATCCCACGCGCAAGCAGATTCTGGAGCGGGCGCAGATGCGCGGGCTGTCGATCGACCCGGTCATGGAGGTGGAACACGTGGAGACGGCCCTGAGCCTGGTATCGACCGGGGCAGCGGACACCATCGTGTGCCGCACCATCACTGAGGGCTCATCGTTTCCAAAGAATATCCACCTGGTTCCCTTCAAGGAACCGCTCTACGACACGATCGCGCTAGCCCAGCGGGAATCGACCTATCTGTCACCCGCCACACTGAAGATCGCCGAGCTCGCCGAGAAGACGTTGCTAGCGCGGATGCAGATCGTGCAGCAGCCGGCCTGAGTCGGGCTAGGGCCTGCTAAGCGCTGGGCTTGCCAGTGCGCGTGCGCGCCACTGCTCGAGCTCGAGCGACAGAACCGCCGGTTGCGCAGTGCGGGCCCGGTTCTGCACAAAGCGTCGGCTTCTTCGCTGCCAAAACCTGTCTCGTTCGCCCACGACGGCTGCGGAGCCCTTGGCACCTTCTATAGAGCGCGGATCCAGATGGTCCGCCCGAACCACAGGAGGCCAAGTCCCATGACACTTCACACCCAGCAATCACTGTCCGGCTTCATCGCATCCGACCCGCAGCACTCGGTCACCGAGAACGGCGACATTCGTTTCTACGTGCGCGTCGGCCAGCCGCACTTCCGCCGCGAATACTGCGGCAGCTTCACCGCGCTCGAGCCCACGTTCCATGGCCTCGTCGCCTACCGCGCCACCGCCGAACGGGCTCTAATCCGCTTCGCCAAAGGCGACAGCTTTGTCGCCAAGAAGATCGGCGACGATCTCGCGCGCACCAACTATCAGGTCGACCGCACCCATCGCTTCATCTCGGACACCGACATTGGTCCCGAAGTTGAGACGAGGCTGAATCGGCTCACACCAGTTCGGGGCGGTGAACTTGCGATGTCAGGGGCACTCGTCGAGTGGGCATCCGAGGATCACGATGACGCCTTTCGAGAAATCTCGTTAGAGGATCTTGACGGGCCACGCATGACGGAGCCGCCGCATCCGATCAATTGGAACTTGCTCAGCGACTGGGTCGCGATCTCGGGCACTCGGCTGGAACGCGACCGACCCACTCGGCAGACAGCTTGGCCGGGCGAACCGCCGGCCGACGCCGTCGAGGACGTGGTCATCGGTGATCGCGACGAAGATTTCGTGCAGTTTGTCGTTGAGCACGTGGCCAGGCAGCGCGAGTCCGGGGTCACGTCCCGCCGGCTGGTGTAGTCATACGTCAGATGTATTCCGTCGCCAACGAGCACAATCCAGGCCCGCAAGCGGGACCTCCGACGTCGCACTTTCAGGCAAATTACTGAGGCGCGGTTGGCTTGCTCGATATCACAGGGGAATCATTCAACTCGCCCGCGGCGACACCGGGACGGCGGACGCGTTCGGGTCGAGATTCGGATCCCAGGGCCGGGGCATCCCGATCGGGTTTGGAAACGGAAAAACCGTTTGGCACACTCTCGCGATGGGCGCGAGCGTTCGGGCGATACGTGCGATCTCAGCGTCGTTCAATCCGCGCCACGGACCGACCGCCAGCTGGTTGGTCATGTTCTCGGCGCGCTCCACTGCCACCCTGCCATTCTCGCTGATCTCGCCCTGGCCGGTCAGCAGCCCACGAGTCATGAGCTCTTCGACTTCGACAGCCCACTCTTCCTCTGTCCAGCCACGCGCCTTCCGCACACTCGTCGCGTCGATATCCACAGCGCTGCGCAACACGATAGTACTGATGCCCGCGATCCCGCCCTCCACCAGTGCCATAACATGACCGTCACCGCGATGCTCGCGAAGCGTGGCCGCGGCCTGCCAGAGCCGGCGATACGGATCTGCCTCCACCGCCAGCGCGCTGTTCGCCGCCGCGAGAGGTCGACCAATGGTGTCGACACGAGCCGCTATTTCGGCAAGTACGTCAGCCGCTTCGGCGACAGATCGTTCGTCGGGCACGAGGTTTCGCAACGTCGCTGCTGCACCCCGCGACCGCGCGTCGAGGACCCGCTCTACGGTCACCGTCGACCACACAGCCGGCAGCACCCGCTCGACCAAGAACGGAGCGAACCCACTGAAAATCGCCACCACCGGAGCAGCCGTCACCGCCCCGAGCGGGGCGGCGCGACCGGCGAAGTATCCGTCCCAGTAACGGGTGAGTCCGATATCCGCGAACGCCTCCCTCGCCTCCGGGGAGAAATACGTCACCGCGTGGATCGGCTCAAACAACGTCCACAGTGCCCGAACGTGATGCTCCAGCTCGCTCATTCGTCTCCCTTGTTGCCGCATCTTCCCGAGTCTATTGCGCGCGGCAACACCGACCTCGAAGCGTCGCCCACCGCTGGCCCGTCGCGGACGTAGCCGTCCAGGACAGGCGGGAAAGGCGCGTGCGTGCAAACAGTTGATTTTCATTCGAATCGAAGACGAAACAGGCCGGACAGATTCCGCAGCTTGTATCGCACTACCGCCATCGAGCAGACGCTTTACAATCTCGTCGCCTACCGCGCCACCGCGGACCGGGCACCCCGTTTTACCAAAGGCCACGTCGTCGTCGCCGAAGGCTAGGTGCGCATCTTCCAGGTCGAACGCGACGGCGAAGAGTTCGTCGCCGAGAAGGTCGGCCACGACCTCGCGCGCACCAACTATCAGGTCGACCGAGCCCATCGCGCGCTTCCGGGCAGCGAACAGGATGCTGCGTCGACGCAGATTGCAATAGTGCACGAGACGGAAGCGGCTCAGGCCGGGGTGGTGAAACAGCGATGGCAGACTGAAACCTCCTCAGCGCCCACGACGCCGAGGCCGAATGGATCGAGATCATCCCAGATGACTCGAACCGGGTCGTGCACCTTCTCTATGGGAACCCCCGAAGGTCGGGAATTTTGGAATAAACAATGGGTGTATCAAGTCGCGCCCTTTCAGTAAAGACAAGAAACCCTGAGCAGATCATAATTACAGTAGGGCGGCCGCGACTTGAACCCGGGACCGACGGTTTGCGCCGAGACCTTTTCTACGAAGATCACGTGCGAACTCAAGCCTCGGTTGATCTCGACTAATCTCGGTGTGATCAGGAGCTTCTTGCGTGAGATGTCGTCACCATTATCTCAACATCTCGGCCGGACTCGGTGGGTCTCGGAGCAATAAACGATGAATATAAGTGTGTGAGTCAAGTCACCATCTACTTGTGTGGTTCGCCGCCCGGATGCGTTCCCCAACAGGTGAGCCCAGGCGAGCGTAGATACCGGCAGAACCCCCGCGACGATGATTCGCGCTACCCATCACCCTCGTTGGTTATGCAACGCATGGGTGATGTCAAACAGGTGAATTGAGGGTAGCTGCGTTGGCCGCGGCAGGGTCAGGCGGCTAGCTCCACGTCGATATCAGCTCGGTGAAGGCCCGGCTGGTTGCGCTCATGTACGCGCCTTTTCGTCTGAGCAGGGCTGCGGTGCGGTGTGGAATGGCCGGCAGTACGGCAACCGGGTTGAGCCCGTGCTGTTCGCGGGCAATGGCTTCGGGCAGCATGGTGGCGAGCTGGCCGCGGCGAACGATTTCCATGATCGCGCTGACGGAGTCAACTTCGATCGCGATGCGCGGGGCAACCCCGTGGTTCCGGAAGTACCCGTCGATGTGGCCCCGAGTCGCAAAATCGCTTCTGAGCAGCACAAGCTGCTCCTGTTCCAACTCCCGCAGGGTCATGGGTGCCTGCTGTCCGGCATGGGGGTGGTTGTTGCCGACAACCAAGCCGAGGGTTTCGACGAACAACGCTTGGGCCTCAATCTCGGACGAACGCACCTCGGCAAATGCGATGCCGAGATCGAGGGTATCCTCGGCCAGTGCCACCTCGATGCGGTCCTGGGTCATCTCCTGCAGGCTCAGGGTGATGCCGGGATAGCGGGTGCCGAAGCGTTCGACCAGTGGGCCGATCAGGTATGCGGTGAAAGTGGGAGTCATCGCCAACCGGAGCGATCCACGGCTCAGGTCCTGCACGTCGTGGATGGCCCGGGTTCCGGCGTCAAGGTCACGCAGGGCGCGGCGGGTATAGCGCAAAAAGGTCTCGCCAGCGTCTGTCAGCCGCACGGTCCGTCCGGAGCGATCCAAGAGCTGGACGTGCAACGAGTTCTCCAGTTGCTTGATCTGTTGCGACAGCGTCGGTTGGGAGACATGGAGCGCCTCGGCCGCGCGAGTGAAGTTTTGGTGTTCCGCGACCGCGGCCAGGTAACGAATGTGGCGCAATATCATGATTCTCTAACTATAGAAATTACTTATCGAATCCATCATAAAGAGGTCTTGGACACTATAGAGACTGTCCGTCATCCTTGACTCATCCCCAAAACGTCGAGGAGACAGCCCATGCACGACATCATTGAAGGCTTTCTGAAATTCCAACGAGAGGCCTTTCCTGCGCGTTCCGAACTCTTCAAGGAGCTGGCCACCGCCCAGAACCCGAAGGCCTTGTTCATTGCTTGCTCGGATAGCCGGGTCGTGCCAGAGCTGCTGACCCAACAGGAACCGGGTGACCTGTTCGTGATCCGCAACGCCGGCAACATTGTGCCCGCGTACGGCCCGGAGCCCGGTGGTGTCTCCGCGACAGTCGAGTACGCGGTCGCCGTCCTGGGCGTCACGGACATCATCATCTGTGGCCATTCCGACTGTGGAGCGATGACTGCCATCGCGACCGACACGAACCTGGACCACTTGCCGGCTGTGGCCAACTGGCTTGCCCACGCCGACGCGGCGAAGGCCGTCAACGCTGCCCGCACCCACGGATCGGCCCAGGAGTCGTTGAAGGCCATGGTCCGCGGCAACGTCATCGCCCAGCTGACCAACATCAGGACCCATCCCTCCGTCGCCTTGGCTCTGGATCAGAACCGGCTAACCCTCCACGGCTGGGTCTACGACATCGAAACCGGCTCCATGGACACCCTGCACGGTGGCACCGGCCACTTTGTCCCACTTGCGGGCAATACGCAGGACCATGCCACGCCAGCCGTCTCCGGCCTGGCCGCCTAACCACCCCATATCACCATAAGAAAAGGAAAACACCATGATTCATTCCCAGAACACCCAGGCTCCGCGCGAGGAACTGACCGCCGCCATCATCGACGCCAAGATGCGCAAGGACCTCTCCTGGCAGGAACTGACCGATGGCACTGGCCTGAGCCTTGTCTTCGTCACCGCCGCCCTGCTCGGTCAGCATCCGTTGCCCGAAACCGCTGCGGAAATCGTCGCTGAGCGGCTGGGTCTGGGCAAGGACGCCGCAATGCTGCTGCAGACAATTCCGCTGCGCGGCAGCAACCCCGGCGGTATCCCGACCGACCCCACCGTTTACCGGTTTTACGAAATGATGCACGTTTACGGCTCCACTTTGAAGGCCCTGGTCCACGAACAGTTCGGTGACGGCATCATCAGCGCCATCAACTTCAAACTAGACATTAAGAAAGTTGAAGACCCCGAAGGCGGTTCACGTGCCGTGATCACCCTCGACGGAAAATACTTGCCCACCAAACCCTTCTAAACCAGGCCTGGCGGCGGCCTCGCGATCGGGGCCGTCGCCTATCCCCTGTAACAGCCTCGCAGGCAAGAACCAATCATGTACTCCGCCCAACGAACCTGCCGGAGGGCCCACGTCCGTCGATACGCAGATCGCAGATCGTCTGCGCCTGCGCCTGCACGCCTAGCGGGAGCTTCCTAGCTATTTCCGGAACGCCAGATTGCGCTGAAGTCAATTCCAGTGCTGGTCTGGCGTTCTTCGGCGTGGTGGCGTGACTTTTGGTCCTTGAGAGCGTCTGACCTAAAGTATGGCTAGTTTGTATAAGGAAACGATCAACGGGAAGCCGTACTGGTACCTGCGGGAGATGGCCCGTGTCGACGGCAAGCCCAAGATGGTCTCCGACCGCTATCTGGGGTCGGCGGCCGATATCGAGGCGTTGCATGATGCCCGTGAGGCCGAATCGTTGCCGTCGAAGTCGCAGCACCTCGGCTTCGGAGACACGGCCGCGGTCTGGGAGATTCTGAACCGCCTCGACGTGGCCGGGATCATCGACGATGTCGTCGGCGCGCGCCGCAGTGACGCTGGAACGTCGGTGGGGACCTATCTGGCGCTGGCTGCGCTGAACCGGGTTGTCGCCCCGACGTCGGAACTGGGCTTCGCGGACTGGTGGAAAAGCACTGCCGCGGACCGATTCACGAAGGTCCCGGCGAGCGTGTTGGATCATCGCCGGTTCTGGGACGCGCTGCACAAAGTCACCGAGGACCAGCTCGCCGAGATTGAGCAGCGACTCGCGGTGGCGATGATCACCACGTTCAGCCTGAACATCTCAGCGTTGACGTTGGATATGACCAACTTCGCGACCTATATCGATTCCGCCAACGACAAGGCGCCCATCGCTCAGCGTGGCAAAGCGAAGCAGAAACGCACCGACCTGCGCCTGGTCGGTCTGGGTCTGGTCGTCACCCGTGACGGCGGCGTGCCTCTGGTCGCCCACGCCTACCCCGGAAACCGGACCGACGTGACCCAGTTCCCGCTGATGATCGACCTCCTCAGCGCCCGCCACACGGCCCTGGCCGCGCAGGCTGGCCGGGCGGCGCCAGCGGAGATGACGGTCGTCTTCGACGCCGGCCAAAACTCCCTGAGCATCTTCGCTCGCATCACCGCCACCGGCCTCTCCTTCGTGGGTTCCATCCCACCATCCGTCGTTGCTGATCTGCTTACCCTGCCCGCGAACGACCGCCGCATCGTCGATCAGGACCGATTCGGCGGGCTGAGCGCGGTCGAGACCCGCCGAACCGTTTATGGCTCTGAACGCCGGGTGATTCTCACGCACTCCCCGACCCTGCACGACAAACAAGCCGTCGGATTCGTGCAAACCCTCAGCAAAGCCGAGGTGCTCCTGACCGAACTCGCCGCGACGCTGGCGCGCGGGAAAACCCGGCGCAGCACCGAGCAAGTCGCCGAGGAGATCCGGTCGATCACCCACGACTACTGGGTTCGCCGCGTCCTGACCTGGGAGCTAACCGGCACCACGCCGGCCACGCATCAGCTCACATTCACCGTCGATGATGACGCCCGCCTCGCGTTGGAGACCGAGGTGTTTGGCAAGCGTGTCGAAGCCTCCACCGAGTCGAGTCCGGCGCGTAACCGCGGCCTTGCAGATACTCCCGAAACCCCTCCGCATATATCGAAAGTGGACCGAGGTCCACTGCCGACTTTCGTGTCTTCATTTCTGCCTCCTCTGAACGAAAAATCTGTACAGAGTAAGCATCAACGACGACGTGATTATGCCGAGCAGGTCAGGCTGCTGCAGCCTCCTGACCAGCCCAAACATGCCCACGCAAATTCGTACTCGGCATAATCACCGACGCGGGATAATCCGAAAATGGATTGTCATTACTCGTATGCGGGCGGGAGTGCGACTTGGTCACGCCCAGGTCCGCGAGCAGGAACGCGACGGGTTTCGACGCCATCGAGGAGCCGTTGTCAGAGTGGATCGTCAGCTGGTCTCGGCGAATCTTTTGCTTCTGGATCGTGTCGAACAGGAGCCGCTCAGCCAGCTCGGCGGACTCCCGAGTCGCGACCATCCAGCCGACGACGTACCGCGAGTAAATGTCGATAATCGTATACAAGTGAAAGTACGACCATTTGGCCGGACCCTTCAACTTCGTAATGTCCCACGACCAAGTCATGTTGGGTCCCGTCGCGATCAGTTCGGACTTAATGCGCGCCGGGTGCTCGGCCTGAGCACGACGCTCACCGTTCTCGCCGTGGGCGCGGAGCAGGCGATACATCGTCGCCACGGAGCAGAGGTAGGTGCCCTCGTCGAGGAGAATCGCCTGGATCTCCGCCGGCGCCTTGTCCACGAACCGCTCGGACCGGAGAACCTCCAGAACAGCGGCGCACTCCAGTTCGGTCAGTGCCCGCGGCTGCTTCGCCGGCTGTGGCCGGGGTCGCGGCGATGACGGCGGCCGTGGTGACCGCGGGTGTTGGCGGTAGTGCGTCGCCCTGGACCGGCCCACGGCTAGGCACGCGTCCCGCGTGCCCACGAGCGGGACAAGGGCGGTGATGGTGGCGTCGATTATTTCTCGGTGTTCGTCTCGCTGCTGTTGGTCGAGAGTTGATCCAACAGAGCCGAGAGTTTTCCCTGGATCGCGATCACCTGCCTCGCCGTATCCAACTCGCCCGACAGCCGGAGATTCTCTTTCCGCAGCCGGGCCGCGTCCTTCTCCGCCGTACTCGCCGGCGGCGCTCCCGCCGGCCGCGCCAAAGCAGCCAGCACCCCCTTGTCGCGCTGATCACGCCACGAACTGACCAAGGAGGTATACAGCTTTTCCCGGCGGAGCAGCGCCCCGCGGCCCTGCCGGTTCAAGCTCTCGTACTCGGTCAGAATGTCTCGTTTGTACTTGGCGGTGTAGGTTCGCCGCCGAGCACGCTCGGGAACCTGGGGATCGGGAACATCTTCCATCCCTACAGCCTGCCCGGTCGAGCTGACTCCTGTCATTACTGCGTTCGTCAAGAGAAACTTCTTCCCCGCCCTCTACGACACTATTCGGGACGATCCCGGTGCCTTACACAAGGTTGACAGAGAGGGGGCACCAACGAAAACACCACGGACTGCTCCGCCAAAACCTGCCAAAGAGCACGGATTTCAAGCTGACGAACACTACCCGACTCGACGAGATCGTGACCGAGCTCAACAACCGACCACGCCTAGCATTGAACTGGCAGACTCCTCATGAGGTCTTCAACGCTGCCGTTCTCGCATTGACCGCTTGAAACTGCCAGCGCACACAGACTGCTTCTCAAAGAGCGTCGACACCACCGGCTCAAGGCGCTGTGTGCAGGGTGACTGCACCCTGCACCCTGCACGATCATGAAACTGTGTCGCGTGATCTACGGGCACACTATATGCCCGTTAGGCGCTGAAGAGACAGCACCAACAAGAGTTGCTTCTCTGGTCGTGCTACGCCTGTCTAACCGACCTGTTGCACGTTCACACCTTTCTTTCTGCGAGGAAGTATCCTGGAAAATCCTGACCACAGGCGCGTCCAACTGCCGGGCTTCGTGGGCTCGTCTGGCCGATAGGACAGACTCGATATCTTGGCCTCCCGTGCGTGCCATGGCGCGTGTATACCCGTGAGGGCCCGATACTCCTGTCGAACTGATTGCCGTGCGATTCGCAAGACTCGATCAGCAAGTTGAAGCCGGGTTTGACGCGGATTGTTTTCCATGTGCTCACTCTTTTCCGCCATCGAACGGGCTCGTTCCAAAAGCCCCGATTCTTCGGAAAGCTGTCCATCGGATTCAAGGAAGTGCCGGACTTCTTCCCATGCGCTCTCCCACGTCTGATCCGATATTCCAGTGCCTTTGGAGTCAAAGCGCGATTTGCATTCTCTCGGAGAGAAATTGATCTGGCAGTGGTAGGTGGCCCATAGAGCTGCTCTGAGAATCGCTAGGTCGCCGTCGAGATGGTTGATTGATCTTGATTTCAGGTCGCCTAGGCCAGTCATGAAGACTCGCTCAATAGAAGACCGTGCGTGAGAGAAGGCGTTGTGAAAGACCGGGTAAGTGTCGTTCTGCTGGGTAGTTGAATAGTTTCCAGCCCTGATATTTGATTCGACTGGCTCCATATCCCAGTAGGCGAGCCCTGCCGTATCGAATTCATCGATACGGGCAATCATGTTGTCGAACATGCCGTCGAGATATGTGCGCCTGTCAACATTGGCAGACTGGCGTGCAGTGTTTGTGGCCTGCCACGCGATGGCGATACCGACGGTTGCTAGCAGTGTCGCGATGGTTGCGGCAATTGAGCTGACAACGTCCCAGTCCACTAGATTCAATGAAAATTGCATGTGCTGAGCGCCCCCGTAGAAAGCCCTTGAGCGGCCGCCGCGAGATACGGCGAGTCAGCAAAGTCAAGGACAATTTAGAGGCTAGCCCACCGAATCCAGTTGGGGCGCAAACGCACTAGCCCAATCCGACCGACAATACCTCGGGCGAAGTGCGTCTACGAGGTGTGGAAGGACCATGCCCAAGTCAAACGCGACGGTCACCCGGTCCCTCGCTGCACGTTCGAGCGGCCCAAAGACGCCGAGGCCAAGGTTCAAGAATAGCTTGCGGTCCTGGCGCGGTGCTTCCAACTGCGGGATGCACTCGCTGTGCTCGAAGTCGATCGTGTCTGGATCCTTCTCCGGATGAGCTCGACCGGCATGGCCTTGCTGTCAGAGCTGCCCGCCAGAATCGGTTGGCACTCGTTGTCCGAAGCACAGAGCCATTGTTGGCGCGCATGGATGCGGCCGCTTCTGCCGCCAACGCAAGGTAATGCTGCACCCGACCGCGTCCAGGGCAGTTGTGAATTCGACCAACCAAGTCGCAAGCGGTGTCGTCGACTTCAACGGTCGCCTCGGTATCGAGGGTGGACGTCAGTCGTTAGAGGCCAGACGATGGGGAGCCGCAGCGGGCGAGGTCAGGGACAAGGTTCTTGAGACATGTACTGACGGCGTCGGCGCAGCCATGGATTTCGGCAGCGAGACCTTCGGCCGCGCTAGATCGGTGAAGGACAAGCTTGCCATCAGAATTGCCGAGGGAGCGCTCCGGCGGCGCGCGGACGGCGAACAACGCGACGAAGAGGAGGAACCCGAACGAGTTGAGGCAGACTAAGTCCACTCCAACAGCTTCTACGCGCGGTCACTCCCGATGGGCTAATCAATGGTCGAATGTCCTTCAACGAGCCTCGACTGAGATTTGATTGCGGGCCGAGCTGCCACAAATAGGCAATTGTGATCCCGGTGAAGTCGGTCAGTCCGGATCGTACCCGAGAGGATCGGACGTGAATCGGAGTGCGACCCACAGTCCGCATCGGCGGCAGATGTAGACGTTGTCGCTGAGGGCGTGTAACCGGCGGCGCGGATAGACGCGACCGCAACAGGAACACGTGAGTGCTGTGGCGTTATCCATGAGCGGCGAGCGCCGCTTCGATTTGTTGCTGGGTCGGAGATCCGGCCATGCCGTTCGGGGTGAGATAGATCCGGCACGCGAGGTCGCTGGTGCGACCGTCCGTCGGGAAGAGATCCACACCGTTGACGAGGATCGTTGGCGATCCGGCAAAAGGCAATCGTGCGGCCGTCTCGGCAGAATCGATGAGCGTCGACGTGACTGATGTGTTCGAGAACATCGTGTTCGCGACCGCGCGCTGCAGGCGGTGAAGGGTTTCTTCCGAATTCGGACAGTCTGCGATGTGGAGCAGCTCAATTGTCGCCATGGGTTTCTTTCTCTGCAGGGCATCCAGATCCGAATCGAACGACCGGCGCGGAACCTCTTTCCCAATTCTGTCACCGCAGTCCCCTGCCGCGTAGCCCACTGCGCACCTCCCTGACGAAGCGAATCGTGATTGGAGCGACGCATGCCTGGGTACGAATCGAAGAACCGCACATCTCGATGGATCAGCGTCGTCTTCCTCCAAGGAGCTGAGGCCGACGCGGTGCTCGGCCTGATCGACCGAAGCGGAGCATCCGCTGCGTTCGACTACCTGCAGCCCCGGGATCTCGGCGAGGCCACGACCGATGCCGCCCTCGAGAATGGGTACGTCTACGACCGTATCCCGGACGGCCGGACCGACCACATCATCGAGCATGACGGCTCTCCGTACGCGCTGACCTACAGCAGGATCTACCGGTACGTGTCGCTATTGCGGTGGCATCCGCTTAAATCTGTACTGGAGCCGGCGCCTACCCGGCCGACGCCCCGCCGAGACGACATCTGGGTCGCGCCGCGGTCAACGCGCCTGGCCCAGCGCACGGTCACGCTGTGAGAGACGTCGCAACCGAGCGGATGCACACGGCCGCGGCGCAGGCACTCCATCGAAGCCCCACCGTCCCTCTTCGTCACCGGAATGCCAGGATTGGATTCGATATGCGCCTCGGACAACACCGCCTGCGACACCGAGCGCGTAGACCGCACGTTGCCGAGTGTCCGCGCCCACGCGCCAGTACATGCGGGTCGCATCGTACGTGGCTCTCGCGTTTGCCTCGGGGGACCATTCCCGGTTGATCACGAAGATCACCGTGGGCTCGGCGACTGCGGGGATTGAGTTAGGTGCTTGCACGAACGCAACCTAGCAGTGGCGCGACGCCTCCCGCTACCCGCAACGAGACGGGGGCTTCGTCGGGAGGCGTTCGCTCGGGAATACGGTCAGCGCAGTAGGCGAGCAGTCATCAGACGTCCGCAAGCGGACCGGCTTCCGTGCAGTCACACAGTTGGTTACGTCGGGAAAGTACCGTCGGCGTTCAACGACTGACAGACGCGCCGCCTACGCCTTGCCTTTCGCAAGAAGTTGATTCATTTCCGTGGCTGCACGCCTGGCCTCCGTACTGGCCTGACAGTCACTCCGCCATGGTGTGTCCTATGACAATCCGGGAGGACACTCGCATGCAGTGATGGTTGTGCAGCATCGATGGCAACTCGACGACTATGTCGCGATCCTTGCGTCGACTCAAAGTCGCGAAAGTCCTAGTTCCTGTTGTGGCCTAGCGACCTGGAGATCAGGACTTCCTTCCAATAGGTCTCGCGGTCAATTACGTGCTGGTCGTCGGTTCGCATCGACCAAAACTCCAGCAGAGCGAACCGCATCGTCTTTCGGAAGTAGTCTTCGCCCTTCGCGGCGAGGTGGACCTTCAAGCCGACGTTGTCACCATGGAGCGTGCGGGCGTAGTGGGACCAGCGTTGCCAGATCCCTGTGTCGCCATACGCCGAGCCAACGTAGGGCTCGCCCGTTGCCTCGTCGTGGATGACGTAGACGCCCTTCATCTGCTCCAAGGCGATCCGCCAGTCAGGTCGCCCTTGCTTCACTATCGCCTGGATCTCCGCTAGCGAGTGATTGATGCGGTCGTGCCCCGGGAACGGATCACCGTCGAACGGCTCCTCAGTAATCATCGAAACGGTCATGTCGTTTAGACACGCCCCCATGTTCCGGCGTCGGTTGCGACCCGCGAGTGCCAAGCGTACATAAAGCCTCTTGATGAACGGACCCATGAGGTCCTCTCGAAGGACGACGTCGTACGAATGTTGCCGCGGATCGGGACGGCGCCCCACGACTTCCCAGATCCCACCAAACAGCCAAAGCGTCGGGTCATGTCTGTCCTGCGCGAGCGAGAAAATGAAGTGTCGATTGAAGTCGTCGTTGACATTGCGCCACGAGTTCCACCGTTGCCATTCACCAGAGTCGTTACCGAGGACGTCGATCGGAAATTCCTCACCGTTGTAAACCGCGCAGTGAAGCTTGCACTGGATCGGATCGAAGTCTGGCGGTAGCAGCGTTGCGAGCAAGATCGGATCCATAATAAGAGGCTAATGCTGCCAGGCGCATGGGCACATGAGGCTGGCCTTCGATTGACGGCCAGCCCGCCCTGCGCCAAAACCTTCTTGCTGCGGGCTGATGCGGGTGCCATGGTTGTCGCGTGAAGGTACTCTCAAGCGGCCATCACGCGGTCACGCGACAAGGCGGGAAACTCGGGCGCAGCAGTATTGCGCCGGGAAGAATGCTTCTGCGCGGTGAGCATCTTTGGGCCCGAAATAGTCACAGCGCCTGCTCGCTTTAGCGTCGACAAGCGAGCGGATGGATAGCTCGTGGATTTGGTCGTAGCCACAATCTTCGACCCATCTCGTTGGTGGTTCCCGTCGGGGGTTTCTCTTCTAAAACCCCTAACGTGGCGGAGCCAACCGCTGCATCACCTCCGCCGGCCCCGACTTCACAGTGCGGTCCGGCTCCGCATAGTGCGCCTTCGTCGTCGACGTAGACGTGTGCCCGAGCATGTCGGCCGCCGCCTGCATGCCAAGCTCGTTGGCGAGCAACGTCGCGCCCGTTCGTCGGAACGAGTGCGGAGTGATGTTCAGACCGTCAAGCCCGGCATTTCGGAGTATCTCCCGGAACGTGCGCCTGACGTTGTATGGCGCGAGTGGGGTGCCCACCCTCGAGTAGAAAATCAGGTGCTCCGCATCCTCCGGATCGAGCAGTGCCAAACGCTGGCGGATAACCTCGGCCGCGAACTGCGGCATGCCGATGATCCGGTTCGACTCGTGGGTTTTGGGATGCTCCTGACGGTGCACTCCGGCTTTGTTGTGCACGACGAGCGTGCCGTTGATGTGCACCCGCGGCGGGTCCGCGTCCAGGTCGACGTCGCACTGCCGAATGGCGAGCACTTCTCCGATGCGTGTGGCGGTGCCCAGCATCACCTCGATGATGTCGCGCACCTGGCCATCAGACCGCGGACCCATCCTGCCCTCCTCCGTGCGCCATTCACGGGCTGCGAGGCGGATCGCGGCAATCTGGTCGGGGGTGAGCGCCTTCGGCGTGTGCGGCGGGCTCTTCATACGCGAGGTCTCCTTCATGGGATTTCGCGGAATGATCTCCCGCCGCGTTGCAAACGCCAGAATCATGCCCAGGATTGTTCGAGAGTGCTTTGCTCGCGCATACGACTGCACTCGCTGCTCCCTGAGGAAGAGCTCTATACGACCGACGGTCACCTCCCGAATCGCAAAGTTCTCGAAGTAGGGCAGCACAAGTACGCGCAACTGACGTTGATAGGTGTCCTTCGTGCCCTGGGAACGGTCGACATCGAGCATCACGTCCTCCAGCCACGCCTCCGCGAGCAGCAGAAATGGTGAGCTCGCGGTCAGCGAGTCGCCGCTACCGCCCGCTCGCAAGCGGGCCGCTAGTTCTGCCTTCAGGGATGACTGCGCAGCGTTACGACTCGGGCCGGTCGCCGTCACCCTCCGCGTTTGACCATCCCAGTCCCGGAAGCGAGTAATCGCTCGGAAGATCCCCGGTCCGACTTGCTGAGTCGTGATGGCACCGAACGTGCTGACTGGCAGACGTGGTCGTCCGGCCATTAGCCCTTGGCTCCCTCGTCGACGACGGAAGTGTCTGGCTCGTGCAGCCCGTCGAGCCACCGCACCACGTCGGAAACACGGAAGCGGATCTCCCGGCCCACGCGAATGCCCGAGGGGCCACGCCCGTCGGTTCGCAGATCGTAGATCGCTTGCGTCCGCACGCCGAGGTACTCGGCGAGCTCGCTTGTCGTTAAAACTGGCTCGAGGCCGAGTCCGGAGTTTCGTTCGCTGTCCATAACCCATAGGTGATCGAGGTCATTCCAGATGACTCGAACCGGGTCGTGTACCTTCTCTACTAGAGGCCGGAGGTGGCGGATATTTTTGAATAAAAGACCAATAAACGGATAGTGCATCTAGTCTTGCCCTTTCGGTACAGACAAGAAACCCTGATCAGATCTAAATTACAGTAGGGCGACCGGGACTTGAACCCGGGACCGACGGATTATGAGTCCGCTGCTCACAAAGATGCTGGTTGTCGCCCCTTGTCGCTGGATGTAGTTGAACCCCGTAATTACGCAGCGTTCGTTTGATTCGATGGATAATTTTGCAGCCCATTGTTGCTGGGTGTGCGGACCTTAGGTGTCCGCATAGGTGTCCAACCTTCTACGGTGACTCGCTCACGAATGCGGCGAGTCCATCGCCGATCACGTCACGGTTTCCGCCGTAGACGCGTTCAGTGAACGCTTGACTGTGGTGCCCGGCCGCAACGCTTACAGAGGCGAGAGGCGCGCCGCTAATAAGCATGTGATTGATAGCAGTGTGCCGAGCGACGTAGAGTCGGACATGCTTGATACCCGCCCGGTTGCACAGCGCCGTCCACATGTCCGCGTCCCATCGAGGCAAGATGGGATCGCCATTTGCGAGCGTGAAAACAAGCCCATCGGCCGGTGGCACACTATAAAGCCCGGGGCTCACGAGCAATCCTAGGTCTTTGGCGGCTGCTAAGCGTGCGGCCTGTTGCGCGCGCTGCTGAATTTGGAATGGCGCCAGCTCGCGGTCGATCATTTCCGCTGCTTGTGCATCCTTCCAGAGTTCCAGCAGATGCATAGTCTGCGCGTCGGGCCATATAGTACGTGCACCCGCGGTGGATTTTGTACTTGCTCGGTAAATTGTCCCTAGGGGCTCCCCGTTGACTGTAATCCTTGATCTTTGCAACTGGGCTGCAATCTCGATGGTCCCGCGGACGAAGTCAATACGTTCCCACGTCAAGCCCGTTGCCTCACCTGGCCGAAGGCCCCAGATGAGTGCCAATCGGAATCGTGCTTCGTATCGGTGATCGACGAAGGCGGCAAGCATTAGCCCTCGTTCGTTCGGTTTCAACGCCTCGACCTTCTCCTTTGGTGCAGCGGGGATCTTGATTCCGTACGCGACGTTTGACTTGGCCCAGCCGTTATCGTGGGCGTAGGAAAGACCGCCCTTAAGCACCGAGTGGGCTTGATTGATTGTGCTCTGACTGAGGTTCTTCTTTCGGCTCATATCCTGGTAGTACTCGTTGACCGTCTCCCTCTGAAGCAAAGCGACGTCCGTGTCAAGAAGACCGATTAAGTAATGCCGGGCGCTCTGCTCGTATCCACCGCGGGTTGCGGAAGTAATGTCGGCCTCATGGGTGAGCCATCCGTCAATGGCATTTCTCACGGTATGAACTGGCGGCACGGCGATTTCTTCGCGCACCTCGTCATCCATAACGATGAACGCAATAGCGTGATCAGCTAAGGTCTTCGTCGGATACCAGGCCGTGTACTTGCGGGCCGCTCCCGTGCCTTTGTAGCCGCGGACGTGCCCGTCCTTGGCGCGCGGCTTACTGAGCCCACCCGTCCCCCTGGCGCGGCGCTCAGGTTTCTGCGGCCGGGGTGCCCGTGGCGTTTTGTCTCCCATAGGGAAAGTTTGGCCTAATCTGCCGACTCAGCTGGACCACACCGCCCTCCACGGCAAGCATTGTCACCTGAAAATATCTACTTGACGAGAGATTTCCGACTCGCGATTAGGGCCCGAATGTCTGACACCTCAATCCGCATCATCGAACGCCCGAGGCCCATGTCGACAAACGGAAGCTTGCGGCTCTTTATCAATCGGTAGATGTGGTCCCGTGAAACGCCGAGGAGGCTAGCGGCCTCTGGAATCGTGACCAGCAGCGAGGTAGTTGATTTGGCCGATTCCGGGGCCAGCAAAGGTGTGTTCATACCTTCTCTATGCGCAACACCGAGAATCGGCTGTACGGGCGCACGTCTCAGGTCGATGAAATCGAGTATTTTGACATCTCATCAGGTAAAAAAGTAATCATCGGACATGCAGGCTAAGAAGGGCCCACCTGCCGTAACGAGTCGTTCATGTGCTCTTTTCCGAACAGTGCTGAAACCCTGTGACGTTGCTAGCAAGAAGGTGGAGCCGGGCGACTCGACAAGATTGCTCGCCGAGTTCGAGCGCGCAGACATCGACCAGAAGCGCGCCCTCTGCTTACAGTCACGCTCCACCCGGCAAAGCAGGAATCGAAGGTTTTCGACCAGAATCAGTGGAGACCATCTGGCGCGTGGAATCCGATTAATTCAGCTCAAGAGCTCGATACACGACGCTGCGAGAGCAGCCGAGCTCGGCGCCGATTTCGCGTGCAGTAGACCCACGCTTATACATGACTTTGGCTAGCTCTTTCTTGGCATCGGTCAACGCGCGGGGTCGGCCTCCGATCCGACCGCGTTCACGAGCTGCCCGAAGTCCAGCGTTCGTGCGCTCGATCAGGATCTCCCGCTCCATCGTCGCAAAGGAGATAAGCAGGGTTTGGAGCATGCGGCCTGCTGGCGTCGACGAGTCGATGCCTTCAGTGATCGAGCGGAAGGTCACCGAGAAACGTTCCCAATCAACCTTTGATGCAACAATGAAGAAATACTCTCAAACCTTGCGGCGATCTACCTTCGGATCAGCCCAGATGCAACCGGTGAACACCGCGCTATCGACCGCCAGCGAGAGGACTGCGAAGCAAAAGCCGCCGAAAAGGGACTTCTCGTCTCCGGCGTCTACATCGACAATTCCATCTCGGCATCGAAGAGGAACGTTGTTCGGCCAGCATATGAGCGGATGGTGAATGACTATAAGGCGGGAGCGTTTACAAATCTGATCTGCTACGACATCGACCGCCTCAGCCGGCAGCCGGTCCAGATCGAGTGGTGGCTCGAGGCTGCCGAGCAAGGACAACTCTTAATCATCACAGAAACGGGAGAAGCTGACACATCAACAGATTCTGGTCGGCTATTCATCCGGCTCAAGGTGGTTGTCGCCAAGGCTGAAATCGAGCGAAAGGGTGAGCGCCAGAAGCGCGCTATCGTCCAAAAACTCGAACGGGGCGAGCCTTACGCGGGTGTCCGCCTAACCGGATACTCGATGGACGGCCAGATCATCGAGGAGGAAGCTGCTGTGATTCGACGGATCTTCCAGACATTTCTCGCAGGAGGGACGCTCTACGGGATCGCAGGGGAATTGACTAAGGCAGGGATCAAAACCCGTCGCGGGAACGCGAACTGGCCGACGTCTACAGTACGGACGATACTGACGAACCCCCGGTATATCTCCCGAGTACAGCACACCTCACTGCATAAGAAAACAAAGGCAAAAATCGTCACTGAGTACGCCGGCGACTGGGTCCCAATCATTGATGACCCAACGTTCCATGCTGTTCAGGCTCGACTCGAAGATCCGTTGAGAATCACGAACCGCGCCGGCACTCATCGCAAGCATCTCGGGAGCGGTCTCTTCCTTTGCGGTGAGTGCGGCCAGCCCGTTCGAACAAACGGTACCCGCTATTGGTGCAAGGACGGCGGCCATGTCCTGCGAACGCAGGGTCCCATCGACGATCTAGTACTCGGCTCCCTTCGCCGCCGACTTGCGCTCAACGACCTGGGTCGGGCTGTGTCGCAGAAGAACGATGACGCCGCGACTGCGAAACTCGTGGCTGATTCCAAGGCGATCAGAAATGATCTCGCTAGGTATGACCGAGACTACGAAGCGGGCGCCTTGGCGGCTGCATTCCACCAGAAGCTGACTCTGAAAGCGGAGGCCAAGCTTCGGGCGATCGAAGCTGAGTACGCCAAAGCGACCAGCGGCGCCGCCGTTGCAATGATGATGGGTGCCTCGAATCCGCTTGAGTTTTTCGACAACGCCGGTCTAGCGCGACGACGGGCGATTGTCAGCAGTCTGATGACGGTGGCATTGCTCCACGTCCCACGCGGCCGAAAAGGATTCGATCCCCGGACAGTGCGAATAGTTTGGTCAGACGGTCGGGGCGAACTGTCTCAAAACGCCGATCGGGGCGACGCTGAGCCAGACGGACATGAAACCCGCGCTGCGGTGGACGTTGCCCCGTAGTAACCTCCCTTGGACTTGCTGACGACTTATAGAGGACCGCTGTCGCCCGCGGGACCCGAGTTTTATTAGGGAATCCCAGGCCATGACGTTTTTGAGATCACTGAGCGTGCCAGGTGATCGTATGCGCCGTGACGTGCAAAAATAGGCCTTTTTTGTCATGATGCAGCTTGGTGAAGGACGATTCCTGGCGTTCGGGCTGGGCGGTGTCCACATCTCGAGCCGCCCCCTCACGGTTGATCGCTCGTTGCGGTCGGTTACCTGGGCAACTACTAGCGAGCGTCGGCACCGTCGCCGGTAACCAATCCGCCACTGCAACCCAATGAGATTGTCTCACCTTCAGCCGGTTTCGGATGTTGCGCATAGAGACCCCATGGACACCACACATTTCTCTACCCCACTGCACCTCAATCTCGACGCCTACATGGACTTCCTGGTCTCTGAGGCGCCGCAGCTGACGACTACTCAGGCCTCAAGTTTGGCTGCCCTACTGCTCCCCATGGCAGGTACCTTCACACAGAGCCCCGCCAGCTAGGGAGATTTGACGGCCAACGGGTTCCGTTTCGAGACCCCGAGTGAGACAGCACCGTGTCGCCCGCGGGATGGACCTATCGCCCGCGGAAACGAAAATGTGCCGCATGTCTACGGGGTGGGGACCGACACCGGGCCCCGGTCAGCGGCGTTCTGTACGACTACCGAGGGCTCGAACCCTGGTTTTGTCAACCCAATCTCACACCGACCCCAGAATTATTACCGATGATTCTGCAGGGAATCACTACTATCTGGAGGCACCCCATTCTGAAAGAAGCCCGCCGGCAACCACTGGCGCCGAGCCCGAGCCCGAGCGCCCCGGGAGTCGTCACTCGCCATCGGGACCGCAATTCCTTGGTCTTGGAAGGTGCGGTGCCGCTGATTCCCACAGCGAGCTTGGAGCGCATCAACCACTTTCAGCGAGAGTCGCTGGCACCCAACACTCGGCGGGCGGTTCGCGGGCAATGGGACACCTTCACCGGGTGGTGCGCGGTGCAGGGTTTTGATCCGCTTCCAGCGAGTCCTCTCATCGTCGCGGCATATCTGACATACGCAGCTGACCTTCTGGACAGCAATGGAGCGTGGTTCTACGCGCCTTCCACAATCAGACATTGGCTCTCCTCGATCAATAAGATGCATTCCTTGGCGGGACTATCGAAACCGGGAGAACACAGGGACGTCGCGAACACGATCGAGGGCATCTGTCGTGAGAGGGCCCGACCGATCGCGCGCAAGGCGCCTCTGCTCTTGGACGGGCTGCGTAAGACTCTGGTTGAAATTGATCGCACGTCATGGCCCCACGGGGTGATCGGCCATCGAGATGCGGCGATCCTGATTATCGGATTCGGCGGAGCATTCCGCCGGTCAGAGCTTGCAGCCCTCGAACTTCAGGACATCAGCATTCACCCAGAGAATGGGCTACACATCCGCGTTCGACGCTCCAAGACCGATCAAAAAGGGAATGGTTTTCTGAAGGCTATTCCTTTCGGAGGCAGCCCGCTCACTTGTGCACCGTGCGCATACATTCGATGGCTGATTGCCCTGTCCGCGGGAGCAAAGAGCAGCTCCGACCTTGAAAACGCAGTTCGAAGTGACTCGATGACGGAGCATGCTTGCCGAGAGAACGTGCCCTTACTCGATGGACGACAGCCATTCCTCCGCCCTGTGATGAAGAATGGGGCGATCAAAGCGCGTCATATCACCGGCAACGTCGTCAATGACGTCGTCAAGAGACGGGTGGCAAATATCGACTTGAACCCTGCGGATTACGGGGCCCACTCGCTTCGAGCCGGCTTCGTCACCGAAGCTTTCCGGGCTGGCGCTACTCACCACGAGATCATGCGTCAAACCGGTCACCACAGCCCAGACACCGTTGAGATCTACTCACGGGAGGTCAATCCCCTCGACAACAATGCTGTACTTAGGCTCGGCCTCTGACCTGCTGACAGATCTCGGATTCACCGTTCAGGGTCTGTGCGTTCCTCCCAGGCGAAGGCCAGCCCGAAACTGAATGCTCGCAAAGGTGCCTCTTCCGCGACGCAGGGAGGCAGCCAAGCCGAAGTGCAATCACGGCCGGAAACAGACCCGAGTTTCCCGCCCAGACGTGACTTTCCGGCCCCGTAACGAGTGCCTCCGGCTCCGGACGGAAACCTCGTGAGTCCATTACCCGCCTACCGGCACGCTCGGGCTGATTCATCGACAAGCACATGACTTAGCCTTCCCAGGTTGCACATCGCACCCAGGCCGCGGTCGTCCAAGTACATTGGCACAGACAGTCGACTATGCCGCAACGAAAAACTGTGGAACTACGGGACAAAGTTCGAGGCACGCGCCCTGAATAGACAGATCCGCCGTCTCTAAAAACCGGTGGTGCAAGTGCGCAGGTGCGCTTAGCACGGCAGGACTGCCCACTTAAGTCCAGGCAGGTGGCCGTGATGGAGCGTCTGACCCCTCTCAGCGGCTACAGAATGGCATCTAACGGCCTTAAAGGCATCTTGCTCACTCACGGTGGCATGGCCTCTGCAACTCGTTAGAGAGGCGCACAGCGCTTTGGGCTACCTTTATCTGCCTCCGCCGACTGGCTCATTATCGGTACACCAAGCCGCCAACGCTTACTTGCATCATTCGGACTACAAGCAACCGCCGCTTCACGGACGACCGGTTCTAGGTTTCACGGAGACAAACGGGTGTTGCGACGCGTTTTCGGGAACATTACCCGGATTACCCAACATTACCCAGGCTGGGTAATGTTTGGATGCCAGTAAAACACTGGCATCCAAGCCCATATATATATAAGATTACCAGATTACCAGACATAGATACATACACAGGAGGCTAGGGAGACATCGTTATCAATGTCTATGTCTCTCTTATCTATATATATACACCCCGCATCTGGGTAATCTGGTAATGTACCCGTGAAACGCCGCACTGATCAGGGATTTAGGCGTTACCCAGCCTGGGTAATGTGCTGGTAATCGGGTAATCTAGGCCTGTTTGCGGCCTAAAACGATGCTTTTTCGTCAACTCGCACCGCCCGATCCACGATCACTGATAAAAGCTCAGAAAAGTTAAGGGTTTCGTTGCACCCCAAAAGCTCTGCAGACGCTCGGCAATCCGAGGTCGCCGCAGATCGGAAACCGACGATAAATCGGTTTTGCGCCTCGCGCGCGCATGCTCGCCGCGATTAGAGCACTCATGTACGGCTGCAAGACCCCTCGATTTTGCCCTCTAACAAGAGACGTTTACAGGGGAGCACCCGTTGGATTCCGATCAAGAGAAAGAGATCCTTGCTCAAAATCCGCCTGTATCGGGGCGACAGCATCGATGTCACTTCCTTCAGGCTCCTGAAGGATATCCACTTCTGTCCACGCATCTTCTTCTAGGACAACGCCGGTCATCGCGACGGGCTCGCTTGCTGCCTCGACAAACTTGGTTTCGAGGTCAGCGTGAAGTAGTTGTCGTCGCCGTAAGTGACGTTTTCACTGCACCTGAGAGCGGCCGTAGTGACGTCAGTTGCCACCTCGGTGACCGCGGCATCGAGGTTATCGTTGGTCGCGGACTGGTCCTCGACCAACTCAACTGTTATGGTCACAGCGTCGCCGGGCACTACTTAAATGGATTGTGTCGCGCTCGGCACAGGCGTGGCCGGCTCCGCCGCCATCGCCGCGGTCCCGCCAAACACTGCCAAAGCCGTTGCCAGCAATTGCACCTGCCCGGGCTGACATTTCCGCGATAGTCAACAGTTGTGTACTGTGGTTAACACTTGTTGACTCTCCAATTGAGTAGTGTCATTCCCCAAGCAAGGCCTAACGCCCGTACCAAAACGTAATGCTAATGCGGAACTGGAACCTAACTTCGATGCCCTGCGGAATGCTCTTGGAAGACGGCGGGCGGAACTAGGACTCACCTATGAAGCCCTCGCTGAACGTTCAGGGCTCAGCCGCACGGGGGTCATCAACCTTGAAGTGGGCAACCGTATCGGAACCCTTGCGACGTGGTTCGCAATTGCGCGCGCAATCGATGTTCCGTTCGGGCAACTCATGGAGCAGCTCAACGAGCCAAATAGCAGCTAGATTTTGGAGCTTGTCTTCAAGCGTTAATTCGAATGGACATCACCGATCTATGAACTCGGCATCATGAGCAAAAGAGGTTTCACCCTGGAGGTGCCTCCGGGCGGTTTCCATCCCATGCCTTTCCCGAAGAACCTCCGTTCATCGTCCTCCCCTACCGGTGTTCAGGATCGTGTCTCGCTTGAGGACGCTGATCTCATCGGCGTCATGGGCGACATCCACGGTGACTTGATACACGCGCTTCAGGTCTTACGAATTTTTGCCGATCGTGGAATCAGAACCGTGATTCAGCTTGGAGACTTCGGAGTAATTTGGCCCGGCGAGAATTGGCAAGTGTCTTTGCGAGACTTGTCGCGGGCCCTCACGCGGAATAAGCAGACACTTTATTTCGTCGATGGCAACCACGACTACCATCCTCGGATCCTTGGCTATCCGATAGACGAGAAGGGCTACCGATGGGTGAGTTGGAATGTCGCTCACTTGCCTCGCGGATTTCGAACTCAAGTAGGGAAGAGCCACGCTCTTGCTGCGCTCGGCGGCGCGAACAGCACAGACCGCGACCTCCGAAGCGAAAATGTGGACTGGTGGCCGACCGAGCAAATCAGCGGAGACGACCTCACCGCACTCGGCACGAAGCCCGTCGATGTTCTGGTCGGCCACGAATCGCCAATCCAGTACGTCCGGGATCCTGACCCACGAGTGCCCCCAGAAATCATGGAATACGCGAGGCAAAGCAACGAGATGTTCCGCCGAGCGGTTGTTCAGACTCGGCCCCAAATCACCTTCGGAGGTCACTACCACTTGCACAGAGACCAAATCGAGGAGTTCCCAACGCCAACTCCTCTGCGCGTGCGTTCAGTCGTCCTTGACATGAATGGAAATGACAGAGTCAGCCAGGCGATCCTCGACCCGAAAACACTGGAGATAGAGTTCTTACTTCGCAATGGCACGCTAGTTCCATAGCGACGAACATGAAAGGCATGGCCGCTCTTTTCCCTGAGGTGTGCCCAGCGGGTTCGAATACGGCTCACCGCGGACTCGCTCGGGCTGCGCGGACCCTTAGCCTCGGGATAACACCACGCCGAAAACCTCCTTGAGCTTCGCTGGCAAGGTGTCCGCGACTTCGCTAACACGATGACGGCAGCTAGACCGATTGACTTTCACCGTAACGGAGACGATGCCAATGACGTGTGCACCTTACCGAGGCCTCCGATTGGCGGTGAGCCTTTCACGCCGGCAGTTGACAGGTGTCCATGAGATTTATATGAAAAGCGCAGATAGAAATTTGAGGAGTGCAGAAAAAATGAGTGTAGCAAACTGGCGCGATGGCTGGCCCGTGTTTCGTGTGAACCTTGTCGACGAGACGGCTCGGTGCCTGGCGGATCAGCAGGCGGCTGCTACTGGCGGGCGGCGCCCACGTTGGGACGCGCTCACCAGCGCCCAACAAAGCAATTTGGCGGAGAACATCGCTGGTATTTTCCTCGCTCAAGACCAGGCCATGGACAACTTAACCATGCGGGGTCTCGCTCCCGGACAGTCCACAAGTCCGACAACTTGAGCTGCAGCATCGCGGGCTCCAGCAGCGGATGGAACCTGTCGCGAACAATCAGGCATCTTTGGTGCCCCGATAGCATCGGGCGTCGACCATCGCGACTTTTGCGTAGGTTTTCTACCGCGACGTGTCAAAGCACGGGCGGAGGTAATACTACAGAACTGCTGACAACTGCCTGGCCGCGTGAAAGAAGCCGCAGAGGCACTAAAGGTCGCCGCAGTCTCGACTGCCGGTAGGTAGCGATCTCACCAGAGGCAAAGTTTGAAGATCACACCGGTCCCGCGCTCGGGAGGCGCCCGTAAGCCGAACCCTCACTGGGACGACTCACCATTTCGAAACCGGGTCGCCGAGCGTCACCCAGACACGCGATCCGTTGCCGTCAGTGCTTCGCTGGGAAAGTCAGGCGACGGTTGTGAATCGTGATCACGGTCAGTGTGGCGAGAAGAACACCAACGACAACGACAATGCTCCATGTGCCGAGCACTCCGGTGAGCGCGGCCGCGCCGAAGACGAGGAGTCCGCCGCCGATGCTCTGCATCGCGATGGAGCCAGCCGGGATGATCGGAGGATTCCGGTAGAAGGGGATTCTCGTGCCGGAGTTGGCGCGAATGGTGCGGATCAAGGACGCGATGAAGAGCACAGTCCCCACGGCGGTCGCAATCCACCCGAACACATCCATGTCGACAAGCCTACTGATGCGGTCCTGTGGGGTCACTTTTTGCGTCGAAGAGGCGGAAGAGCTTCGCCTAGGGTCACGACCCGCCAACCAAGGTCATTCGCACGAGCTCGTGTGAGTTCGGAACGCAGCACGGACGCCCACCGTTGTTCTTGGCGCTGGAGGCGCTGTAGGCGCGGGGCTGGATTACAATAAATCTTGTGGTTAATGGAGGGATTTGGATATCACCATGGCTAGAAAACACATGACGCCTCTTGAACGACTTAACGATCCCAATGAAATTCTGAAGTTGTTTGCCTTTATGCAGCCCGCATCGCTTGTGGGCGGCATACTGGGCACCTGGATAAAGTCGTCCGCATCAAACGAGTCATTCTTTGAGATTCTCCCGCAGTATCTTCTCTTTGGTTGGGTGCCCATAGCGATCATTCTCGCGGTCGTAGGCATCCTGCTGTTCAAACGAGCGGAACGGAAGACAGTTAAGGGTCAGCGGGATTAGTTCCTCGGGGATATGAGCTGCATAAAGGATTCTTCTAAGATTGGCCTTATGGAGCTGTTAGCGGCGTACTCCTGCGCGGCGCGGTGTCATCGCTGATTCTGGGGTCCATGCGGGATGGAGGGATCGGCTTGCTGCATCCTCGTGTATTAGGGGTTAGCTCACGAAACGGAATAAATAGCACGTTGACATATCCCGCTCCCCAATAACGGCGAGATCGGAATCGCTCAAGGTGTAATGCTGGAGGCGCTGTTGCCGGTCGCCTGGAAACACGAGTAGCTGCTCCCGCACCGTTGCGGTCCGGACAGGACGACGAGGCATAGAAGCTCTTCTCTTAAACGAGGGAAACCAAGAACCACCCCGACCGCTCTGTGTCCGAGTTAGGGGGCAAGGTGAAAGGATTTCAGCAGCTCGTCGGGCAGGGTCAGGTTGGCCGTGTTTGATATGGTGCCATCGTCGAGCACTTTGAAGACTCCCTGCTGTGAGTCGACGAGCATTGTCTCTCCATCGATCACGTTCAGGAAGAGTACATAATCGTCTCCTTTGGAGAAGCCGATTACTTCAGCGGTCGAGCGTGGCACTATTACGGTGACGGTCTCATCGTTGAGATAGGTCCCTGTGCCGATGTAGCCGTCGACGTTCACGATTACGAGTTCAACTTTCTCGCCTTCATGTACCTCTGGGGTGGTGTGGTTTACTGTTGTGCGCATGATGATTTCTGCCGTATCTTGAGCCTCGGTGAGATTCCACGCATAGTTCGAGGTGCGAAAGAGTCCGCCCCCTTCAGCGATGTATAGGGAGCCGGCGATGCCGGTGCAGGTGACCACCACGATTATGGCAAGACGTTTGCCACCATGGGGGCTTTTGTTCACGGGTACGAGACCGGTAGAACGCCGCTGACGCAAATAGCGGATTAGGAGAAGTCCACCGCTGATTGCTGCCGCAACCCAAACCATGATTTGCACAACAAATAATTGGGTGTTATCTGGGTCCAGCGGCCACCGTGGCAGCCAGACCATCTCCAGGGCCGCTCCGAAGGGAACGACGAGACCAGCGAGTAACGCTCCCAGTCCGCGGCCGCGCGCGCCCGCACCGACAAGTCCCAACCCGGGCCCGAGTGCCAGGGCGATGAGTGACCAGTAGGACAATTCAAGTGCGTAACTGGTGAATGGCTCTCCTCGGAGCCATGAGTCGGTGGCGAAGTAAGCAGTGCAGGCGGCGAGTTCAGCGAGGATGCCGGTCAGGATTGCTGTGCGCCACGTCCCACCAATCCAGCCACCGAGCACCATTATTCCGGCCCATGCCCAACCGGAATTGAACACGAAAGAGAGCACAGACGCCCATTCATTCGTCACCGATGACAGAAGCCCCAAGCCGCCGCCGGCTGCAAGAGCGCAGACCACTTTCATCCAGCTGGACACCCCACAACTCTAAGCCATACCCAGTACGAAGGCGACGGCCGGCGTAGACGAGACATCTCCTCACCTTCGCACGCTTTGGTACGCGGCGATAGGAGTCGCGCGGATGCCGTCACAAGATGGGAGTCCAGCCGAAGAAAGCGGCGTTCGGCCGCAACGTCCCAGTAGCCGGACCCCCTACGGACGCTCCCTCGCGACAACTGGGCTCCGCATCGCGCTTGGGCGGGAGGTGCCCGTAAGACCCGCCCGTTGAGGATTCGCGCTCAGGTGCCTTTAACGCGACAAGGTTTCGACCGTTCAGACCGTCTCATAACCCATGCGATACGAAACAGGTCAGTTATGAGACACCACAGTCGTGAGAACTGGGGCAGCCTGGTCGACCTGGAACAGGCATTTCTATGTGTGGAAGACTCGAGAGTAGAGGGGATCTCCATGGGTGCGGGCAGCCTTGAGAGCGCATCAGGTCGGTCCCGGTTCGGAGTATTCTTCGTGCGAGATCGCACGGAGGATGCGGATGGTGCCGTCCAGGCCAGTGCCTGCACGGGTGCTGGTCTTGGCAAGTTGGCGAGGGGCTTCCAGCACTGGGAGCGACGTCGTTGTGCTCCGGCTGACCCGGGTTACTCCGCCAGTGCGGGCAGTGAGGTAGCCCTCGGATTCAAGCACTTTGTACGCCTTAGCGACGGTGCCAGGAGCGACATCGAGATCCTCCGCGAGCTGACGAACCAAGGGACGGCGCCCCTCGGCGTGCCCACAAGCGCGCAGTGGAACCTTCTCAGTCGGAGCTGCTCGTCCCCGTCCCTTTGACGATTTGGAGTAGTTGGACCCGCTCGTCGGGCGTCAGGGTTTCGCCCACTGAATGACGAGATGGTCGGATCTGTAGAAGTCGGCATGGCTGTAAATGACAGACTGTCGCGCACGGTCGAGGGACTGATACCGGTAGGTGCTGAACCGCACGATTGAGTGGGTGCTCAAGTCCTCAAATACTCAGTACTCACCGACATCGAAAAAAGAGAGATGCCCATGCTGGGCGAGGACGGAACTCAAATAGCCGCTTAATCGTCGCCCACATGAAAATTCCGTTGACTATTTCCGGATGGAGTTGACGCCGCGAGTTATCTCCGCCAATCTGAGTTTCACACGACATCTGGTTCGTGAGCATCGGGGGGAAAATGATGTTTCGAAAATGGGCGGGTGGATCGTATCGCCTGCGAGACCAGCCATTTAATGAACCGCTGCCCGGGGTAATTGTTCCGCGCGTGAAGTCAACGCAACGCATGTTTTGACCTCTCTCCGAGGGGGTCCCCGCAGACGCCCCGCGTTCCTTTCGACGTCAATCATTGTCGTCACAGCCCTTCTGTTGATAGGTTGCTCATCGGCATCGATCACGCCGGCGGTTCGAGACACAGTCGCGATCGCTCTCGTCGATAGCGGCCTCAACGATGAAAACGTCGACTTTAGCTGTTTTCATGTTTTCGATACTGACGCCGACGACCAAGGGCACGGCACTTTAGTCGCATCGATCGCAGCAGGAATCGATGAGGATAGCTGTCCTGCGTGGGCCCATCGAGTCACTTGGATTAGTTACTCCGTCTTCACTGCAGGAACCGCGTCGGCGGAGGACGTTGCGGACGCTATAGAGCAAGCTATCCGGGACCAGGTGGACGTCATTAACGTCAGCATCGCGATCGGGACGGACACCCGGGCCTTACGTGACTCGGTGAAACGCGCCGTTGAATCGGGAATCGTGGTGGTCGCGGCTGCTGGAAACAACCAAGGGATGGGGGCGGGCTACCCCGCCCGATACCCGGGAGTTATTTCCGTCGGCTCATTAGATGCCGCGGGCCATCCATCAAGCTTCTCGGCTATTGACCATGTGAATTACTTCGCACCCGGTGAAGACATTCCCGCGGTCGACCGCACGGGGGCCCGGCAGCTTGTCACCGGGACGTCAGCGGCTGCAGCAATGACCTCGAATCAAATCTTGAAAAGCTTGCTCGGCGTAGCTAAACCCGATTCCACCCTGTCCGCACTGATCGCTCACCAATCAAAGGAAGACAATCAATGAAAAAGATCGCCATCGGAGTCGTAGCGGCGCTGCTGCTCTCTGGATTCGCTTACTCGCCCGCGTTCGCAGAGACCAGCTCTGCCCCGGTAGAAGCTTCAGGCAGCGGGATGGTTGACGAGGAAAAGCTTGAATCCGCTTTCAACGACGCAGGATTGACACTGGAAGACGTGGACGCCTCGCTCACTAAAATCTCAGTCGAGACGACATCGGATTTGGGATCTGGCGAACCTGTCACGGCGCTGACAACGTTGTCGTTTGAGGACAGTAGCGCTCTTTTTTCTCTAGGGAGCATCGACACCGACTACAACGCCAACTACTCCATCCAGATACAAGAGTTGAACGACGAAGCCACCTCGTTCACCATGACAGACCTGGCCACTGGTGAGACAGAATCATATGCCGATGACGTGGGCTATGCCGCCTTCGTGCCAGTACTGGTTCTGGGAATACCTATCGCTCTAGAGATCTTGAAAACACTCCTGGTGGCATCTGCAGTTGTCATCGTCGCTGGTGTTACGTGGATCGCAGCCACTAACGCAATCGATGCCCTCAATAAAAAGGGATCAAGCTACCAACATTTCCGCGCAATGATTCTAAACGGCAAACTCGTGCTTGCAAATGGTATGTCGCTTTCCGCGGCCATCACATGGGGCCGCGGGGGGAAAGACACGTGGTCTCGCAGCGAGGCCGGCGCGCTCGCAGTTGCGAAAGGAATCAAAAACGGCCTGGCCGTAGTCGGACCTGAGCGCGATTCGGGCGGTCGCGGAAAATTCGCACACTTCCACCCGAGCAACCGCACCCCCGCAATGCACGCCTTTTTCGGACTACCCAATTGATGGACAATCACGAAGCTGACGACCGTTCAGACCTCCTGGCACGGTGGAAGAAGACCAATCCTCAGCGATGGACAACGGACGCCGTTGAAGAACACTTGAAACAGGGTTTTTGTGCATATGAAATCCCGCTCGAGGCCATTACACGCACTGACTATTCGAACGATGGAGAAGTCCGCGAGGACTTGATCTACTCGCTCTACACGATCACTCATCCGGACGTCCTATCCCGCCTGTACAGCGCAGAAGAGAAGGAAATGAAAGATGTTGGTCCTGATACGTACGATGAAAGCTGGCGGGGACTCTTCCTTCAAGAAACTTCGGGCAGTGACACTGACGATCTTGGAACGGCGCCTCTTGGAGACGCGTCTTGGCTGGCATACAACCTTCTAAACACTCAACATTTGGTGGGCCAACGCACCTCCATCGTGCTCGAGCAAGAAGACGGCCTCGTCACTGGTGCCAAGGTTTATGGGATGTCTGACCACCTAACGACGTACATGACCGCGCTGACCGGATACAGAGAGACTGGAACAGAAACTGACCAAAATTACTACTCGATGAAAACTGGCGACGTAAACGACGAAGCCTTCGTCTACTACCTCGACTGCCTCGCGCGACACAGCTTCATCTAGCCCGATACGAACAACACCTGTCAGGCTGCGGATGCTGACCCACGGTGATGCGGCAGAATTATGCTAGCTGCCGCTATCACCCGTTGGTCAGCACCGTAGTCTGACTCGTCAGAGGAACCTGCCAAGAAGTCGCCCTTGATGTGCCTCGCCCGGAGGCCAAAAAGCGGCCTATTCGATCCTGCGATGTCCGCGATCGCATAGTGGCCACCGGCCGCAGCCAGTTAATCGAACACCCCCCTCACGACGGAAATATTTCTCGGCCCATAAGCACACTGTCGTGCCGGCGTAAACGCGACCGTGGCATCAACTGCGGTCGCGACAACTGCCCTGCCCTGGAAAACTCCGCCATTCCACGAAACGGCTGTCTCGAAACCCTAGGGATACAAGACGTCTCACCGCCGTGGTCAGCGTTTCCTCAAAATCGTCGGAATCCGGCGGCACGGCGAGTCTTATAACTACGTCGCATAACCTTCTGCTGTAATTGCGATACGCACCGTTAGTTATGAGACACCCTCGGAGCACAGTGACAAAGCTGATCGGCTACGCGCGCGTATCCACGCACCAACGATCCACCGACCGGCAGCAAGTCGACGTCCTCGCCGTCGGCGTGCGGCGTGCGGCGTGACGACCTTTACGTCGACCATGGAATCTCAGGCGCTCAAGCATCACGGTCATACTTCGATCGCGCGCTCGACGCTCTCGAGGACGGCGACACCCTCGTCATTACGACCCTGCACCGGCTCGCCCGACCGACGCAGAATACGCTCGCATTTGCCAAAGAGCTCTGCGGCCGCAGTGCCGGCCTTCGCGTACTGAACCTCGGCGGTGGCGACGTCGATACGGCGACACCGATGGGGTCCATGCTACTCACGATCATGGCAGCGCTCGGACAGATGGAACACGAAATCAATCGAGAGCGTGTTGTTAACTCCATCAACAGACGCCGCGAAGCCGACCAGGATTTAGGCAGCCGCCCACGGCTCATCACCGACAGCCAAATCCGCAACGCCCATCGACTCATCGACGGCGAAGAGACAGCGACAACGGTTCCCGCGACCTTGGAATGTCTCGAGCAACGTTCTATCGCCGAACGCGGTCATTGGACCTCGCCGGAGTGTCATCTGAGGCGTCCGAACGTGCCCGTATAGCCTCCCCACACCGACCGGTGGATTCAGGCTTAGTACAGACCGGGGTAGTACGGGTAGGGCGGGTAGACATATCCCGTTCCCCAATAGGGCAAGAACCCGTAATAACCATAAGTGTCATGGAAGAAGACGTTGTCGTCAACGAGATCGGGATCATAGGACGGAGATCCAGCCACAGTGTCGGTCAATAGGTTTAGGTGGACGTCTTTATCGCCGATATGGGTGATCGCGTCGACAGGAATGAAGGACTTATCTTTGCCAATTCCCAGAAAACCGCCCGTGGCGACTTCAAAGAATCGCACTTTCTCTTCCTGCTCGTCGAGCAGGAGAGCGTCCACTTTCCCGAGGTTGTTGCCGTCCTTGTCGAGAACTCGGTACCCACGGATGTCGGAATCCGTCGCGGCGATGGTCATATTGGTGTCCTGTAGCCGGACGAGCTTGCTGCGCTCTGCAGATGTCATGATTCAAGTCCTTTCAATAGGCTGTGAGAGTGAGAATTGCAAGGAAGCGTCCAAAATAGAGGGTTACGCATCGGGGGTCTTTTGTCGATGCTGCCTAGACGAGCAGTCGAGGACCTCAGTCTCTTCATTCGACAACTGGCTGCCTTGATGAAGGGTGACCACACAGTCGCCGATTTTAGAGTCGCCGGAAAATTTTGCACTCGATAACCCCTCAGCGCAGTCCTTACAAAGTGCGCTGCTGAGGGGTGGAGCCATGATTAAAGGATATGCCTGCGGGTCCACTCGATCAAGGAGCCGCCGTAAACGATAGAAAATTTCTGCGTGGCTCTTTTGTTGCTTCATTTGAAACTTCCGCTTAGGCATGGTCTTGAAACGGTTAATGAAAATACATTCCCGATGTCTATTCATCAACATGTGTCCTCGATATCCCGGCTCATATGCCACGCAGCAGCCTGTCGTATACATGATCGACTCCCCATCTTGCGGCCGACTTGCTGCGCAACCGCATTAATCGACGTCGCATCGGCTACGAAGAAATTGTGTTTGCCTGCCTGTCACAACACGCTGGTTCTCGTTGTGAGTCGCGACCTTTCCCGGCATGCCTGGGAAAAAATCAGAGCCCGAGATCGGACTCTGAACCGTCCCTGATTTCCTGTCGCTTTCTTTCTGGTGAAAGGATTCCCCTCTCTGTCAACCTTGTGTAAGGCACCGGGATCGTCGCTGTGATCATCAACGTGGCCAGCCTGTTTTACTACCGGCACTACCTGGCACCATTCACTGCCCAAGCTTCCATTTTCCCCAGCGACCTCGGCACAGCCATTAGGCAGCTCACCCTATTGGCCTTGCTCAAGGACCGGCTTCCGAGACGCTCTCAGCGTCTCGTTCAAGTGTCGCCGCTGGGAGTGGATACGCTGACTAGATGACCTTGTTGACTGGATTTCATCTGGCGGACCGCGGGTTTTTCGCGCGCGACGTACTCGATGTCGCACCGGAAATTCTCGGCTGTATCCTTCAACGCACCGATGACGATGGCACTGTAGCCATTCAAGTCACCGAGGTCGAGGCGTATGCGGGTGAACGCGACCCCGGCGCGCACACCTATCGGGGTAAGACGAATCGGAATAAGACAATGTTCGGCCCTGCCGGACACCTTTACTGCTACTTCACCTATGGCATGCATCACGCGCTGAACCTCGTTACGGGGCAATCAGGCCAACCATACGGTTGTCTCGTCAGGGCAGGAAACGTGCTGGCAGGAACCGACATCGCCCGAAGCAGGCGAGAAAGCAAACCTCGAAAAGTTCCTCTCCGAGAAAGCAGTTTGGCGCGCGGCCCTGGCTGCGTTGCCCAAAGCTTTGGGGCAACCCTGTCAAACGACGGTGACAATCTTTTCGGCGGACAGTGGAAATTTTTTGTTCCTGACGACGAAATAGTCCTGCCCCACCGAACCGGCCCCCGCGTTGGCGTCAGCGGTCCCGGCGGCGATGCGACAAACTTTCCTTGGCGCTACTGGTTAGCGGATGCGTCATCCGTTTCAACATACAAACCAGGTCGCCCATAACCATAATCTCGAGGCAAATTGCGGCGAACCCGCCAATCCGAGAACGTCACCATCCGATCCGTGGCCGTCAGCAATCTGCCTGCAGTCGCGCAGGGCGCGCGCCTTTGCCGAAAACATTTATTGATCGCCGCAATGGCTAAATGTTTGTCAGTACCTCGCCCTTATGCATCGCCACATGGTCGGTCGTGTCGCTCGTAATCTCATACTGCGGATCTTCCGGGCTACAGCGGCGAATATGACCCTTGTACTCCACGTCTCTCGTATGAATCTTCGTGATAAAACCCTGCACATAACCGGCCTCAGAGTTCCAGCGCACGTGAGCGCCAACAGAGAATTTCACTGCCATGAGTATGCCTTCCACCACCACAATGTTGCCGAATGTCTTCAGAGTAATCGGTGCACCACCGTGCCCAACCCGGATTCGTACCCTTGTCGATCAATTTTCTGGCGGGTACCAGACACGGTCACCATCGACCTTCGCGAAACTGGTCATGGTGTGTGGCGTGGTCTTGGTCAGGCTCATAATGTCAACAACCTGCAGGCCGCGAGCCAGCAACGCATCGCCAATTAGTGATCGGTGACAACGCCACGGAACGGCCTCGGCACACATGATCGCTACCGTCTGCTTCTTCGCCAACGCGATCAACTCGTCAACACCGGCCACGAACTCGGGCGTTTGCATGTAATCGGCATAGTTGCGAAAGCTCTTATTACGCCACGCCCCGTTGATAGATGCCTCTGCCGCCGGAGTGTGCCGTAACCCGCCGAGCCCTGGGAGTCGCTGATAGTCGATACCTACCTCCGGCATGCTCGCGACAAGTTCGCGTTCCCCAAATTGCGGGTTGTGACGAGACCCCGGAACAGTCCGTACGTCGATGAGGCGTTTGACACCATTTGCATTCAACATTCCCACGAACTCCTCAATGGGATGAGTCGAATGCCCGATCGTGCACACACGGATACCAGCCATGCTCTATTGAACCGCACATGCTGCCCGCATCAGAAATGCCTGTTTTGTGCGCCCGACACTACGCTCCGCAACACTGTGCGGACGAGACCTCGTTTGCCAGCCACCACAGTGCATTCATCCTGCAGCCGTCGGTAACCTAGTCAGTGACGAAACTTCCTCGCTCCAGCCCACCGGTTCACGCAGGTCAAGCACTGACATCCCGGTAACGTCGCTGCCACCGGACGCCCTGAACGAACGGAGAAAGCATGGAACCGGTCCCGGCCCACTTTGATAATTCGCACGCGATAAACACTGCAGGGCCCGGCGGTGTCCCCCTGACAGTTTCAGTACCGGCGGGCATAGCCCGGGCTGGAGTAATTGTGCTCCACGAGGTCTGGGGCCTCTCCGCTCCAGTCACCGCTCTCGTCGCGCGCCTGGCCGACTGCGGTTATCTCACCGCCGCGCCGCACCTCTACCACCGCATCGCAGACCCCGTCGTCACCGATGGGAAATTCAGACAAGCCCGCCGTTACCACGACACATTAACGGCGGAAGGGCTCACATTCGACATCGAGAGCGCCCTGGCCTGGATCCGCGCCCAAGGAGCACAGAAAGTAGCGGTAATAGGTTTCTCCATGGGAGGCACCCTCGCATTGTGGGCGGCAGCAACACTGCACATCGACGCCGCAGTCACCTTCTACGGCGCCAGCTTAGCTTCGCCACGTTGGCCTGGCATCCTCAGCGGCATCGATGCCACACGCGTGCTCAAGGCACCCTGGCTAGGAATATATGCTGGCAAAGACACCAGCACCCCCGCCCGTGACCTCCAACAGATGCGCGAAATCCTGACCCACACCACCACGCAATCCTCGGTGGTTGTTTACCCCAAAGTCCGCCACGGCTTCGCGCTAGACCCAGACCTTCCACGCCACGCCGCAGACGAGACCGCAGATGCCTTCGCGCGAACGTCCCTCTTCCTGAAAACACATTTACGCGAAACTTGACAGCCACTTCCGTGAGAATCACCGCCAACCATCGACAGCGCTCATGGTCGATGTAAGACCATTTCCCAACCCCACCGCCGGTCGTCCACGTTGCAACGCCACACCCATTTACAAGCCCCGATCGCCGTCGAGTCGTGCCTCGCACACGATATTGAAGTGGAACAGGACGTCATCATCGTCGTCCTTCATCTCATTCAACCGAATCCAAAAGATCGGGGCGAGGTCGTATCCAATGCTGGCACGAAGAAATACAGAACTCACGGCGGCACGATTGTGGCCCTGTTTGTCTGCGTCCGTTCCAACATCGCTCGCCGCGCCACGGCTAAGTCCGCGGACCTTTCGAGTCGGATCAACGCGTCAACCGAATGGCATACTCTCGCCAGATACCGGAGTGAAGGCGTACCCGGGCGGCTGCGACCCTGGCGAAAAATTATGTGCCAGGACAAACCCGAACAAGCCATAGACGAAATCTGTCCACCGACCATCGCCAGTTCTTCCTGACCCGCACAAAAAACCGAACATTGGCTGAGCCGCTGTTCTCGCCGATAGCCTGGACCGATGATCAGATACCCGTCGTATCTAGGTCATGACGCAAACGAATCGCAAGGAGGAGCTCATGGACGATAGGGACAATAACTATTCCGGGACGGCGGGCTCGAATGATCTGGACGAGGCGCAGATCAGGGTTACCACAGTTCACCGCAATCTTGGACGGATCGTGGTGGGAGTTGATGGGGTAGCCGGGTCGGGAACTGCTTTGGATTGGGCAGTCAGTGAGGCACAACTGCGCGGTGTGCCCATTCATGTCGTCATGACTTGGCAGGAATCGCAAATCTATGGTGCCGACGGGATCGGGACATTGGGAATGAATCCGTTGGAGGATACGGCTCGTGAGTTGTCATCGGCAACATCCCGCGAGGTCGCTCAACTGGCCGAAAACGCGTCGCGTGGGCATGATGTGATGATGACCAGTGAGGCAGTTGAGGGGCATCCGGCAGAGGCCCTCCTTCTTGCCGCGGAAGATGCGGCAATGTTGGTGGTAGGGTCGCGAGGGCATGGCGGATTAGCCGGTGTTCTTCTTGGATCGGTGGGCCAGCATGTGGTGCCACACGCCCGATGTCCCGTTGTCGTGGTGCCGGATCTCATACATGAAGCCGACAGACCATAACCGTTCCAGACGCAAGCGGTCTGATGTCAGCGACACCGAAGAGCTCGCGGCCGTGAGTGAAGACGCTGCTGCATACCGTTTATGACCAGCCCGATGCAGACGCAGTGAATGCCCAGTTCGACCGGGTCCTGGACGCATCGGAACACAAGCTCCCGAAAGCGTGCGCATCTCGACACGGCCAGGGCCGACATTCTCGCGTTCACAGTGTTCCCGAAAGAGCCCTGGAAACAGATCTGGTCGAACAACCCGAACGAGCGCTTAAATAGGGAGACCAGGCGCCAGACCGATGTCGTCGGGATCTTCCCTAACAGGGACTCGATCATCCGTCTCGTGGGAGCTGTCCTTGCCGAGCAACACGATGAATGGGTCGAGTCCCGCCGCTATCTCGGCCTCGATGCCCTGGCCAAATCTCAGGCCGTCGGGACCGTTATGCCCGAGGAGGTGGCTATCGAGATCTCTGCCCCCAGCGCCTAATCAGCCGAGGGATCACAGGGAAACCGAAACACCACTCAAAAGGACTTGACCAGGGACTCCTGCTTCTGAGCAGGTTCCAGCCTGACGATGACGGCCTTGGATACCGGTGTGTTGCTGTCGTCGGCTACTTTGTCCAGGGGAACAAGAACGTTCGCCTCGGGAAAGTACGTGGCAGCGCACCCACGGGCGCTGGGATAGGCAACCACACGGTAATTGCGCAGTACTCGCTGCGCGCCATCATCGTGCACGCCGTGAATGTCCACCTGCTGGCCGTCCTCCAAGCTCAGTTCAGCGAGGTCTTCCGGATTCACGAAGACCACATGCCGGCCTTTCTTGATGCCCCGGTAACGGTCGTCGAAACCGTAAATGGTGGTGTTGAACTGGTCATGGGATCGCATAGTCTGCAGGATCAAGGTCGCGGCCGGCCGGCCAATAAACTCAAGCCCGTTGACAGTGATCATGGCCTTGCCCGTGGGCGTGTGGAAAGTGCGCGAGTCTCGCGGCCCGTTCGGCAACACAAAGCCGCCATCCTTCCGGATTTTTATGTTGTAGTCCTGGCATCCTTCCACCACGTGCGAGATGTGTTCGCGGATCAGATCGTAGTCTTTCTCGAATCCAGGCCAATCAGCGTTAGTCTTCTCCCCGATCGTCGCCCGTGCCAAGCGGGAGATAATGGCAACCTCGGAAAGCAGGCCAGGTGCAACCGGTTCAATCACGCCGAAGGAGGGATGCACCGCACAGACCGTGTCTTCGACCGACACGAATTGCTCTCCCGATGTCTGTCGGTCGACCTCGGTGCGGCCCATGGTCGGAAGAATAAGCGCTTCCTTGCCCACGACCGCGTGGGAGCGGTTCAGTTTGGTGGAGATCTGGACGGTCATGTCCGTGCCGTGCATCGCGGCTTCGGCGGCATTGGTATCCGCGATCGCCCCGACCAGGTTGCCTCCCAATGCCATGAAAAATTTGATGCCGCCGTCACGCATGGACTGGATTGTCTTGACCGCGTCCACTCCATGATCAATTGGCGGCTCGAAGCCGAATTCCTTGCCGAGTGCGTCCATGAATGACTGTGGCATTTGCTCCCAGATACCCATGGTCCTGTCGCCCTGGACATTGCTGTGGCCTCGGATCGGGCAAGCGCCAGCGCCCGGCTTGCCGATGTTTCCGCGCAGCAGAAGCAGGTTGATGATCTCCTTGATCGTGGCGACCGCTTTCTTGTGCTGGGTTATCCCCATCGCCCAGGTGATGATGACCCTCTCAGCTTTCAGGTATCGGGCCGCCAACTCATCGATCTCGTCTATGCGCAGGCCAGTCGCCTCCAGGACTGCACCCTCGTCCAGCTCCGCGAGGTGCAGTGTTAACTCCTCCAGCCCTTCACAGTGCTCGTCAAGGAATTGGCGGTCCAGAACTGTTCCCGGGTTTTCGGCCTCAGCATCGAGCACCCTTTTGGAGACGGCCTGTAACAGGGCCATGTCCCCGCCCAGCCTGATCTGAATGAACTGATCGGCAATCTCAGTCCCGTGGCCGATGATGCCCTTGACCTGCTGCGGGTTCTTGTATCTTCTCAGTCCCGCTTCCGGCAGGGGATTTACGGCGACAATTTCCGCGCCGTTGTCCTTGGCTTCCTCGAGAGCAGTGAGCATGCGGGGACTGTTGGTTCCCGGATTCTGGCCCATGATAATGATCAGATCGGCCTTGCCGAAATCATCGTAGGCGATCGTGGACTTGCCAATTCCAATGGTCGGGTCCAAGGCCCGACCGGTTGATTCGTGGCACATATTGGAGCAGTCGGGCAGGTTATTCGTCCCGTAGCTGCGGGCGAAAAGCTGATACGCGAAGGCGGCCTCGTTGGACGCGCGACCGCTGGTGTAAAAGACAGCCTCATTGGGGGACTCGAGGCTGTTGAGCTTGTTGCCGACGATGGCGAATGCCTTGTCCCAGCTGATAGGCCGGTAGTGGTCCTCACCGGCTGGCTTATAGACAGGTTCAGTCAGGCGTCCCTGCGTGCCCAGCCAATACTCCGAACGCGTGAGCAGGTCGCTGACCGAATGCTCGGCCCAAAAACTGGAGGACACGACAATGGGCGTCGCTTCCCAGGTGACGGCCTTGGCGCCGTTTTCGCAGAACTCGAATGCCTTGCGATGATCAGGATCCGGCCACGCACAGCTCATGCAATCGAAGCCGTCCTTCTGGTTCAGAGACAGCATCGTCTTTCGCGTTCGATCCACGCCCATATCCTTGATCGCCGGAATCATTGAGTGCAGCACACCGGGCATCCCAGCGGCCCAGTCCTTAGGCTTCCCAACTTCAATGTCGCTGTCTTGAGGTTCGTTCACCGGAGGGTTCTCGCGCATCATGACCACTCTCTTCCCGCTTGTAACAGCAGCGACCAGAATCAATCGTGCCGACCATATCAGGACTAACAGGTGCGCTCAGGCATAGCAACTAAAACGATTAAATTGCCACCCCCGACGCGAGTAGCCTGAGCGAATGCAGGCATTTATCGAACACTGTCACGTTGGGAGACGAGACCGTGATTGGGCACTATGAAACGCGGTCGCGGCCAAAGGATCGCCATTCAAGAGGGTTGATTTGAAGTCCTTGCCTGATGTCGGGGAGCTTCCCTTCGGCCGGCTCGACTGGCACAACAACCGGCGTCTCCACAACGCTCTCGAGAGCGTTCCGCCGCAGGAATCGGTCAGCACAATCGGGTTGTCATCGCCCATGAAAAAACTGAAGGAATCTCATCATGATTCGCACCCTCGTCCAAGATTACGAACATATCCACACCACCATAGGCATCAGCGGCAACCTGTTGTTCGTCGTCGGCTCTGTGCTTTTCTTCAAAGCCTTTAACCACTTCTATACGCTTGCGGTCTGGCTGTTCGTCATCGGTTCAATCTTCATGTTTATCGGCGCGCTCGGGGGTGGCCTGCACCGAATGCTGCAGCGTCGCAACAATAGGGTCTAGGTGTTGTTCCCACGGTGGTTGTATGCAGCGTGGCTGGAGTAAAAAGGTGAGGACCTCCGGTATCGATTGGGTTACCACGCTCAAGCCGATGCCACGGAGGCCCTCATCTCTTACGTTACTCACGCCAACGCACCCCTGACGCCCGAGGGACGCCTGAAACTCGTCCAGCTCGTCACCCGCGACGGCTGGGCCCAAGCCCGCGCCGCGGAACCGAGCTCGCAGGGTATGCCGACGTCCAAACCGCCCTCGACACGACGCTCTACTTCTGTGACCCGCACTCACCTTGGCAGCGCGGCAGCAACGAGAACACGAATCGCCTCCTGCGGTTCTGGATCGAGAAGGGCTCCGACCTCTCCACACACAGTGCCGAGGACCTACGCCGCACGGCCGCCAAGCTCAACCGACGCCCTCGCCCGACCCTCGACCTCGACACCCCGGGTCAACGACTCAACCAGCTGCTCCTCGCAGCCTAAAACACTGCGTTGCTCCGACGACTTGACTTTGCCCTGATTGAAACGCCAGTAGTCGCAAATTACGGTGCCAAGCCGAGCTGTTCGAGCATGCCCTGTTGGTCGCTGCTACCCCACCGCTCGACAAGTCTCCCGTTCTCAAACCGGCTAATTTGCATGCCACGAACCGACATCCTTTTACCAGTGGCAGCGTGGCCCATCAAAGGTCCTTGATGGGTGCCGGTGAGGATATAAGCGAATGCGACGTCGGTATCGTTGGCGACGAGACGCTCAACTGCGATGTGCAGGTCTGGAAAAGCGGCAATCATCTCGCCAAAAAACGCTTTGTAACCCTCAGGACCAGGGCCTTGCCCAGGGGCAGGGTCGTTATCGACTGCATCTTTTGCCACGAGGTTGTCGAGAAGGTCGAGTTTTCCGCTGTTCACGGCGTCACCAAACTTCTGCTGGGCTGCGATATTCATTTCTTGACTCATGTGTTTACTCTCTTCCTAGACATTTACCGCGGCTGGGTTTGTATAGGCCACGGGTGATCATATGTCTGCAATTCTTAGAATGAAAAAGGCCGAACTGACCGCGTCCGATATCGAACACATATATAGGGTGGTCAGCTACGTGAAGCGGCACAGGGCACGGGGCACAGATTTCGACGCCGAGCACTCACGATGGCGATACTCGTTAATGAACTGGGAAATGACCCACTAAAAACGTAGCGGCAGAGGAACTGCGCGGTCTGGTTCTCCCTGCCGCGCGCGCCGTAATTTGGACCACAGAAGCGAGGTCAAATGGGCCGCTAGGGGTTGGCCTATTCGGGCTTGAGGATAACTTTGGTCCACCCGTCGGTGCGGTCGCGAAAGTTCTTATAAGCATCCGAGGCATCGCTAAGGGGAATCTCGTGAGAAACGATCCATGATGGCTTGGCTTTACCCACAGCTATCAGCTCGCGCAACTGCCGATTATATTTCTTCACCGGGCATTGGCCACTGCCAATGTTTATTCCCTTGAGCCACTGCAGGCCATAGTCAATAGCAATCTTGCCCTGCTTAGCGTTCTCGTCGATGCCGCCAGGATCTGCCGGCAGGAAAACACCGACCACACCAATTCCGCCGGTGATGCGCACAGATCGAATTAGCCGGTTCAGAGTCATGGCAGGATCTTCGGTGCCCTGGGGGTCGTGGGCCTGATAGCCCACGCATTCACAACCCCGATCCGCGCCAATACCCTTGGTCTGGTCCAAAACGAACTGAACCGGGTCCGTCTTCGAGTCATCAACGGGAATCGCGCCGATCTGCTCGGCCAGGGCAAGCCGGTCTGGGCGTCGATCCACCACCCAGACTTTACTCGCGCCCTTGATCGTGGCAGACAGGGCAGCCATCAGCCCGACCGGACCCGCACCGTAAATCACTACTGTGTCACCGGGGATAACGCCGGCCATCTCGGTAGCGTGGTAGCCGGTAGGGAAGATATCCGAAAGCATCACGTAATCGTTTTGCTTTTCTATGGCGTCTTCACCCAGGCGCAAGCAGTTATTGTCGCCGTAGGGCACACGCAGCATTTGGGCCTGCCCGCCAGGATACGGTCCCATTCCCGCGAAGCCGTAGGCGGCGCCCGCACCGACCGGGTCTGGTTGAGTGGTCATGCAGTAGTTGGTGAAACCTCGTTCGCAATTCTTGCAAAACCCGCAAGAAATATTGAACGGCAGCACGACGCGTTCGCCGACTTTTACCTTGTCGACGCCGTTACCGATCTCGATGACCTCGCCCATATTTTCGTGGCCAAACGTGCGTCCAGTTTCGAAATTGGTGCGTCCCTCGTACATGTGTAAATCTGAACCGCAAATATTCGTGGCCGTGATGCGTACGAGAACGTCAGTGGGACGTTCAATCGTGGCATCTGGAACGTCTTCAACGTTGACCTCGTTGGGGCCCTTATAAACGACTGCCTTCATTTTTTCTCTCCCTGGTTTTCATGACCGTAAACATGAACGGTCCGTTTTCACTTTCGGAGGTGTACGACTTTTAATACCCGGGCAGCCTCGAGCTGCCCGCTAGTTGTGCATACCTCGGCGAATTCAAGCGGTCGTCGCAACGAAGGGATGAATTCGTCGAGCGTGGAATGGGACGCGAGGAGACACCATTGACTGCGATCGAGGCCACCTTTTCGGTCCCAAATACCTTTCCACCGAGGTATCCGCGGCAGGTCAGTCGTCAATTAACGCGATCGACAGTACACGTGGCGCATCAGTCGGTCCATCGTTCCCGATGGCTGCTGCACGTTCTGTTCGACGACACTCGGAATAGCCATCAGCTCTTGGGTATAGCTGAGTTTGGGACTTTTCTTCAGCAAGCGTTGATGAAAACCGCTCGCAGATCGCCGTAAATGGAGGACTCGGTGGGGACCAGCGGCGGCTTTGCCGAACCGCAGCTCACAGGTCTCCCACGGATACGGCGGATTCCAACATTTCTATTGCTCGCTCGGTGGTAAGCACTACCCCGGCGATGTAGTTGAAGTTGGTCAGGGCGGCCGCATACCCGTCGCCGAGTTCAGGGTGCTGCGCAGCGGCGGTCGCGTCGGCAACGACGGCCACGTCAAATCCCTGTTCCAACAGTTCACGTAGGTGGCTTTCGATGCACAGGTTTGCTGACATTCCTGCGAGCACAACCTTGCTAATTCCGCGTTTACGCAGCTGGAGCACGAGGTCGTTCTGCTCGGGTCCGTAGATCTTGTGCGGGCTACACACTACCGTCTTGCCGTCTTGCAGGAACGGTTTGTAGCGTTCCAGCCAGTCAGCTCCTGAGCCAGAAAATCCGTCAAGATCCAAGGGCCCCGGCCGATCGAACATGCCGATCTTGTGCATCATCTTTTCCAAGGTTCCGCCGAATTCCCACTGGTGATCGTAGGGAAAATAATAATGCGGAGATACGAAAACTTCATACCCAGAGGCCTTGGCACTCACGAGCAGCTGCTCAATGTGCTCGACGGTGTTATTCTCTTCGACGCTCTTACCGACCAGTTCCCAAGTCGCACCGGTAGGGCTGAGAAAATCGTTTTGTGGGTCCGTCAGCACGAGCGCTGTGGTGGATGTATCAAACAACATAAAAATTCTCCTTCATCAAAAGTCACGAGTAGTGATGGCGTTGGGCGTGGTGACCTCCTAATGCGAATCGGATGAAATAGTTTCTGCAACCCTCTTCACCGTACCGAAGGCTAATCCAAGGTCAACCCGGGTAAGGAAAAACTCGCAGGAACAGGAAGGTACCTGTGCGCGGAACCTCAGCAGCGTGAACATGCGATGGGATGGGCTAAACGACGGGTGAGGGAGACCCTTCAGAATCCCTCTCGGTCCCAGGGCGTAGCGCGACTAAAATGCGTTTCAGATCGATGACGATCGCGGCCGTGGGGCTGAGCGATGTCGCCCCGGCACCCAACTCTTGCATGCCGTGCAGAATCGCTTCGACTGCCGCTACGGCGTTATCAAAGGGTGCGCTATCACGCGGGCCGTCGTCTGTGGCACGCAAAGTTTCCGCGACCGCGTGCAGGGCATCGCTCAGAACCGGCCGCAGTGCGGGCGGCAGCTCAAGGGGAATCGGTTTACCCCAGATCATGCCTGCAAAAACTTCAGTCAGGTTGCGCACGTGAAAAGTGACGTTCTCCAGAGCCGCGAGGTCCTCATAGTCAACAACAAGATTTCTGCGGTTGAACCGAGCGCGAGGGTTACCCTTACGACTCTCGTCGGCGTATTGCACAGCCGACCTGACATCTCGGGCCGCGTCGGAGAGTGCGTTGTCCCTGGTCGCCCAAAGTTCACGCTCCGGAGGCCAACTCTCGACCAATGCCACGCCGATATCGCTGAGGTGTGTGGCGAGGGTGCCTCGAAAACTGGTCAACCGCTCGACAGCCGTGCCGACGGCAAGCGGCGGCAAAATTAGCAGGTTGACCAAAAGTCCCACCATTATTCCCAGACAGACTTGGGCGAGATAACCGGCCGTGTAACCATCGGCTTCCGGGCCGCCGATGATGAGAACGAAAAGAGCAGTCAGGGGTACTTGTTCCCCGCCCACACCAAGCCATCGCATTCCCCCAATAAGGGAGCCAAAGCCCATGACCAGCGAGATCGTCCACACGCTAGGCTCGCTCAGGAGGAGCACGGCCCCGGCGAGGGCGATTCCCACGGCGAGCCCAGCGAGGGTTTGTAAAGCGCTGCGGAGCGAACGCATAAGCGTGGGGTGCATGCTCAAAAGTGCGCCCAGCGGCGCGTAGTACCGCAATTCCTGAGCATCCCCAGGGAGGAAAGGGGACAGCGTCCAGGCGATCGCCACAGCAACAGCGATCTTGGCGACCTGGATAAATCGCGGAGGTTGAAGACGACGACGAACCGACGCCAGCCGTGATGCGTTCCACGGAAAAATCATTCTCGGCATCGTCTAAGTCTCTTCCGCGGCAACGGAGAGTTGTGATCCTCTCGCCCCTCAGGTTAAGCGCAAATGCTGGCGAGGCGCTGGGAAACATCCGACAAGAAAAGCACTCCCGCAGTAGCCGGTACGGCGCTCAGAATTTTCGAAAAGGATGTCCACCTCCGTTCACGCCGTGTCCGACAACGCGACGGCGATATCGAATCAATGCGGATCTTGCTCGCGGAACGCGCTTCAGCCAACAAGGCACGCACCGCGAGCATCAATCAGATCCACGCACTGTTGGTCAGCGCGCCCGAGGCAACCCGACAAAATTATCGTCGCTTTGACGGCGACAAACTGGCGGTCACTCTCGCGCGCACACGTCCGGCGCCGGGGACCACTCCGGAACTGATAGCTCGAGCATCCGCGAAACGGGTCGCGCAACGCCACCACGCGCTAACGGTAGACATTGCCCATATCGTCATGCAGCGCTCAGACAACGAAGAGCGTCAGCGGATCCTTCACGCCGAAACCGTTCCGGAGCTCCGCCACGCCCCGAAACGGCTACTCGATCCGCAGTCTCAACTGAAGAGGCTCACGCCACCTGGACCAACCAGCAGCCCCACGACGATGAGCACAATACCCCAGAGAACCTGTCGTCGAAATAGAGCGACAATGCCTGCAATAACGAGGATTACCGCAATGATCCAGAGAATTGTTGCCATGGTGCTGCTCCATTTCATTCAGCGCCGACGGGCCGTACGCCCATAGCGGTTTTCGATCTGTTGAATCGAACGTACCCCCTGCTCGGTCTCTGATCACTGTGTTTTATCCAAAATGGCGTGGAGGTGAGACGCTGTCATCATGTGTTAGCCGCCATGCGAAACGACCAAGAGAACCCAAGCACGGTCCCGTCCCCCCGAGGGGACGCTCCTATTGATGTCAAGCGGCTTTTTGTGCCGCCTTGGTTTATTGAGTTTTGTCGTCGAGCCATGCGCTGAAGGCGACTTCCAGATTGGTGTCAGCATGTTCGGGCACTCGCGTCTATGGCCAGCAAAAGACACCAGCGAAAAGGAACCTCCCCCTTAACGCCGCCATATAAATTCGAAAACCCCATCTGTCGGCTCTGACTGCTTGACTATCACCATGGACGCCGCATTATTTTCTCCTGCTGGATACAACGCCGATTTCCTCCAGATCCCTCTGCCGTTCCCGGCTCCTCTCGCCGGAACCCTGATTCGTGAACTGCCGTATACACATTTCACCGTGCTTCTCGACCCTGCGCGGCGCCTTGCAATCGCGACCGGCGTCAACATCGATGGGGATCAGCTCGTTACCGTTGACCGAGGCGACGACTGGCACGTCGACTCGCGGATACCGCTCTACGAGCAGGCGGGGGAGGCCGTCTACGCCCGAAACGACCTCGACCGCGGGCACCTCGTCCGGCGCCGGGACCCGGTCTGGGGCGATACAACAACAGTCCGGCGAGCAAATTACGATACCTTCGCCTACACCAACGCCGCCCCCCAAGCAGCAGACTTTAACCAATCGAAACAACTCTGGCTCGGCCTCGAGGACCACGTCCTCACCTACGCACGCACCAATAGTAACCGCATCAGCGTCTTCACCGCCCCCGTACTCTCCGCCCAGGATCCGACATACCGTGGCGTGAGGATCCCGCAAGCATTCTGGAAGATCGCAGCATGGACCACGACTGCGGACGGCTCCACCGTTCTGCACGCTGCCGGATTCATCCTCGACCAAAGCCCACAATTAGAAGACCTCGACCTCGACACGGTCCGCACTCGATCCCTCCTCGACGGTAATCCCCCGCCGCTTGGACCGTACCGCACCTATCAAGTACCCATCGTCGACATCATCGACCTCACCGGGCTCAACCTGGCCGCCCTGTCCGAAGCAGACGTCTCCGCCTCGGCCCTGGCGATCCGAGAAGACACCGACCCTCGAACGCGCTGGGTCGAACTGATCGACACCGCAGGAATCCACCTTTAACCACACCGAATCGTCTACAGCCCGCTCAATCCCCGGCGCGAAGGTAGACATAGACAGTTTCGCGGCTGATCCCGAACTCTCGAGCAAGCACCGACTTCGGCACGCCAGCGGCAGCCTTCTCGCGCAGCTCGACCGCGCGAGCAATGTCGAGCGACGGGGTACGACCACGATAGACGCCACGCTTCTTGGCCAGAGCAATGCCCTCACGTTGACGCTCACGGATCAAAGACCGCTCAAACTCAGCAAACGCCCCCATAACGTTCAAAAGCAGGTTCGCCATCGCGTTGTCATCGCCCGTGAAGGTGAGCTGCTCTTTCACGAACTCAACCCGAACCTTCTTCGCCGTGAGTCGGTGCACGATCAAGCGAAGGTCATCCAAGTTGCGGGCCAGACGATCCATGGAATGCACGAGAACGGTATCGCCATCTCGGACGAACTTGATCATCTCTTCTAGCTCGGGCCTTTTCTGGTCCTTCCCCGACGCATTGTCCTCGAACACCCGGTCGACGTCGACGCCAGCAAGCTGACGAATGGTGTTCTGATCGAGGGTACTGACTCGCACATATCCAACTCGTTGACCCGTCATGAGGCTCTCCTACCCGTTGCGTCAGATTAAAGTCTAAGACCCGGTCATGAGGGATGTCCACCAATCAGAATTCGATCCTATTCTGACAATTTTAGATAAAGACGTCTGACGCCTAGTTGGGGTACACCCCAAACGGACGTGGGCGTCAAGCTGAAACGCGTGCGCAGGGAAGAGACAGAACAAACTGCGCCCAACCCTAAAACCCAAGAAACACCCCCGCGTGCGCGGGGAAGAGCCGATTCTGAGCTTCTAGAGGCGCTGATTCGTGGGAACACCCCCGCGTGCGCGGGGAAGAGTGAACGTGTACGCCGACATCGCAGGCGTACCGGGGAACACCCCCGCGTGCGCGGGGAAGAGAGGGTGATATCCGAGGTCAGCGTGAATACGCCGGGAACACCCCCGCGCACGCGGGGAAGAGTGGCTCAGGCCGGTGCGGAGGCTGCTCAGGGTGGGAACACCCCCGCGTGCGCGGGGAAGAGATCGTGTTGGCGGTGATCCGGTAGGCGGGCTGGGGAACACCCCCGCGTGCGCGGGGAAGAGGACTCGGTCTGCGCCGGCACGATGTAGCCGCCGGGAACACCCCCGCGTGCGCGGGGAAGAGCTACTGAGCCACACGCTCAGCATGCGCCCAAAGGGAACACCCCCGCGTGCGCGGGGAAGAGTGAACCTTCCGGTGACGGCGTGCACATCTGGGGGAACACCCCCACGTGCGCGGGGAAGAGACGGTGTAATTCTTCTGCCCCACCCCGTTCCAGGGAACACCCCCGCGTGCGCGGGGAAGAGTTGGTTTTGTTGGCAGCTTTGTCCATGACGGGGGGAACACCCCCGCGTGCGCGGGGAAGAGGTTCGCCGTCTCAAATCATTCACGCCCATCACGGGAACACCCCCGCGTGCGCGGGGAAGAGCAGGAGCAGGTCAAGGAGTTCGCGGCGATCACGGGAACACCCCCGCGTGCGCGGAGAAGAGCGCGTGAAGTCGCTCGGCGAGTACTTCACCCAGGGAACACCCCCGCGTGCGCGGGGAAGAGGCCAGTTTGCGGACATGGGCGGGCGTGAGCTTGGGAACACCCCCGCGTGCGCGGGGAAGAGTCCCCATCAATGAGGACAGACCGCGAATCCGTGGGAACACCCCCGCGTGCGCGGGGAAGAGTTCGCGAGAAACCGCAGACCGACAGCGCACTCGGGAACACCCCCGCGTGCGCGGGGAAGAGCGCTGCCGAGCAGGCACCCGGCCAATGCGCGAGGGAACACCCCCGCGTGCGCGGGGAAGAGGAGTTGCGGGACGTGCTGGTGTCTGCTGCACGGGGAACACCCCCGCGTGCGCGGGGAAGAGTCAAGGCTGAGAGCGTAAAGGGTCCGTGGCACGGGAACACCCCCGCGTGCGTGGGGAAGAGTCATGCCGTCGCCGATCTGCTGTTCGTCAACGGGAACACCCCCGCGTGCGCGGGGAAGAGGGCACCGGCATGACAGTTTCCAGCCGGTAGGGGGGAACACCCCCGCGTGCGCGGGGAAGAGGTTACGTGTCGGTTCTCCCAGTCGGCCGGCGCGGGAACACCCCCGCGTGCGCGGGGAAGAGACCGAACAACTTCGTGCCCGCATGGATGGAAGGGGAACACCCCCGCGTGCGCGGGGAAGAGTCGTGGCATCACGGTTCCGAGTGCTCAACTCGGGGAACACCCCCGCGTGCGCGGGGAAGAGAAGGTCTTCTGCCACGATCTGTACCGCCTAAAGGGAACACCCCCGCGTGCGCGGGGAAGAGCTAAGTACTCCGCACGATCGGATGGCTCATTCGGGAACACCCCCGCGTGCGCGGGGAAGAGTTCATTCCGCGACCGCCGACGATCATCACCTTGGGAACACCCCCGCGTGCGCGGGGAAGAGTCCGATTTACCTGCATCAGATACCTCTGTGAGGGGAACACCCCCGCGTGCGCGGGGAAGAGCCGTCGCGGCGATCTCTTGGAACTGTGCCCGCGGGAACACCCCCGCGTGCGCGGGGAAGAGGCTGCCGCGCGCTCGAAAATAAGACTCATAGTGGGAACATCCCCGCGTGCGCGGGGAAGAGGCGGCGGTGAGTTCGGCGGCAAGCTTGGCGGGGGGAACACCCCCGCGTGCGCGGGGAAGAGGGCTTGCTCGAAATCGACGTGCGAGCAGTCCTGGGAACACCCCCGCGTGCGCGGGGAAGAGACTGCGGGACCAGCATATTTACGGCGGAGAACTGTCTTTCTCATCATGTGCGTTTATTGGAATACTTCTCATGAGCGAGATTCCATCAAAATCAATGACATCTTTCCCCCGCGCTTGGTGCAGCTGCACGCGAAAGCCTTGTTCTGTCTGGGGAGCACTCGTTACCATCACCACTACCCCATCCGCTGCTGCATCGACGGCCTTGACCCACAGAGACTCGGCCACGCGTTTCAATACGTTAAACATGACCACCGCCCCGGCGGCCGCCAGAGACGCGGCGGCCGCTGCCGTGATCGAGGTCCCAGGGCCAAGCATGACCACCGCTATGGAACCGACAGGTATTTGCACCTCGCCGCGAGTGTTACCGCTCTCGTCGGCTTGCAGAGCAAGCACCCCGGTTCGTCCCTGCACAATCTGGGCGTATTCAAGGTAGAGGTAACTCACCCGATCAGTGAGGCGTACCTGTTCCGCGGCCCCGATACTGGCGTACTGCAGCGCTTTCGGTGAATAGGCCACCGTTAGGCTCGCGCAACAGTCAGCAGTCCACAGCCGAAGGCTTTCGACCGCCCAACTCCAACTCTCAGCAGGCTTTGCAGAGCTGCCGGGTCGCGAACCAGACCATAACCATCGACCACGTCAAGCTGCAGCGCAGACTTACCGCTCGTAACCACACTGCGGTCATGGCTGAAGAGTGTGACGTCGTCGAGGGCGCCGGTGAGTTTGTTGGTCACCCAGTCAGCCACGTCATCGACCGGCGAGATGCCAACCCCACGTTTAACCGCCGGCGTCACCGGCCTAGCGCGGCGAATAGCATTGGCCGTCAATCGAAAACGGACGGCCGCTCCCGCGTGCGGCATCTGCCAAGACACCGCCTTCGTCTGCGCGCCCCGCGGCAAGTTCGTCGGCGCGATATCGGAGCGGATGAGAAGCACCTTTCCGGTCGGCGCTTCGTCGACTCGAAACAGAATGTTGCTCGCTGCCCGCTTCTCGTTGGGTTCTCCGGGAAGACTCGCCGACTGGAACATCCCCATCACCAATCGGTGCAGTTCGCCATGATCGCTCCAGCTCTTGACCCGTACGGATGTAGCAGTAACCAGGGTGAGGTGATTCATGCGGCCCATCCCTCGAGCGTCGTCATCGTCGGCGGCTGCACGGTCTCAACCGCAAAGTTCTGGTCTCCCAACAGATGGTGAAGCGACAGTCGCGACGCCCCTTTCGCCCGGGTCGGCAGGGCAGACAGGATCGCTCGGGGATCGCCTTCTCGCACGCCCAGGTGAAAGGGGAAGGTCGGCGCGAAAGACTTGCGACCCAAATACGTCATAAAGACGGGATTGCGGGCGGCGTGAGCGAGCTCTGCCACACGAGCTTCTTCGTCGTGGCTGATGGCCACCAGAAATTCGGCATCCGCTAGGTACTGCCGCACGGTGACCATAGTGCCGCCGCCCACTGCCCACCCGCCACCATTACCCACTGGCACGATGAAGTTGGCTTTGCCTCGTCCACCCGTAACCTTTCGGTGCCGTGAACGGATGTTCTGCACGCCAGCCGCAGGAAGACCCACCGTATGAAAGTCTGAGCTGAGCGCGCCTTTGCGGTCGACTCTGGCCCAGATATCGGCAGCCCACAGCCATTCCGGCCAGGCGCCGCGCTCTGCGCCGAGCGCGGCTGCGAGCATCCCGATGACACCGGATCGGGTAGGCAATGGTTCGGAGTTTCGGTCGGCCAGTTCGGTTGAACCCCAGGACTGTTGCGGGGCTGCGAAGCGCAGCAGAAGGGTATGTGTCACCGCTGCAGCCATTCCACGATTCGCTTGGTGAGCTGGGGCAGGCTGGCCGCGGAGTACTCAAAGCCGATCGTAAGATCAGCGCTGACCGATGTGCCGGAGACAAACGATTCACCAAACTCGCTGGGATCGAAGGCGCGTGCCTGAGTGGCCTGCTCGATTAGCCGGTCGATGGACCCCTTGAGATATCCACCCTCGAAGTCGGCCTTCACCGGCTCGTGAAATTCATAGGCAGTGCGGTGCGACTGAGTCTCCGCGAGAATCAGCGCCGGCCGCGTGTTCGGGGCTGTGGAGTTGTCCTTGCCGCTCGGGAGTGCGGTGACGATGGACCGCACCAGCAGCTCGAGGCGATCGGCGGCATCCGGGCTGGTCCAGCCGGTCCAGGAATCGCGTAGTTGCTTTTTGTCGATCGTTACCGAACGGTAGTAGACGCCTGACGTGTAAAAGGCCTGACCGAGGTGACCGGCTCCGCCACCGCCGAGATCGTCAACAGTGGTGAAGTAGTCCACTTCGATCATGATCGGATGCGTCGTGGTCGCGGGCCCGACGGCGATGCCGGCTTCAGTCTGAAGGTCGCTTTGCGCGGCAAACATACGACCGAACGCGGCGATGCTCAAGCTCCCAGTCTGACGCTTAATATAGTCAGCAGCCTTGATAGTGCCGCCTGTGCCGTTTGCGCTGCCCAGCACTCCCGCGAGTGCATCCATCTCATCGGCGGAGAGCCACGTCATGGTGTCGCTCGCTGCCTCTTTGGCGGGCCCCTCGGATTCGGCGGCATCCTTGTCGTTGGCCGTCAAAGACTTCACGATCTTGGTCGCGATCTTGAGCGCCGATTTCTCATCGAACTCGACCCCGTTCGTCACGGCAATGACCCCGGCCCGACGCACGATTTCTTCAGGTAAGGCGCGCGACCGCAAGGACTTCGTGGCGTCGGTAAAAGAATCCAACTCGTAGGCGACGCGAATGGCTCGTTTAAGCGATTGGGCGCTGAGTCGGCCCCGGGTCTTGCCACCTTCGCGTACCTGCTTCGGCAGTCCTCGATCGTCTCGATTCAGGTTGTGCCAAGGCAGTGCCGTCAACGAGTGAATCGTCAGGTAGTTTTTCTCAGTCATGGTCAGCTTGCTTTCTTCGTTGTGTGGGCGGGTCGGGAGTAGAAGTCGTAGACGAGGCGCGAGCGGGTTTTCATGTCGCGCTCGAGATCCCCGGTGTCCCAAAACGTGAGCAGTTCCACGAGCTCGTAGAAGTTGACTGCGTTCGCGCGGCTAACCAGGCCTTCGATGACCTGAGCCGCCTGTTCGATGTCGAGGTCCACGACGAGCGCCAAGCGTTCGCCCACACCATCGGTCGTGCCGGGGATGCTGGCAAAATTTCTACCCAGTGTGAGAGAGCTGTTCGGTGTGCGCTTATATTTCGCTACCATCCCCAACGCTCTCGTGGCCCCTGTGATCATTGCGGGGTAGTGCAAACCCGCAGTTGCGGGCACCGTGTACGCGTATGCGTACCGCTCCGTGATCTCGGAAATACCTCGGGCCACATCGGAGGTCATTGAGGGGTTTGAGTTTCTGATGGCCAGCAGTCGGCCGGTGAAGGCTTGCAGTTCGTTGGGAAGGCTCACGGTCACTTCTCACTTTCGGTTTGATTGAGGACTCGGATCAGATTTCGGCGGGCGGCGGCGATGTCGGGTAACCTGCGTGCGTTGACATAAGGCTCGACGGCTTCATCGAAAGCCTCGATCGCGGCGGCGGTCCACAACCGCACATGCTCACTGGTGAATTTCTCTCCCCGCAGTGAGACTTCGATCACGTCACTTACGACGTCATCGGCCAGTGCACTGAACCGGGCGAGGGCACAGTCATGAGTTGCGGCGACGAAATCGTCGTCGTGCAGCACAGTTCGGATGGCGTTGTACAGCGCACTGCGTACTCCTTCATAGGCATATTCCGCGAACATCGTCAGGGCAGCCTGTACCTCGGGCGAGCCACCTACCGTGCCGGGAGGCATCGACAGCCACGAGGCCCCGACCAATTCGCCGTAGGAACCCTTCTGCTTCAGCTGGATCGAGAACAACTCGGTTGTGAACACCTCGCGCACCAGGATGCTTGCGCGACCCGGCACCTCCGGGTTGAAAGCGCGCAGGTACCAGGCGCGCAAGTTGTGCAACACACTCGTGCCGGCATTGACATCATTAAGCGCCCGAATATCCTCGTCCTTCTGCGGGCCCCTTTTCTTCGGGTCAGGCTTGCGCAAAACGATCTGAGGGTCAGCCCGCCAGGCATCCACGAGCGAGGCTTTCAACGCATCGACTCCCAGCAGCGGGAGGGTTTCCAGCGGGGTCGGGACCTCCCCAACAGCAAGAGTGCGGTTGGCCGCGATCGCAGCTTTGTTGCGGTTCTTCGCCGCCTGCACGGCGGCATGGTCATCCGCGGTCGGTGGTATTCCTCGTCGCAGCACACTCCCCATATGCGCACCGGTGAACATGACCTCGCCGTCGACTTCTCCCGGTAGCAACAAGGCTGCGTTGCCTGTAATTGTTGCGGCCACTAAGGCATCGAGCTGGCCGGACGTCTGCAAGGTCTGCGCCCAGGCTGGGAGTCCGCTCTCCTTAACCCATTGTTGTGGGGTGTTCATCAGTAGCGTTGCGGCGAGGTTTTCCCCGACCTTCCACAGGCGTACGCCGGCCGCTTTAACCTTGCCCGCCGCGGAACCCTGCATAGACAGGGAAGATCCGTCAAGAACGACAGCGCCGTTGCCATTGACTGAGTAGAACCAGAAGCCCATCAGTGCGGCCGGCGCGTCTGCGAAGGACAGATTACCGGTGGCAAAACCGTCGCCTGGTCGCCCCCACCATGCCTTGGTTGAATCTCCTGGAGAGGTTGAGCGGATACTCGCGGCCGTTTTCACGCTCGACGTTGCAGCGACGTAGCGCCCCTCCTGCATGAACGGCGTGGTTTCGTGAATCAGCCATAAGCGGTCATCGAGGGAGCCGAGGGCCTGCGCGATGGCCGCCGGTGAGAAACCGCCGGTCGTCACAGCTTCGGCGCTTGCCTTCGTGATGCCTTGCGCTCGAGCAATGAGGGCGGTGACGGTCGTGAGGAATCGGAGTACGCCCGCTTTCTCGATGGGGGCTCGCACATCGACTCGCTCGATCAGGTGAGCCTTGGTGAAAAGTTCGTCGAGGCCGACCAATCGCCGCCCCGACGCGTCGATCACGGGCAGCCAAGCCAGTTCTCGAATGTTTCCCTGTTGTGTAATAGCACTACTCCCATCGTTGAGTACTCGTCGATTCGTCTCTGCCAAAGCCGTCCTGTTAGTCATCGGAACCGCACACCGAGGAGGTCGTCGTAGACGGCACCATCAACGAGCCTCACCGGCATCAGCTGCCGTTGCATGGGGCCGCGTTTGCGCATGCCGATTTCGTCTTCGAGATCAAACCCCGGGATCGCTTCGATTCCTGTTTTCGCCGAGATGTTGCTCTTAGATACGGGAAAGGTCAGAGCCAGTACCGCCCGTACAACGTGCGGATTCCGGGAGTACAGGGCTGCTTCGACGGATGCCCGCCAGACCCATTTCGACGAGCCCTCGGGCTCAACGATGAAACAGTCCACGGTGGGGCGCTCGATGTGCCGCGTGCTGTACTCGGCCAGCTCATCGGGCTCGGTGACCGCCGACAATTCCCGAAGCGTCGTATCGTGCCCGAGGATCGTGCCGTCGGGGTGGTCATGGTGGAAGGAAACCACGACGGTGTCGGCCGCCTGAAGCTTGCGCGCGGCGGCGATGAGCTCCAGTTCCCCGTCGACGCCCTCCAGGTCCGGCGATCGTGGATCGAACGCAGCCGCGTCGACAAGCGGCTGCACGTCGGCCGGGATGGCGATGACACAACCGTCACGAACGTCGCGGCGCAGGGCATCCGCCGTACGGCGAAGCTCGCCCGGTAGATAGGGAAGGGACGCACGCGCGTCGAGCGCCCCAGAAATATCGGTGGGGATGACCACGTCGAGGGTCGGCAAGACGGTCGGGCGCGGGAACTGATGCGCAGCCCACACCCCGTCGATGACGGCCGTGGATCGCCAGAGCCGGCCGGCTCGCTGGATGAGGGCGGGAGCCGGAGCCAGATCGGTGAGCATGTGGTCGAAGTCCAGATCAAGAGACGATTCGATGATCTGAGTACCCACCACGATCACACCGCGCTGCCCGCTGGCCTTGCCAGCGACCTCGTGCAGCTCGCGGGTGACGGCAGCACGATGTCCCGCCGCCATTCGTGAGTGCAACACGATGACACGCTCGCCCGCTTCAGTGAGTCGCCGAGCGATGTCAAGGGCACGCTGCACCTGGTTGACCACGATGGCGATGCGCGTATCGGCAGACCGCTGCCGATACTGTAAGGCTCGCTCAAAATGGGCGTCGACCAGTGCAGTGGCCGGGGCTTCGTGCAGGTTTACCCGTAGGGAGTAGCTGCGTTGTGATGTCACCGGCGCACTCGTCGCTCCCGACGCGGTGACTCTGATGTGGCCAGGATAATCTGGCGTAACGTTAACGCTCGGGCCGCCATAGGACTGTGCGTACCTGAGCGCCACCGCGCTGGGCAGTGATGCCGAGAGCAGCGTGACGCGCGTATCGGTTTCGCCCCACCATGCCAAGAGCTCTTCTAGCAGGGCGGCCTGGTAGTGGTCAAAACTGTGGACCTCGTCGATGACGATGTGTCGGTTCGCGAGTGCGAGCAGCCGCACGGGCGTGTTCTTCTGCCGCAGGGCACCGAGTAGCACCTGGTCACAGGTGCCCACGCTGACGGGCGCGAAGAGGGCGTTGCGGGCGTCCGCCAACCACGGTGTGGAGTGCAGCCCTTCCCCCGGATGGGAGACATTCGTATAAAAGCTGTTCAGGCTGCGGTGAGTGTGAAGCAGCGCGGCCGCGTTCGTCGAGGACGAGTAGTAGCCGGCGATGCGCTCAAACATGGCATCTGTCGTCGCCCGGGTCGGCAGCGCAAAAAGAATACCTTCGCCCGGCACCGCAGCGTGCCGCAGCATTGCCGCTTCCGTCTTGCCCGAGCCCGTAGTCTCAGTCGCGATCCATAGACCTCGGCCGATGGTGGGCGCGACGGCTTGCAACGGAGAAGGGGAGTCGGCGAAGGCGCCCATGATCGCGGTGAGCGGGTCTGCGAGATCTTCGTAGAGGCCTAGGGTCTGCGGGACGGATTGCTCGAAGAACTCGGTGCGCCGGCCGTTCAACCATGCGGTGGGGTCGGCGACGGGATCAGTCGCGAGACCTTGGCCGTGCGCCAACGACTCGGTGCCGGAGGCGAGCCAGTCCGCGAGCATGACCATACCGGTCAGGAGCAAAATGGCCGCTGTAGTCTTCTCGCCGTGCACGGGCGCGTCGAGTTGAGCGCGGGTAACGCCGCACGCCTTCAGTACTGCGGCTTCATGAGCCTGCTGCTGCGTTCCCCACTTGCCCGCGGTAAGGCCGGTAAGAAATCCGTTGGCCGTAAGACAGTCCGCTGCCTTAGTAGCCGGATCGAATCGGGGGTGGAAACGGCCGTGATGACCACCAACAATGACGGACGCCCAAGTATCAGCGACGGGATCCGACCCTCGTGGCCAAACGCCCGTTTGAGTAAACAAGCTCACGGCTTCATGTCGTCGCATGACCGTTTTGTAGACCGGCGGAACGCTTCGACCGGGGACTGCGCTGAGTGGGGTCGTGACATCAAATCCAGCGCTGCAGAGTTCCGCGACGATCCCGTGTACTGCCGCGTCTGCGTGCTTGCTGTACAGCTGACCCTGGAAGATCTTGTTGGCCTTGCCCACGTCATGCAGGCCAGCGATGGCAGAGAAGACTGCCCGCGCAGTTACTTCGTCGGGGGCGACTGCCGCAGTGATCAGCTCCCGCAGGCCCGGACGCAACCAAGTATCCCAGAGCACCAGGGCGGCCGCCGAGGTGTCGAGCAGATGGCAGATGAGCGGATACCGGCCGCCACCATCTGCCCCCAGTTTTCCCCAGAGCCGGCCGTCGACGCCGACAGCCTCCTGCATCACGCCCCGATCATTGCCGATATCATCGGCACTGATCGTCATGGTCGTGCACCATCTCCCGGCCGAGCTGCACTCGGTGGTGCATACCAACTACGGGCCCACGGCCCCCCACATCCGTTTCGAAGCCAGAACACTGAATCTAAGTCGTGAGCCCACCACATCATGATTTCCCCCCCCCAGAACAGTTAAGACTCAGCCTAGGGGCGGGGTCCGACACTCATCGGTTGAGACCAACCTGTGGTCTCAAAGGCGGGATAGCGGCGGTGACGACGATCTGAAAGTGCGAAGAGGACCGCTCATCAATGACGGCAACAAAATGAGAATCGGAGTGCGTGTCGACGGCGACGGCATTCGGTAAGTCTGTTGCCATGATGAAGTTGCCCTTCCATTGCGCCCATCTGGGTAAAAAATGGGCACGTCGACCAGGTGGGCAGACAAGACGGTAAAGGGAATTCGCTTCAGGCTCCTATAAAGTCATGTCCGCCTGATCAGCGCACCGTGAGCAGCCTTAAGACCGCGGACAGACCACGTAAAAGACAATCCTTAGAAGGACGTCAGCCAGGGTTAGGTCACGCAGCCTCAAGACTCTTCTCATCGACGGGCTGGCACTTGTCTGCAGAAGTCCGGTCGAACTGCTGCATGAGGCCAGAGTTTCATCCGTCTTGTCTGTTTGTGCCCATATCGCTATTAGAACGCTATTTCTAAGAAAGTGATCAGCCGGCTACCCCTGCGCCCACGCTGGACCATCGAAACTCAAGAAGACCGCGTCAGGACCACGTGCGGCCAGCCACCTACTCTGCCGGTTTCTCGATAGCGGGGCGGGCTTCTGCTCGATCTGCGCGGCTGCGCTGTTCGCGCGCGTCCTGGCGCAGCTCGGCGAGCTCGTCCCGAAGCTGGGCAAGTTGTTGGTCGTGAGTGGTCCGGAGGTCGCTCACGCGCTGCTCGCCGTGGGCTCGCTCGCGGTCCGCGTCCGTCTGTGCCGCGTCGCGTTCGACGATCGCGGTCGCCACGTGCCCGCACAGCGAGCTAGCTTCATCCCGGGTGGTGTCGTGGGCACTGCGGGCCTGGTCGAACTGGTCCCTAATTGAGAATGCTCACCTCGATGTCAGCGAATTGCTCATTTGGCTGTCAGTGACATGGTCGCTGCGTGAGGCCAAGGTGGGGACTGCTGCGGCAAGGGTCTAATGATCTTCATGTCTCATGAGCGGTCGTTCGGAGACGTTATGAGCTGGGCGATCGGTGAGTCCCAGGGCGTACAGGACGTCGCGGTGGGTGTCAGGACGGTGAGGTTTCCGTCTTGGGGCGCGGGGGTAGCAGGCGAGCTGGCGGCGGATGAGCATCCAGCTACGCCCCGCGGGACGTCTGTGCCGGTCGCGGAGGCGGGACGGCGACCAGCTGGTCGTCAACCGCACGTCCTCAGTCGTAAGTCGGCCCTAACTATCCAGAGTCATCAGCTGCACCGTCGCCTCACGAGGAAGCCGATCGTGCGCCACCGGGTCCTGCTCGCCGATTGCCGCCCCTTCTGCCTCGACCACCAGATCACCAGGGTGATCGACGAGCCTACTGGGACAAGCCTGCGGCCCACTGACGTCGAGATGAGCGCATTACTGACATCGAGATGAGCATTCTCAGCACGGCTGCAAAAGAATGAAAGCGGCTGCCCGGTAAGCACCCCAAACTATCCAGGGCTCAGAGAAACACCTAGTCGAGGTCTGACTGGGGGCGAACAGACCACCGCGCAGATCGCTCAACTCTTCATCGTGGCGAGGCCCACGCTCTTCCGGGGCGATCCAGCGCACCGGTGACACTGCCGCGTAACTGTTCACTGTGCAGAGGAGTACGGAACAGCCACTGTTCACACTCGCCGGCACAACCCCGAAAACACGCGGGCCGTTGTGCAGACGACTTCGGAAATGACAATCGGACCGGGCAGGGCGGATCGTGAGTGATGCGACTCGGCGACGGTGCGTCGCCGCGGGTCTACACCGCGAACAGGTCCGGTAGCAGAAAGACAAGATCACACTGAGGGCAGCGCTCACATCCCCGGAGGCCATTCCTGGTACTCATAATCTCGGCGTTCATCTCGGTGCCGCACGAGGGACAGGGCGGCCCGCTCCAGGGCATCCCGTCATCGGCAGTCGGGTCAAGCTGAGCGAAGACGAAGCGGGCGACCTCGATCGCGTCAACACGAGCACCCGAGCCGGGCATTGAGTTCGCCACGTCCTGGAGTACGACGTCAAGGGGTGCGGATCCAGTACCGGTGTGGAGCTGCCCTGCAACAGTACGAGACAGAGCCTCCTCGAATTCACTTCGGCTCATCACTCCCCCGCTGTCTAGATCCATATCGCTCAGTCTGGCCCGACGACGACGATTGTGCACGGGTCCTTTCTGGTGCCGGGATGCAAAAATGCCACTGGCCGGGAAAGAGAACGGCCAGAAGCGTTGATCATGGGGCGCAAGATCCTGCACGGGACTCGCGACGGGTCTACTCCTCGAGGGCTCTACCCTGTGCCAGCGCAATGATGCGGTCAGGCCGGAAGCCAGCCCAGTGGTTGTGTTCGTCGACGACCACGATCGGTGCCGCGCTATAGCCGAGGTCCTCAGACACATACTCGAGGGCCGCTGCATTCTCGGTCACGTCGACGACCGTGTACGTCACGCCCGCGGTCTGTGCGTCCTTTTCCGTGGCAGACCGCGTGGACTGGCCGGGACAGTCGCCGGCCGGCACAGGTCAACGTCGTGGCCTCGAAGACGTGCAGCCCGATACTGATCAGCGTCATGCACGTATCCTCGTCCTCATTCGCGGGGATCGGAGCACGTGATTGAACCGTAACGTCTCGCTGCGCCCATAGGGGAGTGCAGCCGTGCAAGACTGGGAATTCATCTTCGTCTCCGGTTCTCACCTATGTCTGTATCTAGTTTCGCATCGGCACCTCCAGTTGTGCCCGTGCCGGTGGCCGTAGATCAACGTGTGATCGAAGCGAAGGGGTTTTGATGTGTGGGATTTTTTAGGGGATCAGTTTGAGCAGATCCTGTTCAGCAGCTGGCAGCACTTCAGCCTCGTCGTGCAGTGCCTGATCCTGGCGACAGTTATCGCCGTCGTGCTGGCCGCCGTCGTTTACCGTAATTCCGCTCTCACCGGGGTCGCCAACTCGGTGTCGGCCATTGGCTTGACTATCCCCTCGTTTGCGTTCATCGGGCTGCTTATCGCGCCGCTCGGCTTCGGTGTCACTCCGGCCGTCGTTGTCGTGGCGTTCTTCGCTACGCTGCCCATTCTGCGCAACGCGGTCGTGGGTCTGTCGGGTATCGCACCCTCAATCGTGGAATCCGCCCGCGGCATCGGTATGAGCCGGTTCCGTACGCTCCTGCAGGTGGAACTGCCCATGGCGTGGCCGATCATCCTCACAGGCATTCGGGTATCCGCCCAAATGGTCATGGGAATCGCCGCGATCGCCGCATATTCCCTCGGCCCGGGCCTGGGCGGATTCATCTTCTCCGGCCTCTCCCGCCTCGGCGGCGCCAACTCCCTCGAGTCCGTGCTGACGGGCGTCATCGGCGTTGTCGTGCTCGCCCTCATTCTTGATCTTCTTCTCGTCGGCCTCGGCCGCCTGACCACACCCCGAGGTATTCGTGTCTGAACGTATTGCATCCACCAGCGCAGAATCCACCAGCACCGACGATTCCACGACCCCAATCGGCATTACCGGTGCGAACATCCTGCTGGACCACGTCACCAAGCGTTTCCCTGGCCAGGCGCGCCCCGCCGTCGACGGTCTGACCATGGAGATCCCGGCCGGCAAGATCGTCATGCTTGTCGGGCCCTCGGGCTGTGGCAAGACCACCACCCTGAAAATGATCAACCGACTCATCGAACCAACCGAAGGCCGTATCGTCGTCGACGGTGACGACGTGACCAACATGAACGGCGATACCCTGCGCCGAGGCATCGGCTATGTCATCCAGGCCGGAGGGCTCTTCCCCCACATGACGGTCGCCACCAACATCGGCCTCGTGCCGAAAATGCTCGGCTGGGACAAAGCCCGCATCGCGGCCCGCGTCGACGAACTCCTCGAGCTCGTCTCCCTCGACCCGGCGCTCTACCGAAACCGGTACCCCAAGGAACTTTCCGGCGGTCAGCAGCAACGCGTCGGCGTGGCACGCGCCCTCGCGGCCGACCCGCCCGTGCTACTCATGGACGAGCCCTTCGGCGCCGTCGACCCGATCACCCGCCTACGCCTGCAGGACGAACTGCTCAACATTCAGGAAGAACTGCAAAAGACCATCGTCTGCGTCACCCACGACTTCGACGAAGCCGTCAAGCTCGGCGACTGGATCGCCATCTTCAACGAGGGCGCCCAGCTCGAACAATACGACACCCCGGAACGCATCCTCGGCGACCCGGCCAACGAGTTCGTCGAAAACTTCATCGGGTCCGGCGCCGGCCTCAAACAGCTCACCCTCACCCGAGTGGCGGAGGTCGGGTTCGGCGACGCCGTCGTGGGACACCCTGGCGAACAGGCAGCGGATGTCCTGGCCCGCCTCGTCGACGCCGGCCACGGCCACGGCCACGCGGTCATCGTCGATAAACGTCACCGTCCCATCCAATGGCTCTCCCGCCGCCAACTCGGCCGCCTCGAGATCATCAGCAACGTTCCCGACCCGAAACTCCCCGTCGTCGGCTACCGTGCCACGCTCAATGACGCCCTCGACACAATGCTCGTCTCCAGCGCCGGAGCCGCACTCGTCACCGGCCGCCGCGACATGTTCAAAGGCGTCATCGACGTACAAACCGTCATGGACGCCATCACCCGGTCACAAACCGCTGCCGTGCTCGAATCAGACCACGCACCCGTCGGACTCAACACCGGCGTGTTCCAAGCACAAGCACCCGCCGCCGACACCGACCCGAACGACACCGATAGCAACGACGCTAACGCGCGGACCACTCAATGAGCACCCGCACTCGAAATGCAGAAACCGGCATCGCCGGCGGCGACTCCGCCGTCGAAACACCCGGCGACCCCACCACGCTGGCCGCACCGATCAGTCACGCCCGCGCGGTATGGCACTCCTGGCGGGGACTGATCTACCAACTCGCCGGCATCCTGCTCGCGTTTCTCGCACTCGTGATCTGGCTACTAACGGCCAACCTCTCGCCGGTCGAACTGATCACCCTCGCCCCAGACGCGCTCTGGGTCTACACCGTGGAGCACATCCAACTCACCCTCCTCGCCGCGGCGATCGTCTTGGTCATCGCGATTCCCATGGGAATCGCCCTGACCCGGCGGCCCCTGCGGTTTCTGACCGCTCCGGTACTCGCCATCGCCAACGTCGGACAAGCCGCCCCCGCAATCGGCGTCGTCGTACTCCTCGCCTTCTGGGTCGGCTTCGGATTTTGGGCAGCAACGCTGAGCCTCGTGCTCTACGCAGTACTCCCGGTACTGCGCAACACCATGGTCGGCCTGCAGCAGGTCGACGCCCGCCTCATCGAAGCCGGACGCGGCATGGGTATGAGTTCCACCGCCGTACTCTTTCGCGTAGAGCTCCCCCTCGCCGTGCCCGTCATGCTGTCGGGCGTGCGTACCGCCCTCGTCCTACTCGTGGGCACCGCAGCCCTAGCCACATTCGTCAACGGTGGCGGACTGGGCATCCTCATCACCACCGGCGTCAATCTCAGCCTCACCCCCGTACTCGTCACCGGAGCCCTACTCGTAGCACTGCTCGCCCTCCTCATCGACTGGGTCGGCCGCGTCGTAGAACACATCGCCCGCCCGAAGGGACTCTAGATGTACCACCCCTCTTCCCACACCCGTCCTCGCGCCCACCGCGGGCCCCTCGGCCGCTGGGGCCTCGCCACGGGTATCCTCGCCCTGACCGCCGTCACCCTGACCGGCTGCGGACTGCAGCCGGCGACCTCATACGTTCCCGCGGTCGGACCCGGGTCGATCACCCCGCTCGACGGCGCCCACGGCGTCAACCTCACCGTCACATCCAAAAACTTCACCGAGCAACTACTACTCGGCAAAATCGCGGTGCTCGCCGGAACCGCCGCCGGATTCGACGTCACCGACCTCAGTAACGTGCCGGGCAGCCAGCCGGCCCGCGATCTACTTCTCTCTGGCCAGGCCGACGTGCTCTGGGATTACACCGGAACCACATGGCTGACCTACCTCGGCCAGACTGAGGCAATCACCGACCAGGACGAAATGTGGCAAGCCGTATACGACCTCGACATCAAAAACGGTGTCACCTGGGGCGCACCAGCACCGATGAACAACACCTACGCCCTCGCCGTGCGCAGTGAGGCAGTCGCCGACCTCGGCGGCATCACAGCAATGTCCGCACTTGCCGCACTACCCGTCGAAGAACGCACCTTCTGCGTCGAATCCGAATTCAACTCCCGGCCAGACGGCATGAACCCCATGCTCGCCCACTACGGACTAGAACGCGGCACCGCCAACGGCGTGCCCGACAGCAACATCGGCATCTACGACACCGGCGCCATCTACAGCGCAACCGACAACGGCGCCTGCAACTTCGGCGAAGTCTTCACAACTGACGGCCGCCTCGACGCACTCGACCTCACCGTCCTAACCGACGACCTCGCATTCTTCCCCGCATACAACGTGGCACCGATCTTCTACACTGAAACGCTCAAGGCCCACCCCGGCCTGGAAAAGATCTTCGCCAAAATATCGCCCAAACTCACCGACGAAGTTCTACGCGGCATGAACCGTCAAGTTGACGTCGACGGCGCCGAACCCGCCGATGTGGCCTACGCCTGGATGATCGACGAAGGTTTCATCACCGACCCAACCAACTAACCAGACACAGGCGACAGATACCGCGAACAGCACAATCATCCGGGCCAACATCACCGAGACAGGCCAGGCGTACAGGTGCTCGAACACCTCATCATCGAACCCAGTACGGCCAGCTTCGACGTCCCCGGAGTGCCGACCCGACACGGTGGTATGTAGACCAACGAGGCGGAAAAGGACTTCGCGTCCTGCTTCCAAACCGCGTGGACCGCTCGGACGGCACCGACCTGACGATCAGCCCATGGGGAATCGAAGGAATTGATGAGCACTCCGAGCTGCGAGGGATAACGTCCCCTCCGCGTCCTGCGCAGTAGCGGTAATTACCAGGACATGGACTAGCTCGAGTCCGCGCTAACAACCGGTTCCGTTATTTGAACCCACAACGCTAGTGCTGCGACGGTGGGGTCCCCCATATTGGAGGAATGTAGCCTCTAGGTTGGAGCATTCGAGGGCCTTCGAGTCCCATAGGTTAGAGCAAAGGCACTATAGAACTTGGGGCGATCGTATGAGAAAGCGTTTATCGTGGCCGATCGTCATTGCAGTTACTGTTTGCGCTGGCCTGCTCGGCGCCTATGTGGCACTGACAGTCGCTGGACTGCATCAAAGTGGTGTGGGCCTTTGGCTTAGAGACTTTGCGAAAAGCCCCGGGGCCGCCGCACTTGCAGCTCTGGTCGCTGCAACGATTGCATTCCGCGGGATATCGCGCCAGGTGGCTGTCTCCCAAGGGAATCTAGCTCTCGAGCAAGACCGCGAACAGGATCGGTCTTGGTGGCAGAGCTTCGAATGGGCCGCATCCAGGTGCATCCCGCTTGATGAAGAGCACCGGCCGCTACCGGCAGATGTCTCAATCAATATTCTGAATGCTCTGCAGCTGACTACCTCAACAAACGTCCAAGGATCAGCATGCGCTGGCATCCTCGACGTCCTGTCTTCAGGCCCCTTGACGCGCGAGGACGCAGGTGCGCCGACTTCCGAGTCGGAGTCCAGCACCCCGAACTCAGAGGCTATGCGCGCTCAAGAGGAACGTACGGTGCAAGCCCTTTTGTCTTATGTGGAGTCAAGCGCAGGCACTGCCGCTGCGTCCAGCATGGCCGAATTCCGTCTCTACGAACTTCGTCTTCTGATCTCGCTGCATGAGCTCGTAGGACCAACAGTTGCTTTCTCATCCCACATTGCCCGGCAAAAGTTGAAAGGCGCCTCGAGGTTTCGACCAGATGCCGTCATGACCGTTGAGGATCGCGACGTCATCGTGGAGATCAAACACACGTCTCGACCACTCAAGTTCGCAGACAGAATGATCAGCCGTTCCGTCGAATCCATACGAGGCAAAGGTCTCACTGACCCGGTACTCCTTGTCACGTCGGAAGAGGTCGAGATTCCTGATTCAGTGCGCCTGACGCTTGCGGTAGAGACGGTGCGTTGGAGAGGACCAATGGACGACGAGGCGTTGAAGGATGCGCTGGAACGCGCAAGCAAGCTCTCCCCTTGGCGGCATAGCGACTGACACCGGGCTCCAGGAACCGAACCGTAGGGCTTCCAGGGTTCCAAGAGGCGCCGACCGCGCGAGTCGATGGCTCACCTTTGTCCCTGCCCGTGGTGTTGCGATCAGGCCGAGAATGCCCATCGCGTCAACGGCTACAAAACACGCGTCCGCCAGGGTGTACCCACTTGAGCAGGTCAAGACTCCCCCAAAAATTTCGTCAATCAGGGTCGGCGTCCGATACGCTTGGGCAAAATCTACGGGGGGTCTTGAGATGAGTGGACACACAAGGCAGGTGGTCGGCCACGTGCGCTCCAGCGCCACGGACCCGAACGAAGCGCGGCAGGTCGAAGCACTCGGCACGGTGGACAGGATGTTCCCCGAGAAGGTTTCGGGCAAACGGACCAGGCGATGCCGGTGATGTTGACCCACGACTCAGTCAGTTCACCCACCACCGGACCGATCGGCCCCATGCGCTCTCGTCTCACCGTCCTAACAGTTGCCGTACTTACGGCGGCTTCGCTCCTTGTCCTGCAACCGGCACCGGCGATCGCGACCGAACTTTCCGGCACGGCATCGGTGTCCTCTATACTCACTCAACTCACCGTCGTTCCAGAGACAGCGTCCGGTTACAACCGCGACCTGTTCGTGCACTGGGTAGACGCGGACAGCAATGGGTGCAACACCCGCGAAGAGGTGTTGATCCAGGAATCACGGGTCCCCGTGGTCAAGAACTCCGATTGCACCATCGTGAGTGGCCAGTAATTTTCCTGGTACGACGGTGTTGTGTGGACGAACCCCTCCGACGTGGACATCGACCACATGGTTCCGCTGAGCGAGGCATGGAAGTCAGGGGCGTACGCGTGGACCGCCGAGCAACGCCGGGCCTACGCGAACGATCTCGGTCTGGGCGCCTCGCTTGTGGCCGTGACCGACAACGTAAACCAGTCCAAGGGCGACTCCGACCCTGCCTCGTGGATGCCACCGGCGTCCTCGGTCACCTGTCGCTACGCGACCGACTGGGTGCTCGTGAAGTATCGCTGGAACCTGAGCATCGACAGCGCCGAGAGCACCGTGCTGAACGGAATACTCGCCGGAGGTTGCGGTACCGCGAGCGTCGACGTTCCGGCAAAGGGCGGAACCCTGCCTGCAGGCGGGAACGTACAGCGAATCTCCGGTGCAGACCGCTATGCCACAGCAGTCGCTGTCGCAGGACAATACGCGACCGGTGTGCCCGTGGTCTACGTCGCCTCGGGCGCCAACTTTCCCGATGCACTCAGCGCCGCACCGGCCGCAGCAATGCAGGGTGGCCCGCTACTACTCACCGCACCTACCGCCCTTCCGGGCAATGTAGCAGTGGAGATCCGGCGCCTGGCCCCGGCACTGATCGTGGTCGTCGGCGGGCCCGCGTCAATCACCGAGAATGTCTACACCGAGCTGTCGACTCTGGCGCCATCGATTCGCCGGGACGCCGGCAGCGACCGCTATGCCACCTCACGCGCCGTGAACGCGGCCGCCTTCGGCAGCGGAGCGACGAGCGCCTTCGTCGCAACCGGCAAAAACTTCCCCGACGCATTGAGCGCATCGGCCGTCGCGGGCGGAAGCACCAGCCCGGTACTGCTCGTCGACGGGGCAATAGCCACCGCTGACCACGCCACCCTCGCCTTGATGGCGTCACTGGGCATCGTGCACATCACCGTGGTAGGCGGGCCAGCGGCCGTCTCAGCAGCTATCGAAAGCGACTTCGACCGAGTATTCGGGGCCGCAAATGTGAAGAGACTATCGGGCGCCGATCGGTACCTGACCTCCAGCGCGATCAACCGCGGCTCGTTCACGTCGTCGCCGGTGGTCTACCTGGCCACCGGAACCGGCTTCGCGGATGCCCTCGCCGGCGCCGCCCTCGCGGGACGAGACGACGCCGCACTGTATGTCATACCCGGGAACTGTGTTCCCGACTACGTCATCAGTGACCTGCAAGCGCTCGGCACTACCCGTCGCATCCTACTTGGCGGCGTGAACGCCCAGAGCCCGGCAATTGACGCAATGACACCGTGCGCGCCGCCGCCCGCTCCGGCGGCACCGGCACCGCCCGCTCCACCAGCGCCGCCATCTATTCCAGCGAATCCCGGGGACATAGTGAACTGCAACAGCTTCAGCACCTGGTCCGCTGCGCAGGCCTGGTTCGACACGTACTACCCGTACTATGGCGACGTCGGGCGGCTCGACGGTGACAACAATGGGGTCGCTTGCCAGTCCTTGCCAGGGCATCCGTAGATCAAGCCCACTGGCATTCTCATCAGGACGGAAACAACTGACCGCAGACACCCTCGAAGGTCCGACGTGCAGTGGAATCACCTGAAGAGGTCCTGCCGGCTGTCGACCCACGAGACGCTCCAGTCAGGGAAGGCCTCTGCGCATGCCAATCCCCCGACCATCAAGACGTTCAACAAACGGTGGGTTTTGGGAAAATTGAATCTGGTGACCAGAAGTGTTCGGCGGCATAAGGATGACGACGTCCAGATACATTCGCGGCGCCCAACGCTTTACACACCTGCTCAAATGAATCCTTAACGAATCACGCCAAGCCCGGCGATCGAGCCAATGAGCCTCCGTGCTGAGGTCGGATCGATAACGATGTGACTCGATACCAGCAAGACACCATCACTTGGGGACACGTCTGACAGCGGCTCGCGAGGAAAAACGACCAACAGCTATCTTGCCGGCATGGGCCCCATCGGGGCCGCCAGTGGGCCGTTCTTCATGGCGCTTGACAGGCCACATCTCACTGGCCTCGATTTTCAGCCCCTACGCCAATGCTTGTCACGGGTATCGAGATTGCAGGTCAGGCTTCCATGCACGGCAACCGCGTCCTCTTCGACACCACCACCGGCGGGTCGCCCGGCTGCGGTTTTCGGCGACCAGACCGTCACCTCCGCCATGATCGACCGCATCGTGCACGACGCTGACGTTCTCAGCCTCAATGGCACCAGCTATCGGCTCAAAAGCCACCAGCCTGTCGCTGATACGGGATAATAGAAACACAGATAGTGGTCCTGTTTTCAATTGGCGACAGTTTCAAGCGGTCAATGCAATAACGGAGGCGTTCAAGACCTCAATGGGAGACTGCCACGTCAATGCTCTGCGTGGGCGGTTGTTGAGCTCGGTCACGATCTCCTCGGGTCGTGCAGTGTTCGTCAGGTTGAGGTCGGTGCTCTGGGGTAGGTGTTGGCGAAGTAAGCCGTTGGTGTTTTCGTTGGTGCCGCGCTGCCGAGGCGAGCACACCCCGGGCTCAAGTGGAGGGCCTGGTGGGCTGACGGGCCGCCACCGGGAATCCAGCGCATGCTAGGAGAAGGTTCCCTGCGCGATTCGCTCACTGAAAGAACGGATCTCCGCCACCTGTGCAACATGCAGCCCTTGCTCCGGTTGCGTCTCGATAAATAAGTTCTGGCCCCCGCCCACGACTTCTATGCTCCGCCGATGTGGGCTCAGGAACCCGCTCGCGTGGCTGGTCAGCAAGTCGTCGACCATGACGATGGGAGCATTTTGGAGTCCGTTCTCTAGAAGCCACCGGCCTACGGCCAGGGCCTTCACCCAGATACCTGCAGCCATCTGGCCCCCGTACCGAGTCCCGATCTCGGCAACGTCGTACGGCGCCTCGAGCAGACCGACGGCCGGCACAAGCAGCCGATTTGCCGCGTGATCCCATGTGCTCGCCCAAATTAGTTGGACAGGCCCCTCATTGACGAGCTTGTTGAGGCCCGCCACGACCTCAGGGTCGAACCAGATTCTGGTCGGGTACGACAGGTCATCGGGGAAATCCAGGTCAGGCCGGCCGGTTCGAAGCCGAGGATCGGCTTCGCCCGTGTCTGTCGGACAGGCGAGGAGCGACCCGTCGACGTCCATGAACAGGGGTACCGGGCGGCGGACGACACGCGACATGACTGAATCCTTCCGAAAATCTGTGGCAACTTGGCAGAGGAGAATCTCATCTCATCTCATCTCAGACCGACCGACCGACCGACCGAGGACAGCAATTGTCCATGCCCGCGCGTGGCCTTCACCATCTATTTGTCAGCGGTGTGAGTCGTCGTGATCGTATACATATGCCGGCCGATCATGCCACTCCAGAAGCGGAGCCCGTCCGTCGTCTCGCCCTCGGATCGAGTCACCCGACTATCGGCGGCGTCACGACCGAGCATATCGGCGAGAAACCAGTCGACCTGAGCATCAAAACCAAGGCCACCCGGAACTCGGACCCGGTGAGCGAGGTCCGTGACGTCTTCGTGGACCTCGAGGACGGCCATGACCCGTCCCCTCCGCTCCGCTGCTAAACGCTCAGCCAACTGGTCGATCTCGTCACGCAGTTCGAACACCCGCAAGGCAGGGCCAACACCGACTGGCTCGAGGTGGGCCCATTCCTTGAGATCCAGTAGGGCACGGCTGGCCCAGGCCGCACATTCTTCCCACGAGCCGACGAGGACAAAACGGGTGGACGGGCGCACATTACGTGTCATCTCACCACGGTATCGCGGGCCACCGACACCGACGTCAGGCACACTGTCTTCCTGGACCTTGAGCTCGAGCAATGGCTGACTATCCCGAACCGGGAATGCCTCCGCCCAGCTCGAAAGACGCTGTGCCGCGTCGCGGGACGGGCTCGACTGGAGCCCTGTCTGCGGGCTAGCCTGACTCTGAACTTGCGCCATCTGAAGGAAAAATCGCACGGTCAGTCCCCGTCACTCCGCTAATCCGAGTACCTCCGCCGCGCCCGTCGAGACGCCCCTTACGCCGCAACTCGCCCGGAGCCTCGATGCCTGCCCTACCGATCCCTGCACTTGGTTTTACTATTCAGGACCGTGCAGCGAAGCAGAGCACGGCTGCCCGCACAGCCGCTGCGGCAGTGATCACCTCCATGCTCGAACTCGGAACGCCCAAGGTCGAGGTCGAGGTCGCCGACCGTCTTGGACTCGCGCTCCGCGATGTCAAGAAGTCTTCCGCCGCCTGAACTTCGTGAGCTCTCAACGGGTGCGCCGCCGGCGTCGGGCACGATTGTCTTCGGTGTAGTGCCTAGGTCCAGTCGGTTCCGCCAGAATGCCGCTGAGAAGTGCTGATCGGCACAACTACAGCCCTCGCTGCATCGCATCTATTCTCGAACTCAGCACGCTTCGTGGTGAGGTCGCCGACCGTTTGGGCATACACACCCGTGACCGAGAACGTGACTGACCAACGTCACTCTCGTTCGAAGGCCCAACAACGTGGGCGGCCAGGTTGATGCGTTTCCGACCGGCCCAGAGCCTGACAAGCGCTGGCTCTCCACGAGACTGGTCGTCGACGGGTACGCGCGCTGACATCATCAAGGGATGACCCAATCTCGCTGGCAGCACCTTTCTGAATGGCCGCTGACGGCCGCCGCAGTGATATTTCTCGTCGCCTACACATGGGCAGTCATCGGCGACCTCCGCGGCCCTGCTGACCTCGTTGCCGAAACCGTAATCACCGCCACTTGGGTGATGTTTGCCCTGGACTACCTGGCTAACCTCACTCTTGCACCCAGACGGTGGAAGTGGTTCTACACGCACGTCTTCGACCTTCTGATCGTTGCTCTCCCCCTCTTCCGGCCACTTCGACTACTTCGCCTGGTCACCCTGCTGGCTGTGCTCCAACGCACCGCCGGTGCCGCCTTCCGAGGCCGCGTCGTCATCTATGTCGCCGGCGCAGCGGCCCTGCTGGTATTCGTCGCCGCACTCGCTGTTCTCGATAGCGAACGGGCCGCCCCGGATCCGACCATCACAAATTTTGGTGACGCTCTCTGGTGGGCATTCGTCACCGTGACAACGGTCGGATACGGCGATTTTGCTCCTGTGACAACACAAGGACGCCTGATAGCCGGCGCGCTTATGCTCGGTGGTGTGGCACTTCTCGGCGTCGTGACAGCGACCCTCGCCTCGTGGATCGTCGAGCGCGTTTCACAACAGGAAGAGGATGAGCAAGCGGCGACACGCGGTGAGATCCGAGCTCTGGGAGAACAAATTGCGCAGCTCCAGCACACGTTGAATCAGCGCCCAAACACCGCGGAATTATCCGTAAACGATCGCTGAGCAGCGGGTGACCAGCAAAATATTGACAAAGATGCGCATCTTGTCGCTCAGCTGGAACGCCGGTTCGATCGCCGCCAAGTAGGCGTCTGACCTCTTTTCGTACCGCCTTGCAGGCTCGGCGTTCAGACGAGCGCGCCGCCCCGTGAGGCTCGCGCCAAGCACGACGCCGAGGATCGCGACCAAGGGGCGATGAGCGGCTGCCAGTCCGTCCAAAAAGATGAACCTGTCAGGGCATACGCAAAAAGGAGAGATTTTACTGTATGCGTGGATCCGGAGGATGCCATCACGATCGTGAGAGACGGAACTCCACCACGTCGCCGTCGTTCATCCCGTAGTCCTTCGCCCTAGCTGCACGCTCTACTGACTACGCTCTAAGCCTCGACGATCATCCACTCGAGGTCCAGGGTGCGGGCCACCGCTGCCGTCTCGATCGTCTGCACAATCTGATCTGCGTGAGACGTGCTGAATACGCGCCTGACCTCGTCGACCACCTCGGTGCGCCGTTCCTCTTCCAACTCTGCGAACGACCCTTCCCTGCCGCGACGGCGCTTCCACGAGTCGCCCTCCTTTGCTCGCGCGGCCGCCAACGAGGAGTTGTAGACGAACTCGTCAAGCGAGCTCGCGGAGAAGTTGGCGGCGCGCATGTCGGTAAAAAAGTCCAGACCGTTCTTGGCTTCATCGCGCGGCCCGCCCGGATTCGGCTGGCCCGAGCTGAGGTTCATTGATTGATAGGTCCAGTAGGAGTGAAACCCTGAACCTAAGCGAAGTCGTCGCGGCTCGACGAACGTGGAATGGGCGACTAGAGCACTTGCCGCAAAGTGCGAATACAGCGCGTCCCGCGTCGCGAATCCAGCGCACACATAGCGCACTTGAGCCTGGACGCCGAACTGCGATTCAAGATCCGCCATTGCCTCGACTTGGTCGAAGTTGACTGTGGCGGCGCCAGCGATGCGCTTGCGCTGCATGGCATCGAAACGAAGGAACTCCTCGCCCTTCGGCCAGAGCGGCGACCGGTGGCCAACACGGAAATGTGTCGGGCGTTTGTACTGGAGGAACAGGTTCAGAAACATGCCTGAGACCGGAGACGGAAGGTCGGCATGCGATTCCCCTCAATCAAGCGATCGCTGCAGGCCGCGTGCTGTCGCATCACGTGGCAGGCATCAGCGTATCTAAAGCCCCAGTCCACGCCCGCGGTCGCCAACCCCGCGCCACCAGCGGCCGATGCAAGGGTCACCCTAGAATTCGTAGCGGTCACAGGCCGGTGCCGGCAGGGGCGAAATGGCCGCTCGCCTTCCCTCCCTCCACACAGTTATCCGGCACGTAAACGCGACGGATCCGCACGTGGCCACCGGGCAGTGCAAAGAGCCAGTGCGAAGAACCAGCCGTTCGTCGGGCTGGTGCGCTGTGTCCAGGGTCCCGGATAGTGGTCATCAGGTCGAATCTAGTATCGCCCACCACAAAAGAGCGGCAATAGCGACCAGTGCCGCGGCGCGAGCGGTGCGAATGTCGGCCGTCTGGATGGCCTTGACTCCTAGGTCGAAGGCTTTGCGCAGCGATTGCGTCGCACCCAGCTGACCAGCCCTACGGCGAAAAATTTGCTGCCCTTGAAGAACCCTTAGGTGTCTGTTTAGGTGTCTCTATGGTGAGATCAAAAAAGACGAACTTCGATTGAAATACAGTCTAACCAGCATTTTTCATTGTAGGGCGGCCGGGACTTGAACCCGGGACCGACGGATTATGAGTCCGCTGCTCTAACCAGCTGAGCTACCGCCCCAAAAAGCGCGACCAAAACGTCCCGCCAGAACTACGTGACTACTCCGGCAGATGCGCCGAGGCCCCGTTGGTGACCAAATCGCCCACCGGCTCCCCACGATACAGGCATTCGAATGTGCTCAACGTGCGCTTGATGTCGTGCGCGGCAATGAGCTTGAGCGACTCGCGCTTGAGCGCCTCCAGGAGCTCCGGCGTCGCCGTGAGCACGAGAGTGAGTTTGTCGGCGAGATCTTGCGCATCGCTCGGCTTGAACAGGTACCCGTTCGCCTGGTCATGCACGAGGTGCGGGAGCGCCATGGCGTCAGCCGCGACGATCGGCAATCCGGAGGCCATGGCCTCCATGGTGGCGATGCTCTGCAGCTCAGCGATCGACGGCATCGCGAAAACCGTCGCCCGCGAGTACGCCGCGCGCAGCTCCGCATCCGTCACGTAGCCGGTAAACGTGACCCGTGAGCGGATGCCGAGGGTGTCAGCCAGGTGCTCCAGGTTGCGTTTCTGGTCTCCCCCGCCCACGATTTCGACCTGCACATCGAGGTCGGGCTTCAACTTCGCCACCGCTTCGAGCAGCACGTCGATCTGCTTCTCGCCGGTGACCCGCCCCACGAACAGAATGCGGTTCTCCGTTCGTGGTTCAAAATTCGGCGAGTAGTTATCGGCGTCAATGCCGCAGGAAATGGCGTGGACACCGGTCAGCCCGGTGTATTTTTCCAGGAACTGGGCGGCCCGCCGGGTGGGCGTAGTCACCGCTGCGGCACGTCCGAACGTGCGCCGGGCCGCTCGCCAGGCCGCCTTGATCACGCGATCCTGAAAACCCAACGGAACCAGGGAAAATTTCACCATGTTCTCGGGCATGAAATGGTTCGTACCAACCAAACGAATGTCTCGCTTCGCCGCCTCGATCGACACGCCACGCCCGACGTTGATGTGCGACTGAAAATGCACGACGTCTGGGCGGTAGGAATCGAGAATGCGACGGCTCTGGCCGCGAACCAGCCACGGCAGCGCAAACCGCAGCCAGTCGTGCGGATACCAGCGCCAGCTGTGCAGGCGGTGCACCACCAGGGGCTGGCCCTCGTGCATCTCGGTCCAGCTGCCGTGCTTGCGTGATGCAGCGGGCGCCATGATCTGCACCTCGTGGCCCCGTTCCACCAGGCCGGCGGCGAGCCGCTCGGCGAAACGCGCAGCCCCGTTCACGTCGGGAGCAAACGTGTCCGCAGCGATGAGCACCCGAATCGGCGGTTTTTTCGCCGAGGCATTCGGGCCACGCTGTGGCGCAACGCCCGGAGTCGGGCTGCTCTGCAAGTCGGTCACATCTGACAAGTGGAGTGGTCCCTACGTTGGTGGGCCGGGAACATCGTCCGGCAGAAAGTCTCGGGCGCGCTCGGTCGTTGACGCGGCGTACACGACCCTATTCTAAACCGAGCATCGCGAGACGCGCCCGCACCGTAGAACACCAAAATTCTTCGCGTTTCAGCGATCCAACTGGGGATGATACCGTGCGAGCAAAAAGACACCCCAAATGGCGATGGCGCCCGCCACGACGAAGGCGACGGCCGCTGCCGGCGGTGCCTGGCTGGCCTCGCCGAGCACAATAATGCCGATTCCCACCGCAACCAGAGGATCGACGACGGTCAGCCCTGCAATGACGAGATCCGGTGGCCCAGAGGCATACGCGTTCTGCACAAAATAGGCCCCGAGCGCAGCGGCGAGCAGCAACCCAAGCACACAGGTCAGGGTCAGCCACTCGAAATTTCCGTTCTGGGTGCGGTTGATGATGACTTTGGCGAGAGTCGCGACAAATCCGTACAGCACTCCGGCACCGAGAATATAGAAGACTGCCTGCGACCGGTGACGGAGAAAACCGAACGCCAGCGCGAAGAGCAGCAGGACGACCGCGAGCACGATGAGAATCGTGGTCAAATTGCGATCGGTGACCGGTTTGTCGATGGCGGTGAACGCAGCAACGGTCACAAACAGCCCGACACCCCCCACGCACATCGAGATCGCGATGATGCTTGCCCGGTTGAGACTGACCCGGCTGACCCGGGCATTAAGAATCGCCGTGATCACAAGGGCAACCGCACCGAGCGGCTGCACGACGATGATGGGCGCAAAGGCGAGGCTCGTGAGCTGGAACACGATCGCCAGGCCAAGCATGAGCGATCCGAACACCCAGGACGGTCGCGCGAGCAGCAAGGTCAACTGCCGAACGTTGAGTCCACCGGTGACCGCTTCAGTGCGCGCTTCGACCTTGGTGACCCCACGATGCTGGAACTGAGCGCCGAGGGAGAGGAAGACCGCGCCGACCAGGGCCAGCGGAATTCCGATGGCCTGCCTGGGATCAATGGCGATTTCACTCGCCAGATCGGTTAGGTCAGAGGTCACTTCATGACCCTACCTACAAGCTTCCCGATATTCTGGAGAAATGCCCGTACGCGCGATAGTAATTTCTGGTGACCCCGTTCTCCACTCCCCCGCAGCTCCCGTCGTCGATTTCGACGACAATCTGCGCGACCTGGTGCGAGACATGTTCGAGACGATGGATGCTGCGCCGGGGGTGGGATTGGCCGCCACGCAGGTGGGTGTCGGGCTGCGAATCTTCACCTACAGCTATCAGGACGACGACGAAGTGACCTGGCGAGGCGTCGCGATCAACCCGGAGCTCTGGATCACCCCGGTCTCCGCCGAACCGGTCGACGATGAGGATGCCGACGAGGATGAGGGCTGCCTGTCCTTTCCCGGTGAACGTTTTCCGCTTAAACGAGCCGAATCGGCCATTCTGCGAGCTGTCGACGCTGAGCAACAGCCCTTTGAAATTCGAGCGGATGGCTGGCTCGCCCGCATCTTCCAGCACGAGTTCGATCACCTCGACGGCACGCTCTACGTTGACCGTCTGGAGCACGTCTACGCCAAGATGGCCGCCAAGGTCGTGCGCAAGAAGAGCTGGGGCGTTCCGGGCCTGAGCTGGATCCCCGGCGTCGACAACCTCGAAGGCTAGGTCAGCGCGCGCAGCCCGGCCGCGACCAAGGCTGCCACGAGCACCACCACGATGAACGGCGTCTTGATCGCAAACAGGCCAGCCGCCACGATGACCGCTGGAATGCGAGCATCCAGCACCAGCGCCTGACCGTTGCCGAGCGTCTGCACCGCGATCAACGCGGCCAGCAAGGCCACGGTCAGCAGATCGGCGATGCGGGCCGGCGTTGGCTTGTGCAGCAGAGCCGGAGGCACCAGGTATCCGGCGAGTTTGAGCGCCAGCACGGCGATCGAGGCGGCAATGATGATCTGCCAGAGTGTCATGAGTTCAGCCCCGCTCCATCGATCGGTCGGCGAGTGGATGCCCCGCCCGGCACGCCGGGTGTGCCCAGCCAGTTGAACAAGCCGACCACGACCGCGACGAGCGCTGCGACCAGCACGGGCAGGCCCGGCATGAGCACGGGGGTGAGCGTCGCGGCGACGACCGCAGCGGCGACGGCCACCGCGACCGCCTGCATCCGCTTCAATCGTGGCCAGAGCAGGCCGACGAAGGCCGCTGCGGCAGCCGCATCGAGGCCGTAAGCCCGAGTGTCTCCGAGGGCATCACCGAGCAGGGCGCCGAGCATGGTTGTGATGTTCCAGCCGATGAAGACGGCGAGACCGGTGACCCAGAAGCCGACCCGCCGACTACGCGGGGTGGGCTGGGCCAGGGCGACCGCCGTCGATTCGTCGATGGTGATCCAGGCGGCGGCGAACCGTTTCCAGAGCCCGGTGCCGACGATCGGTGCGGTGCGCATGCCGTAGATGCCGTTTCGCACGCCGAGGAGGGCCGCGCTCGCGATCGCCGCCGGGCCGGCCGCGACACCGCCGGCGGCGAGAACACCGACCAGGGCGAACTGGGAACCGCCGGAGAACATCACGATGCTGATGAAGCAGGTCTGCCAGATGTCGAGTCCGGCGGCGACCGACAGAGCGCCGAAAGACACTCCGTAGGCGGCGGTCGCGAGTCCCACGGCGATGCCTTCGCGGGTCACCAGTCGTTGCTGACGCTGTTCGTCAACCTTTTCGGCCAGAATTTCGCTCATGCCGCTGGTCTACCGGGACAGGTCGACGCCGTGCACGCCGTTGTGAAAGCGCAGCGATGGGAACACGGCCGACACGGAGAACCCCAGGCCGGGAACGGTTCCGGCATTGAACACGCCGCCGAACAGCTGGGCGCGCTCGCGCATCTGGGTGATGCCGGGGCCGGCAATGCTCTCGCTGAGGGCCTTGAGGTCGTCTTCGATCGAATACGGGGTGCGCGCCGCCTGTTCGCCGGCCTCCTTGCCGTCACGACGGGCGGCGGCCCGAATGCCGTCATCATCGACGAGCAGCTGCAGGCCGTCCCGCGTCCAGGTGAACGACACACGGGCCTCGGTGCCGACCCCACCATGCTTGAGCGCGTTCGACAGGGCGCTCTGCAGAATGCGGAAAATGGCCAGTTCGGCGCCCGCCTTGAGGGCGAAGCGCTCGCCGGATTCGCTGAAACTGACCACCAGTCCGGCGTCGCGCATGACCCGAAACAGGTCGCGGGTGGACTGCGGGCCGGGCTGCAGGGCGCCGACGGTTTCGCCTTCGCGCACGATCGTCAGCACCCGGCGCATGTCCGCGAGGGCCACTCGGCCGTCGTCGACGAGCGCGGTGGCAGCGCGTACGGCCGTGGAGGGATCACTTTCGGCGGTGTACCGTGCGCCTTCGGCCCGGGTGATCAGGCGGGCAATGGTGAGCACGGCGCCGTCCTGCAGCTCGCGGATGATAGCCAGGCGCCCCTGTTGCTCGGCGAGAGACAGTTCCAGCTCGATGCGCACGCGCTCGGCGGCGTTGCGGTCAAAGATGATCCGGCGAGAGCGCAGCAGGCCGATCACCCAGAGCACCAACAACGCACCACACAGTGCGCCGAGCGCCGGTACCAGAAGTTGCGCGAACTCCACTGCTGACCGCCGTCTCTTGTGCCGAAGCCCTGGCGCCCGTTGAAAATTGAGGAAGACCTTTTTTGTCGGCCGGAATATACCGACAAAAAAGGCCACCCGGGGTGGAGCCCTGAGTGGCCTTTCGCTCCCCGACTTGGACTCGAACCAAGAACCTGCGCATTAACAGTGCGCTGCTCTGCCAATTGAGCTATCGAGGAATGCTTGAGCAGCGTTGCTACTTTACCAAGTTTTCTTGCGGGGCCCAAACCACAACGGGTTCTGTTCGCCTCCGCTGGCGCCATTCGCAGGGCTCAGAACGCGTTCAGCCCCGGAAAGTCGGGCCGACGCAACAGTTGCGCAGTCTCACGCACCAAAGTACGGTCGGGCGTGTCGGCGCGGTCACGACTGCTCCGGCCCGAAATCGGGAGGGAGGGGCCGTGATTGATCTCAAAAGCGAACTGCGGCATCCGTTTCATCGCCGCTATCGGCGGCATCGCGCGCGCTGGCCTCGTCGACGTCGGTGTGAACGTTCGGTTCGACTTCGGCTGGCTGCAGGGCGGCGGCAAGCCCCTTGACATACGGGTGCCACGGGTCCCGAAAGACCTCCTCGATGGTGCCGAGGCCGACCAACACACCCTGATGCATGACACCGATACGGTTGGCGACCTGCCGCAGCACGGCCAGGTCGTGGCTGATCACGAGCGCCGAGAAAGATCGCTCCAGCTGCAGCTCGCTGATCAGGTCGATGATGGCGCCGCGCACCGTAACGTCAACGCCCGCTGTGGGCTCGTCAGCGATCAAGAGCGACGGTCCGAACACAAGGGCGCGAGCCAGCGCCACGCGCTGACGCTGGCCGCTGGAGAGCTCATACGGGTACTGGCCGAGAACGACCAGTGGCAACCGCACCGCATCGATCATGGTGGCGACCCGTACCCCGAGGGCACTACGGTTGTAGCGTCGATCGCGTTCGAGCACCGGTTCGGCGACAATCTCGGCGACCGTCATGGTCGACGGCAGGGTATCGGCCGCGTCCTGGGCGAGCAAGCCGACACCGAAGGTGAGCCGCGCCAGCTTGCGTTTGCTGATGCGGCGGAGGCCGAAGCCGAGCACGGTCGCCTCGCCCCCGGTGATCTGGGGACGGATGCCGGTGCTCTCGCTGACAAACGCGTCACCGGAGAGCACCCGGGCCAGAGTGCTCTTGCCGGAACCACTCTCGCCGAGCAACCCCACGACCTCGCCCGGAGCGATGCGCAGGGTGAAGCCGTGCACCGCGACAAACGCCGGGCTCGCCCCGTGCGGCGGGTATTCGATGGTCAGATCACTGGAATTGATCGGGGGAACGGATGCCGCATCTTGCTTCATACGGTCTGTCCTGCCGCACGCAGAAGGCGAAGCTCGTCCCGGCGCAAGGCCTGCGTGGCCGGGTCGGGCACCGGAAGCGAGGCGAGCAGCCGCTGCGTGTACGGATCTTTCGGAGCTCCGAGCACCTCGGCGCCGGTGCCTTCCTCGACCAATTTTCCCTTATACAGCACGGCAATGCGGTCAGCGAGAATGTCGACGACGGCAAGGTCGTGACTGATGAACAAGGCCGCGAACCCGAATTCCGCCTGGATCTCGGCGAAGAGTTCGAGCACCTTCGCCTGCACGGACACGTCGAGAGCGCTGGTCGGTTCATCGGCGATAAGCAGGCTCGGCTCGAGCGCGAGCCCACGAGCCAGGCTGGCCCGTTGCCGCTGGCCACCGCTGAGCTCGTGCGGGTACCGGTCGCCGAAAGCTTTGGGCAGCTGCACGGCTTCGAGCAGTTCGTCTACCCGCTTGCGGGCGGCCCGGGTGTTCGCTGCCCGCCCGTGCACGACGAGCGGCTCGGCGACGCATTCGGCAATGGTGAGTAACGGGTTGAAGCTCGAAGCCGGGTCCTGAAAGATAAATCCGATGTCGCTGCGCACCTTCTTGAAGGCGCGTTCCCTGAAACCATTCATCTCATGGCCGAGCACCGTCAGCGAGCCGCCGGTCACCTTGGTGAGACCGCCCATGGCCCGACCGATGGTGGTCTTGCCGGATCCGCTCTCGCCGACCAGACCGAGTACCTCGCCTGGGCGGATGCTGAAGCTCACCCCATCGACGGCGGTAAAACCGGGTTTGCCGAGCCGGCCCGGGTACTGGATCTTCAGATTGTTCGCGACGACGACCGGGGTCTGATTCACCCAATCGGACTCCCGAGCCTGCAACCGTGCGGTTGCCCGTACCGTGCCGTGGCCAACGCGGGGCACAGAGCCGAGCAGTCGCTTGGTGTACTCGTGTTTGGGGTTGGAGAACAGATCCTGGGCTGGAGCTTCTTCGACGACTTTGCCCTCGTACATCACGACGACGCGGTCGGCGAGATCGGCGACGACACCCATATTGTGGGTGATCAACACGATGGCGGTGCCGAATTCGTCGCGGCAGCGGCGGAGAAGGTCGAGGATCTCGGCCTGCACGGTCACATCCAACGCCGTGGTCGGCTCGTCGGCGACGATGAGCCCGGGGTCGAGCACGAGGGCCATGGCGATGACGACCCGCTGCTTCTGGCCGCCGGAGAACTGGTGCGGGTAGTAGTCGACGCGGCTCTCCGGGTCGGGGATACCGACCCGGCCGAGAATCTCAATCGCCTTGGCGCGGGCTTCCTTGCGGCTGAATTCACCGTGGGCGCGGATGCCCTCGGCAATCTGCCAGCCGACGGTGAATACGGGGTTCAGGGCCGTTGACGGCTCCTGGAAGACCATGGAAACATCCGTTCCCCGCAGTTGACGCAGTTTCTGCTTGCTGACGGAGAGCACGTCGTTGGAGTTGGAACCGTCCTTGCTGCTCAGGATGACTGCACCGTGGGCGGTAGCCGTCTCGGGCAGCAGGCCGAGGATGGTCTTCGCGGTGACGGTCTTGCCGCTGCCGCTCTCCCCCACGATGGCGAGCACTTCTCCGGGAGCGACGCGCAGGCTCACGCCGTCGACGGCCTTGACCGCGCCACCGTCGGTGGCGAAGGTCACATTGAGGTTGTCGATGCGTACGACGTCGGGAAGGGACTGCGCGCTCATTATTTGGCCTCGAATGGGTCGTCGTTCACGTGTTGGTCGTGCGCCGGCAGGCCGGCTTCGAGCCCGTCGATACCGCCAGGACCGGCAGCCAGGGTTCCACCGGGAACGACGCTGGTCGCTGCGACGATGCCGGCCGTCTTTCCGGGGGCACGGCGACTGCGCAGCCGCGGGTCGGCGAGGTCATTGAGGCTCTCGCCGACCAGGGTGATGCCGAGCACGACGAGAACGATGGCCAGACCGGGGAACAGGCTGGTCCACCAGATGCCACTGGTGACGTCGGAGAGTGACTTGTTCAGGTCGTAGCCCCACTCGGCGGCGGAGGAGGGTTCGATGCCGAAGCCGATGAACCCGAGGCCGGCCAGGGTCAGCAGGGCTTCCGAAGCGTTGAGGGTGAAGATCAGCGGCAGGGTGCGGGTGGCGTTGCGCAGAACGTGACGGAACATGATGCGGCCGTTGCTCGCGCCGAGCACGCGGGCCGATTCCACGTAGGCCTCGGCCTTGATGCGCACAGTCTCCGCACGAATCACCCGGAAGTACTGCGGGATGAAGACCACGGTGATGGAGATCGCGGCCGCAAGGATTCCGCCCCACAGGTTGGAGCGACCGCCGGAGATGACGATGCCCATGACGATGGCGAGCAGCAGCGGCGGGAAGGCGTAGACGGCGTCGCAGATGACGACGAGCACACGGTCGAGCCAGCCGCCGAAGTAGCCGGAGACCAGCCCGAGCGCCACACCGGCGAAGATCGACAGCACGACGGCGACGACCATGACGGTGATCGCGGTCTGCGAGCCCCAAATGACCCGCGAAAGCACGTCGTAGCCGCCGACGGTGGTGCCGAGCAGGTGGTTACCACCGGGTTCTTGCTGGGCGCCGAAGGGGCCGCTGTCATCGCGCAGCTGGCTGTAGCCGTACGGCGCGAGCAGCGGCGCGAAGATCGCGGTGAGAATGAAGATGCCGGTGAGCACGAGGCCGACCACGAGCATTCCTCGTTGCAGGCCGACGCTTTGACGGAGTTGATGCACGACGGGCAGCCGAGTCCAGAGTGGAGCCTTGTGGGCGTTCGTGCTGTCAGTGAACGTTGTCATGGTCAGTACCGCACTCTCGGGTCGATGAGCGCGGCAATGATGTCCACGATGAAGTTGGACAGGGCCACAATCACGGCGAGCAGGGCAACGATGCCCTGCACGGCCACGAAGTCACGGGCTTTGACGAACTCGATGAGGATAAAGCCCAGCCCCTTCCACTCAAAGGTCGTTTCGGTCAGGACAGCACCACCGAGCAGGAGGGCTATCTGAAGGCCAATGACGGTGATGATCGGAATGAGCGCGGGGCGGTAGGCGTGCTTGCTCACGAGGCGGAATTCACTCACCCCGCGCGAGCGGGCAGCATCCACATAGTCGGTACCGAGGGTGCCGATGATGTTGGTACGCACGAGGCGCAGGAAGACGCCAGCCGTGAGCAGGCCCAGCGCGAGAGCGGGCAGCACAGCGTGGAGCAGAACATCAGCCAAGACGGCCGGGTTTCCGGTCTTCAACGCGTCGATGAAATATACGCCGGTCTTGTCTGAGAGAAACTGCAATTGTAGTTCTGAACCAATGGTGGCGCGACCGGCGACCGGCAGGACCTTGAGCCAAACTGCGAAGACGAGCTTGAGCAGCAGTCCGGCGAAGAACACCGGTGTGGCATAGCAGAGAATGGCGAAGACACGAAGGAAGGCATCCGGCGCCTTGTCCCGCCAGTATGCGGCAACCATACCGAGAGGGATTCCCACGATGAAGGCCACGATAAGGGCGTAGAACACCAGCTCGGCGGTCGCGGATCCGTAGGTGAGCAGAACCTCAGACACCGGCCGGTTGGTGCTAATCGTCGTGCCGAAGTTGCCGGTGAATACCTGGCCGAGGTACTCAAAGTATTGGACGACGATAGGCCGGTCGTAGCCAGCCGCGCTGATGCGTTCGGCGAGCTGATCCGGGCCGAGCTTTCCGCCCAACGCGGCCGTGATCGGGTCACCCGTCGTGCGCATCAACCAAAACACCATCGATACCAAAATGAGGATCGTCGGAAAGATGAGCAGGAACCGAATGAGGAGATACCGACCGATTCCGCCACCTTGACCGGTCTTCTTTTTCGAAACACGTCCGCCGGCGGGCGGAGCAGATGGCTTTAGGGCCACAGTGGACATAAATACCTCACGATTGCACGATTTTACGATTGCAACAAAATCGGGGGTATCCAGCGATTGCATCGCTGGATACCCCCGGTGATCAGACTAGAGAAAACTCTAGTCGCAGTCCGGGCTAGCCCTTGGCCAGCGCGCCGTAGCGGAACTTGAACGACAAGTCCAGGGTGTTTTCTGCCCCGGTAATGTCGGTCCCCGTGATGGCGACCTGCGCGCCCTGCAGCAGCGGTACTGTCGACAGCTGGGCCGCGACCTTGTCCTGGATTTCCTCGATGAGCGCGGTACGCTCGTCGGGGTCGTTGGTAACACCCTGCTTCTTGATCAGAGCGGTAACCTCGGTGTCGTCGTAGTGATTCTGCAGAAAGTTACCCTCAGCGAAGAACGGCAACAGGTAGTTGTCAGCGTCGGAATAGTCCGGGAACCAGCCGAGCTGATAGGCCGGGTACACGTCGGCCGTTCTGTCCTTGGAGTACTGAACCCATTCCGTCGTCTGAAGGTTTACTGTGAACAATCCAGACGCTTCGAGCTGGTCCTTCACCATGGCGTACTCATCGCCAGAGCTGGGGCCGTAGTGGTCGTTACTGTACTGCAGGTTGAGTTCTACCGGCTCAGTAATGCCGGCTGCTTCGAGACCAGCCGCCGCCTTCGCCGCGTCGGGTCCCCCTTCACCGTCGCCGTAGAGCCCCTTGAGGGACTCGTTAGCTCCGGTAAGTCCGGCTGCCACGTAGGAGTACAGGGGAGTAAATGACCCCTTGTAGACCTGGCTGGCGATCTCTTCCCGGTCAACAAGATCGGCGACGGCCACTCGAACAGCGAGGGCCTTTACCGGGTCGGCTTCTGCGGTCGTCGCGCCGAAGGGCTGCGTGTTGAAGTTGAATGTGATGTACCGAATCTCGCCGCCGGGTCCGTCAACGACCTTGACCGCATCGTTTCCGCGCAGGTCATCGATGTCGGTCGCCGACAGACTGCGCCACGCGACGTCGATGTTGCCTTCCTGAACATCCAGCTTGAGGTTGGATGCGTCGGTGTAGTACTTGACGTTAATGACGTCGGTCTTGGCCGCCCCGAGCAGGCCCTGGTAACCCTCATAGGCCTTGTAGGAGAGCAGGTTGTTGAAGTCGTAGCTCGTCAACACGTACTGGCCAGCGAATGCGTTGGCAGCGACGATGTCGTCGTCGGTCGTCAGCTCGGTGGCCGAGAAGGAGTCCTCGTCGACGATGACTCCGGCGGGACTCGACAGGATCTGCGGGAAGATCTGGTCGTTCCCTGCCTTCAGCGTGAAAACGACTGTGGTGTCGTCAATGGCCGCGGTGCTGTCTAAATTAGCGAGCAATGCCGAGGGTTCATTGTCGGCAACAATGGCGAGCTGACGGTCGAAGCTGAACTTGACGTCCGACGCGGTGAGCGCGTTTCCGTTCGCCCACTCTAGATCGGGCTTGAGCACGACCGTGTATTCGGTCGGTGTGGTGAACTCGGCGCTGACCGCGATGTCGGGTTCGACATCCGCGGTGCCGTAGTCGCTGTTCATGAGCAACGGAAAGACCTGGGTTTGTACCGAGAAGGAACCGGAATCGTAGGAGCCTGCGGGGTCAAGCATCGTGACCTTGTCGGTGGTGCCGATCGTGATCGGTCCGCCCGTGGAAGCGGCGGTGTCGCCGCCCGCCGAGCAGCCGGCCAGAACGAGCGCCGCAGCGGCCAGTCCGGCTGTGGCAGCGAGAGCGCGCTTGCCGTTAGTGAATGCGGATGTCATATCCGTCGTCCTCTTCCTGTAGAAGTCTCATGACCAGGAGAACCCGAGAATGGGCGCAGCTGTTCATTGCTGTTAGCCAAGAATTAGCACAGAATGCGCGGATAGCCACGATCAGCCGCAGCTTCTTTACGTATCTGCAACAAAGTCGTTGCTCATGCGCTGACTCAGAAGTTGCGCGTGGTTCACTCGTCGCGGAGGGCGCGTCGCTCGGCCTCGACGCGCACGAGTTCGCGCTGGAGCGTGCGGTACATCTCGGTCTCGCTGGCATCCGCTCGTTGCAGTCGGCCGAGCAATTCGGCCTTGAGGCGCAACAGGTCTTTGTCAATGAGCACGATGGTGATCTCACGCACGTAGCGGGTGACGTCTTTCTCGGTGCGCTCGGGCAGGTTGGCCATGGCGAGCTCCTGAACAAGGTTCTTCAGGGTGTCCGGAACCTCCGCGACGACGCGATCGAGCCAGTCGGGCGCCTCGAAGTGCGGCAAGCTCGAGGCGATCGCGTCGCGCACCACCGCGAGCGAGGTATTGGCAAAGGATGTCTGCACTGCGCTGTCGAGGATGTCCCGGCCGATCAGCGTTGGGCGCTGCAGCATGGCCATGAGGCCGTCGCGCTCGAGTCGGGTGACCGGGTCGCCGGGCAATTCGACCAGCGAGAATGGGCGCTCCGGCAGCACTTCGACCGCGCCGGCATGCCGGGGAGCGTTCGACCCGCCGCGCGCCGAAGAGCGCGCTCCGGACTGGGCGTTGGTGACGGCCCTGGCGACCTCGCCCATGTCAACACCGAGCATGCGCGAGAGTTCCCGGGTGTAGCCGGGGCGCAGCACGGGGTCGCGAATATCGCCGACGACGGGGGCTGCGGCACGCAGGGCGGCCGTGCGACCCTCGACCGTGTCGAGGTTGTACTGGGAAAGGATCTGCCGAATCATGAACTCGAACATCGGCTTCTTCGCGTCGACCATTCTCCTGACGGCATCATCGCCGCGCTGCAGGCGCAGGTCGCAGGGGTCGAGGCCCTCCGGGCCGACCGCGACGTAGGTCTGAGCGGAGAACCGCTGCTCCTCGCTAAAGGCACGCATGGCGGCCTTCTGACCGGCAGCGTCGGGGTCGAAGGTGAAGACGACTTCGCCGACACCGGAGTCATCGCCGAGCACGCGGCGTAACACCTTAATGTGGTCGACGCCGAACGAGGTGCCGCAGGTAGCGACGGCAGTGGTGATGCCGGCCAGATGGCAGGCCATCACGTCGGTGTAGCCTTCGACCACGACGACCTGGTGACTGCGCGAGATGTCGCGCTTGGCGAGGTCGAGGCCGTAGAGCACCTGAGCCTTGTGGTAGACCGGGGACTCGGGGGTGTTGAGGTATTTCGGGCCCTTATCGTCGTCGAGCAGCTTGCGCGCTCCGAAGCCAATGGTCTGCCCGGTGATGTCGCGAATCGGCCAGACCAGGCGCCCACGAAAACGGTCGTAGATGCCGCGATCGCCGCTCGAGACCAGACCGGACAAGGTGAGTTCCTCGGTGGTGAAGCCTTTGGCGCGGAGGTGGTTGGTCAGTTCGTCCCAGCTCTTGGGCGCAAACCCGACGCCGAACCGGGTCGCCGCGTTGGCGTCAAAACCGCGCTGCCCCAGAAACGCCCGGCCGACCTCAGCGCCCGCGCTGCCGAGCTGGTCGATGAAGAAATCGGATGCCGCCTGGTTGGCCGCGAGCAGGCGGGCACGATTGCCGTGGTCAGGGGCCGCTCCGGAGCCGTCTTCGTAGTGTAGGTCGAGGCCGACCCGACCGGCAAGCCGCTCAACGGCCTCACTGAAGCTGACGTGGTCCATCTTCTGCAGAAAGGAATAGACGTCGCCGCTCTCGCCGCAGCCGAAGCAGTGGTAGAAGCCAACCTGCGGACGCACGTGAAAGCTGGGGCTGCGTTCGTCATGGAAGGGGCAGAGGCCCTTCATCGAGCCGACACCGGCGGACTTCAAGGTGACATAGTCGCCGATGATGTCCGCGATATTGGTACGGGCCTTGACCTCTTCGATGTCGCTTTGTCGAATCAATCCAGCCATAGGTAAATTGTATCGGTGCGCGCCGACAGCACCGACGCGAGGCTAGAGGGCGCGCTGCAGCAGCGTGATGAACATGGCGTCGGTGCCGTGGCGGTGCGGCCACAGCTGAACGCTGCCGGTATCGGCGGGCAGATCGAGGTTGGCGGCGCTGAACGACTGCACGACGGCAGCCGTGTCGAGCGCCGTCACGGTTCCGCCGGCTTTGCGCACCGCCAGGGCGACGATCGCGCGGGTCTCGGCGGTGTGCGGCGAGCACGTCACATAGGCCAGGATGCCGCCGGGCTTGAGCGCGAGCAGGGCCGCGTCGATGAGTCCGGACTGCAAACCGGCGAGGTCGGCAACGTCCTTGGGCTGCTTGCGCCAGCGCGCCTCTGGCCGGCGGCGCAGAGCGCCGAGGCCCGTGCACGGCGCGTCGAGCAGAATGCGGTCGAAGGTGTCCGGGTGCGTCTGGCCGATCGTGGTGCCATCCACTTCCCACACCGGAACCGTTTCGGGCAGAGCCGCGAGGGCGGTGCGCACGAGGGTTGCCCGGGCCGGTACGAGCTCGTTCGCTACGAGCACGGCTCCCCCGGCGCGTGCTTCGGAGGCGAGCAGGGCGGCCTTGCCGCCGGGGCCGGCGCAGAGGTCGAGCCAGCGCTCCCCCGGCATGATGGGCCGCGCCCGGCTGAGCGCCAGGGCGGCGATCTGCGAGCCCTCGTCCTGCACCCGAACGCGGCCTTCCGTCGCGGTCACCAGATGGTACGGGTCGCCGGAATCCAGCACGAAACCGACCGGCGAGAACTCGTCGGCGAGGCCGAGGCGTTCCCGATCAGCGTCAGTCGCGAGACCGGGCAGCGCCACCATGTTGACCTTGGCCGCCATATTGTCGGCGGCGAGCAGGTCCGAGAGCTCGCTTTCATGGCCCTCAGCCTGCAGAGCCTTGCGAAAAGCGCGCACGATCCAGGCCGGGTGGGAGAATTCAGCGGCGAGCCGGTCATCGGCGTTGACCGAGCCCTCAAGCACCAGATCGCGCCATTCCGCAGCGCTCGAGCGGGAGATGGTGCGCAGCACCCCATTGGTGAATCCCGTCGCGGAGCGCGAGCCGACCTGCTTGGCGAGCGAGACCGACTCGTTGACCGCGGCGTGGGTGGCGACCCGCGTGGCGAGAAGCTGGTGGGCGCCGAGGCGCAGCACGTCGAGAATTGCGGGATCGATCGCGCTGACGGGACGGTTCGCGGCGAGGGCGATCACGCGGTCGTAGAAGCCCTGCATGCGCAGGGTGCCGTAGGTGAGCTCGGTCGCGAGGGCGGCATCCGCTGTATTGAGAGCGGCACGCTGAATACGGGTCGGCAGCAACAGGTTCGCGTAGGCGTCGGATTCGCGGACGGCGGCGATCACCTCGTAGGCGATGCGGCGGGCCGGCTGCACGAAATCGGCCGGGGCCTGGCGCGCGCGCGGGACACCGCCGGAGTACGCAGAGTCGGCGGCGCCGTCGCCAGCCGACCCGCCAGAACGGGCCGTGCCAGAACGCGCTGCCCCAGAACGGGCCGTGCCAGAACGCGCCGCGCCGGCATTGCCTCTTCCCCCCGTGCGATCGTCGCTCATAATGCGATCACCGATTCTGCTGCCACTCCGCGCCACCAGTCGTTCGCTGTCATTGCTGTCTTTCCGGCCGGTTGCACGCGCAGCAAAACCAGCGGTTCGGTCTGCGTGCCCACGAGCACTGTTTTTTCACGCTGCAGAATAGTTCCGGCAGGCAGGTTCGGCTCGTCGACGCTCGGAGCGACCTCGAGAAGTTTAAGAACGGCACCGTTCACCGTGGTGAACGCGCCGGGTTCGGGGGTCACGCCGCGAATACGGCTATAAACGGATGCCACCGGCTGGCCGAAATCGATGCGTGCATCGTCGCGCGTCAATTTGGGGGCAAGGGTGACCGCGCCGGTCTGCGGTACCGCCCGGGCGGTACCGGCCGCGAGCTCGGCCACGACCCACCGTAACAGCTCGGCACCGCTGAAACTGAGCTCATAGAGAAGTATTCCCGATGTGGAATGTGCTCCGAGCGGCTGGGAAAAGCTGCCGAACACGGCACCGGCATCGAGCTCAGCGACCAACTGGAACACGGCAGCACCGGTCAGCTTGTCCCCGGCGATCACGGCGCGCTGAACCGGCGATGCCCCCCGCCACCGCGGCAGGAGGGAGAAGTGCAGGTTGATCCAGCCGAGGCGCGGCACCGAGAGCAGTGGTTCGCGCACGATTCCGCCGTAGGCGACGATGACGCCGAGGTCGGGCTGCAGGGCACGGATAGTCTCGGTCGCCTCGGCGTCGAGCCGGTTGGTCTTGAGCACCGGGTACCCCCGCTCCGCGGCAGCCAGCGCGACCGGTGACGGGGTGAGGGTGCGCTTGCGGCCGAGCGGGGCATCCGCTCGGGTGATCACGGTCACAATCTCGTGATCGGTACCGGCCAGGGCCGTGAGGCTGGGTACGGCGACCTCGGGCGTGCCGGCAAAGACGATTTTCATTTAGAGCAGCTCCGGGTCATCGAATCGAACTTTAAGTGTAGGTGCCGGTTGGAACGAACCGGACTTCGGCTTGCGGCGCTTGGCTGCGTTCCGCACGACCGCGGCCTTGAGCGCATGGGCCACCTCATCGCCGCGGGCATAGCCGAATCGAACTACCGCGCGAACCAGTGGCACCTCGGTGTCGACTGGGCCGAGCACATCGAGGCCGGCCACCGCACCGAGATCGGCGAGGGCGGCGTCGACATCGGCGGCGGTTCCGGTGACGGAGGCGACGCGCACTGCCGGCGGAAACCGCAGCTGGCGGCGGTCGGCGAGCTCACTCGCCGCGAAGATATCCGGGTGCCAGGCGTTAAGCGCGCGGGCGAGCGCCCCGCCGACTCCGGCGAGGATTACGGGAGCGCCAGGGGCAGCGAGGGCGGCGGCGTTGGCCCACCAGCGCAGGCAGTCCTCGCCAACGCGCAGGGATTCCCGGGCGAGCATGCGTTCGCCATCGAGAATGAGAATGGCGCGATAGCCTCCGGTCGGAACCGGTTCGGCGCCGCGGGTCGCGATGACCAGGGCCGGCTCGGCCCCGAGTGTCTGAATGGTGTGGTCGCCGTCGGCGACGATCACCCGGGCCCCCGGGAAGGCGCGACCGAGTTCTTCGGCGGTGCGACCGGTGCCGAGTGTCACCACACGCAGCTTGGTGCCCTCGCAGTGAGCGCAGGTCCAACCGGCGGCGAGTGCGCCGCACCAGCGGCAGGACGGCACGGCCGAGGCCGATTTAAGCCCGAGCGGGCCCTGGCAATGCGTGCACCGGGCGGCCTTCTTGCAGCTTTGGCAGGCGAGCATGGGCGCATATCCGGGGCTCGCGACCTGCACGAGCACGGGGCCGTGGCCCAGCGCGTCGCGGGCGGCTTGCCACGCCGCCGATGGGATGCGGGCTGCGCGGGTCTGCTGGTCGGGCTCGGATTGAAAGTCGGTGGGGATAATGCGCGGGTGCCGGCCGGCGGCCGGATTCACGTCGGCGAGGTAGCCCAGCTCGACCAGTCGCTGGGTTTCGACGCTGCGCGAATGGCCGAGAAAGACCAGGGCGCATTCGGTGTCCTGCTGACGCACCAGGGCCGCGTCGCGGGTGTTCACGTAGGGGCTGAGCGGCTCGGTGTAGAGCGGGTCGCCGTCGTCCCAGACGGCGATGAGGCCCAGGTCCTGCGCCGGGGCGTAGACGGCCGAGCGGTTGCCGAGGATGATGCGCGGTTCCGGTTGCAGGCAGGCGAGGAAGGCGCGGTAGCGGTCGGGGTTCGGCTGGCGGGCGTCGACGCGGCTCAGCGGCAGGGTCGGCGCGAGCTGGGCCACGGCGGCCTGCACCTGGTCCTGGTCGCGAAAGTCGGGAACGCAGAGGATGGCGCTCTGCCCGGCACCGAGGGTGGCGACGGCGAGTTCGGCGAGGGTCTGCGCCCAGCGGCCGATGGTCGTGCCGTCGTCGAGCTGCGTGAGTTCGGGGATCGCGGCGACGGCAACCCGGTGGTGCTCCATAATGACGCTGTCGAGGCGGCCGGTCGGGTAGCCGACGAACGCGGGAGTCGCCAGGGCAATCGAGACGGGCGATGGTGTCGGAATGGCGGTCTGGACAGGCTCGACCAGCGGATGATTCGGTGCCGAAGCGGGTGGCGGTATCGGAACGGCGGTCTCGGAAGGCGCGGCTGGCATAACCGGTGCGTCCGGGACGGCAGGCTCCGGAGCGGCCGGGAAACCGGGCTCCCGTGCAACGGGTACAACAACGGCAGCAGCAGCCCGCGCCGCCAGCCAGGCCTTTTCAACGCGCACCTGGCGCGGCGGCACGGCGAGACGGATGATGTCACTCGCGTTCCCCGCCGCCCGATCCGCTAGTCGGCGCGCCAGCTTCCAGACGGCCGGCGTGAGTACGACCGCCGTGGAAACGACCGAGTCAAGCGGGCTGAGCGCGCCCCGGTAGGCGGCATCCGTTGTCGAAGCGGACTCGATGCAAGGATCAAACAGCTCGATCACATAGGCGTCGACTACCCGCCCACCGGAGCGAAACGGCACCTTAACCCGCACCCCGACAGCCACCTGCCCGACCAGTTCGGCGGGTACGCCGTAGTCGAACAGGTGGTCAAGCTGCGGCAGCGGGGAATCGATCAGCACCCGTGCGACGAGGCCGGTGTGCGTCATGATGAGGCCAGAGTTCAGAGGCCGGCGGCGCTGCGCAGGTCGTCGACCTTGTCGAGGCGCTCCCAGGTGAAGTCGGGAAGCTCCCTGCCGAAGTGGCCGTAAGTGGCCGTCTGCGCGTAAATGGGGCGCAGCAGGTCAAGGGAGTGGATGATGGCGGCCGGGCGCAGGTCGAACACCGCACGAATCGCCGCGGTGATCTCCTTGTCAGGCAGTACGCCGGTGCCGAAGGTTTCGACGTAGAGTCCGACCGGGGAGGCCTTGCCGATCGCGTAGGCGACCTGCACCTCGAGGCGCTCGGCCAGGCCGGCCGCAACTGCGTTCTTGGCGACCCAGCGCATGGCATAGGCAGCCGAGCGGTCGACCTTGGACGGATCCTTGCCGCTGAACGCTCCGCCACCGTGTCGGCTCGATCCGCCGTAGGTGTCGATAATGATCTTGCGACCGGTGAGGCCGGCGTCGCCCTGCGGGCCACCGATTTCGAAGCGGCCGGTGGGGTTGATCAGGGTCGACAGCGATGACGAGTCAAGGTCGATGCCCGCGAGCACCGGGCGAATCACGAGCTCTTCAACCTCGGCGCGCAACCGCTCCGTGGTCACGGACGGCGCGTGCTGGGTCGAGACCACGACGGTCTCGACCGTACGCGGAATGATGCCGTCGTAGCCGATGGTGACCTGGGTCTTTCCGTCGGGGCGCAGATAGTCGAGCTCGCCGTTTTTGCGCACGAGGGCCAGGCGTTCGGCCAGCCGGTGGGCGATCCAGATCGGGATCGGCATGAGTTCGGGCGTCTCGCGCGTGGCGTAACCGAACATGATGCCTTGGTCGCCCGCGCCTTGCCGATCGAAGTCGTCGAGGCTGGACTGCTCGCGCGTCTCGAAGGCATTGTCGACGCCCTGGGCGATATCGGGCGACTGGCCGCCGATGGAGATTTCGACACCGCAGGAGCGGCCGTCGAACCAGACGTCCGACGAGTCGTAGCCAATGTCGGTGATGCACTTGCGCACGATCAACGGGATCTCGACGTACGCCTCGGTGGAGACCTCGCCGGCCACGTGCACGAGGCCCGTGGTGACGAGGGTCTCGACGGCGACCCGGCTGTGCGGGTCGTCGGTGAGCAGGGCATCGAGAATGCTGTCGGAGATCTGGTCGCAGATCTTGTCGGGGTGACCCTCGGTGACTGATTCCGAGGTGAAGAGGCGAAGATCGCTCATCTGGCCCGTCTCTGTAGATGTTGATTATCTACGTATAAAAAACGTAGAAGTTGAATGTGGTGCCGGTCTGTCGAAGCCGCGGCTAACCGATCAGGTCAAGTATGCAATTGGCCACCGACATTTTGCTTCCGGAGGCCTCGTTCACTATAACTCCGCCGTGATCGAGCACCGTGACGGTGTTACGTTCCGCGCCGAAACCGGCGTCCGCGCCGACCCGGTTCACCACTAGAAAGTCGCAGCCCTTGCGGGCCATTTTCTCGCGGCCGAGCGCGATCAGCCGGTCGGCATCCGCTTCGGTTTCGGCAGCGAAGCCGATGATCTGCTGACCCGGTCTGCGGGAAGCGGACAGTCCGGCCAGAATGTCCGGGTTTTTGACCAGTTCGAGCGTGAGGGTGTCGCCGACCTCGTTTTTCTTGATCTTGCCGAGCTGCACGCTCTTCGGCCGGTAGTCGGCGACGGCGGCGGCCATGATGATCACGTCGGCCGATGCAGCGGCCGTCGTCATGGCCTCCAGCATCTCCTGGGCGCTGCCCACCAGCACGCACGACACGCTGGTCGGAACCGGCACCTCAAGGTTGGCCGCGACCAGAGTAACCCGAGCCCCACGGGCGAGCGCGGCCTGGGCGAGCGCAACACCCTGCTTGCCACTGGACCGGTTGCCGAGGTACCGCACCGGGTCGAGCGGTTCCCGGGTACCGCCGGCGCTGATCAGCACGTGTCGTCCAGCGAGATCCTGCCGCGCGGATGCCGCGGCCTCCCCCGCACACGGCTCCCGATCAAGAATGGCCAGGGCCACCGCAACGATGGTCTCCGGTTCCTCCATCCGGCCAGCGCCGGAGTCGGTGCCGGTCAGACGGCCGACACCGGGGCCCACGATGGTGACGCCGCGCGAGCGCAGCACGGCCACGTTCGCCATGGTCGCCGGATTGTTCCACATTTCGGTGTGCATGGCTGGTGCGATCACGAGCGGCGCGGTGCTGGCCAGGATGGTGTTGCCGAGCAGGTCGTCGGCGAGGCCGGCGGCGAGCTTGGCGATGCTGTTGGCCGTGGCTGGGGCGACCACGATGAGGTCGGCGCCCTGGCCGATGGCCACGTGGCGTACCTCGGCGACCCCCTCATAGAGGTCGGTGTGCACCGGATTGCGGGAGATCGCCTCGAGCGTCGGCTTACCGACAAACCGCAGGGCGGCCGTGGTGGCGACGACGTGCACGGAGTCGCCGTGCAACACAAAAGCGCGCACAATGTTAACGGCCTTGTACGCTGCGATGCCGCCGGTGATACCGACGACGATCGTGCGAGGTGTCTTCATCCTGCGCGCTTTAAAAAACTGTGTGCTAGGCCTCAACGATCGGGCGGGAAACAAGCTTGTCGTCGTTGATCTCGCGCAGGGCCACGGAAAGCGGCTTGTCTTCGACGGTCGAGTCGACGAGCGGTCCGACATTGTCGAACAGGCTGCCTTCGTGCAGGTCAGCGTAGTAGTCGTTGATCTGACGCGCACGCTTGGACGCAAAAATCACGAGGGCATACTTCGAGTCGACCTTGGAGAGCAGGTCGTCGATGGGCGGGTCAATGATGCCAGTGGGCTTGTTCGCCATTGGTGTCAACTCCTAATAGAGCACGGCCTGGGGCCTGTGCGAGCTTGCGGATACGTGTCGTAATACACGTATGAATTCAACAGAAACGGGCGCTACGACAGGCTCGTTGCAGCGCGGATCTCCATCAAGTCTACGACCTCGCGAGCGGCCTCGGCGACATCGTGGTTCATCACGCGATAATCGAACTCTCCCTGGGCGGCCAATTCGAGCTTTGCGGTCTCCAGCCGACGGGCCTGCTCGGCCGAATCTTCGGTGCCACGGCCGATCAGCCGACGCACCAGTTCATCCCAGCTCGGCGGCAACAAAAACACCAGGCGGGCTTCGGGCATGGCTCGGCGCACCGCGCGAGCACCCTGCAGGTCGATTTCGAGCAGCACGCTGTTGCCAGCGGCGATAGCCGCGTCGACCGGGCCGCGGGGGGTGCCGTAGCGGTAGGCATTGTGTACCTTGGCCCACTCGAGCAGTTCGCCCGCCTCCACCATGCGGTCGAATTCCTCGTCGGAGACAAAGTAGTAGCTGAGGCCCTCGGTCTCCCCCGGGCGTGCCGCCCGGGTCGTCGCCGAGACGGAGAGCAGCACGTCGGGATAGTTCTCCCGAATGTACCCGGCGACGGTTCCCTTGCCGACCGCGGTGGGTCCGGCGAGAACGATGAGTTTGGAGTCGGCGATGTTCTTGCGCAGGGTCGGTCGTTCGGAGAGAAAATCCCGGAGCCGATCGCGCTGGTGCCGGCCGAGGCCGCCGAGGCGCTTGGACGGTGAGATTTCGAGGCGGTGGATGATGCGCTGCATCTTTGTGACGCCGATCGCCGGGATACTCACGAGCAGCTCGGTCACTCTCAAGCGGCCCTCGACCCCGATCGGGTCGGCGATGGCCGTGGCGAGAATTTCGAGCGCCGTGCGTTGACCGGAGGCGACATCCGCCTTGACCTTGGCGCGGGCGCGACGGGCCGCGACGGCGGCGCGCGACGCTGCCACCCGATCAACCTCGGGCGGGGTGGGACGGTTTTCAGCCACGGACGGCACCTACTTCGGCTACTCGGCGCTCAATGGCTTCTTCGATCCGGTGGGGTCCGGCCGAGAGCACACTGCGCGATTCACTCACGATAACCCCTCCGGCGTATCCACCATATATCGAGGTCAGATCCATAATATGCCCACCCTGGTGTCCGAAGCCGGGCGCGAGCACCGGTGTGCGAAATTCGGTCGGTGCTGCCTGCAGATCAATGCCGAATGATGACAGGTCGAGGGTAGCGCCCAGCACTACGCCGACCGACCCCAGACCGGTCGTCAGACGAGCGGATGCTGCCCGCGCGTTGCGATCCGCAACGTCGTCCAGAATGGCGCGGGCGACGCTCGAACCGGCATAGAGCCCGTCGGCGACGATGGCCCGCTGAATGTCGGCAGCTTCCGGGTTGGAGGTCGCAGCGAGCAGGAAGACTCCCTTGCCGTTCGCAGCCGCGAGGGTGAGTGGCGAGTCGAGCGAACCGACGCCCATGTACGCGGCGAGGGTGAGGGCATCCACTTCGAGCGGAGATCCGGACGAGAGCCAGGCTTGCGCGTAGGCCAGGGCGCTCGTGCCGAGGTCGCCACGCTTGGCGTCGCCGATCACGAGCAGGCCGGCCTGCCGGGCATCGGCCAGCACGCGTTCGAGGGCGACGAAGCCGGCCGAGCCGAATCGTTCGTAGAAAGCGACCTGCGGTTTGACAATGCCGACTCGGCCGGCGGCAGCGGCGACGACCATGCGACCGAAGGACTCGGCTCCAGCAGCCGTGTCGGGCAGGTTCCAATCGTCGAGCAGCCAGGAGTGCGGGTCGATGCCGACGCACAGCTGGCCGCTCTCGGCGAACACCCGCTCGAGGCGTTCACCGAAGGACAGCACGGTCGCAGGGCCGCCGTTCACAGCAGTGCCGCCGTTCACAGTAAGGCCGTGCGGGCCGTGGCGTATTCCTGAAGCGAGGTCACCTCGAACCCGTCGCGAATCGAATCGATCGAGGCGACCGCAGCGCTGAGCTCGGCGATCGTGGTGAACAGGGGAAGGTCTCCGGCCACGGCGGCGGCGCGAATCTCGTACCCGTCGGCCCGGGCGGTGCTGCCACCGGGGGTGTTGATGACGATCTGGATCTCTTCGCGGCGAATGAGTTCGACGATTGAGACGTCGTCCTCCCCCGCCTTCTCGCTGAACTTGGTCACCACGCGCGCGCGGATCCCGTTTCGCTGCAGCACCTCGGCGGTGCCGATGGTTGCGGCGATGTCGTAGCCGAGCTGCTGCAGGCGCAGCATCGGCAGAATGATCGAGCGCTTGTCCCGGTCGGAGACCGACACGAAGACGGTGCCGGAGAGCGGGATTCCCCCGTACGCAGCGAGCTGGCTCTTGGCGAAGGCCCGCGGAAAGTCACGGTCGATGCCCATGACCTCGCCGGTGGAACGCATCTCCGGGCCGAGGATCGAGTCGACGACGAGGCCCTCCGGGGTGCGGAACCGATTGAACGGCAGCACCGCTTCCTTCACAGCAACCGGCGATTCGATCGGCACCCGGGAGCCGTCGATGAGCGGTAGCTTGCCCGCGGCCTTGAGTTCGGCGATAGTCGAACCGACCATGATGAGCGCTGCGGCCTTGGCCAGCGTGATGCCGAGGGCCTTGGCCACAAACGGCACTGTGCGGGAGGCGCGCGGGTTGGCTTCGAGTACGTAGAGCACGCCGGCGCCGATGGCGAACTGCACGTTGAGCAGGCCCTTCACGCCGATACCGCGGGCGATGCCGAGGGTGGCTTCGCGTACCCGGTCGATTTCGGCGCGACCGAGGGTGACCGGCGGCAGGGTGCAGCTCGAGTCCCCGGAGTGGATGCCGGCCTCTTCGATGTGCTCCATGACGCCGCCGATGTACAGCTCGTGGCCGTCATAGATGGCGTCAACGTCGATTTCGATTGCGTCGTCAAGAAAGCGGTCGACCAGAAGCGGATGCCCAGCGCCGATGATTCCCTGCCCGGCCATGCGGGTGAAGTAGTCCGCGAGTGAGGGGGAATCATAGACGATCTCCATGCCGCGGCCCCCGAGCACGTAGCTCGGACGCACCAGCACCGGGTAGCCGATTTCTTCGGCCACCACGACGGCGCCGCCGAAGTCGATCGCGGTGCCGTTGCGCGGCGCGAGCAGGCCGGCGTCGTCGAGAATCTTCGAGAACAGTCCGCGTTCCTCGGCGAGGTCGATGGCGTCGGGGGTGGTACCAAGAATGGGGACACCGGCCGCTTCGAGGCCGCGGGCCAGGCTCAGGGCGGTCTGGCCGCCAAGCTGCACGACCACACCGACGATTTCGCCGCTCTGACTCTCGGCGTAGATGACCTCGAGCACGTCTTCGAGCGTGAGCGGTTCAAAGTAGAGCCGGTCGCTCGTGTCGTAGTCGGTGGAGACCGTCTCCGGGTTGCAGTTGATCATGATGGTCTCGTAGCCGGCCTCGGACAGTGCGAAGGAGGCGTGTACGCAGGAGTAGTCGAATTCGACGCCCTGGCCGATGCGGTTCGGTCCGGAGCCGAGAATGACGACCTTGCGGCGGTCGCTGGCCACAACCTCGGTCTCGTCGTCGTAGCTGGAGTAGTGGTACGGCGTGAGGGCCGGGAACTCCCCCGCACAGGTGTCAACGGTCTTGAAGACCGGACGCACGCCGAGAATGTGACGTACGGTGCGGACATCCGCTTCGCCGAAACCGCGCAACTGCCCGATCTGAGCGTCGGAGAAGCCGTGGTCCTTGGCGAGGATCATCACGTCACGGTCGAGGCGGTCGGCAGCCCGGACCTGCTCGGAGATCTCGTTGATCAGCACGATCTGGTCGATGAACCACGGGTCGATCTTGGTCGCGGTGAAGACCTGGTCGATCGTCGCGCCGCGGCGCAGGGCCTGCTGCACGGTGACGATGCGGCCGTCGGTGGGAATCTCGGCGGCGGCGAGCAGTTCGTCAACAGAACGGGTTTCTTCGCCCCAGTGAAAGCTCGATCCGCGCTTCTCCAACGAGCGAAGGGCCTTCTGCAAAGCGGAAGCGAAGCTGCGCCCGATGGCCATCGCCTCACCGACCGACTTCATGGTCGTGGTCAGTCGCTGGTCGGCAGCCGGGAACTTCTCAAACGCGAAGCGCGGCACCTTGACCACGACGTAGTCGAGGGTCGGTTCAAAGCTCGCCGGGGTGACGCCGGTGATGTCGTTGGGAATCTCGTCGAGACGGTAGCCGAGGCTCAGCTTCGCGGCGATCTTGGCGATCGGAAAGCCGGTCGCCTTGCTGGCCAGGGCGGACGAGCGCGAGACGCGCGGGTTCATCTCGATGACGATGACCCGGCCGTCGGCCGGGTTGATGGCGAACTGAATGTTGCAGCCGCCGGTGTCGACGCCGACGGCGCGGATGATGTCGATTGAGATGTCGCGCAGGTGCTGGAACTCGCGGTCGGTCAGGGTCAGCGCGGGGGCGACGGTGATCGAGTCGCCGGTGTGCACACCGACCGGGTCGACGTTTTCGATGGAGCAGACGACGACCGTGTTGTCGGCCGTGTCGCGCATCATTTCGAGCTCGTATTCCTTCCAGCCGAGGATGGATTCTTCGAGCAGAACCTCGGTGGTCGGGCTGTGGTGCAGGCCGTCGGTGACGATGCGGCGCAGTTCCACCTCGGTGTAGGCGAAGCCCGAGCCGAGGCCCCCCATGGTAAAGGAGGGGCGTACGACGAGCGGGTAGCCGAGGTCTTCGGCGTAGCCGACGGCCTCCTCGACCGTCTTGGCGATGAAGGAGCGGGCTACGTCGGCGCCGGCGTCGAGCACGAGCTGCTTGAAGATCATGCGATCTTCGCCCTTGTTGATGGCGTCGAAGCTCGCCCCGATCAGCTCAACGTCGTACTTTTCGAGGATTCCGCGTTCGTGCAGCTGGATCGCCGCATTGAGCGCAGTCTGCCCGCCCAGGGTGGGCAGAATCGCATCCGGTCGTTCCTTGGCGATGATCGTCTCAAGAATTTCGGCCGTGATCGGTTCGATGTAGGTCGCGTCGGCAAAGTCGGGGTCGGTCATGATGGTGGCCGGGTTGGAATTGACGAGGATGACGCGCACGCCCTCTTCGCGCAGCACGCGGCAGGCCTGGGTGCCGGAGTAGTCAAACTCGCAGGCCTGGCCGATAACGATCGGGCCGCTGCCGATGACAAGAACACTGTTGATATCGTCGCGCTTGGGCATTATTTGGTTTCTCCTGCAACGGCTGACTGCGCAGCCAGAACAACGTCTCTGAATCGATCGAAAAGGTGGTTGGCGTCGTGTGGGCCGGAGGCGGCCTCCGGGTGGTACTGCACCGAGAAAGCGTTGATATCGAGGCAGCGGATGCCCTCGACCACTTGGTCGTTGAGGCTGTAGTGGCTCACCTCGACCCGACCGAATCCGGTGCGAGAGTCATGCACGCCCTCAATCGGCATATCAACGGCGAAGCCGTGGTTTTGCGAGGTGATCTCGACCCGCTCGGTGGTCTTGTCGAGAACCGGCTGGTTAATACCACGATGCCCGAACGGCAGCTTATAGGTGCGAAAACCGAGGGCACGGCCGAGCAGCTGGTTGCCGAAGCAGATACCGAAGTAGGGAATGCCCGCACGGAGTACTTCCTGCAGCAGATCCACGTGGGCGTCGGAAGCGGCCGGATCGCCGGGTCCGTTCGAGAAGAACAGGGCGGAGGGTTTCAGCGACAAAACGTGTTCGGCGGTGACCGACTGCGGAAGGACGAGCACCTCGAAGCCCCGTTCGGCGAGATAGGTGAGGGTGCTGGTCTTCACACCGAGGTCGAGCACCGCGACAGAGCCGATGCGTTCGCCCTGTGCGGGAATGGAGAAGGGTTCAACGGTCGAGACCTCGAGCGACAGGTTGCGGCCGCGCATAGCAGCGCCACCGAGCACGCGTTCGAGCTGCTCGCTGTCGGACAGGCCGAACAGGTCGCCCGAGAAGATTCCACTCTTCATGGCGCCCGCCGAGCGGATGTGGCGGGTGATCGCACGGGTGTCGATGCCGCTGATGCCGACGACGCCGTTTGCTTCGAGGTCATCGTCGAGGGTGCGGGTGGCGCGAAAATTTGAGGCGATCCGAGCGGGTTCGCGCACGATGAAGCCGGCCACCCAGATCTGCCTGGATTCCATATCTTCGTCGTTCATACCGGTATTGCCCACGTGCGGGGCGGTCATCAGCACGATCTGACCGGCGTAGGACGGGTCGGTCAGGGTTTCCTGATAGCCGGTCATACCGGTGGCGAAGACGATCTCGCCGAGCGTCTGTCCCTCGCTGCCGTAGCTGCGGCCGACGAAGCGGCGGCCGTCTTCGAGCACGAGCACGGCCGGGCCGGGCTTGTCGGTCACCAAGAAGGTGGAGGTCAGTGCAACGGATGCTTCTGCCTGGTCTGGTGCGGTCGAGTCGGGCACGTCAGGCCTCACTTTCGTCTTGATGGGCCGGGGCCGTAATGGTTCGGATCGAATCGATGAGGCGGGCTCTATCGTTCGGGTCGATGATGCGAAAGAAGCTGTCAACGTCGCGGCGGTCGGTGCCGGGCGTGTTCAGGCGCCAGCTCAGGCGAACCAGCCCGTCGGTTTCGACGACGCGATCGATGGCGAGCTGCGCTGCACCGACCTGGTCGATGGCGTCGCCGGGCATGTACAGGGGCGCGTTGCCGTCTAGGTCGAGGGTGATCCCCTGCGCGGTCACGGTCAGGGCGGCGCGGGCCCGAAAACCCAGGCCGGGAATGGCCAGTCGCTCCAGCGGGGCGTCCCGCGGGGTCGTGGCCACGTAATAGGCCTCGGCGGTCGCCAACACGTCGGCGGCAGCGCCGCCCTCCGGCCGGGGGTAACCGGCCGTGAGCGTACGGTCACGTTGGCTGCGCTTGTGCCAGCTGCGCCACATCAGTACGAGTACGCCCAGCAGAAAGAGCGCCGTAATGATGGTGGGAATGGACCTATCCATGGGTGGGGACTCCGCGCGCGTGGCCGGCTATTTCGAGGCTGCTGCGCGCGATTTCGCCCTGCACAGTTCCGTCGAGCACCGTGGCGTAGCCGCGGTGGAAGGTCGCCCGTACCTCGCCGGGCAGCGTCATCGACAGGTACGGCGAGTTCACGCTCGTGCCCGACAGGTCGGCGCGACCGAAGACGCGGGTGGCAGCGGGGTCGTACAGGGTCAGTTCGGCCGGCGACCCGACCGCGATCGGTTTGCCCTGACCGGTGATCCGGCCGATTTGAGCGGGCGCGCGCGACAGCACGCGTTCGATGTCGCACCAGTTGAGCATTCCGTTCGCGACGACCGCGGCGTGCACGACCGACAGGGCTGATTCCAGCCCGACCATGCCGTTGGCAGCGGCATCCCACTCGCAGTCCTTGCTTTCGGCCGGGTGCGGAGCGTGGTCGGTCGCGACGATGTCGATCGTGCCGTCGGCAAGTCCGGCCCGCAGCGCTTCGACGTCTTCACGGCTGCGCAACGGAGGATTGACCTTGAATCGGGCGTCGTAGCCGCGCACGAGATCTTCGGTGAGCAGCAGGTGGTGTGGGGTGACCTCGGCGGTCACCTGGATGCCGCGGGCCTTGGCCCAGCGGATGACGTCGACGGAGCCGGCGGTGGAAACGTGGCAGACGTGCAGGCGGGAGCCGACGTGTTCGGCCAAGAGTACGTCGCGGGCGATGATCGATTCCTCGGCGACGGCCGGCCAGCCTACGAGGCCGAGTTCGCCGGAGAGGGCGCCCTCGTTCATCTGGGCTTTTTCGGTCAGGCGTGGTTCCTGGGAGTGCTGCGCGATAACGCCGTCGAAGGACTTGACGTATTCGAGGGCGCGACGCATGAGGAGCGGGTCCGAGACGCAGAATCCGTCATCGGAAAATACCCGCACCCTGGCCCGACTCGACGCCATGGCACCCAGTTCGGCGAGTTGTTTGCCGGCCAACCCTACGGTGACCGCGCCGATCGGCTGAACGTCGACGTAGCCGGCGCTTTCGCCGAGCGCGAGCACCTGTTCGACCACCCCGGCGGTGTCCTGGGCCGGCAGAGTGTTGGCCATGGCGAACACACTCGTGAACCCGCCCCGGGCAGCGGCACGGCTGCCGCTCAGCACGGTTTCGCTGTGCTCGTACCCGGGTTCACGCAGGTGAGCGTGCAGGTCGACGAGGCCGGGCAACGCTACGAGGCCGTCGGCGTCGATCACGCTCGCGCCGCTCTGGGACAGTCCGGTTCCCAGCTCAGCGATGCGCGCACCATCCAAACGGATGTCCGTGCTCGTGCCGTCCGGCAGGGTCGCCCCGCGTATGAGCCAGCGTTGGGCAATTCCGTCAATCGGCATTCTTCGATTCCTTCCGGTCACCGGATAAGAGCAAGTAGAGCGCGGCCATTCGCACGGAGACGCCGTTGGTGACCTGTTCGAGCACGGTCGAGTTGGCGGAGTCGGCCGCCGCGGATGAGATCTCCAGACCGCGATTCATCGGGCCGGGGTGCATAACAATGCTAGCCGGACCGAGCCGACCGAATCGCGCGTCATCCAGCCCCCAGACCCGGGAGTACTCGCGGGTGCTGGGGAAGAAGGCCGCGCTCATCCGTTCAGTCTGAATGCGCAGCATCATGACCACATCCGGGCCGGCATCGATGGCGTCGTCCAGGTCGAAGCTGAACCGGGCGGGCCAGAGCGAGGTATCACTCGGCAGCAGCGTCGGCGGGGCGACGAACGTGACCTCGGCGCCGAGGGTGGTGAGCAGCCATAGGTTGGAGCGGGCGACGCGGGAGTGCAGCACGTCGCCGACGATCGTGACGGTGACGTCATCGAGTCCCTTGCCGCGGGATGCCGCTCCGTGGATGCGGCGTCGGATGGTGAAGGCGTCGAGCAGCGCCTGGGTGGGATGTTCGTGGGTACCGTCGCCGGCGTTGATGATGCCGGCATCGATCCATCCGCTGGCGGCGAGCACCGCGGGGGCGCCGGAGGCCGGGTGGCGAATGACGACGCCGTCGGCGCCGATCGCGGCGAGGGTCTGCGCGGTGTCCTTGAGGCTTTCGCCCTTGGAGACGCTGGATCCCTTGGCGCTGAAGTTGATCACATCGGCGCTCAGCCGCTTCGCGGCGGCCTCAAACGAGATGCGGGTGCGGGTGGAGTCTTCGAAGAACAGGTTGACGACGGTCTTGCCGCGCAGGGTCGGGAGTTTTTTGACCTCACGCTGGGCGACATCCGCCATGTCCTCGGCAATGTCGAGCAGGTTGATGACCTCATCGCGGGCGAGGTCCTTGGTCGAGAGCAGATGCCTCATTGCTCACTCCGCCCGTCGATCGAGACGAATTCGTCGCCGTCGACCTCGTCGATGTGCACGTTGATGCGCTCGTCGGCAGCCGTTGGCAGGTTGCGACCGACGAAATCAGCGCGGATCGGCAGTTCGCGGTGCCCGCGGTCGACGAGCACGGCCAGCCGCACGATGTTCGGGCGGCCGTGGTCGCCGAGCGCATCCAGAGCACTGCGGATGGTGCGCCCCGAGTAGAGCACGTCATCGACGAGGACCACCGTGGCGCCGTTGATGCTGCCGGGGATCTGGGTGCGCGAGGGGGTGCGCGTGCGGCCGTGCGCGAGGTCATCGCGGTACAGCGTCACGTCCAGGGAACCGACCCGCACCGGGGTCGCGGCCGGTTCGATCCGCTGGATGATCTCGGCAATCCGGTGGGCCAGAATGACGCCGCGGGTCGGAATGCCGAGGATGACGAGGTTGTCCGGGCCGCGATTGGACTCCAGGATCTCGTGGGAGATTCGAGTCAACGCGCGGGTGATGTCAGCCTGAGTGAGCACAATGTGCGCCAAATGCCGACCTCCTTCCCCGTCTCACAGGACGGATCATTAAAGGATGTCTGAATGGGTTTAGCTTAGCCGTTCCCGAGCCGGGAGTCTGCCTGGAGTGCGAGGCCGCTAGAAGGCGCCGGCGACGAAGGCGGAGAATTCGGCCTGATTGGTGAGGCTGCCCCGATATTGCGCGCCGTCAACAAGCACGGTCGGGGTGCCGGATACGGCCTCGATCTCGGCTCCCTCGATCGGACCGGTCAGCGCGGACTCGGTGTTCCGCTGCGACCAGGCCTGATAGTCCCCGTTTTGAATACAGTCGGCGATGCTCGCATCACCCCCAGCCAGGTCGGCGATCTCGGCGTCGCTCAGGCCCGTGGTGTTCTCGAGCGGCTGGTTCGCGAACAGCTCTGACAGAAAATCGAGGGTCTCGCCGGGGTTGAGCGTGGCCTGGCAGGTCAGTGCCGCCGAAGCCCGACTCGAGTAGTTCGTGCCCTGCGATTTGCTGTCCAGAAAGGTCAATGAGTGCACGCGCAGGGTGATGACGCCGCTCTCGACACCGGCGAGAAGCAATTCCCCATTGGTCTGCTCGAACTGAGCGCAGAACGGGCACATCGGATCGATGTACTCGTCGATAATAACCGGACCGGCACCGAATTCGAGATAGCCGCCATCGAAGTTGGCGGCGCCCAGCTCACCGGTCGGCAGCGGAGCTGACGACGAGCTGGACGAGCCCACGTTGGATCCAACGGTCACCAGAAATGCTGCGAGAGCGGATGCGAAGATGACCGCGAGTGCCACCAGGATCACGAACACCGCGGTGCTGACGTACCCGATGATGAGGCCGACCAGGGCGAAACCGCGGCCGACCTCACCGCGAGCTCGAATCTGCCCGAGGGCGATGTGACCCGTGATGATGCCGACGAGCCCGATCACCAATGACGAGACGAACGCCACGATCGCCATGGTGTTGGTCTTCGGCGCCAGCGCAAAGGGGGTTATCAGCTCGGCCGGCGGCGCGTACGGGTTCGGCCGGTTCGGCTGGGCGCCTTGTCCGGTGCTGGTCATCTTCGTGCCCTTCGTTGACGGTGCGCGCTGGAAGCGGCGATTCGCCGAGCGGTCGAGTTAGGGCGACGGAGCGGTCTGAGCGATCTTGCCGAGCAATCCGTTGACAAACCCGGCCGAGTCATCCGTTGAGAGAATTTTGGCCGCTTCAACGGCCTCATCGATCGCGACGGCGTGCGGAACGGCGTCGTTGTACAGAATCTCCCAGATTCCGATGCGCAGAATGGCGCGATCAATGTTGGGCATGCGCGCGAGGGACCAGCCCTGCGAGTACGTTTCGATCAGTTCATCGATCTCCTCGCGGTGGTCGACGACCCCATCGACGAGCTCACGGGCGTAGAGCCAGGAAGCCAGACGTGCCGGCTCGCTCGCGGCGCGCTCGGCCTCGGTCGCGAGCGACTGGGGAATGCTGATCTGACGCACATCGGCGGCATACAGAATGTCGATGGCGCGCTTGCGGGCCTTGGTACGAGCGCTCATTCGTTGACGCGACCGAGGTAGTCGCCGGTGCGGGTGTCGACCTTGACCTTGGTGCCCTGCTCGAGGAACAGCGGAACCTGAATCTGGTAGCCGGTCTCCACTGTGGCCGGCTTGGTGCCGCCGGTGGAACGGTCGCCCTGCAGGCCCGGCTCGGTGTAGGTGATTTCGAGGGTGACGGATGCCGGCAGCTCGACATAGAGCGGGTTGCCGTTGTGCAGCGCCACGGTCACGGCCTGGTTTTCGAGCATGAAGTTGCTCGCATCGCCGACGACGGCGGCGGAGACGGTGATCTGGTCGTAGTCGGCCACATCCATGAAAACGTAGGCGTCGCCGTCGTTGTAGAGGTACTGAAAGTCGCGGCGATCGACGTTTTCGGTCTCGATCTTCGCGCCGGCGTTGAACGTGCGGTCAACGGTCTTGCCCGAGACGACGTTCTTCATCTTGGTGCGAACGAAGGCGCCACCCTTGCCCGGCTTGACGTGCTGAAACTCGACGACGGCCCAAAGCTGGCCATCCATGTTGAGTACGACGCCGTTTCTGATATCAGCGGTAGAAGCCATGGGAGGGGTGTTCCGTTCAATTGATAAGGTGCGCGGGTGCAAATGGCACCTCATCGAGTCTACGTGTCCAAGCCACAGGTTTCAAAGGCACAGCTTTCAAAGGCACAGGTTCCAAAGGCAATGCCGAGCAATTGTCGATTACGGCTGGGTGACGAAGTCGAGCGCCAGGCGATACGAGTCGAAGCCGAGGCCCGCGATCACGCCGGTCGCGATGGCGCTCACGACGCTGGTGTGGCGAAACGTCTCGCGCGCGTGCGGGTTCGAGATGTGCACCTCGATCAGCGGCAGGCCGGCCTTGGTCACGAGGGCCGCGGCATCCCGCAGGGCGTAGCTGTAGTGGGTAAACGCGGCGGGATTCAGGATCACCGGCATCCGCTCATCGACGGCCTCATACAGCCAGTGGATGAGTTCGGCCTCGTCGTCGGTCTGCCGCAGGTCAATCACGACTCCATCACGAGCGGATGCGACGAGCAGCGCACGCAGATCGTCCAGGTTGGCCGACCCATAGACATCGGGTTCACGACTGCCCAGGCGCCCGAGGTTCGGACCGTTCAGAACCAGCACTGTATTCATCGCCTCAGCCTAGGGCGTGAGAACCGCGACTCCGTCGTCGTGCGCGACGAACAGGCCCGTGATGCGCATGAGCTTCCCGAAAGACTGGGTCAATTCGGCGGCCCAGGCCTGGTCCGGTGCGGTCAGGGCTGCGGAGCCCGGCCGCTCCAGAGTCAGAATGATGCTGCCGCCAGGAGCCTCCTGGGCGAGCATGTCGTTGATGCGCACGGCGAAGGGCTGGGTTGACCCGGGCTCGGGCCGCACCGGAATGCCGTCAATCGGGATTAGCACGGACAACTGCTGACCATACGGATCGAGCAACATGAGCCAGAGCTGTGGACGGATGGCGTGACCGACCAAGTCGAACACGCGCGTGCGGGCCTCCTGCAGTGTGGTCACGGGCGGGGCATCTTCGAGTTTCGTTGTCATCGTCATGCGCCCAGAATGGGCGGGACATCCGCCTGCACCGAGGTAATGCACAGAAAATATGTGCCACTACTTCCCTGTGGATATCTTCCGGCGACGAGATCGGGGCCGTCGCTCCCATGGCAGGTTCGTAGACCTCGCGCCTGTGGGCTGATCGAACAACCGTGGTTCAGAGTCCAAAAGGGAAGAGACTGCCCAGCGCTCCGGGAAATCTCTGGCAGCTAACCTAGACTGACATCGACGCCGGTCTCGGCAGCACGAACCCGACCACTGCTAACGGAGGCAGACGCTCATGGGATACGGCTTGAAGAGTTCTTCGTCGGTCCCGACCGGCGACGAGCGGGAGAGCATTGTCGCCCTGGAGCGGGCCCACGAATCCGCCATCACCGATCGGGTCTTTCAAACCGGGGTGCGCCAGCTCGTGCAGGACTCCTGGCAGCGTTCACTGTCGCTCCGCCTCGACCCGTCGAGTGTGGTTCCTGAGCGGACGCTGACCGACAGCGAATTGCGCGACCTGCGCAATCAGCATCCGCTCGCCGCAGTGCTACCCGTCGTGCACAACCTGCTCATCCGCCACGCCATCGACGCCGAGCTGATCGTTGCCATCGGTGACGAATCCGGTCGGCTGCTCTGGATCGACGGCGATCGAGTGCTGCGCCGCCGGGTTGAGGAGATGCTCTTCGTCGAGGGCGCCGACTGGTCGGAGAGCCGGGTCGGCACGAGCGCACCGGGAACTGCGCTCGCCCTCGACCGCGGAATCCAGATTCGGCGCGCTGAACACTTCAACGCTCTGGCGCACCCGTGGAGCTGCACGGCGGTGCCCATTCACGACCCGGACACCGGCAAGATCCTGGGGGTCATCGACATCACCGGCGGCGACCAAGCTGTCTCACCACAAACTCTGCCGCTGGTCGAGGCTGCCGTCGCCGCGATGGAAGCGGAGCTGCGCATCCAACGCCTCGACCGACCGGCCGATTCACCGCCCGCCCAGCGGTCGCGGGCATCGGTGTCGGTGAGCGTGCCGCGACTGGCACCGGCCGGCCTGAGCGTTCTCGGTACCGATCACGGCCAGCTGCACTGCGGCAGCAGCACAGTGGATGTCTCGCCCCGCCACACCGAGATTCTCACGCTCCTGACCTGGCACCGCGAAGGACTTTCCGCCGATCGCCTGGCCAGCTTTCTCTCGGACCAGGACACTGCGGTGGAGACGCTGCGCGCCGAAATGGTGCGGGTACGGAAGGTACTCGCGCTCCTCGACTCCCCCATCACGATCACGTCCCGCCCGTATCGGTTGGAATCCAAACTCGAGCTCGATGCCCAACGCGTGCTGGCCTTCCTCGAGCGCGGCGCCCACCGCGTCGCCCTGGGCGCCTACCGCGGAGCTGTGCTGCCGGCATCGTCAGCGCCGGGTATCGTCGAAATTCGCCAGGAAGTGAGCAGCCGGCTGCGCGAAGCCATGCTCGCCGATGCGTCGGTCGAACTGCTGCTCAGCTACGCGCGCACCGAAGAGGCCACCTGGGACACCGAGGTGTGGCGTGCCTGCCTGGAGCTGCTCCCGGCCCGTTCACCCAAACGCGCAATGGTCGTGGCGCATCTGGCGCGCATTGAAGACGAAATCGGCGGGCATCGCAACATTCTGCAACGTTCCCGCTCCTAGAGTCGAAGCAGGCCGCAGCATTGCGAGCCCGACACCGTCGTCGATATATAGGAGTGACATGACCGTCTATGCAGTCCCCGGAACACCCGGCTCCAAAGTTACCTTTAAGTCGCGGTACGAGAACTGGATCGGCGGCGAATGGGTCGCCCCGGTCAAGGGCCAGTACTTCGAAGACATCACCCCCGTCACCGGCAAGCCGTTCGCCGAGGTCGCTCGCGGAACGGCCGAAGACATCGAGCTGGCCCTCGACGCCGCGCACAAGGCCGCCCCGGCCTGGGGCAAGACCAGCCCCACCGAGCGCGCAGCCGTGCTGAACAAGATCGCCGACATCATCGACGCCAACACCGAAATGCTCGCCGTCGCCGAGACCTGGGACAACGGCAAGGCCGTGCGCGAGACCATCAACGCCGACATCCCCCTCGCCGCCGACCACTTCCGTTACTTCGCCTCGGCGATCCGCGCCCAGGACGGCGACCACGCCCAGCTCGACGGCGACACCGTCTCATACCAGTTCCACGAACCGCTCGGCGTCGTCGGCCAGATCATCCCCTGGAACTTCCCCATCCTGATGGCCGTCTGGAAGCTCGCCCCGGCCCTCGCCGCCGGCAACGCCGTCGTCCTCAAGCCCGCCGAACAGACCCCGGTCTCGATCCTCGTGCTGCTGGAACTCATCGGCGATATCCTCCCCCCGGGCGTTGTCAACGTCGTCAACGGTTTCGGCCTGGAGGCCGGCAAGCCGCTCGCCTCGAGCAACCGCATCCGTAAGATCGCCTTCACCGGTGAGACCACGACCGGTCGCCTCATTTTGCAATACGCCTCGGCCAACATCATTCCATCGACCGTTGAGCTCGGCGGCAAGAGCCCGAACATCTTCTTCAGCGACGTCGCGCAGGAGAAGGATGCCTTCTACGACAAGGCCCAGGAAGGCTTCGTGCTGTTCGCCTTCAACCAGGGCGAGGTCTGCACGGCCCCAAGCCGCGCCCTGCTGCAGAAGCCGATCTACGACAGCTTCCTCGGCGACGCTGTCACCCGCGCTAAGAAGATCATTCAGGGCAACCCGCTCGACACCGACACCCAGATGGGCGCGCAGGCCAGCAACGACCAGCTCGAGAAGATCCTCTCCTACATCGACATCGGAACCAAGGAGGGTGCCAAGTTGGCCCTCGGTGGCGAACGCGCCGACCTCGGCGGCGACCTCACCGACGGCTACTACGTGCAGCCAACCATCTTCGAGGGCCACAACAAGATGCGCCTGTTCCAGGAGGAGATCTTCGGACCGGTGCTGGCCGTGACGAGCTTCACGGACTACGACGATGCCATCTCGATCGCCAACGACACCATCTATGGTCTCGGTGCCGGGGTCTGGTCGCGCAACGGCAACGTCGCCTACCGGGCTGGCCGTGATATCCAGGCCGGTCGCGTCTGGGTCAACAACTATCACGCCTATCCGGCCGGTGCCGCTTTCGGAGGCTACAAGAGCTCAGGAATCGGCCGCGAAAACAACAAACTCGCCCTCGGTCACTACCAGCAGACCAAAAACCTGCTCGTGTCGTACTCCGAGAACAAGCTCGGCTTCTTCTAAACCGAACCGTTAGACCAGAGGATGCCAACCCGTTCGGTGGGAGTTCGCTGAAGGTCTGGCCCGGGGGCTGTCGACGACGTAACGTCGTAGGCAGCCCCCCTTCAGCAGTAGAAGGGTCCGCCATGAGCAGAAAGGTCCGTCAATGTCGACTTCAACAATAACCGCGTCGGTCACGATCGCCGGCGAAACCGTTCCCCGCGTCAAGCTCACACCCGTCGCCGTTGACCTGCTCCGCAGCCTGTGGGAGGAACACGGCCCGCTCATGTTCCACCAGTCCGGTGGCTGCTGCGACGGCAGTTCGCCGATGCTGTTCATGGCCGACGAGTTCATCACCTCCGACCAGGACGTGCGGCTCGGCCAATTCGATCTCGCTCCGGCCGGCGACCCCGCCCAGCCGCTCGACTTCTGGATGTCAGCCGAACAGTTCAACTACTGGAGCCACACCTTTCTCACGGTCGACGTGGTGCCCGGCCGTGGCAGCGGCTTCAGTGCAGAGGCCCCGCGCGGCGTGCGCTTTCTGATCCGTTCCGAGCTCATGACCACGATGACCCCGTTTGCCGGCACTGACCAGATCGAAGCGGATGCCGTAGCCCCGCCCGCGCAGGCGACGATCCCGGCGTAGCGCCTACTGCCCGATCGCCTGGTAGGCGCTGAACAGCAACGAGGCGTCCGGGCCTTCGAGGATGGTGGGCTTGCCCACATCGTCGAGGACCACGAAGCGCAACATCCCGCTGCGGGTTTTCTTGTCGCGCTGCATGGTGGCCAGCAGGGTGGGCCAGCGTCCGACCGGGTAACCGGTCGGCAGGGTCAGCGATTCCAGGATGCTGCGGTGCCGGTCGACGACCCCCACCGACAGCCGTCCGCTGAGCGCGGCCAGTTCCGCAGCGAACATCATGCCGACGGCGACGGCCGCGCCGTGGCGCCAGCCATAGCGTTCGGCGTGCTCGACGGCGTGGCCGAGGGTGTGACCGTAGTTGAGGATCTCGCGGAGGCCGGCTTCCTTGAAGTCCTCCCCCACGATGCGCGCCTTCATGGCAATCGACAGTTCGATCAGCCGGCGAAATTCGGGGGTGGTCGGGTCGGTGGCGCGCTCGACATCCGCTTCGATGATGTCGAGAATTTCGGGAACCTGGATGAAGCCGGCCTTGACGATTTCGGCGAAGCCCGCGAGGATCTCGTTTTTCGGCAGGGCGTCGAGCAGGTCGAGGTCGCACAAGACGGCGGCAGGCGCGTAGAAGGTGCCGACGAGGTTCTTGCCCTCCGCGGTATTGATGCCGTTCTTGCCGCCGACGGCCGCGTCGACCATGCCGAGCACGCTCGTGGGAATCTGCACGAGCTTCACGCCACGCAGCCAGGTGGCGGCCACGAATCCGGCGAGGTCGGTCACTGCGCCACCGCCGAGGCCGATCACGGCGTCGGTGCGGCTGAAGTCGGACTGGCCCATGACACCCCAGCAGAACGCGGCAACCTCAACCCGCTTGGCCGCTTCGGCGTCGGGAATTTCGGCCAGCAAAACCTCGGCGTAGGTTTCGAGCAGGCTGTCTCGCAGGGCGACCGCGCGGGCGCCGACGGTCGAGGTGTGCACGATGAGCACTTTGTTGACACCGGTGCCGAGCTGCTCGGCGACGGTGTTGACCAGCCCACGCCCCACGCTGACCGGATAGCTGTCGACCCCGGTCACGGTGATCACGGTGGTACTGGTCTGTTCGGTCATCTGTGTTGTCCCTAACTTCTCAATCATCATTTCTTTCTTGTACCCAATTTACGATCTCATCGGCGATGCCGGTGATCGGTCGGTTGGAGGTGTCCAGGCGAATCGTCGCGAGGGCCTCATAGATGGGGCGGCGCTGGTTGTAGATGCGTTCCCAGTCGCCGATACCGCCGGCCAGGAGAGGCCGTTTGCTGCCGCCGAGGCGGGCCTCGACGGCCGCGGTGGTCACGCTGAGGTAAACCACGGTCGCGAATTCGAGGTCGGCCTGCGTCTCGGCGTGCAGCACTGCTCCCCCACCGAGGGAGATGACGGCCGGCTCGCCGAGGGCCCAGTCCACCGCTTCGCGTTCGACGATGCGAAAGTACTCTTCGCCCTCACGCGCGAAGATCTCCGCAATCGGACCGTAACTTTCGACGATGCGCTTGTCGGTGTCGATGAACGGCAAATTCAGGTCGCGCGCCACTCGACGACCGATCCTGGTCTTGCCGGCGGCCATCGGACCGATGAACACGATCGGCAACAAGGCGTTCCGCAGAGTCAGCATCGCAGGTCTAGAGCGACGCGTCGCTCGACGCGCCCGTGCGCAGGTTCGCCGGAATGTTGGCGAGGTACGACTCCAAGTTGCGCCGGGTCTCCCCGATCGAGTCGCCGCCGAACTTCTCCAGCACCGAGTTCGCGAGCACGAGCGCCACCATGGCCTCGGCCACAACGCCGGCCGCCGGAACCGCACAGACGTCGGAGCGTTGGTGGTGCGCCGGGGCCGGCTCGCTCGTGGCGACATCGACGGTGCGCAGCGCCCGCGGAATGGTCGCGATCGGCTTCATGCCGGCCCGCACGCGCAGCACGGTTCCGGTACTCATGCCGCCCTCGGTTCCGCCGGCCTTGTCACTGACTCGCTGAATGGCTCCATCCGCTTGTACGAGTTCGTCGTGTGCCTCGGAGCCGCGGCGGCGCGTGGTCTCGAAGCCGTCGCCGACCTCGACCCCCTTGATCGCCTGGATCCCCATGAGCGCGGCGGCCAGCTGGGAATCCAACCGACGATCCCAGTGCACGAAAGAGCCAAGCCCGGGGGGAAGATTGTAGGCGAGCACCTCGACGACGCCGCCGAGGGTGTCGCCGTCGTGATGGGCAGCATCCACTTCAGCCACCATCAGAGCGGATGTCGCGGCGTCGAAACAGCGCAGCAGATCAGCATCGAGCGTGTCGACGTCCTCAGGCTCAGGAAGCGGCGCGCCGTCGGGCACGCGGACCGGCCCGATGGCGATGGTGTGGCTGACCAGGTGGATTCCGAGTTCGTTCAGGAATGAGCGGGCGACGGCGCCGAGCGCGACGCGGGCGGCGGTCTCGCGGGCACTCGCGCGCTCCAGCACGGGGCGCGCCTCGTCAAAACCGTACTTCTGCATGCCGGCGAGGTCGGCGTGACCCGGGCGGGGCCTGGTCAATGGCGCCCCGCGGCCACGCGTCAGGGTGGCCGGGTCGACCGGGGCGGCGCTCATCACATCGACCCATTTGGGCCATTCGGAGTTGCCAATGCGCAGTGCGACCGGGCCGCCGAGGGTGAGGCCATGCCGAACGCCGCCGGAGAGGGTGAGCTCGTCCTCTTCGAATTTCATGCGCGCGCCCCGGCCGTAGCCGAGTTTGCGGCGCGCGAGATCGAGGCGGATCGAATCAAGGGAGACCGGGATTCCTGCGGGCAAACCCTCGACAATAGCGATGAGTTCGGGGCCGTGGGATTCTCCGGCGGTGAGCCAACGAAGCATGGTTCCTATCTTTCCACAGCATCGTGCGAGCCAGCGTCACCGGGGGCTGCGTCGCGGGTCAGGGCACTACGCATGGCGGCGAGCACGGCCGGCTCGCCGGGGAGTGGTTCGAAGGGGTCAGCGGTCACGAACACCCGCACCTGGATGAGCGCCTGGTGCAGCAACATGCCGAGGCCGTTCAACACAGTTCCGCCGGCCGATTCCCACTCGCGTGCCACCCCGCTTGGCCACGGTGAGTAGGCAACGTCGAACAGCGTCGCACGCTCGCGCAGTTCGAGCGGCAGCGCGGTCGGCAGCACCGTCCCGCCGGGCAGAGTGCTGATCACGAGGTCGCTTCCGTTGCCGCCGGACCCGCTGAAATCACTGAGGTCGACGACGACTCCGAGCGACCGACCGAGTTCAACGAGCGGCTGCGCCTTCGGCAGGTCGCGCACGAGCACGCTGACGAACTCAGCACCGAGCTCCGCGGCGGCCATCAGAGCGGATGCCGCCGTCGCGCCGGCTCCGAGCAGGGTCACGTGCTTCGCCCGGGTAACGCCGCCCTCGGCCAACGCGCGCACCAGACCAGCGACATCCGTGTTATAGCCGGTGAGGGTGCCGCGCCCGGCCACCTGGCGCAGCAGCACGGTATTGACCGATCCGGTCAGCTGTGCCACCCGGTCGCAGTCGTCGATGAACGGAAGCACCTCGTGTTTGAGCGGCATGGTGAGCGAAAGACCACGCCAGTCCGGCCCGATGGAGCTCAGAAACATGGCGAGCGAACCGGCCTTCACCTCAACCGCATCGTAGGACCAGTCGAGTCCCAAATGCCGGTAGGCGGCGCGGTGCAGCAGCGGCGAACGGGAATGCTTGATCGGCGAGCCGAGCACCGCGAGCCTGTTCGATGGGGCCCGATTTAGCGTCAGATCAACCATATTCGGGGTGCTCCCTCATCCAGTTCTGCCAAACGATAACGGCAGCATCGTGTTCCTTGACCGTGGTGGAGAAAGCCGTCTCACCGGAGTCGAGGTTGATCGTCACAAAGAACAGCCATGATCCGTCGACCGGGTGCAGGGCCGCATCGATCGCGAGGTCACCGGGATTCGAGATCGGGCCGACGACCATGCCGGGGTGCGCATAGGTGTTGTAGGGGTTGCCGGCATCGGCACGTTCGGCGTCGGTCGTGGTGACCAGGTGAGTTTTGCCCGTGCCATAGGCGACGGTCGCGTCCGACTGCAGCAGGCCGCTGTCCCATTGGGCCGGGTCGAGCCGGTTCTGAAATACCCGCGACACCTTGTAATAGTCATCACGCAGGCCGGCTTCACGCTGGATCAGCGAGGCAAACACGATCGTCGACCAGCGGTCTGCGACGGCCACACCGGCCGCATCGAGGGCCTCATACTGCCGGTTGACCATGGTCTGCAGCGCGACCTCGGCGGTGGCCCCCGGAGCGAAGGTGTACGTCGCGGGAAAGAGAAAACCCTCAAGGGTGATCGCTTCGGCGGGCAGGCCGAACTGGACCACATTGGCGGCCGCCGCCTGCAGGTCCGCCAAGGGAATGTCGGTTCCCTCGGAGATCGCCGCCAGCACGTCGACGGCCGCGGTCCCCTCAGGCACGATAATGGTCTGGTTCAGTCGAGTGTCCGCATCGAGCAGGGCGTCCAGCGCAGTGCTCGCGACCATCTTCGTCTTGAGCTGGTACGCACCGGGCTGAAACACCGGCTCCGGGGCCGTCTGCAACAGGATGGAGTAGAACGCATCAAAGCTCTTGACCACGCCCTCTTCGACGAGTGTCGCGGCGATCTCCGAGCCACCGTTGCCATCGTGAATCATGACGATCACGTCTTCGCCGGTCGCCGCTTCCTCCGCGGTGAAGTCGGCCGGCCCCTGCGTGGCAGCAATGATCTGGGAGATGGGTCCCTGCAGAAACAGCGCGACTCCGGCCACGAGAGCGGCGAGAACGACAAAGACGATCAGACAGCCCCAGGCTCCCTTGTAGCTCCTCTTCTCCCGCGGCGGTTCGTCCGCGAGCAGTGAGCGACGGTTCGTGCGTCCCCGACCGGAGCCACCGACGTCGCTCGCCTTCAGGAACGCGGCGGCATCATCGCCCGGTTCTGCCGACTCGGCCACTTGTCGCGGCAGCAACGGCGATTGAACGGATGCCGTTCCCCCGGACGCTGCCGCCGGCTCGGCTCCGGATTGCTCGGCGCCAGTTCGCTCCGTCGCGCCCGGTTCCGCGGCGGCCTGCTCCGCAGCGGCCTGTTGCGCGCGTAACTGGCGTCGGCTCGGCAGGGGCTCTTCCGGGGTACTGGGCACGATTACGGCCTCTCGGTCGGTTCGACGGGCGACCCTGGCGGTCGCCCGGAGGAACGCTCACTATCGAGCGCGTGTTGCAAAATAATAGTCGCGGCCACCTGGTCGATTACTGGCCGCTGCGTTTTCGCGGCACGACCGGATGCCCGCAGAGCGGATTGCGCCGACACCGTCGAGAGACGTTCGTCGACGAGCCGCACCGGCACGGCGAGAGTTGCGGCCAGGCGCGCGGCGAAACCGACCGCGTCGTCCGTGGAGGCGGTCTCATTACCTGACAACGCCAACGGCAGGCCGACGATGACCTCGACGGCGTCAAGCTCGAGGGCCACCGCGAGAATGCGGGCCAGATCGGTCACTCCGACCTGGTCGCGGGCGACGGTTTCCACCGGGGTCGCTAGCATGCCGTGGTTGTCGCTGCGGGCCAGGCCGATGCGCACCTTGCCCACATCCACGCCGAGGCGCACGCCTGAACGCATCGTGCCGGCGACCGCACCCGGCGCGACCCCGCCGGACAGCGCCGCCGAACGACCAGGGTCGGCGGAGCCAGAGCGTGAGCGAGCGCGGTCGGACCTCATCGTTAGCGACTGACCGCCGCGACAACCGCCTGGAGAGCGGCCGGGATGGCGTCGCCGTTGGGGCCGCCGCCCTGAGCCAGATCGTCCTTGCCGCCGCCACCACCACCGAGGATTCCGGCGACGGTCTTGGCAAGGGCACCGGCCTTATGGCCGGCATCTCGAGCTGCCTGGTTGGTGGCGACGATCACGACGGGCTTGTCCGCGGCAATGGCCGAGAGCGCCACGACGACTGCGTCGGTGCCGAGGCGTTCGCGGGTCGCGAGGGCCAGCATCCGTGCGTCGTCCGGGGATCCGAGCACGCCGAGGTCTTCGGCCACGATCGTCACTGCACCGACCCGGCGGGCCGTGGCCAGCAGGGCGGGTACCCGGTCGGTCAGGGCACGGGCTTCGAAGGCCGCGATCTTCTTCTCGGCGCTCTTGAGGCTCGCTACCAGGTCGCTGATGCGTTCGGGAAGCTGCTCGCGAGGAGTTTTCAGGCTCGAGGTCAGCTGCGACACCAGCATGCGCTCGGCGGCGAGGTCACGGAACGCTTCGAGGCCGACGAGGGATTCGACGCGACGGTTGGTCGAACCGACCGACGCCTCGCTGATCAGGTTGATCATGCCGATTTCAGCGCTGCTGCCCACGTGGGTACCGGCGCACAGTTCGCGCGACCAGGGTCCACCGATGTCGACGACGCGCACGACGTCACCGTACTTCTCGCCGAACAGCGCCATGGCACCGAGCGCTTTCGCCTCGGCAATGGGCAGTTCCCGGGTGGTCACCGGCAGGTTGTCGCGAATGGCGTTGTTGGAGATTTCTTCGATCTCGGTGCGAGTCGCCGGCGAGAGCGCCTGGTTCCAGGAGAAGTCGAGGCGAAAGAAGCCGGCCTTGTTGTACGAACCGGACTGGTGCGCGTTCGGGCCGAGCACCTGGCGCAGGGCAGCGTGCAGCACGTGCGTGCCGGAGTGCGCCTGGCGGGCGCCGCGGCGCCAGTTTTCGTCGACCACGCTCGTGGCGCTGTCGCCCACGCCGACCTCGCCGGACTGCACGAGCACTTTGTGGCTGATCAGACCCTTAACCGGTTTTTGTACGTCAAGCACCTTGAGCTCGTAGCCGGGGCCAACAATAAGGCCGGCATCCGCTACCTGCCCGCCCGCTTCGGCCCAGAGCGCCGTCTCGGCGAGGATGACCTCGGCTGTTTCTCCGGCAACGGCGCTCGTCACCGACTCACCATCGACGATGAGACCGAGCACGCTGGACTCGTTCTGCAGGTCCTCGTAACCGGTGAACACGGTCTCACCAAGGGCGCGGAACGCGCTGTAGACCCCGAGGTCGGCCAGGGTGGTCTTCTTGGACTTCGCGTCAGCCTTGGCCATGGTGCGCTGCTTGGTCATGAGCACGTCGAAGGCGTCACGGTTGACGCTGAGGCCGGCTTCTTCGGCGATTTCGAGGGTGATCTCGATCGGAAAACCGTAGGTGTCGTGCAGCAGAAAAGCGGTCGGTCCGGCCAGTTCGGTCTTATCGGCCTTCTTGGTCTTGGCCACGGCGAGGTCGAGCACCGCGCTACCGCTCGCGAGGGTGCGCAGAAACGTCTCTTCCTCGGCGAACGCGGCCTGGCTGATGCGCCCGAAGTCGCTCTTCACCTCCGGGTAGGCGGCGCTCATGGCGTCGCGGGAGGCCGGCAGCAGTTCGGGCATACTCACGGTGTCGACGCCGAGCAGGCGCATGGCGCGTACGCTGCGCCGCAGCAGGCGGCGGAGGATATAGCCGCGACCCTCGTTCGACGGCATGACGCCGTCGCTCATCAGCATGAGCGAGGAACGCACGTGGTCGGCGACGATGCGCATGCGCACGTCGTCGGCGTGGTCGGCGCCGTAACGTCGTCCGGAGAGCGCGGCGGCCCGGTCCAATACCGGGCGCACCTGGTCGATCTCGTACATGTTCTCGACGCCCTGCTTCAAAAAGGCGACGCGCTCGAGGCCCATGCCGGTGTCGATATTCTTCTTCGGCAGGTCGCCCAGAATCTGAAAGTCGCCCTTACCGTTGCCCTCGCCGCGCAGATACTGCATGAAGACGAGGTTCCAGATTTCGACATAACGGTCGTCGTCGGTGGCCGGGCCACCATCGGCGCCGTAGGCGGGGCCGCGGTCGAAGAAGATCTCCGAGCAGGGGCCGGCCGGGCCGGGCTGACCCGTGGACCAGTAGTTGGAATCCATGCCGAGGCGCTGGATGCGGTTGTCCGGCACGCCGAGCGCGCGCCAGTAGCGGTGCGCCTCATCGTCGTCGAGGTAGATGGTGACCCAGAGGTCGCTTTCGCGAAAGCCGTATCCACCCTGGTCTTCCGGGGTAGTCAGCAGTTCCCAGGCGAAGCCGATGGCCTCTTCCTTGAAGTAGTCGCCGAAGCTGAAGTTTCCGTTCATCTGAAAGAACGTGCCGTGGCGCGGGGTCTTGCCCACTTCTTCGATGTCGTTGGTGCGAATGCATTTCTGCACGCTGGTGGCGCGCGGATACGGAGCCGGAACCAGCCCGGTCAGGTAAGGCACGAACGGCACCATGCCGGCCACGGTGAAGAGAAGGGTGGGGTCGTCGCTCACCAGGGAAGCGGACGGCACAACGGTGTGTCCACGATCGGCGAAGAAATCGAGCCAGCGCCCGCGAATGTCAGCAGTCTGCATGGTGTCCGTAGCTTTTGTCGTGCATGAGTGATGTGGAGCGTGGTGCCCTTTTTAAGCGGATGCTCAGGACGCGCTTGGTGCCGGCGCGTCGCCAACGGCATCCGCAACCTCACCGAGCGCTGCGTGCAACTCGGCCTCACGCTGCCGGTACCCCTCGGAGATGGCCTCGCCGAACTCGCGCGCCTTGGTGTCGAGTTCGGTGAAGAACTGCTTACCCTGCTGAGTCTTGTTGACCTCGTGGGCAACGACGAAGCCAGCGGCCACACCGATGACCAACCAGATGACGTTCTTCATGGCACTTCTCCCTGAATCTGCGCGGCCTGTGCTTTCAGTCAATAGAACCGAATTGAATGGAGCCTGGCACCGCTAGCCGCAGCTATCGATAAGTCGGGCGCGAGAATATCAACGCCGTCTCCAGAGTAGCCGGTCAACCCCGATTTCGCCCGGACCCCGCCCGCCCGCCACGAAAGGCAGCTCGCACGCCGGCCGAGAATCCGGCGAGCTTGATCAGCGGACCGCCGACGGTGGCGGCGAACAGCGCGACGAGCGCTGAGACGTTACCGGTGACATCCGCTGCGTTGCTGGTGATCGTGTCGACCCTCGCCAGCTGCTGATTCGTGGATCGGATGGTTTCGGTCGTCTCTGCAAGTATCGGGGTGATTCCCTCGCTGAGCTCGTGGATTGCCGCGGTGGTTTCATCGAACACCCGGCCCAGCTTGACCAGTGGAACGGCGATGACCGCCACCAGAATCGCGAATACGCCGGCGGCGATCAGCCCTGCAATATCTCCACCCGACACGGTGACTCCACTCAGATCAATGGGCCCCTGGGAGGCCCGGGAATACAAAAAAGGGCGGATCACCCAGAGATGATCCGCCCTTCAGCGTACCGGTCAAAGACCGATTAACTAACTATCCAACTGCACTTGTTAGCGAGCTGCGTAGTACTCCACGACGAGCTGAACTTCACAGGTCACGGGGATCTCGATGCGCTTCGGTGCGCGCACGAGGCGGGCCTGAAGCTTGTCGAGCTCAACCTCGAGGTACGGCGGGAGCTTGGGCAGCAGGTCGACGTGTCCGCCAGCTGCTGCAACCTGGAAGGGCTCCATGCCCTCGCTGCGAGCCTTGACGTGCATGAGCTGGCCCGGCTTCACACGGAAGGAGGGCCGGTCAACGAGCTCTCCGTCAACGAGGATGTGACGGTGCACGATCATCTGGCGAGCCTGGGCGGTGGTGCGGGCGATGGCCGAACGCACGAGGAGGGCGTCGAGACGGGTCTCGAGGATCTCGACGAGGTTCTCACCGGTCAGTCCCTGACGACGACGAGCCTGCTCGAAGGCGATCTTGAGCTGGGCTTCGCGAATGCCGTACTGGGCGCGTAAGCGCTGCTTTTCGCGCAGACGAACGGCGTAGTCCGAGTCGGTCTTGCGCTTGGTGCGGCCGTGCTCACCGGGTGCATAAGGGCGCTTCTCGAGGAAGCGGGCTGCCTTCGGCGTGAGGGCAATGCCCAGCGCGCGCGAGAGGCGAGTTTTACTGCGGGTACGTGACTTGGTAGACACGGTTTCCTTTCAATCGGACTCAATAACAGGGATACCAGGGCGAGTGCGTCTTTTCAGCACAGCGTCTAATCAACACAGTCGTCATGGGAGATCAGAGGATTGGGTGCCATGGGACGTTCGGCTACAGAACGAAACCCCTCCAAACTGGAAACGGACGCAGCCGCATGCCGAAACCAGTTGTAGGCAGGATCAAGATTAGCACAGCGGATGCCCTGCTCAGGCTCTGCAGACCAGCGCGAGTTCCCGATGCGGGCAGCGTCGGCGGGTCACCCGCTCCTCGCTCAAACATCGCGGGTGCGCAGGACACTCCGCGAAAAGCGTGCGGAGCGCCCTACTTACCCGCGAAACTCGCAACCCCGCGGAAAATCCGCCGCCGCCGCAAGTTCAGGACCGAAGGACCCCGCGGAAAATTCGCCGCCGCCGAAAGTTCAGGGCCGAAAAGGTCAAGCGCGCCCAGGACTTCGCTCCCTGATACTTCCGCTGGTCGAGCCTGCCGAGACCGCCGTCGGCGGTCGCGAGCGGTCTCGTGAAAACTCGATGCGCATCCTATTCGTTGCGGACTATACGGCGGATTTTTAGGAGGCGGGCGGAGATATCGCGCTCGTGGCCGTGCTCGGTCGGCTCGTAATAGCGGGTGGATTTCAGCTCCGTTGGGGGGTATTGCTGGGTGACCACTCCGAGCGGGTCATCGTGCGGGTAGACGTAGCCCTTGCCGTGGCCGAGGCGTTTGGCGCCAGGGTAGTGCGCGTCGCGCATGCCCTTGGGCACGCGGCCCATCTTGCCGGCGCGGACATCCGCTATGGCAGCATCGAGCGCCATGTAGGCGGCGTTCGATTTGGGGGCCGTCGCGAGGTGCACAACGGCCTGGGCGAGCGGGATTCGCCCCTCGGGCATGCCGATCAGCGCGACGGCATCGGCGGCGGCGACGGCGATCAGGAGCGATTGCGGGTCGGCCATGCCGATGTCTTCGGAGGCGAGGACGATGATGCGGCGGCAGATGTAGCGCGGGTCTTCGCCGGCCTCGATCATGCGCGCCAGGTAGTGCAGCGCGGCGTCGACGTCACTGCCGCGCACCGATTTGATGAACGCGCTGATTACGTCGTAGTGCTCGTCACCGTTGCGGTCGTAGCGCAGCAGCGCACGATCAACGGCGAGCGAGACGATGTCGGTCGTGATGACAGGCTTGCCGGTCGCGCCGGGTTCGAGCGTCGATTCCGCCGAAACGGATGCCGCCTCCAGCGCCGTCAGCGCACGCCGCGCATCCCCCGAGGCCAGGCGAATGATCGCGCCGCGAGCCTCGGCCTCGAGTTCGAACCGGTTAGCGAGGCCGCGCGAATCGGTGACCGCACGATCAACGACGATCCCGAGGTCGTCGTCGCTAAGAACTTCGAGGGTGAGTAATAGTGAACGAGACAGCAAAGGGGAAATGATCGAGAACGACGGATTTTCGGTCGTCGCGGCGACCAGGATGACGACGCCGTTCTCGACCCCTGGCAGGAGGGTGTCTTGCTGGGCCTTGGAGAAGCGGTGGATCTCATCGAGAAACAGCACCGTCGCGAGACCGTAGAGGTCGCGGTTGGTTCGGGCGTCTTCCATCACCTGGCGCACGTCGCGCACGCCGGCCGTCACAGCAGAGAGTTCAACGAAACGACGTCCGGAACTGTGCGCGATCGCCTGCGCGAGCGTGGTCTTGCCGGTGCCGGGCGGTCCCCAGAGGATGACCGACACGCTGCCGCGCTCCCCCGTCTTTTCGCTGGCCAGACTGACCAGGGGCGACCCCGGGGTGAGCAGATGACGCTGGCCGGCCACCTCGTCCAGGGTTTTCGGGCGCATTCGTACGGCGAGGGGGGCCTGGCCACTCCGCAAACCCGGTTGAACATCCGACATTCCTCCAGCGTAGTTTGTGCGTAGAGTTCTACGAGGTCGGGAGCGTTGGCGCCCGACTGCGTTTGTCCGGTCGTCGCCAACCCCGACGGCCCTGGAGGGGTTCCAAGTGGCTTCGAATTACAAGCTCGAGCGTGCGGCACGTGAAGAGCGCGGACGTGTTCGTTCCTACCAGGCCCGACGGGCGGTGCACGAGCACCAGTCGAAGCGGCGCGTGCGGGACAACCTGATCGCCGGCGGGGGGCTGCTCGTCGTACTCACATTGATCGTGGTGGCGCAGGTCTTCTACTTCAACGGCGGACCAGGTACTCCGGAAGCGACCACTGCGGCAACCGACACCCCGACCACGACGCCGACGGCTGCCGCCGGTGCCAATTCGGGTGTGGTGCCCGCCAGCACGCTGGCCGAAGGTCGCACCTGGACCGGCACCATGACCCTCAACGACATTCCGGTCGGAATCGAGCTCGACGGCGCTCTGGCCCCGCAGGCGGTTTCGTCGACCATCAACCTCGTTCAGACCGGGTTTTACGACGGCCTTACCTGCCACCGTCTGACGGTGGAGGGCATTTTCGTGCTGCAGTGCGGCGACCCGGTGGGCGATGGCACCGGCGGCCCCGATTACAGCTACGGACCGGTGGAGAATGCACCGACCGACGACGTGTACCCAGCTGGAACCCTCGCCATGGCACGTTCCGGCAACGACGGCTTCTCCAACGGCAGCCAGTTCTTCATCGTCTACGAAGACAGCACCATCCCCGCCGACAGCGCGGGCGGCTACACGGTGCTCGGGCGCGTCACGAGTGGCCTCGACCAGATCAAAACCGAGATCACGGATGCCGGAATCACGGCAGGCGGCGCCTCGCCCGTCGTACCGACCACGATTACCGGCATAACAGTTCAGTAGGATCGATCGATCCCCCTGCGCTATTGCAATAGGCTTATCAGGGTATTTCCTGGCTCCGCATTTTTTCTTCCCGCGGCGCTCACACAACAACTCAGCAAAGGTGAGGCTCTTGACTACGACAGATCAGCAACCATGGGGTCGCGTAGACGAAACCGGCACGGTTTACGTGCGCGAGGCGGATGGCGAACGCGCCGTCGGCCAATACCCGGATGCCACTCCGGAAGAGGCCCTGGCCTACTTCGAACGCAAGTACGTTGAACTCAACGGGCAGGTCACCCTGCTCGAGCAACGTGCGAAGGGTGGCGCTCCGGCCGCAGACGTGGCCAAATCGGTGGCCAATCTCACCGTCGCCGTTGCCAACGCCAACGCCGTCGGTAACCTGGCCGCGCTGGCCGAACGCCTCGGCGCGCTCGGCGGAGCCGTCACCGAACTCACCGAGCAGCAGAGCATCGAGACCAAAGCAGCATCCGCTGCCGCTGTCGCCGAACGGGCCGAGATCGTGACCGAGGCCGAGCGCCTCGCCGCCGAAGATCCGGCCAAGACGCAGTGGAAGCAGACCAGCGCCGCCCTCGACGCCCTCTTTGCGAAGTGGCAGGCGCACCAGCACGATGCCCCGCGCATTCCCAAGGGCGAGGCTAACGACCTGTGGAAGCGCTTTCGGGCGGCCCGCACGACGATTGAGCAGAACCGCAAGGCGTTCTTCGCCGAGCTCGACAGCGCGCACAAGGACGTTCGCACCAAGAAGCAGCACCTAATCGAGCAGGCTGAGGCGCTCGCGCCGCAGGGTGCCGACGGGGTGTCCGCCTACCGCAAGCTGCTCGACGAGTGGAAGCAGGCCGGCCGCAGCGGCAAAAAGCAGGACGACGCCATGTGGGCGAAGTTCAAGGCCGCCGGCGACGTGCTCTACTCTGTCAAGAGCGAGGTGGAAGCTCAGGACAACGAGGAGTTCTCCGCGAACCTGGTAGTCAAGCTGGAACTCCTGACCGAGGCCGAGACCCTGCTGACGACCACTGACCGCAACGCCGCTCGCGACACGCTCACGGTCATCCAGCGCAAGTGGGACGTCATCGGCAAGGTTCCGCGCGACCAGGTCAAGCCGATCGAGGATCGCCTGCGCAAGGTCGAAGCCGTCGTGCGCAAGCTCGATGACGACCACTGGAAGCGCAATAATCCAGAGACCAAGGCCCGCACCGAGGGTTTCGCCGGCCAGTTGAATGACGCGATCGCCAAACTTGAAGATGAACTGGCCACCGCTCAGAAGAGCCAGAACGCCCGCGCCATCAAGGACGCCAACGAAGCGCTCGAGACCCGCAAGGCCTGGCTCAAGGCGATGGGCCAGTAGGCACGACTGCAACACCCGGCAGAAACTATCCCCACCCCGCACCGGTGGTCATTTTCTCCACAGATCCAGGCTCCTTCGGGGGCCTGGATCTGGTTAAGGGACAGCATGGCGGCATGATGAATCCCGGGGAACGAACGCGCACGGTCAACGACCTGCCCCTGGCCGAGCTGTGCAGCGCCCGGCTCGACGGGCAGGTTTTTCAACTCGCCGACTCCTGGTGTGTGATCGATGAAATAGACGGATGCTCCACACGGGCCGTCTCCGCCAGCCGGCTGGTCCCACCCCGCGCCATCGCCGAGCGCCTCACCGCCGCGTGGATCTACGGCGTCGCACCTGAGCCCCGTCGCCACCAATTCTGTGTACTCATTGGTGCGCGCACGACGGCCGTCTGGTCACCACGTGTTCAGCTGCGCGAAATCGTGCGCTCTCCCGATGACGTGCGCACCATCGCGAATGTACGGGTGACCACTCCCCTGCGTACCGCCGTCGACCTGGCGCGCTATCCGCCAGCGACCTCGGGGCCTGAGATCATCGCGCTTTTGGCTCGCCTGCTGCACTACGGCGGGTATCCTGACATCTCCGCGGCCGTGCGCCTCTGCCAGCGCGGCAGACCAGCCTACAGCGTCGTCGCCGTGGCCAGGTTCACGGCGGTCAACGACTCGTTGCGCTCCCTGTACCAGTCGAGCGCAGCACCCGAGAAAGCAGTGGGCGTCTAGCCGTCGTTGACCCGGTAGACGTCGTAGACAGCATCGATGCGGCGCACGGCATTGAGGACGCGATCCAGGTGGGTGGTGTCACCCATCTCGAACACAAACCGGCTGAGCGCGAGGCGGTCACTCGACGTGTTGACCGTGGCCGAGAGAATGTTCACGTGATGCTCAGACAGCACCCGGGTGACATCGGAGAGCAATCCGGATCGGTCGAGTGCCTCGATCTGGATGTGCACCAGGAACAGACTCTTCGACGTTGGCGCCCAGTCGACCTCGATCATGCGCTCGGGTTCCTTGAGCAGGGACTGCACGTTGTGGCACGCCGCCTGGTGCACCGAGACACCAGCACCACGGGTGACGAACCCGACGATCTTGTCGCCGGGAACCGGCGTGCAACAGCGGGCAAGCTTGACCAGAATGTCCGGGGCACCGCGCACGAGCACACCAGAATCAGTGTTCCGGGTGGTCTGCGGCCGGCCGCGGGCAGCAACCGGAAAGTCGTTGCTGTCGTTGTCGTCGATGCTCTGCACCGAGGACACAACCTTTTCGAGCACGGACTGGGTCGAGACGTGGCCTTCACCGACCGCCGCATACAAGGCCGACACGTCGTCATATTTGAGTTGAGCCGCGACCTCCGCGAAGGAGTCCTGGTTCATCAGCTTCTGCAGCGGAAGGTTCTGCTTGCGCATGGCCCTGGCGATGGCGTCGCGGCCCTGCTCGATGGCTTCGTCGCGGCGCTCCTTGGTGAACCACTGCCGAATCTTGTTGCGCGCTCGGGGGCTCTTGACGAAATTGAGCCAGTCCTTGCTGGGCCCGGAGTCGGGGTTCTTCGAGGTGAATACCTCGACAACGTCTCCAGTGATAAGTTCGTTCTCCAGCGGAACCAGGCGGCCATTGACCTTGGCGCCCATGGTGCGGTGGCCGACCTCGGTGTGCACCGCATAGGCGAAGTCAACCGGGGTCGCGCCCGAGGGCAGCCCGATGACGCGGCCCTTCGGCGTGAAGACATAAACCTCTTTGGCACCGATCTCGTAGCGCAGGGAGTCGAGGAACTCGCCGGGATCGGCGGTTTCGGCCTGCCAGTCGGAGATATGCGCCAGCCAGGCCATATCGGTGTCGCTCTGCGGGCCCGGGCCGCCGGCGCTCTTGCCGTTGACCTGCTCCTTGTACTTCCAGTGCGCGGCGACACCGAATTCGGCGCGCTGGTGCATTTCGGTGGTACGAATCTGGATCTCGACCGCGCGACCGCTCGGGCCGAGCACCGTAGTGTGCAGCGACTGGTAAAGGTTGAACTTGGGGGTGGCGATGTAGTCCTTGAACCGCCCGGGCAGTGGGGTCCAGCGGGCATGAATGGATCCCAGCACGGCGTAGCAGTCCCTTACCGAATTCACGAGAACGCGGATGCCGACGAGGTCGTAGATTTCGTCGAATTCGCGGCCGCGCACGACCATCTTCTGGTAGATCGAGTAGTACTGCTTGGGGCGCCCGGCAACCTTTCCGCGAATTCGAGCGGACTTGAGGTCGTCACTGATGGTGTCGATGATCTGCTGCACGAACTCTTCGCGCTGCGGGGTGCGCTGTTTGACCAGGCTTTCGATCTCGGCGTAGAGCTTGGGGTACAGCACGGCGAAAGAGAGGTCTTCGAGTTCCCACTTGATGGTCTGAATACCCAGGCGGTGGGCCAGCGGTGCATAGATCTCAAGGGTTTCAGTAGCCTTGCGCACGGCGGATTCGTTGGGTACGAAGCCCCAGGTGCGCGCGTTGTGCAGCCGGTCGGCGAGTTTGATGATGAGTACGCGGATGTCCTTGGACATGGCGACGATCATCTTGCGCACGGTCTCGGCCTGCGTCGAGTCGCCGTACTTCACCTTGTCGAGCTTGGTGACGCCGTCGACCAGCATCGCAATTTCGTCGCCAAAGTCGGCCCGCAGTGCGTCGAGCGTGTAGTCGGTGTCTTCGACGGTGTCATGCAGCAGCGCAGCGGCTATGGTCTTGGTGCCGATGCCGAGGTCGGCCAGAATTTGGGCGACGGCAACGGGATGGGTGATGTACGGCTCTCCGCTGCGCCGCATCTGCCCGTCGTGGGCACGCTCGGCGGCCGTGTAGGCACGCTCAATGATCGACAGGTCGACCTTGGGGTGGTTCAGCCGCACCGTCTTGATCAGGCGGTCGACGGCACCAGCGGGCTGGGCCCGAGAGAAGATGCGCGGAACCAAACGGCGCAGCGAGGCCGGAGATGGCGTCGTCGTGTCCGTCATAGTCTCACCTCTTAACTCACAGCGGTTGAAACCGCGCGGGCTGTGCTTGCGTTCCCTCAATTATGCCGGTTCGCGACGCCTCTCCCGTACGCTGCAAGCGATCCGCCCTGCCCACCCGCAGCGAAACGGCCAGCCCATCGGGGCTGGCCGTTTTGATCAGGGAGTGAATGCTAGGCGGTAACGGACTCCGCAGCCGGCGTCGAAGCCTTGGCGCGTGCCGCCAAAGCCTGCTTGTCGTGCTTGCGAATGACGGCCTCGCCGGCGCGCAGCTGAACATACAGCGGCGAAGCGATGAAGATCGTCGAGTAGGTACCGACCAGGATGCCGATGAGCAAAGCCAACGAAATGTCGCGCAGGGTGCCAGCACCGAGCACAAAGGCACCGATGAACAGAATGGATGCCACGGGCAGGGCGGCGACGACGGAGGTGTTGATCGAGCGCACCAGCGTCTGGTTCACGGCGAGGTTGACCGACTCCGCGAAGGTGCGGCTTGAGCCGGATCCATCGAAGTTGGTGTTCTCCCGAATCTTGTCGAAGACCACGACGGTGTCGTAGAGCGAGTAGCCCAGAATGGTCAGGAACCCGATCACCGCGGCCGGCGTGATCTCGAATCCGGTGATGCCGTAGAACCCGGCCGTGATCACGAGGTCATGGAGCAGCGCGACCATGGCCGCGACCGACATCTTCCAGGTGCGGAAGTAGATCGCCATGATGATACCGGCGAGCACGAGGAACACGATCAGGGCGCGCAGCGCCTGGCCGGTGATGTCCTGCCCCCAGGTCGCTCCGATGAAGGAGGTGGCCACTTCGGTGACCGGAACGTCATAGGCGGCGGCGAGGGCGTCGCGTACTTCCGTCGTTTCCCCCTCAGACATCTGGTCGGTCTGGATCCGAACACCGTCTGAGCCGACGGTGGAGACCTTCGGAACGACTTCGGGAGCGACGCTCGCGACGGCATCCGTTGCCGTGGTCTGCGACTGACTCGTCGTCTGGGAGACGACGAATTCGCTGCCGCCGGTGAATTCAATGCCGAACACAAAACCACCGCGCAGCAGGAACGGGCCGACCAGGGCAATGAGGACCATGCCACCGGCGATCAGGTACCAGAGTTTGCGGCGCCCGACGATATTGAGCGACCGTGCCCCGGTGTAGAGGTCATTTCCGAACTGCGAGAAGCTGGCCATCAGGAATCCTTCCCGTCTGTCGATCGATCAGTACTGGTACTTACCAGCTCAGACGCCTTACGTTCGGCGATCGTTTGTCGCTTGGCCGCCTCTTTGCTCGAGGACGCCACCTTCGTCGCAGACATGGTCGACGAGGGTTCGAAGCGGGCACGGCCACGGTAGACCGCGCCGAGGGCACGAGGATCGAGGCCGCTGAGTTTGTGGCCCTCGTTGAAGAATCGGGTTTTCGCAACCAGCTGCAACATCGGGTGGGTGAACATGCTCACCACGAGCAGGTCGACGATGGTGGTGAGGCCGAGGGTCAGAGCGAAGCCGCGCACGTTTCCGACGGCGAGCACGAACAATACGGCGGCGGCGAGAAAGTTCACGACGTCAGAGGCGACGATGGTGCGGAAGGCACGCTTCCAGCCGGCCTCGACCGACGACTCCAGCCCGCGACCGTCACGCAGTTCATCGCGTACGCGTTCGAAGTACACGATGAAGGAGTCGGCGGTGATACCGATCGCCACGATCAGGCCGGCAACACCGGCCAGCGACAGACGGTAGCCCTCACGCCAGGACAGGATCGTGATGAGCAGGTAGGTGATCACGGCCGCGACTGCGAGCGAAGCAATGGTCACGAGGCCCAGCAGACGGTATTGGGCGAGCGAGTACATGACGACGAGGATCAGACCGATTAAGCCGGCGATGAGTCCGTTGAGCAGCTGCGTTGAGCCCAGGGTGGCCGAGATGGTGTCCTGGCTCTGTACGGTGAAGCTGATCGGCAGAGCGCCGAACTTGAGCTGGTCAGCGAGGGCCTTCGAGCTGTCCTGGTCAAAGGAGCCCGAAATTTCCGGCTTGCCGTTGAGGATGGCTCCCTGCGTGTTGGACGGCGCCGAGATGACAGCGCCGTCGAGCACGATGGCGAATTGATTCTGCGCCCCGGTCAGGCTGTTCAGCCGTGTGGTGACGTCGGCGAACTTCGTGGTGCCCTCGCTGTTGAACACAATGTTGACGACCCACTCACCGGTGGTTGCGCCCGACGAGGTGGTGCGCTGACCATTGGTCGCGTCGGTGATGGTGGAACCGTCAACCTCGACCGGGCCGAGGATGTACTTAATCGAGCCATCCGTTTCGCAGGTGATGAGGGGTTCATCGGCCGGCGCGACGTTCGTGGTGTTGATCGCGGCACAGTCGAAGGCGTCATACTCGGCCTGCAGGGCCGGGGTGACGTAGTTCAGGTCGCTCGCGTCGGTGGGTTCGACTGTCGGAGTCGTGGACAGGCTCGGGTCGACGGTTGCCTCCGGTGCGGGGGTCGCGGTACCGTCGGCACCGACGGTCTGGCCCGAGGGCTGACCGGCCACGAGCACGGCACGGAATTCGAGCTTGGCCGAAGATTTGATGCGCTCCAGGGTGGCGTCATCGGGGGTACCGGGGATCGATACGACGATGTTCTGGCCGCCCTGAGTGTTGACCTCGGTTTCGGAGACTCCCGAGGAGTTGATCCGCTGGCGAATAATGCCCACGGCCTCGGTGAGCTGCTCAGAGGTGACGGTCGCGCCGCTCTCGACCTGCGGGGCGAGAATGATCTGCGTTCCACCCTCGAGGTCGAGCGCCAGTTTCGGCGTCCACGACCCGTTCTGGGTGAACACGCCGAACGCGTTCAGAGCGATCAGGCCGACGATGAGCACGCCCAGCCAGGTCAGGGAACGCCAGGCCTTTTTGGCCGGAGACGACGACTTAGCCACCTATGAACTCAGCTTTCTGTTGGCGCCCACACCAGAATGCGTGGGCGCGCCGCGTGTTGCAGTACGTGCGTTGTTGGTGCGGGAGCTAGATTACGCGTCGCCCTTTTTGGGCTGTTCGGTGGTGTCGGTGTCGCTCTCGACCACGCGCTGGCCGAATTCCGGCTCAGACAGTTCCGATTCACGCAGTGAGTCGATGCTTTCAACGGCAGAGTCGTCTTCGACGTCGTCGGCGACAATCGGCTCCACCACGCGAGCGATGGTCTGACGGTGGATCTCAACGATGACGCCGGGAGCGATCTGAAGTTCGACCTTGTTGGCCTCTTCGTCGATGGCAATGATCGTGCCATACATACCGAAGTTGGTCATGACGTCGGCGCCGGGAACCATGGTCGCCTGCAGGGCTTCCTGGTCCCTCTTGCGCTTGCGGCCGTTGCGGAACATGAAGAAGACGAGTACGGCCAAAACGGCCAACATGACGAGAGTCAAAGAATCCATGGAGCGGTAAAACCTTCCGATTGCGGCGCGGGTGGCCGAAGCTTGTGGGTGAAGACCCGCCAGCAGGCCTAGAGAGAATATGCCTCTAGACAGGCGGGCCAAATTGAATTATAGGTCAAGAAGGGTCGCACTTCCCTGTGGGGTAATGCCCAGGGGCGGTGTGAGACCAAAATGTTGCCAGGCCGCGCTGGTCGCAACACGGCCGCGCGGGGTACGCGTGAGGAATCCTATCCGTACCAGGAACGGCTCGACGACCGCTTCGACGGTTTCGGACTCCTCGCCGACCGAGACGGCCAGGGTGTTCAGGCCGACCGGTCCACCACCGAATCGCGTCAGGATGATCTTCATGACTTCCCGGTCCAGACGATCCAGGCCGATCGCATCGACGTCGTAGAGTTCGAGCGCCGCGTGCACCGCGGCGATGTTGGCGCCGCCCCCGTGCACGAGCGCGTAATCGCGCACCCGGCGCAGCAGGCGGTTCGCGATGCGGGGTGTGCCCCGGCACCGGCCGGCGATCTCGGCTAGCGCGTCGCGCTCGATCGGCAGGTCGATCAGCTGGGCGGCGCGATAGAGCACCTGTTCCAACTCGCTCTCGGCGTAAAACTCCAGGTGCGCGGTGAAGCCGAATCGGTCACGCAGCGGGTTCGGCAGCAGGCCGGAGCGCGTCGTGGCCCCCACCAGGGTGAACGGGGCAAGGTCGAGAGGAACCGAGGTGGCCCCGGCGCCCTTGCCCACCATGATGTCGATGCGAAAGTCTTCCATCGCGAGATAGAGCATCTCTTCGGCCGATCGCGCCATGCGGTGAATTTCATCGATGAACAACACCTCACCGGGAACCAGTGAGGACAGCACCGCAGCGAGATCACCGGCGTGTTGGATGGCCGGTCCGCTCGACATGCGCAGCGGCCGGTTGCCCTCGTAGGCGACGATCATGGCGAGGGTGGTCTTTCCGAGGCCGGGCGGGCCTGCCAGGAGGATGTGGTCCGGCGTGCGGTTCTGCATCGTCGCGGCGGTCAGCAGCAGCTGCAACTGCCCGCGCACCTTCTTCTGGCCGACGAATTCGGCCAGGCTCACCGGGCGCAGCGCGCCCTCGAAGGCGAGCTCGGATTCGCTTTCGAGCGAGGGGTTACTGAGCTCGACGCCCGGGTCCGTGGTCACGAACGGCCCGATCCGGTCGACGCAGCTGCAGACCCGGTGGCGTGGTGCGCCGCCGGGCCGAGGCGGCCGAGGGCCAGCCGGAGCACAGCGGCGACGGTCGGCGGCGCGGAATCGGCGCCGGCAGCATCCGCTAACTCGGTGAGGGTTTCATCGACGGCCTCAGCGGCGACCCGCTCGGACCAGCCCAGACCAATCAGGGCAGCCTGCACGCTCGCGGCGACCGAGGTAGCGCCGGGTCGGCGAGTCGGGGCGCTTTCGGCAGTGACGGCGATTTTCCCGGCGAGGGAAAGCACGATGAGTTTCGCGGTCTTAGGACCGATGCCGCTGACCTTGCGGAAGGCTGCGTCGTCGTCTGCATTGACGGCCTGCCCGATCTGGTTGGGGGTGAGCACGGCGAGCACGCCGAGGGCGGATTTGGGGCCAACACCCGTGACGCCGACCAGCAGTTCGAACACGGCGAGTTCATCAGCCGTGGGAAAACCGTAGAGGGTAAGGGAATCTTCGCGCACCATGAGCGTGGTCGCAAGGCGCGCCTCGTCACCGATGCGCACGCCGAGGGCGGTAGCCGGCGTCACCTGCACCCCGAGGCCGACTCCCCCGACCTCGATTACCACCGTTGATGAGCTGGCGGTTGAGCCCACGGCAGACAGGACAAGGCCACGTACGGAAGAGATCACCGCTTAAGACTACGGGGCACCGCCGACACCGCTGGCACCGACCCGCGTTCGGCGGCACGCCAGGCCTTTTGCGCCGGGGTCAGCGCGGCAGGCGCTCCCGTGGCCGCTTTGACCGAGACGACGGTCGGCAGCGTGCCGCCGGAGGCGCCGGTGCGCCAGGCATGGCAGATCGCGAGGGCCAGGGCATCCGCTGCATCGGCGGGCTTAGGAATTTCGGTGAGCCCGAGAATCCGCGCGACCATGGTGCCGACCTGCTGCTTGTCGGCGGACCCGTACCCGGTGATGGCCGCCTTCACCTCGCTCGGGGTGTGCAGGGTCACCGGCAGACCGCGCTGAGCGGCGAGCAACAGGGCCACCCCACTGATCTGGGCCGTTCCCATGACCGTGCGCACGTTGTGCTGGGCAAAAACCCGTTCGATGGCGATGAATTGCGGCCGGTGCCGGTCGAGCATCTCTTCGAGGCCCTGCGACAGCAGCAGCAGCCGCTGCTCCAGGGGCAGGTCGGGCGCACTGCGCAGCACGGTCACGTCCACCAGGCGGGCCGAACGGTTGCCTTCGACATCGACCACGCCGACACCGCAGCGGGTGAGGCCCGGGTCGATGCCGAGAACCCGGACCGCCATCGAACTACTCGGACTCGCTCGACAGTACGGCCTGTACCTCGGCCGACAGATCGTAGTTGGAATAGACGTTCTGCACGTCGTCGAGGTCTTCCATCGCGTCGATCAGGTGGAACACCTTGCGGGCTGTTTCGGCGTCGACCTCGATTTTGAGCGACGGAATGAAGGCGATATCGGCGGACTCATAGTCGATGCCGGCGGCCTGCAGCGCGGTGCGGGTGGCGACGAGGTCGCCAACGGAAGAGTGAATCTCGAAGGTTTCGCCCTCGTCGATGACCTCTTCGGCGCCGGCGTCGAGCACGGCGAGCATGATGTCGTCTTCGGTGATCGTGGGCAGGTGCTTGACCACGACGACACCCTTGCGGTGGAAGTTGTAGGCGACACTGCCCGGGTCGGCCATAGCTCCCCCATTGCGGGCCATTGCGGTGCGTACCTCGGCGGCAGCACGGTTCTTATTGTCGGTGAGGCACTCGATCATGATCGCGACACCGTGCGTGGCATAGCCCTCGTACATGATGGTCGTGTAGTCGACCTGTTCGCCAGACAGCCCGGCACCACGCTTGACGGCGCGGTCGATGTTGTCGTTGGGCACGGAGGTCTTCTTGGCCTTCTGAATGGCATCGACCAGCGTCGGGTTACCCGAGAGGTCAGCGCCGCCCAGGCGGGCCGCAACCTCGATGTTCTTGATGAGCTTGGCGAACGCCTTGGCCCGTCTGGAGTCGGTGACCGCCTTCTGGTGCTTGGTGGTGGCCCATTTGGAATGCCCGGACATACATCTCCCGTTGTTGTGCTCGAACAAGCTGTGTTCGAATGAGTTGTGCTCGATCAAGCTCTGATAATCGCTGCGAAGTTGGTGCACGCTTGGTGCCGTCTCAGTCTATCCCGGTGTGACTTCCAGTAGCTTGTGCAGCGTGTGCAGGTTGCGGGTGGTGGTGGTGTCGCGGTACTTGAGCTTGGCGCTCTTCTTACTGAAGGCACTCTTAATGCCGACGGCTTTGCGCACCTCCCAATACAGCACGCCGTGGCCGAGTTCGATGCGTTCGTCGGTGGCATCGAGTTCCTTGGCGTGTCCGGCCAGCTCACTGAGGTGGCCGGGGTCGGAGGAGAACATGACATAGGGGTGCCAGCCGTCGCGGTCGGCGTCGAACGGGTACGAGCGCACGATGCGGTCGAGCGATTCGGCGTCGACGAGCACGATCCATGCTTCGTACTCGAAGCGAGCCGTCAGGGCCGCTTCGATGCGCGCCTTGAGGGCTGCGGCATCCACTTTGTTAATCAGCGGACTGTCGATGCTGAAGATCACATTGCCGCTCGCCAACACCGTTTTGACGTCGGTGTAGCCGAGTTCGCGAAATGTGTCGGCGAGATCGCTCATTGCGATGGTGATGCCGTTGACGTTGATGCCACGGAGCAGTGCTATATATCGGGTCATCGTTGACCACCGGTTGTCTGAGTCATGTCTGAACCCTAGCCACACTCGCGCGCGCGGCACAATTGGGCCTGGCATCAGCGGGCGGCGGCAACCAGTTTCTGCAGGAAATACTGGTGAAAACGGTATTCGCCGGTGATTTCCGGGTGAAAGGAGGTGCCGAGCAGGTTGCCTTGTTCCACGGCGACGCAGCGGCCGTCGGCGAGGGCGGCCAGTGCGGTCGCCCGAGGCCCGACGGTCTCCACGACCGGCGCCCGAATGAACACCGCGTGCACGGGCTTCTCGCCGAGCGCCGGAATGTCGAGGTCGGTCTCGAAGGAAGCGGTCTGCGAACCGAAGGCGTTGCGGCGCACGGCGATGTCGAGCCCGCCGAGGCTCTGCTGGCCGTTCATGCCATCGAGAATCGTGTCGGCGAGCATGATCAGCCCCGCGCAGGTTCCATAGACCGGCAGCCCGCCGCGGATGGCTGCGCGGAGCGGTTCGGCGAGGCCGAAGGTACGGCCGAGCTTGTCCATGACGCTCGATTCGCCGCCCGGAATGACCAGACCGTCGACCTGGAGCAATTCTTCCGGACGCCGCACCAGGGCGACGTTCGCGCCGAGCGCGCGCAGTACCTGCGCGTGCTCACGAAAGTCGCCCTGCAGGGCGAGCACCCCGACCCGCAGACCTGCCGGTACGGCGGCCTCGGCCGGTCGGGTGCCCATCGAGAGAATCGTCACGAACGGTCGGGCTACCAGCCGCGCGTAGCGAGGCGGTGCGGTGCGGGGATGTCCGACACATTGATGCCGACCATGGCTTCACCGAGGCCGCGGGAGACCTCAGCGATGACCTTGGCGTCGTCGAAGAAGGTGACAGCCTTCACGATGGCGGCGGCACGCTGTTCGGGGTTGCCCGACTTGAAGACGCCGGAGCCAACGAACACACCGTCAGCACCGAGCTGCATCATCATGGCGGCGTCGGCCGGGGTGGCCACACCTCCTGCAGTGAAGAGAACAACGGGCAGCTTTCCGGTTGCGGCGATCTCAGCCACCAGTTCGTACGGCGCCGCCAGCTCCTTGGCGGCAACGTACAGCTCTTCCTTGCTCAGCGAACCGAGACGACGAATTTCTCCGTTAATGGTGCGAATGTGCTTGGTGGCCTCGGAGACGTCGCCGGTGCCGGCCTCGCCCTTGGATCGAATCATGGCCGCGCCCTCGTTGATGCGGCGGAGTGCCTCACCGAGATTGGTGGCACCACAGACGAAGGGAACGGTGAAGTTCCACTTGTCGATGTGGTTGACGTAGTCGGCCGGGCTGAGCACTTCGGACTCGTCGATGTAGTCGACGCCGAGCACCTCAAGAATCTGCGCCTCAACGAAGTGGCCAATGCGGGTCTTCGCCATGACCGGAATGTTGACCTCGGCAATGATGCTGTCGATCAGGTCGGGGTCGCTCATACGGGCGACTCCACCCTGCGAGCGGATATCGGCGGGAACGCGTTCGAGCGCCATGACGGCTACAGCGCCGGCGTCTTCAGCAATGCGAGCCTGGGCAGCGGTGACGACGTCCATGATGACGCCGCCCTTGAGCATTTCGGCGAGTCCACGCTTGACGCGGCTCGAGCCGAACTGCTCGGCAGAGGTTGATTCAGTCATAACTACCATCCTATTCCTTGCGCGGTGGTGGTCTGGTCGGCGGCTGGTGTCGGTCGAACGGATGACCGGGGCGTGCCAGCACGCTGCCCGGCCTGGAGCAAAACTAGAGGGCAACTGACGTGGCGGCCGAGGGAGTCAACGCGCCCGGCCAGCCGTCGGCAATTTCGCGGCGAACGTCGCCGAGCAGGCGCGGGATGGCCTTGGTGCCGGCGATGATCGGAAAAAAATTCGAGTCTAGGGCCCAGCGCGGCACGATGTGCTGGTGCAGGTGCTCGGCGATGCCGGCCCCGGCGATACGTCCCTGATTCATACCAATGTTGAAGCCGTCACAGTTCGACACCTGGGTGAGCACCCGCATGGCGATCTGGGTGAACTCGCCGATTTCGGCGATCTCCTCCGGCGTGGCCTGGTCGTAGGTGGCGACGTGCCGATACGGACAGACCAGCAGGTGGCCGCTGTTGTACGGAAAAAGGTTGAGCAGCACGTAGGCATGGGTGCCGCGCGCCACGATCAGCGCCTTCTCGTCGTCCAGGGTCGGCGCGATGCAGAACGGGCAGTCGTCGGGGTGCGGCTGCTGCCCATCCTGGATGTAGACCATCCGGTGCGGCGTCCAGAGCCGTTGGAAGGCATCCGGAACACCCGCGAATTCTGCATCGGTTTCGTTGGCACCCGCGCCGACCGCGTCGGAACCGCGAAGCCGATCGGCCGGAATCGCCGGCACGCTAGGCCTGCACTTCGACCACAGCGGGGGCGACCGGAGTCGTGGTCACCTGCGCGCGGTTCTCGATCGACTCCACGATGATGCGCACGGCCTCGTCTACCGGCACCCCGTTCTGCTGCGTACCATCGCGAAAGCGAAAGCTCACCGCGCCGTTGGCCTGGTCATCTTCGCCCACGATGAGCTGATACGGCACCTTGGCCTTGGTGTGAGTGCGGATCTTCTTCTGCATGCGATCGTCAGAATGGTCAACTTCGGCGCGCACGCCGGCCTTCTTCAGGGTGGCGATCACGTCGTCGAGGAAGGGGCCGTACTGCTCGGAGACGGGAATACCGACAACCTGCACCGGGGCCAGCCAGACCGGGAACGCCCCGGCGTAGTGCTCGGTGAGCACGGCAAAGAAGCGCTCGATCGAGCCAAACAGGGCGCGGTGAATCATGACCGGGCGCTGGCGACTGCCGTCATTCGCGGTGTATTCGAGGTCGAACCGTTCGGGCAGGTTGAAGTCGAGCTGAATGGTCGACATCTGCCAGGTGCGCCCGATGGCGTCCTTAGCCTGCACCGAGATCTTAGGGCCGTAGAAGGCCGCTCCACCCGGGTCGGCGACCAGATCGAGACCGGAGGCTTCGGCGACCTCGCGGAGCGTCTCGGTGGCTTCGTCCCAGGCTTCGTCGCTGCCGACGAACTTTTTTGGGTCTTTGGTGGAGAGCTCGAGGTAGTAGTCCTCGAGCCCGTAGTCGGCGAGCAGCTGCAGCACGAAGTTGAGGGTGCTGGTGAGCTCCTCCTTCATGCCTTCCTTGGTGGTGTAGATGTGGGCGTCGTCCTGGGTCATGCCGCGAACGCGGGTAAGGCCGTTGAGCACGCCGGACTTCTCGTACCGGTAGACCGATCCGAATTCGAACAAGCGCATCGGCAGGTCACGGTAGCTGCGGCCACTGGACTTGAAGATGAGGTTGTGGAACGGGCAGTTCATCGGCTTGAGATAATAGTCGACGCCCTGGCGGGTGACGTGACCGGTGTCGTCGCGCTCCTCGTCGAGGTGCATCGGGGGGAACATGCCTTCGCGGTACCAGTCGAGGTGGCCGGAGGTTTCGAACAGCGTCGACTTGGTGATGTGCGGTGAGTAAACAAAGTCGTAGCCAGCCTCGGCGTGGCGTTTGCGGGAGTAGTTCTCCATCTCCTGCCGAATAATGCCGCCCTTGGGGTGGAACACGGCCAGGCCGGAGCCGATCTCCTCCGGAAAGCTGAACAGGTCAAGTTCGGCACCGAGCTTGCGGTGATCGCGCTTGGCCGCCTCTTCCTGACGGGCCTGGTAGGCGCGAAGTTCGTCCTTGGTGGGCCAGGCGGTGCCGTAGATGCGCTGCAGCTGCGGGTTCTTCTCTGAGCCGCGCCAGTAGGCGGCGGCCAGGCGGGTGAGTGAGTAGCCGTTACCGATCATGCGGGTGTTGGGCAGGTGTGGGCCGCGGCAGAGGTCCTTCCAGACCGTTTCCCCGGTCTTCGGGTCGACGTTGTCATAGATGGTCAGCTCGGCGCCGCCGACCTCGACCGACTCGTCGTCGGCGGTCGGGCTGTTGTTGGCGGCAGTGTCGCCCTCACCGGGACCGCCCTTGATACCGATGAGCTCGAGCTTGTAGGGTTCGGCGGCCAGTTCGGCGCGGGCTTCGTCGTGGGTGACGACGCGACGCACGAACCGCTGGCCCTGGCGGATGATGCGGTCCATCGCCTTTTCGAGCGATTTGATGTCCTCGGGGGTGAACGGGTCGGCCACATCGAAGTCGTAGTAGAAGCCGTCGGTGACGAATGGGCCGATGCCGAGGCGGGCGGCCGGGTTGACGGTCTGCACGGCCTGGGCCAGCACGTGGGTGGCCGAGTGGCGCAGAATATTCAGGCCATCGGGAGAATCTATGGTGATCGGTTCGACAGCATCCGTCGGCAACACGGTGGCCGCCAGATCTTTCAACTCACCGTTGACGCGCATTGCGACAACGGATCGGTCGGTGAAAAGCGCAAAGCCGTCAGCCACGTGTATTACTCCCTGTTGTTTGCCTACCCGTCAACTTTAGCGGCGTGCGCCGGGCTGATCGTCGGTTGAGCGACCGAGAGACCGCGATAGCGCTCGCACGCCCTACAAACCGAGCCGATACGGGAGTACTTTGTCCGTGATTTGGGGGTCCGAGCACCACCGACCGCAAAGAAGCGTGCCATGACACTTTTACCGCACCCAACCCCATCCGCCCGCAGCGACGCGAAGCGTTCCTGGCGCCTGCCCGCACTGGTGATTGCGTCCGTGCTCGGTGCCCTGATCGTCGCACCCGCCGCATCGGCAGCAACGGCAGCAACGGATGCCCCGGCCCTTTCCCCGGGGCGGGGCACGGTCAGCATTGAGGCCGGCACCTTTGACTTCTACTTTGCCGGCCAGGCGGCATCCGTTTACGGCGAGATCTCGGCCGTTGCCCCCGCCACCGCCGTTCCGACGGGAAGTGTGCGCGTCGTGTCGCTTGAGCCCGGCAACCGCACCGAGACACCCGCGCTCCTGCCGAGCGACACGGCCAGCATCTTCTTCTCCGATGCCTACCCCAGCAAGGCCGGTACGCGCCAGTTTCGAGTGGACTATCTCGGGGATAGAAACTTTTCCCCGGCATCGAAAACCTTTAACTACTTTGTGCCGACCGGACCCGACACCAAAACGACCCTGACCGCGACGCCGTCCGGCACCATCACGGCCGGCCAGCGCATCACCTTCACCGCAGACGTCACGGACAGTCAGGGCCGCGCCCTGGACGGTGATCGTTCCAGCGAAGAGATCACCTTCTTCGACAATGGCCGACCGCTGGTCGGCGACCAGGTATTCGGCGAGTGGCATTCGACGATCACGACGACGAGGTTGTCCGTGGGGGTGCACCGCATCACGGCGGAGAGTTTCGCCGTCTTCTACAACCCATCGACCTCACCAACAGTGGTTGTCACGGTCGTGGCGAAGCCGGCCAGGGTAAGTCGAACGCTGACCGTCATGCCCCGGGGTGATGTGCACGTGGGAACGCCCGTCACGGCGACCGCCAAATTCACCTCCGCGGCCGGAACGGTGACCGGGTTCGTACCGTTCTATGACGTGACGACGAGGGTCGGCCAGCCGGTAGCGCTTTCGAAGGGTTCAGCCACGTTCACGTCCACGTCATTGAAGGTGGGCACGCACGCGCTCGTGGCCCGCTATCTGGGTACGACGAAGCACGCTCCGGCGTTGACCCTGCCGCGATTGGTGCGGGTTATTCGGTAAGGGGGAGGGGTGAGAGTTCAGCGTTGCTGAACTCTCACCCCTCCCGGCGACCTGGGCGCGGCATCCGCTTGCGCGGGTTGGCCGACGCCCAAATCAGGCGCTGACCTAAACCGATTCCGACGAACGTTCGATCACGAAGTCGGCACCGGGATACACGATGCTCTCGTGCCGGTCGTCGAACAACACGAGGTACGGCGGCCCGCCGTCGATCCCGCGAACCTCGAGTATCTCGCCGCGACGGTCCGGCCGTTCCACCGTTTTGCCGCGAATGACAATCCGATCTCCCTCTGTGGCGCGCATTGCACTCACCTCCTGCGCGCAAAACTACGCGGGCAATGGATGCTGCACAAGGGCACACCAGCCGGCGTGTTGCCCAGATCTTGCCCGCCCCGGTTTGGGTACAAAAAAACCCCGGCTGGCCGGGGCTTTCGTGTTTCTTCAAACACTGTGTGGGCGATACTGGGATCGAACCAGTGACCTCTTCCGTGTCAGGGAAGCGCGCTACCGCTGCGCCAATCGCCCAAGATTCTGGGAAGTACGGTGTCTCTGCAATACAGTTCTCGGCGAGTGCACCAGGAATTGAGGTGGATACGGGATTCGAACCCGTGTTAACGGCTTTGCAGGCCGCTGCCTCGCCTCTCGGCCAATCCACCAGTTGGGTTCATACCAAACGAATTGGAACCGCACCCGAAGGTGCGATTCCAGTTCATTCGAGCGGATGACGAGATTCGAACTCGCGACCCTCACCTTGGCAAGGTGATGCGCTACCACTGCGCCACATCCGCAACTGTTCGCATTTCTGCGTACTCAGAGACTCTAGCTGAATAGCCAGACGGAAACCAAACCGAGGCTTTTACGGCGTGTTGCGCCGGGTGGTGTGGGTGGGGTGCGGGCGGCGCGGGAGTTGCGCCAAGAGTAAGAGCCCTGGCCACAACACCCGCGCAACACGCTGCGCTGGACCTGCGACAGTTCCGCCGCCTCCCGCGAAGCGGCGAAGCTCCCGCGCAACGTGGCTGTGCCGTCGAGCTGGTGCGGGGGTGGCCCGCGCCACACCCGCGTGCGGCGTCGATGTGCGGCGACCCGCCAGTCTGGGCTAGTATCAAAAGTCGCACCAGCAACTTTGGTTTGTGGTGTGAGTGCAATTGGGCGATTGGCGCAGCTGGTAGCGCGCTTCCTTCACACGGAAGAGGTCGTGGGTTCAAGTCCCGCATCGCCCACCACGAATACACGAAAAGCCCCGAGAAGTCGGGGCTTTTCGTGGTTAAGTCGCCTGATTCACTCCGTCCTGAGGCAGCGACGTTGTCCACGGCACCCTGGGCGAGGCGGGCCTTCGCAGCGTGCTCGACCAGATAGCAAACGTACTGACGAACCGGCCTGCCGTTCAATTTCACGTATTCGAGTTCAACGACGTGGTCGACTCGCGATCGCGCAACCAGCGAAAACTGCGCCGTCAGCCGCTCGATAATTTCGTGGATATTCTGCCGTTCCGTGCGTTTCTCCATGGCACCGGTGTCCAGCGGCCCATCTCGCGTACGCACCCCCCAGTGCGTGTTCGTCCCAAAGCACGCCGTCGCACGGTGGCATATGCTCGCCGCTCCAGCTATCCAGGGCTGCTCGGTAGACACCTAGTCTGATACGCATGGACCTGCTCCTCGACATCTGGCAGCGCATGACGACTCCGCACGCCGCGCTCGCCCCCCTCACCGCGTGGCTGACCGTGGCGGCAGCCGCGGCGATCGTGTTTTTTCCGCCGGTATGGCGCCTGGCCCGGCACGCCATCACCATCGTGCACGAGGGCGGCCACGGAGTCGTCGCGGTGGTCTGTGGGCGGCGGCTGGGCGGCATCCGCTTGCATTCGGACACCTCAGGACTCACCGTGAGCCGCGGTCGCCCGAGCGGGCCGGGCATGATCTTCACCCTATTGGCCGGTTACCCCGCCCCCGCGCTGCTCGGCCTTGGCGCTGCCTGGCTGCTCGGCCTAGGGTACGACCTGGGATTGCTTTGGGCGCTGCTCGCGGCGCTCGCGCTGCTGCTCGTGCAGATTCGCAACTGGTTCGGGCTCTGGTCGGTCGCCGTCACGGGTGCGATCGTCTTCGGTGTCTCCTGGTTCGGCACGCCGCAGGTACAGGGCGTGTTCGCCCTACTGGTCACGGCATTTCTCCTGCTCGGTGCGCTGCGCACGTCCCTCGAGCTGCAACAGTCCCGGTCGCGCAGGGCCGGGTCATCGTCTGACGCCGACCAGCTGGCTCGGCTCACCCACATTCCGGGGCTGTTCTGGGTGGCCGTCTTTCTCGGCGTCCAACTGGGCTGCGTTACGCTCGCCGCGATACTGCTGGGTTTTCTTCAACCCTGAGCGCTGCCGGCAGCCAATCGTGACAGGCTTAATCACATGACAAATATTGCAATCATCGGCGGGCACGGAAAAGTTGCCCTCCACCTGGCCCGTCTGCTCACGACTGCCGGCCACGAGGTCAGCTCCCTCATCCGCAACCCCGCGCATGCCGCCGACGTTTCGGCGACCGGCGCAACCCCGTTGCAAGCGGATGTCGAGAATCTGTCCACCGATCAGCTCACGACCCTCCTGGCCGGCCACGACGCCATCGTCTGGTCCGCCGGGGCCGGCGGGGGAAGCGCTGAGCGCACCTATGCGGTCGACCGTGATGCGGCCATCCGCTCAATGGTCGCCGCAGCGCAGGCCGGCATCTACCGTTACGTGATGGTCTCCTATAAGGGATCGCGCGCCGACCACGGCGCCTCCCCCGACGACGGCATGTTCGCCTACTACGAGGCCAAGGCGGCAGCCGACGACTACCTGCGAGCAACCTCACTGAACTGGACCATCCTCGGACCGAGCGCGCTGACCCTCGACGCCGCGAGCGGTTCCATCATGGTGGGGTCCGACGGCACGGGCGGCGACACCTCACGCGAGAACGTCGCGCTCGTCGCGGCAGCCGTGCTCGCGAGCGCCAACAGCATCGGCAAGTTCATCGAGTTCACCGACGGCGACGTTCCCGTTGGTGAGGCCATCGCCGCCGTCCACTGACGGCCCTGGGAGATCAGAACCCGAAGTCTCCACCGAAGTCGCCGCCGCCGAAATCTCCTCCAGCGTCTCCACCGGAGTCGCTGCCCGAATCGGCGTTGGTCTCGCTGTTCGCGTCGGCACCGGCATCCGTGCCGCCACCGTCCATCGGCATGAAGGCGCTGACCAGCGCCGATCCGATGACGAAACCGGCGACCGTACCGAGCAGTGATCCGCCGACCATGCTGCCAAAGCCCATGCCGTTCTGGTTTCCGAAGGTCCGGGTGAGCGTGCCCGGCTCGCGGAGCTCGGCCCGGGTCGCCGCCTGGGCCAGGTGGGCCGGTTCGGCATCCGCTGGACGCTCACTCGGTTCGAGGTTCTCGGTGAGCTGGCGAAAGAGAATATCGCGCTGTTCCTCAGTCAATTTGGAGAACGCCTCGGTGTGCACCTTCTCGATGGTCTCGGGCGGTGCGGTGCGCAGCAGGTACTGGTAGCGCTCGACGGCGATCTCGTCCTCGCTGCGGACCGGAGCGCTGTTCGACCGCACTGGCCGATCGTCGGTGGGTGCCTGCTCCTTGCGGCCGAGCAGAAAATCAAGAAATCCCATGGTGTACTCCTTCAGTGTCGTGGTCGATCAGAACATTTTTTCAGAACTTTCTGAGTACGCACACCCGGTCAGTCGCCCCGTCCGAACCAGGTCGTCACGCCGGGCGAGTAGAGCACAGAGTCGGGAGCGCGATCGGCCAGACCGGGGAAACCGGCTGCGGCCAGCAGGCTGTCGTCGATACTCAGGAGCTCAGCACGGTATAACGGCCACGGCTCATGATGGTTGCGCAGGTGCACGATGCGACCACGGATGCTTGTGAACAGGGCCCAGCGCGCGGTCAAAAAATCGGCCAACGGGTCATCCAGCACGGCGACTGAACCCGGCCGAGCCACCACCTCGGTGTGCGCGGTCCGGTCGCGGTGGCGCGTCGCGGTGTACCGGTACTGTCCGGAATCAACCGAGAGCCGCGTGCGCGACCAGATGTAGGGCAGCGAGAACAGCGCACGCGCAGCGAACACGGCAGCGAGGCGGCTGGCCTCCAGCGATACGAACACCACGCCGCGACGCCCCCGGGAGTCAACGGCGTAGAGGCGCACGTTTACCTCGACGAAGGTGCCGAAGTACGGAATCGGCGGGCTCCCGAGAACGGTCGCGCGATCGAGGACGAACGGGATCAGGCCCACCCAGCTCGATCCGTCATGCTCATCGGGAACCAGGCCGCTGGGCAGGAGCGGCGCGATCAGCGCAGCATCCACTCGCCAGTGCAGAAACACCAGGTGCGACCAGCGCTGGCTGGCCACGGCCCGCCCGGCCAGGGGCGGTGCGATCGTGGAGATGGGCAAGGACTCTGCTGGAGTCACCGCTGTCCTTTCGGGCCGACGTCGGTAGTCGGTTCACGATACTTCAGTTTGGCGTGCCCCGCGCCTGTTGATCGGCCGGGAAAGCACGCGGGGCGCCGGCTGCGCTCAGCAATCGCGGAGGAGGCCTGTGTAACCATGAACAATACGAGATCGTGACCGAACAACACGTGCAGCATCAACTAGGGGAGACGAATGCCAGGCTCAACCGTGCTCGACCTCTTGCTTATTCTGTTGTTGGTTGTCGCCCTCGTCAACGGCTACCGCAACGGTCTGTTGCGCAGCCTGACCGGCATAATCGGTGCGGTCGCCGGTGGATTCGCCGCCTTCTTCGTGGTACCGCTGGTCGGCGGCTGGATTCCCGCGCCGGAATGGCGCACCCCCGGCACGATCGCCGTGGCCGTTCTGCTCGTACTCATTGGACACTCGGTCGGTGCTTCCGCCGGCAGCATGGTCGGCCGCAAATCAAAGCGTTCCCCGCTCGGCACCATCAACCGCGTACTCGGTGCAGCCTTCGCTGCGGTCGCCTCGGCGCTCGTGGCGTCGATGGTCGCGTTTAGCATCGGCGCCCTGGGCATCCCATTCCTCTCCCCCGCCATCGCTGAATCTACCGTGGTGTCCCGCATCGACTCGGCGACCCCTGACCGGGTCAAGGCCCTCCTCGCGCAACTTCGCTCCGTTGCGGTGTCCCAGGGTCTGCCGCGCATCGTCGACGCCTTCACCGGCCCGACACCGGATGCTGCCCAGGCCGACACCAGCAGCCCGGCCCTGGCCGTGGCCGCGCAGTCCGTCGTACGCATCACCGGAACGGCCTACGCCTGTGGCCAGAGCCAGTCGGGCAGCGGATTCGTGGTGTCCGACGGCCGCGTCATCACCAACGCCCACGTCGTGGCCGGGGTGAACCAGCCCGTGATTGAGACGCCGTCCGGTGAGGCTTTGGCCGGGGAAATCGTCTACTTCGACCCGGTCGATGACCTCGCCGTCATTTCGGTGCCTGGACTCGGCGCAGCCCCACTCACTGTCGGCGCCGATCTTTCCGCGGGCAGTGGCGCGGTCGCCGACGGGTACCCCTTCGGCGGACCGTACGTCTCCGATCCGGCCCAGGTTATCTCGCTCGGCACCATCAGCGTCGCTGACATCTACGGCCAGGACCCGACGCCGCGCCAGGTGTACACCGTGGCGTCCGACGTGCAGCAGGGCGAGTCGGGCGGTCCGCTGCTGAGCGAGTCCGGCCTCGTCGTTGGCGTCATCTTTGCCAAGGCGTCCAACACCGACAATGTCGGCTACGCGCTCGCGCTCGATGAGGTTCAGCCGGTCATCAACGAGGCACCGGGCCGGAACGCCCCGGTCTCGTCCGGCACCTGCGTTCGCGGCTGAGTCAGCGGCATCTGCTCACCCGCAGTTGCGGCAGACCCGCGGCATCCGTTCACCGGCAGTCGCCGGTGAGCCCGCGGCATCCGCTCACCGGCGGCACCGTGGGCGGGTACGCAGAAAGGCGGTACCGAAGCGGATGATCCCGCTTCCGTACCGCCCGTTACCCGACTAGTCGGGACTGTTCAGAGCCTAGACACGCTCGAGGGCGTAGCCCTCTTCGCCGTGCACGCTGGTGTCGATTCCGGCCAGTTCGTCTTCGTTCTTGATGCGGAAACCGATGGTCTTCTCGATCGCGAAACCGAGTAGGTACGCGATGACGAAGGAGTAGACGAGGACCGAGAAGGCCGCGATAGCCTGCACGGCGAGCTGACCGAGGTCGCCACCGGTGAACAGGCCAGTACCGATGGCGAAGAAGCCGAGGTACAGGGTACCGATGATGCCGCCGACGAGGTGGATGCCGACCACGTCGAGCGAGTCGTCGAAGCCGAGCTTGAACTTGAGTTCGACGGCGAGGGCGCAGACGGCACCGGCGACGGCACCCAGCAGCAGTGCCCAGCCGGGCTCGAGGTTGGCGCAGGCCGGGGTGATGGCGACAAGTCCGGCAACGGCACCGGATGCTGCACCGACCGAGGTGGCCTTGCCGTCCTTAAACTTCTCGACCAGCATCCAGGCGAGGATGGCCGCTGCGGTGGCACCGAGGGTGTTGACGACGATGATGCCGACGTTGGCGAGGCCGTTGAGCCATTCGGCGCCGGCGTTGAAGCCGAACCAGCCGAACCAGAGAATGGAGGCACCGATGAGCACGAGCGGCACGTTGTGCGGCTTGGTGATGCCCTTCTGAAAGCCGACCCGCTTGCCGAGAACCAGCGCGAGGGCGAGAGCAGCTGCACCGGCGTTGATGTGCACCGCGGTGCCGCCGGCGTAGTCGATGACGCCCGGGAGGCTCAGCGTCTCACCCAGTTTCATGATCCAGCCACCGCCCCAGACCCAGGCCGCGACCGGGAAGTAGACGAGGGTCGCCCAGACGCCGGCGAAGATCATCCAGGACCCGAACTTGGCCCGGTCGGCGACCGCGCCACTGATCAGGGCAACGGTGATGATGGCGAAGGTGGCACCGTAGGTGGCACCGAGCAGATCGATGCTGCCGGTCTCGCCCATGGCGAGCTGGCCCAGGCCGAAGTCCGAGAACGGGTTTCCGGCGAATTGAGTGGGGCTGCCGACAGCGCTCATGTTGAAGCCATAGAGAATCCAGAGGACGCTGATGAGACCCAGTGCGCCGAAGCTCATCATCATCATGCTGATGACGCTCTTCGCCTTGACCAGGCCGCCGTAGAAGAAGGCGACACCCGGTGTCATAAACAACACCAGTGCGGTGGCTGTCAGCCCCCATGCAATGCTTCCGGTATCCATAGATTGTCCTCACGCGTTTCGAATGTGCAGGGTGTAACGCGAAGTGAGCCACCTCGGATACGAGTCAAGTATCTGAGGTGGCTGTTACAACAAACGTTCCGAGGTGTTTCGTGCCGGTTACGAGCCTGAGTGAATTGTTAACGCCACGTTTCGTACGTCGTGCGCGGTGAATGTGCGCTAATCGGTGTGCGGCGGTAGCTCACCGGTGGTGAGGGCGACCATACGCGACTGGGAGCGCTGGTATTTCTTGCGGTAGCCGCCCGCCATCATTTCGTCGTCGAACACCTCGTTGAGTGGGCGCCCGCTCGCGACGATGGGAATTTCAGCGTCGTAGACGCGGTCGATGAAGGCCACGAGGCGAAGGGCATCCGTTTGATCGGTCAGCAGGTATACCCCGCGGATGGCGATGACCTCGACGTCGCGAATGACCTTGACGTACTTGGAGGGATGCACGGTGCCGAGGTGGCGCATGAGGGCACCGAAGTCGTCTTCGGTTACCTTCGAACCGCGCTGAAGGAGGGTATTCACCAGGTGTTCGCGGGCTTCGGGTTCGACGGAGACGGCCTGGCCGGACACGTTGCGACGACGGTAGTCGAGCCCGTCGATGCGCAGGGTCTCGAAGTTGGCGCTCATCGCGGAAATCTCCCGCAGAAAGTCCTGCGCGGCAAACCGGCCCTCGCCGAGCGAGTTCGGCGGGGTGTTCGACGTCGCGGCTACCCGGGTGCCGGTGGCGACGAGTTCGCCCAGCAACCGGGTCATCACCATGGTGTCGCCCGGATCGTCGAGTTCGAACTCGTCGATGCAGATGAGCTTCGCGCTGCGCAGCTCCTTGATGGTTTCCTGGTAGCCGAGCGCACCGACCAGCGCGGTGTATTCGATGAAGGTACCGAAATACTTGGGGCCGGTCGCCGCATGCCAGAGCGCTGCCAGCAGGTGGGTCTTGCCGACGCCGAAACCGCCGTCGAGGTAGATGCCGGGCAGGTCGTCCTTGGCCTGACGACGGCGGGAGAAGAACCCGGCCGGCCGGGGGTTAACGAATTCGATGAGTTTCTCGACCGCGGTCATCTGGGACGGATAGTCATGATCGGGGCGGTAGTTCTCAAACGAGGCGTGTTCAAACTGGGGAGGCGGCACCAGCTCGGCCACGATTTCGCGACCGGTGATCGTCGGCGTGCGGTCGGCGAGTTGCGGAACCGTGTGCTGTGCCTTTTCGTGGGCCTCTGGTGCCATGCTGAAACGCCCGTTCTCGTTCTTCGTTCTGCGAAATGCGCGGTGTAACCAAAATGCGCAGTGTGCCGGCACCGCGTAGGTTTAACTGGTGGGCATCGATAAGCCTAATCCGCGGTCAACCCGACTTGCGAATGCATCCGCTGCCCACCTGGAGGTTACATGTCTGCCCCGTTCGACACGACCGAGAAATTCGCCGCCTACGCGCACCCCTCGAAACTGGTTTCCACGCAGTGGCTGGCCCAACACCGGGGCGATGCCGGTCTCGTGGTGGTCGAGTCCGACGAAGACGTGCTGCTCTACGAAGTCGGCCACATTAGCGGCTCGGTCAAGATCGACTGGCACACCGACCTCAACGACAAGGTCAACCGCGACTACATCGACGGCGCCGCCTTTGCCGCCCTGCTGTCGAGCAAGGGCATCGCCCGCGACAGCACCGTCGTCATCTACGGGGACAAGAGCAACTGGTGGGCCGCCTACGCCCTCTGGGTCTTCACCCTGTTCGGACACGACGACGTGCGCCTGCTCGACGGTGGCCGCGAGAAATGGCTCGCCGAGGAACGCGAGATGACCACGGACGCCTCGAACGTTACCCCCACCGACTACCCCGTCGTCGAACGCGACGACGCTCCCATTCGGGCGTTCAAAGACGACGTACTCGGCCACTTCGGACAGCCGCTGATCGACGTGCGCTCCCCCGAGGAATACAGCGGAGCCCGCACGACGATGCCCGCCTACCCGGAAGAGGGTGCCCTGCGCGGCGGCCACATTCCCTCGGCCGCCTCGGTGCCGTGGGCTCGCGCCGCAGACACCGACTCGACCTTTCGCTCGCGCAGCGAACTCGACGCGATCTATCGGGATGAGGCCGGACTGACCGATGGCGACGACGTGATCGCCTATTGCCGCATCGGCGAACGCTCCAGCCACACCTGGTTTGTGCTGACCCACCTGCTCGGTTTCGAGAATGTGCGCAATTACGACGGATCCTGGACCGAGTGGGGCAACGCCGTCGCCGTGCCGATCGCCGTCGGCACCGAGCCGGGCGCCGCCCCGGCTCCGGCACCTCGCCGATGACTGCGGACCTGCTGGCCGAGATTCGGGAGGATTTCCTCGCCCTCGAGCAGAAGGACCGACTGCTGTTGCTGCTCGAGTTCGCCAACGAACTACCGGAACTTCCGCAGAAGTTTCAAGATCACCCCGACCTGCTCGAACGCGTCGTCGAATGCCAGTCGCCGGTCTTCATCTTCGTTGACGTGGATGCCGATGGCTTGTTCCACCTGCACGCGACGGCTCCCCGCGAGTCACCCACCACCCGCGGTTTCGCGTCGATCCTCGCGCAGGGTCTCGACGGCCTGAGCGTGGAGCAGGTGCTGGCCGTTCCCGATGACTACCCGCAGTCGATCGGACTCAGTGAGGCCGTCTCACCGCTGCGCCTGCGCGGTATGAGCGCGATGCTCGGCCGGGCCAAGCGTCAATTGCGGGAGCGTGTAGCTGCGTGACGCTCGGCGCGGTTAACGCTGCGTTAACCGCGCCAGCCAGCCGGCGATTTCGGCGTCCCAACGGCCGGGGTCGTAGTTCCACAATTTGGTGTGGCGCGCCTCGGTGAACGCCACGAAGGTCACCGAGTCGGGCCGCCGGTCGGCGAGGCGGCGCGACCCGGTGACCGGAACGAAACCGTCATCGTCGCTGTGCAGCAGCAGAATGGGCCGGTGCAGGTCACGGGCGCGCGCCACGAAGTCGAGCCGCCCGAAGTCGATCGGCGCTCCGAGTCCGGTCAGCCGTTGTCCCTGCCGTGACCCCATCAGCGCGACTGCTCCGCGGGCGATCTGCCTCGGCAGCCGGCGACCGATGGCTTGTGCGGCCACGACGTCGGCCCAGTCGATCACAGGAGATTCCAGCACCACCCCGACGATCAGCGGCGCCCGCGCGCTGCGGGTGAGGGCCTGCAGGCAGATCGCTCCCCCCATCGACCAGCCCATCAGCACGGCGCTGGTCGCTCCCTGGTCAGCGGCAAAGCTCATGGCCGCATCGACGTCGGCCCACTCCGTGTCGCCCAGCCCGTAGCGCCTGTCGGGGCTGGCCGGGGCGTCCCCGTCGTTGCGGTAGGAGACGAGCAGCGACGTGTAGCCGGCCGCCCGAAACACGGGCACCGCCCGCAGCGCCTCCTCCCGGCGTACCGCCCGGCCGTGCACCTGGATCACCCAGCGACCACCCGCAGCTGCGGCATCCGCTGGAATCAGCCAGGCGGGGGCCGGGCCAAGCGCGGTCGGGACGGCGACGCTGTGCCAGGGGAAGCCGAGATCGTCGGGACCGGTGTAGAGCCAGCCGCTGAACCGGCCGCGCCGGGCGGCCTGGAGGTCGCCGTAGTCCACAGCGAGGATACGCCGGGTGACGGTGGCGGCCGTTCGATCGGTGATCGCGCCGACCCGGGCGTGGCCGGTGTCGTTGCTAAAGAAAAAGCTGTAGTCGCCCGGGAGTACCGAATCACGGTGCCGTTGCAGGGTGATCAGGCCGCGCCCGAGGTCGACCGCGAACACCCGCGTGTCATCCGCGCGTTTGGCCGGGGGTGTGACGATGGTTTTGGCCATGACCGCGGCGAGAATGGCGCTGGTGGCGAGACCGACGACGGCCGCACCGGCGATGGCCAGGCCCGTGACGGCCAGGATCGGCCCCAGAACCGACCGCTGCGCAGCGTCTGCGCGCCTGTTTGGGGGCTGTGCCTCGTTCACCCGCACCTCCAACTGGTCGGCGTGCCTCACGGACAACACCCAGAAAAAACTCTAGTCTGCAGACGTGCCCGAAACAGATCAATCGCTGCCCGTGGAGTTTGCCGCGGCTTTGTCAATGATTCGTCGCGCCACGAGTCGGGCCGAATTAGTCGTCACCGAGATTTCCGCGCCGGCCCAGCTTGCGCCGTATTCCTTCGCCCTGGCGGCCAATATCACGCCGATGCGACCCGGCAAAGACTCCGAGCTCGGAACCGGCCGATTTATTCTGCTGTACGATCCAGATGAGCCCGAGGGATGGAACGGTGCTTTTCGCGTCGTATGCTTTGCGCAGGCACCGCTCGAGGTAGAAATCGGACTTGATCCCTTTCTGGCCGAGGTCACCTGGGCCTGGCTGGTCGACGCCCTGAACTCCCGCAAGGCCAAGTACACCGCGGCGTCGGGAACGGCGACTAAAATAATCTCGTCAGGCTTTGGCGAACTCGCCAAACAGGGAGATGGCGCGCAGATTGAGCTGCGCGCGTCGTGGACACCCCTGGATCACAATCTCACCGCCCACGTCGAGGGGTGGGGCGAGCTGCTCTGCATGCTCGCCGGACTCCCTCCCGCTGGGGAAGGAGTCAGCATGTTGTCAGCACGCCGAGCAGCCCGTGGCTGAATCGCAATCCAACCAGACCATCGCTCTGCACCGGGTCGTGGATACCCGCGAGGCCTACCTCGCCGCCACGGCCGCCCTGGCGGCCGGGAACGGGCCGGTCGGGGTCGACGCGGAGCGGGCATCCGGTTTCACCTACTCGCAACGCGCCTATCTGATTCAGATTTACCGTCGCGGCGCCGGAACGTTTCTGTTCGACCCGCCGCCGATCGGCGATTTCAGCGAGCTGAACGAGGCCCTCGCCGACACGGAGTGGATTCTGCACGCCGCCAGCCAGGACCTCGCCTGCCTGCGTGAGGTCGGGCTTGACCCGGCACGCATCTTTGACACCGAGCTCGCTGCCCGGCTGCTCGGTATCCCCCGCGTCGGCCTGGGCACCGTGGTGGAGGAGCTCCTGGGCATCCACCTGGCCAAGGAACACTCCGCCGCGAACTGGTCAACCCGGCCACTGCCGGAATCGTGGCTGGTCTACGCCGCCCTCGACGTGGAGCTCCTGCCCGACCTGCGCGACCGCATGGTCGATCTGTTGGTGGAATCCGACAAGACCGACATCGCCGACCAGGAATTCGCCGCCACCCTGGCCAAGGAGGCGAAGGCCGCCCGCGTCGACCCGTGGCGCCGACTGTCCGGCCTGCACTCGCTGCGTGGCCAGCGCAACCTCGCCGTCGCCCGGGAACTCTGGCTGGCCCGCGACGAGTTCGCCCGCGACGTGGATGTCTCCCCCGGCCGTCTGGTTCCCGACGCCTCCCTGCTCGCCGCGGCACGGGTGCTTCCCGCGACCCGCCAGGCGTTGTCCGACCTGCGCGAGTTCAACGGGCGGTCGAGTCGCAACGAACTCGACCGGTGGTGGGCCGCCATTCAGCGTGGCCGCGTCACCACCGAGTTGCCGCCGCTCAAGGCGAGCAACGACACCCTCCCGCCACCACGCGCCTGGGCCGACCGCAACCCCGAGGCGGACGTGCGCTACAAGGCGGCGAGGACTGCGCTACAGACCGTCAGCGACGAGTTGGCGATTCCCCTGGAGAACCTGCTGACCCCGGACTTTCTGCGCCGGGTGGCGTGGACGCCGCCGGAGCCGCTGGATGCGGTATCCGTCGGAGAAGTGCTGACCCAGTTGGGGGCGCGACGCTGGCAAGTTGACGTGACTGCACAATTAATAGCGGATGCTTTTGTAGCAGTTCCACAAGTTGCCGATCCCGTGTCGGATCTGGAGTCGTAGGATCCGGCAAACGATTCGGGTGGGAAATTTCACCACCCTAGGATCGAAACGACCTGACAGGTCGATTCGAATCTGATCCAACACGTACTGGAGGCATTGTGGCCGAGAGAGCAGAAGTCGTCTTTGTGGACGGGGTTCGCACCCCGTTCGGACGCGCCGGCGAAAAGGGCATGTACTGGAATACCAGAGCCGATGACCTCGTGGTCAAGGCGATCATCGGGTTGATGGAACGTAACCCGGGGGTACCCCCGGAGCGTATCGACGACGTCGCGATCGCTGCCACAACGCAGACCGGCGACCAGGGCCTGACCCTCGGTCGCACGGCTGCGCTGCTGGCCGGGCTGCCGAAATCGGTGCCCGGATTCGCGATCGACCGAATGTGCGCCGGGGCGATGACCGCGGTGACCATGATGGGGTCCTCGATCGGTTTCGGTGCCTACGACCTCGCCATCGCCGGGGGCGTCGAGCACATGGGCCGTCACCCGATGGGGTTCGGGGCCGACCCGAACCCGCGGTTCCTCTCCGAGCGGCTGGTCAGCGAAGACGCCCTCAACATGGGAGCGACCGCCGAACGCATTCACGACCGGTTCCCCGAATACACCAAGGAACGTTCAGACCGGTTCGCGCTGCGCAGCCAGCAGAAGGTCGCCGCGGCCTACGAAGCTGGCACGATTCAGCCCGACCTGATTTCGGTGGCGACCCGCAGCGAATCAGGGTGGGGCCTGGCGACGCGCGACGAAGCGCCGCGCCCGGAGACGACTATGGAGGGACTCGCAGGCCTGCGCACTCCCTTCCGCTCCCACGGACGGGTCACCGCCGGCAACGCCTCCGGGCTCAATGACGGCGCATCCGCCTGCCTGCTGGCCAGCGGCGCCACCGCCAAGGAGCTTGGCCTCGGCGTGAAAATGACCATGACGAGTTTCGCCTTCGCCGGCGTCGAACCGGAGGTCATGGGCCTTGGCCCCGTGCCCTCCACCGAGAAGGCGCTGCGCAAGGCCGGCCTGTCGATCACCGACATCGGCCTGTTCGAGCTCAACGAAGCATTCGCCGTGCAGGTGATCTCGTTCCTCGACCACTTCGGCATCGATGACGAAGATCCGCGCGTGAACGAATACGGCGGAGCGATTGCGCTGGGGCATCCGCTTGCCAGCTCGGGCGTTCGCCTGATGAACCAGCTCGCCCACCAGTTCGAGTCGCACCCGGAGGTGCGCTACGGCCTCACGGCCATGTGCATCGGCCTCGGCCAGGGCGGCACCGTAATTTGGGAAAACCCGCACTTCAACAAGAAGGCAGCCAAACGATGACCGACTACAGTAACCTCGACTTTTCCCCGCTGATCGCGATCTCCGGCGACGAGGTCATCACGCACTCCTTCGTGCGCGACGTACCCCTGAGTGCCGGCCGCACTCTGGCGCTCGTGACCCTGGACAACGGGCGCGACCACACCCGGCCGAACACGCTCGGCCCGGTCACCCTGCTCGAGTTCGCAGCCACCATGGACGAACTGACCGCTCGCGCCGGACGCGGAGAGATTCACGGCGTCGCCGTCACAGGCAAGCCGTTCATTCTCGCCGCCGGCGCTGACCTCAGCAAGGTCGCCGAGATTCCCTCGCTCGAGGCCGGCAAACTGCTCAGCCAGCTCGGCCACCATGCGCTCGGCAAGCTCGACACGCTCGGTGTGCCGTCGTTCGTGTTCATCAACGGACTCGCCCTCGGAGGCGGACTCGAAATCGGCCTGAACGCGACCTACCGCACGGTCGACGCGGCCGTGCCGGCGATCGCGCTCCCCGAGGTCTTTCTCGGCCTGATCCCCGGCTGGGGTGGCTCCTACCTGCTGCCCAACCTGATCGGCATTGAGAATGCCCTGAAGGTCATCATCGAGAACCCGCTCAAGAACAACCGCACCCTCACCGGAGCGGATGCCCTCGCGCTCGGAATCGCGGACGTCATGTTCACGTCGGCGCGGTTCCTCGAAGATTCCATCGCCTGGGCCGACGGGGTGATCGCCGGTACCACGAAGGTGTCGCGTCCAAACGCGCCCGGCAAGATCGAACGCCTTGTCAAGTGGGACGTTGCCATCGGCATCGCCCGCAAGATGCTGGTGAACCGCATCGGTGAGGTCGCGAAGTCCCCCTATGTGGCGCTCGATCTGCTGCAGGCCGCCAAAAGCGGCAGCCGCGCCGAGGGCTTCGAGCGCGAAGATGAGGCCCTGGCCGGTCTCATCGCCGGTGACCAGCTGCAGGCGAGCATCTACGCCTTCAACCTCGTGCAGAAGCGGGCCAAGCGGCCGGCCGGCGCGCCGGACAAGAAGCTCGCCCGCCCCATCACTAAGGTCGGCGTTATCGGCGCCGGCCTGATGGCCAGCCAGTTCGCGCTGCTGTTCGTGCGGCGGCTCAAGGTCCCCGTCGTCATCACCGACCTCGACCAGGCCCGCGTCGACAAGGGTATTGCGTACATTCACGGTGAGATCGCGGCCCTTGAGGCTAAGAATCGCATCTCCTCCGACGAGGCCAACCGGCTGCGCGCGCTCGTCACCGGTACGACCGACAAGTCGTTGTTCTCCGATGCCGATTGGGTGATCGAGGCCGTCTTCGAGGAACTCGGCGTCAAGCAGAACGTGTTCGCTGAGATCGAGAAGTTCGTGTCGCCCGAGGCGATTCTGGCGACGAACACATCATCGCTGTCGGTCGAGCAGATCGGGTCGAAGCTTGCCCATCCGGAGCGCCTGGTCGGCTTCCACTTCTTCAACCCGGTCGCCGTCATGCCGCTGATCGAGGTGGTCAACACCCCGCAGACCGACGAGGTCACCCTCGCCTCCGCCATGGTCATCGCCGGCAAGTTACGCAAGAATGCGGTGATCACCCGGGACACGCCCGGCTTCGTGGTCAACCGCGTACTCGCCAAGCTGCTCGGTGAAGCGATGCACGCCGTCGACACCGGAACCCCGTTCGAGGTCGTGGAGGCCGCCGTGGCGCCGTTCGGGCTGCCGATGAGCCCGTTCGAGCTGCTCGAGCTGGTCGGCCTCACCGTGGGCGCTCACGTGCTCGACACGCACCATGCGGCGTTCCCCGACCGGTTCTTCGAGAGCGACAACCTGCACAAGCTTGCCGAACACGGCAAGATCCTTGAGCGGGACGGTAAGGGCCGCCGTACCGGCTTCGACAAGGGTGCACTGAAGATCGTCGCCGGCGGCAGCACCCCGATGACCGCCGAGCAAATTCTGCAGCGGGTCGAAGACGGTCTGGTCGACGAGATCAAGCGGATGCTGGACGACGACGTGGTGCACGCGGCCGAGGACATCGACCTGTGCATGATCCTCGGCGCCGGCTGGCCATTCCAGATGGGCGGGATCACCCCGTACCTCGACCGGGTCGGCGCGAGCGAGCGGGTCTTCGGCGGCACCTTCCACACCCCGGCGATCCGCGGCATCGGTGCTGCCGTCGGGGCGACATCCGCTCAAATATAGCGAGAACGGGGCCGGGTCATTGACCGGGCCCACCTTATGGCCGCGGGCCCAGTTTATAAGCTGGGCCCGCGGACGGGGCCCGGGCCCCGGCCATGTCCTTAGGGCCTATAAATCAACAACACGCGTAGTTCAGGGTTGATCTACTGGGCTTACGGTGTAGTTCCAGTCGCCGTGGAAGTCGTGCCTGGTGCGGTGTTGGGTTTCCAGGTCTGCCATCTCACGGTCGGTGATCTTGATGCCTTTGGGGTACATCGTGTCGTCGAGTCCGGCGGTGACAGTTAGGCCGGTGCGGGCAGCCATGTCATACACGCCGTAGGGCGTGACCTTGCCGAGTTCCCCCGTGAAGTCGTAGACGTTGGTCGCCACCGCCTCACCAGCCGGCCGGTACTCCCGACCACCGTTGCGGAAGTTGCCGACCAGCTCCTTCTTCTTGCCGTCCACACTGATAACCGGCTGCCCGGCCGCTAGGTGCTCTACGGCCGCGGCGTTGATGTGGGCGAACTGGGCATCCCGGTCCGCATAGTGGCCGCCCTCGATCGTCTTGGCGGTGCCCTGAAGGCTGAAGTTCTCCTCCCGCAGCAGGCCCGCCACGGTCGGGGCCGACACCGGGCGGCCCGCCTGCGTGAGCTCGTCGGCCAGGTGGCGCAGACTCTTCGTCGTCCACCGCAGCGGCGACTCCGGATCGCCACGCGACTCGGGCTCCACCAGCGCCAGCAGCGCCGCCCTCCCCGGATCGGTCCTGGTCACACTCTTGCGACCACCACCGACCCGCCGGGTCCGCCCCAACGGCTCATCACCGGCGTCCAACTCCCGCACGCCACCGGTCACCGTAACCCGGCTCACCCCAGCCGCCCGGGCCACTACCGCGACCCCCGCCATGACCCAGTACCCGAGCCTCAGCGCCCATCAGCAACCGTCGCTGACGCTATTGCCACACCGCCCGGAAGTAGGGTCTTGACTCCCTCATGATCATTTCTAGCCCAAGGTTTTCCCAAGGTCGGCCGAACAAGGTTGATCCGTGGACCTCCACACCCGTGACCAAGCCACTCCGCCCTGATTCGTTCCAGCTCATAGGTCCGGCTTGACCTCAACACACCATCAATGCAATTACGGGGATACCAATGTGCATTTCTATGAGAGCTCGCGTCGGCATGGGGGTGATGCTCGCCTATGGCGGCACGGCCTGGCTCCACGGGCTTCACGCAGCCTCTGCCCAGCAAGACTGGAGTTCGGGCACCTCAGCGTTGCACTTCCTTCGGGACGGGACATTGTCGCTTTTACTAGTGGTCCCGGCTGTCCTGATCGTGTTCGCGATGATCGCTCGCCTGCGGCCGGCATCTCGGATCATCTCCTTGGCTCGCGCCACGGTCGCGGTCGTCGCTGTCACCACGGCTGTGTTCATGTCAGGTGCGATCGGCCACACGCTGATTTTCTCCTCCGAGCATGCCTCCGCCGCCCAGGCGGTTGCCTCAGCTGTCGCACCGGCTGCCCAGGCAGCTCCTGGCACGAGTGACGCACTTGGTGCTGTCCCGCCACCTGGCGCGCCAGGTGCCCCAGTCGCTGCCGCGACCAAGCCCGGGTTCCACCCACACCAGCCCTCGGCGGCGTGGTTGGCCAAGACGGGCCAATCCAATGGCTCCGCCGAAGCCGCTGCCGACCCGCACGCTGCCCACAACGGCGCCGCTCAGGTCCCTACTGCTGCCGCTGCTGCCGCTGCTGCCGACCCGCACGCTGCGCACAACGGTGCAGCCTCTTCCGCTGGCACTACTGGCGCAGCGGTAGCCGAATCGGCCACGGGCGGCCACATGGAGGCGACCTCGGGTGCTGCACTCTTCGAGCACGGAGCCATCGAGGCCGCTCGCGTCTTCCCGGTGCTTCCGCTCCTCGCCCTGGCAGGCCTCGTCCTGGGCATGCGCCGAAGCGATGATGTGACCGGTGGGTATGCCCCGACGCCGGTACGTCGTGCCCGGTCTGTCGTGGCCCCGACGCCGACACAGCGTGCCCGGTCTGTCGTGGCTTCGACGCCACGTCGCTCTCGCCGGGTCATCGCCGTGGCGGCGGGCTGTGTCGCCCTGATGACGGCTTCCTCCCTGATGAGTCCCTTTGCGGCGACAGCCGTCATTGGCGATCCGACCACCCCGGCCAACGGGGTCTGCCCGGCCGGTGCCCGCGCTATTGAGTACGACCTGGCCGCCTTCCAGGTGACCATCCCTCTCAACGGCTGGGGCGACAAGCTGCCCAACGGCCTGATGTTTGCCCTCAAGAACGCCGACGCAAGGGTGAACAAGGAAAAAATCCTTGCCAACCCCAACCTCACCCAGCCGCTCGTCGTGCGCGCCAACGTCGGTGACTGCGTGTCCGTCAAGGTGCGCAACGACATCGCGGGCCGGCGAATCGGCCTGTCCACCCAGGGCCTCGTTCAAGCGGACGTGAAGACCTCCGACGGCGCACGGGTGGGCCTAAACCCGGACACGACCATCTCCACGGGCACCGAGCGCACCTACACCTGGTACGCCGACCGGGAGGGCGAGGCGCCGCTGTACGACAACGCCAACCTCGACCCTAACGACCCGAAGCACACCACCGTCCAGAACGGCCTGTACGGCGCGGTCGTCGTGCACCCGAAGGACTCGACCTGGCACAATCAGATCACCGGGGCCGACCTGCTCACGGGCGGGCGCGCAGTCGAGTCCCAGCTGTTCGCCGACATCCGGGCAGGCGGGGCCTCGACCCGTTCGGCCGTCATGATCTTCCTCGACGAGAACGAGGGCGTCCTGGACCGGGACGGGAAGCAACCGACCTTCCCGACGACCGGGCTGAGGGACTCGACCTTCGGCATCAACTACCGCTCGGAGCCGCTGCGCAACCGGCTGCGGGCCATCCTCGAGCACCGTGGGACCGTCACTCCGGAGAACCCGGGTGGCGTAGCCAAGACCATCACGCTCCCCAACGGCAAGACCTATGCCCCAACTGACAACTTCTGTAACGGTTACGTGCCCGAGCTCGGCAAGGTCGTCGACGACCCCGGCGCCAAGTGCCTGGGCGAGGAGTCCCACCTGCAGTCGTGGGTCTTTGGCGACGAGGGCAAGCTGACCCGAACCGTCGACGGCGTGAAGGTGACCGATTCGGACAACCTGATCCCGAAGGGGTACGTCGGTGACCCGCTGAAGTTCCACGTCGTCCACCCGGGTGCCAAGGAGACCCACCCATGGCACCAGCACACCCAGCGCTGGAACGCCGACCCGAAGAACCCGAAGTCACCGCTTAACGACGTCCAGTCGTTTGGCCCACATGAGGCTCGGGAGCTGAAGATTGAGGGAGGTGCCGGCGGCACCCAGGGCACGGTCGGTGACACGATCTTCCACTGCCACCTCTACCCGCACTTCGCCCAAGGTTTCTGGGGCCACCTGCGGATCTTCGACAAGTTGCGCGACGGCACGGCACAGTATGCCGACGGCACGCCCCTGGAGGCGCTGCAGGAGCTGCCGAACCGGGCAGGCGCCACGGCGGCCCCGACCGCAGCACAGCCCGGTTTCCCACTGTTCGTCAAGGGTGACATCGGCCAGCGTGCCTACCGTCCGCCGAACGCGGTGGTCAAGGACACCTTCGCTGCAATCCGTCGCCCCGGCGACGCCCCCCGTGGCCCGACCGCGCTTGAGGCTGCAGGGATGCCTGCTCTTGACCCGGGAAAGCCCGGCAACGGCTACATCGACCCGTGCCCGACAACTGCACCGACACGGGTCTACCGGCCACACGTCATCGACACCCCGATCACCTACAACTCCGCGGGCTGGAAGGACAGGCAGGGAAGGGTCTATGTGGAGGAATCCGATGCGGTCGCTGTGCGGACAGGGCAGAAGGCACCCGAGCCGTACACCATCCGGTCCAGGGTTGGTGAGTGCGTTCAGCTGTTCACCACCAACGACCTGCACCTCGACGAGAATCCCAACGTCCCCCTCGACCACGTGAACCGCCTCGACGGTGATTACATGGCCACCGCGGAGACATCCGAGGTCTCGACACACGTGCACCTGGTCAAGTTCGACGAGCTTGCTTCCGACGGCACCAGCGTGGGCTGGAACTACAGCTCCTCGGCGATGCCTGGCCAGACCTACGGCTATCGGTGGTTCGTGGACACAGCCTTGCGGACGACCTTCTTCCACGACCACCAGTACGCCAACCTGCACCAGCAGAAGGGCCTCTATGCCGCGATGAACGTCGAGCCCGCTGACGCCACGTGGCACGATCCGAAGACTGGTGCTGCGACGAACGGGGTCGGCCCCATGGCCGATATCCGCTCAGCCAGCGGCCCGGACTTCCGGGAGATGACCATCTTCTACTCCGACCGAACGCCCATGTGGAAGGACAACGGCACTGGTCCACCGATCAACCCACCTTCGGCACCGGACAACTACGGCCAGGACCAGGGCGGCTACTCAATCAACTACAAGAACGCCCCGTTCCAGATCCGGACGAAACCTGGGGTTAGCGGCGCTAGGGGCGACCCCGCGTACACCTACTCATCCGCGGTAAACGGCGATCCCGATACGCCGCTCCTGAGGGCGTACTCGAAGGACCCCGTGGTCATCCGCAACGTGGCTGGCTCCCACGAGGAGATACACGAGTTCAACCTTCACGGTCACCGTTGGCTGAATGAGCCAAACAACCCCCTGTCTCGGACGGTCGATACCCAAACCCTCATGCTCGCGGAGTACTTCAACTACGAGCTGCAGGGCTCGCAGGTGATCAAGACCAACCCCGGTGCTTCAGCAACAGTCGCCAAAGCCTCGAACAGCGTCGCCAACGGCACCCCGTCGATCCTGCAGGACGGCGCCGGTTCCCCCGGTGACTACCTGTATGGCTCCCCGTTGCTTGAGGACCAGTGGATGGGGATGTGGGGTCTGTTCCGGGTCCCCAAGAACGCGGTCTCCGACCTCCAGCCGCTGCCCGACCGGGCAGCTCCTGGAAGTGGCACCGCGTGGCCAGCCCTCAAACCCGGTGACGCGCTCAAGGTTGCCCCAACCGGAACCCTGGGTTCGGTCACCCCGTGCCCGACAGGGTCCAGGGCGGTCGCGGTCAACGTGTCGGCCATCGCCAAGGACATCGTGTACAACGCGAAGTCAGGTGACCACGACCCGTACGGCACGATGTTCGTGCGGAGTGAGGATGTGACTAAGGTTCGCACGGGTGCCATGAAGACCGAGCCCCTGGTGATCCGAGCGAATGTGGGTGACTGCGTCACGGTGACGCTCAAGAACGAGCTGCCGAAGACGCCCGCAGCGCACACCGGTGACCTACCGTTGCCTGCGGACGTGACGAACTTCCCACGTTCCAACCGGGTGTCCATGCACCCAAACCTGTTGACTTATAATGTCATTGACTCCGACGGGGCGACGGTCGGGTACAACTACGACCAGACCGTGGCGCCAGGAGTTACGACAAAGTACACGTGGTATGCCCATGCCGCGGTCGAGGACGGCGCAGCGAACCTGCTCGACTTCGCTGACCGGCGTGGGAGTCGCCACCACGGGTCCTACGGGTCACTGCTGATCGAGCCAAAGGGCTCGACCTACGTCAACCCCAACTCCGGGGTTGCAATCACCTCGGGCGCACAGGCCAACGTCACCTACACCGACGCCGCCGGCGTCAAACGCAGCTTCCGCGAGGCTGTGCTCAACTGGGTCGACGGCCTGATCCTGCGAGACAAGGCCGGGGCCATCCTCCCCTACCCAGCGGAGGGCGAACCCAGCGACCAGGGGCACCGGGGCATCAACTACACGACCGAGCGTTTCGCCCCTCGCCTGGCGAAGGACCCAGAGGTGGCCAACGTCATGTCGTCGGTGGTGCACGGCGACCCGGCCACACCGCTCGTGCGGGCCTATGTCGGAGACGAGACGCACCTGCGGCTCGTATCGGGCGGTGACCGCGACCGGGCACACACCTTCAGCGTGAACGGGCACGGGTGGCGCTACCAGCCAAGCGACCCGAACGCGATGATCAAGACAGCTGAGGGCGGTCTGCTCACAGGCAACGCCTTCAACTACAACCTGCTCGGAGGGGCCGGTGGACTCCAGAAGCTTCCCGGGGACTACCTCTACCGAGACGGCGGTCTGGAGAACCAGGTCAACCAGGGCCTGTGGGGCATCTTCAGGGTGGAGGACTCTCGCAAGGCGGACCTTAAGCCTCTCCAGTAGTCCATCCATTGTGAAAACAGCTTGAGAACGTGAGCCGGCGGCACCTCGGGTACCACCGGCTCACGCGCGTTGCTGGGCGCGCTGGACCCAGGAGTGCCACCGAGTGGGGCTCGCGGGCCGATATCCTGAACCTCGTGTCCTCAGCACGTGCGCCGCATCCCGCGCGACCAGAACCTGTGAGCCCACGAAAGTCCCGTCGGCGTCCGTCCCGGCGCAGGCCGAGCGAGGTACCGCCGGCACGGTCAGCCCGTATCGCGCGCCGTCTCACCGCGGTGCCCAGAATCAGCTATCCCGACGACCTGCCGGTCGCTGCCTGCAGGGACGATATCGCCGCGGCCATCCGAGACCACAAGGTCGTCATCGCCGCCAGGTCGGTGGCCGAGCGCAGCGCGCAGGAGCTGGACACCGAGCTGGGGACTGCGGTGGGTTATCCCGGTGCGCTTCACCGACCACTCCAGTGGCAACACCCTGGTCAAGGTGATGACCGATGGCATCCTGCTGTACTCCCAGGAGGACTTCAAGGGTCGATCGGAGTTCACCGACCCCGAGATCCTGCGCACCAACCTGGCGTCGGTCATCCTGCAGATGACCTCCCTGGCCCGGGGTGACATCGCAGGTGCTCGGACCACCGACTCGCGCAAGCGGCTCACGGCATACGGTCGCAAGATCGCGGCGCTGCCCCTCGACTTGTGCCTGGCCCGGATGGTCCTGGAGGCCGGAGGCAATGGCGCGCTTCGCGAGGTACTCATCATGACGCGGCGGCAGAAACGGTGAGCAGCAAGAGCAGAGCCAGGGCGGCGACCCCTGCGATAGGGGATACCTTCGGGCGGGCTGTGCCAACGGAGGCTGCCGGTCTGTCCGGTTCTTCCACTGTTCTGCGGTTGGGCCCTGTTGGAGCTGGGTGGTCAGGTAGTTGCTGGGGTTGGTGGACCGCAGGCCGCGTAGAAGAGCCCTTCCCAGCTGTCCTGCCAGGGCCAAGTGAGGCAGGTGGAAGACCGGCCTCCTGGCGCACCCAGCTAGGCGGCCCGGGACCGCGATCACCCACCGCACGTCGTCCGGCGTACAGTCCGGTGACGTCACCGTGCACGGTGACGCCGGTCGGGAGCGAGGGCAGACCAAGCAGCCGCTCGATCCCACTCCGCGGGCAAGAGTGGATGTTCAACCGGTCCGGCTGCACTACTGAGTTAGAGAGGTGCCGTCAGTTCCAGGTGAACCCCGTCCGGGCCACTGAAGAAGAGCATCGCGATACCGAAACCGTCGAGGTCCGTGACCTGGCCGTGCTTAGTTCCCGCTCCGAGTCGCAACAGCGAGGGGGCGGGCAAGCGCCGGGCGCCGCCCAGCCCAGGACTCTTGATCTCATAGAGGTAAATCCGGCAAGTGGGTTATCCAATGCACAGGTTATCCATTTCACGGCCCGAGGAGGGCGGCCTCCCTACTGCTGAGGGTCGGTGGCCGCCAACACCACAACGGGTGTGGCAGCGGCACCGCCCGCGGGCGCTTAGGGCCCGTAAATCAAAGACACACGTAACTCGGCATCTCACGTTCTGAGATCACTTTTGTTGGGCGAACTTTGCTGGGCTCACGCTGTAGTTCCACTCGCCATGGAAGTCGTGCCTGGTCAGGTGCTGGGTTTCCAGATCTGCCATTTCGCGGTCGGTGATCTTGATGCCTTTGGGGTAGATGCTCTCGTCGAGCTCGGCGGTGACGGTCTCACCCCAGCCGCCCGGGCCACCGCCGCGACCCCGCCATGACCCAGCACGCGAGCCTCAGCCCCCATCAGCCACCGTCGCTGACGCTCATCAAGATGCGGGAACAACGCGGCGAACTTGACTGCCAGCGACTCTTCGACCTCCACGGGAACCGACACGGCACAGCCATGGCACCCCAAACGGCATGCGTCTCGGTTATTTACTTACGAGCCCTTAGTCGCGGCGGGTTACCTGGATAGCGCCGGTGTCGGTGTGGTCGGCGGGCAAGGGTCGGGCGATGGGGATTTTGCTGCCGAGCACCATAGCGACCACGTCGCGGGCGATCGCCTGCGGGGTGAGGCCGACGCGCTCCAGGATCTGGGCGCGGGTGCCGTGGTCGAGGAACTGGTCCGGCAGGCCGAGTTCGGTCACCGCGGTGTCAACGCCGGCCTCCCGCAGGTCCTGCCGGATGCGCGTACCGATTCCGCCGACCCGGATGCCGTCTTCGATGGTGACCACGATGCGGTGCGCGGCGGCGAGGGTGATAATACTGCGCGGCACCGGCACGACCCAGCGCGGGTCGACGACCGTCGCTCCGATGCCCTGGGCGGCGAGCCGGTCGGCCACGTCGAGCCCCAGCGCGGCCATCGGACCGACCGTGACGATCAGCACATCCTGTTGGGTCGCCTCCTGCAGCACGTCGACACCATCGTCGAGGCGGCGGATGGCCTCGAACTCCAGGCCGACGGTGCCCTTGGGGTAGCGCAAGACCGTGGGTCCGTCTTCGACGGCGACGGCCTCGGCCAGTTCTTCGCGCAGGCGCACGGAGTCCCGCGGCGCGGCCAGCCGAATGTTGGGGACGACCTGCAGAATGGCGAGGTCCCACATGCCGTGGTGACTGGGACCATCGGGGCCGGTGACTCCGGCCCGGTCGAGTACAAAGGTGACGCCGGCTTTGTGCAGGGCCACATCCATCAGCACCTGGTCGAAAGCGCGGTTGATGAACGTGGCGTAGAGGGCGACAACCGGGTGCAGGCCGCCGAAGGCCAGCCCGGCGGCGCTCGTCACGGCGTGCTGTTCGGCGATGCCCACGTCGTGCACGCGGGCCGGAAAACGTTCGGCCATCTTGTGCAGCCCGGTCGGGCGCAGCATGGCGGCGGTAATGCCGACGATACGATCGTTCTCGGTGGCCAGTCGCAACAGTTCGTCGGCAAAAACCGACGTCCAGGATGCCGCGCCCGCCTCTTCGACGGATTCGCCGGTCTCCGGGTCGATCTGCCCGACCGCGTGGAACTGGTCGGCCGTGTCTTGCACGGCCGGGTCGTAGCCCTTGCCCTTCTGGGTGATGGCGTGCACGATGACCGGCGCGCCGTAGCCCTTGGCCTGGGCGAGGGCCTCCTCCATGGCGTGCACGTCGTGCCCGTCAATGGGACCGATGTACTTGATGTCGAGGTTGGAATAGAGCGCTTCGTTGTTGGTGACCCGGCTGAGGAACCCGTGCAGACCGCCGCGCACCCCGCGGTACATGGCCCGGCCGGGCGCGCCGAGTTTGTCAAACACTTTCTGACTGGTCAGGTAGGCGTCGCGGTAGGCCGCGCGGGTACGCACAGTATTCAAAAAGCGCGCCATACCGCCAATCGTCGGCGCGTAGGATCGGCCGTTGTCGTTGACCACGATGATGAGTCGACGCGTGTTGTCGTCGCTGATGTTATTGAGGGCTTCCCAGGTCATGCCGCCGGTCAGCGCGCCGTCGCCGACGACGGCGACCACGTGCCGGTCGGTCTGGCCGGTCATCTCGAAGGCTCGGGAGATACCGTCGGCCCAGGACAACGAACTGGAGGCGTGCGAGCTTTCGACGATGTCGTGCTCGGACTCCGAACGTTGCGGATAGCCCGCGAGACCGTCGAACGAGCGCAGCTTGCTGAAGTCCTGACGACCGGTGAGGAGCTTGTGTACGTAAGACTGGTGGCCGGTATCGAAGACGATGGCGTCGGTCGGTGAATGAAAAACCCGGTGGATGGCGATGGTCAGTTCGACGACACCGAGGTTTGGCCCGAGGTGTCCGCCGGTCTTCGAAATCTCGCGCACCAGAAACCGCCGAATATCGGCGGCCAGCTGTGGCAGCTGCTCTTTCGAAAGACCATCGAGGTCCCGCGGACCATGAATCGTCTCCAGAAGGATCATCCGTCATACCTTTCATTGCTGCTCTACAAAACAGTGCTATCCAGATCAAGCCAAACCGGCGCGCAGACCCGAGTGAATCGAGTCTACGCGCCGGTGTCGTGCTGGTAGAGCGAGGCGCTGCCAGCGCCCCGGTTCACTCAGACGAGCGAACGCAGCACGTACTGCAGGATGCCGCCGTTGCGGTAGTACTCGGCTTCACCCGGGGTGTCGATGCGCACGATGGCGTCGAACTCGACCGGTGCCTTGCCGGCGGCCGAGAATTCACTCGGAACGCAGGTCACCCGCACGGCCTTCGGCGTCGTGCCGTTGTTCAGTTCGGTGATGCCGGAGACCGAGACGATCTCGGTGCCATCGAGACCGAGCGAGTCGGCGGTTTCGCCGACCGGGAACTGCAGGGGCACAACGCCCATGCCGATGAGGTTCGAGCGGTGGATGCGCTCGAAGCTCTCAACGATGACGGCCTTGACACCGAGAAGACTCGTGCCCTTGGCTGCCCAGTCCCGGCTGGAACCCGAACCGTACTCCTTGCCACCGAAGATGACGAGCGGGGTACCGGCGGCCTGGTAGTTCTGGCTGGCATCGTAGATGTCGGCCTGCGGGCCGCTCGCGACGGTGAAGTCGCGGGTGAAGCCACCCTCGACGTTGTCGAGGAGCTGGTTGCGCAGACGGATGTTCGCGAAGGTTCCGCGAATCATGACCTCGTGGTTGCCACGACGCGAGCCGTAGGAGTTGTAGTCCCCACGGGCGATGCCGTGCTCGGCCAGGTAACGGCCGGCGGGGCCATCCGCTTTAATCGAACCGGCGGGGCTGATGTGGTCGGTGGTGACCGAGTCGCCGAGCTTGGCGAGCACGCGGGCACCGCTGATGTCCACGACCGGGCTGGTCTCGAGCGTCATGCCGTCGAAGTACGGGGGCTTCCGCACGTAGGTGCTCTCGGCGTCCCAGGCGAAGGTGTCGCCGATGGGGGTGTGCAGGGACTTCCAGCGGTCGTCACCCTCGAAGACACCGGCGTACTGGGTCTCGAACATGTTGGAGTCGATCGACTCGTCGATGGTCTTCTGCACCTCGTCGGCGTCGGGCCAGATGTCCTTGAGGAACACGTCGTTACCCTCGGTGTCCTGACCGAGCGAATCGGTGTCGAAGTCGAAGTTCATCGTGCCGGCGAGGGCGTAGGCGATAACCAGCGGCGGGCTCGCAAGGTAGTTCATCTTCACGTCGGGGTTGATGCGTCCCTCGAAGTTGCGGTTACCGGAGAGCACGGCGGTGACGGCGAGGTCGTTGTCTTGCACGGCCGAGGAGATTTCGTCCTCGAGCGGACCGGAGTTGCCGATGCAGGTGGTGCAGCCGTAGCCGACGAGGTAGAAGCCAAGGTCTTCGAGGTAGCCGTTGAGGCCGGCCTTCGCGTAGTACTCGGTGACGACCTTGGAGCCGGGCGCGAGGGTGGTCTTGACCCACGGCTTGCTCTTGAGTCCCTTCAGGCTCGCATTGCGGGCCAGCAGGCCGGCCGCGAGCATAACGCTCGGGTTCGACGTGTTGGTGCACGAGGTGATGGCCGCGATCGCTACGGCGCCGTTGTCGATCGTGAACTCGCGACCGTCGGCGAGCTTCACGTCGGTGGGCTGAGGGTGCGACTTCGTCGGGTGGCTGGTGTGACGCACCAGGCCAGCCTGGTAGGCGTGCTCGTGCGCGGTCACTTCGTCTTGCGAGGTGAGGCCGAGCGGGTCAGAGGCGGGGAAAGTACCCTCTACTGCCGCATCCACCAGGGAGACGGGGCCGTTGGCGTAGTTGTCCAGGTCGCGCTCGAACTGCGACTTCGACTCGGAGAGGATGATGCGGTCCTGCGGGCGCTTCGGTCCGGCGATCGAGGGAACGACCGTGGAGAGGTCGAGCTCGAGGTATTCGCTGAACACCGGCTCCACATCGGGGTTGTGCCAGAGGCCCTGCAGCTTCGAGTAGGCCTCGACCAGCGCGACCTGCTCTTCGCTGCGCCCGGTGAGACGCAGGTAGCCGAGGGTCACATCGTCGATCGGGAACATCGCGGCCGTCGAGCCGAACTCGGGGCTCATGTTACCGATGGTGGCACGGTTGGCGAGCGGCACTGAGGCGACACCCGATCCGTAGAATTCGACGAACTTGCCCACCACGCCGTGCTTGCGGAGCATCTGCGTGATGGTGAGCACGACATCCGTTGCGGTGACGCCGGCCGGGATGACGCCGGAGAGCTTGAAGCCGACAACCTTGGGGATGAGCATGGAAACCGACTGGCCGAGCATCGCCGCTTCGGCTTCGATTCCGCCGACGCCCCAGCCGAGCACGCCCAGGCCGTTGACCATGGTCGTGTGCGAGTCGGTGCCGACGCAGGTGTCTGGGTAAGCCTGGAGAACGCCGTTGACCTCACGGGTCATGGTGACGCGGGCGAGATACTCGATGTTGACCTGGTGCACGATGCCGGTTCCCGGGGGAACGACCTTGAAGTCGTCGAACGCGGTCTGACCCCAGCGGAGGAACTGGTAGCGCTCACCGTTGCGCTCGTACTCGATCTCGACGTTGCGCTCGAACGAGTCGGTCGTGCCGAACAGGTCGGCGACAACGGAGTGGTCGATGACCATTTCGGTCGGGGCGAGCGGGTTGATTTTCTTGGCGTCGCCGCCGAGGTCGACGAGGGCTTCGCGCATGGTGGCGAGGTCGACGATGCAGGGAACGCCGGTGAAGTCCTGCATGACGACGCGCGCCGGCGTGTACTGGATCTCGGTGTCGGGTTCCGCGGTGGGAACCCAGGAGCCGAGGGCACGAATGTGCTCGGCGGTGATGTTGGCTCCATCTTCGGTGCGGAGCAGGTTCTCCAGCAGCACCTTCAGGCTGTATGGCAGTTTGTCGTAACCGTCGACCGCGTCGAGACGAAAGACTTCATAGTCTGTCGAACCAACGCGCAGGGTGTCTTTGGCTCCGAAGCTATTTACCGCGGTACTTTTTGAATCCGACACAGTGCCCTCTCCGTTGTAGGAGCCGACGGGAAACCGGCGGCAATCCTCAATTCTTGTGGCAGGCACAACCGCGTGCCAGCAAGGCAAGCCTTACCGGCGGATGCCGGGAGCTGCCTTTTTCCATCGAGTTGCGCCGACGAGTGATCGCCGGTCAACTATCTTGACGTCAAGATAACTCTAGCAGTGCGCCCGAGCGCGCAGAGGTCGATTCTCAGAGCGCGTCGGCGGCATCCGCTTTGCGATAGACCGAGCGCACCATGAGCCAGGACACGACGAGCAACGGCGCGTAGAGCGGGATGCCCATAAGGAGCTTCATGGAGGCGAGCAGTTCGACGTTATTGGCGAGGTAGAGCGGCAGCTGCACGGCGAGGCGTCCGAGGAACAGGCCGGTCCAGCACAGGGTGAGAATGGTCAGCACGCGCCGCTTGCTGGCATCGAGGCGCCAGGCGATGCCGTCGCCCATGAGGAACCCGACGGCGACGCCGATCAGCGGCCAGCGCACGAGCACGGAGATGAGCAGGGCGGCACCGTAGCCGGCGTTGGTCCACAGGCCGACCAGGAAGAAATCGGAGGGCTTGCCGGAGAAGAGAGCCAGCGCGACGCTGATAGCGGTGCCGACCAGGCCGCCGAGGGCCGGCGTCGTCGTCTGCCTGGTGATCGCGCGCAGTGCGACGAAGATCACGCCGATGACCAGCGGAGCGACGAGTGAGGGAAGCAGGGTGCCGATCGGGTCACTCGTCACATCGGTCGACGGGTCGATAGTCAGTGTGTAGGTGACTAGAAAAACAAGGCCGGGCAGTACAGCTTCAATCAGACCGCGGATGCCGCCCATCGCCTTCAATAGGGCCTGTCCACTGATCGGCTCCCCCTCGGTCGCCGCTCCGAATCCGGCCCGGCGGGCCGCCCCGGCCATCGACTCGGCGAACAGGGCTGACGCGGTCTGCGCCTGCTCCGGCGTTGGAGCGGGTTCCGGCGCCGCGGCTGGCGTCGGCACCGGCTCGTGCGCTTCATCGCGCTGGCCCTGCTGTCCGTTCTGACCGGGGGTGTCGCTCATGGCTCGTTAGACCGCGGCGGTCTCGGTCGCGCCGGTGGGCGAGGCGGGCATGCGCAGCGGAATCAGATCACGCGGCGGCATCGGGGTTCCCCCTCGCACGACGACGATACTGCGGAACAGGTCTTCGATCTGCGCTGCGGCATTCGGATCGATCGCGCCCTCGCCCGCGATCACACCGCGCAGAAACCAGCGCGGCCCGTCGACGCCGATGAAACGGGCCAGGCGGGTGACGCCGCCGGCTTCCTGACCGGCCGCAACCGGAATCTCGGCGACCAGTTCCGGCCCGAACGGGCCCTCGCGCGGTGTCGTGGTACCGCCCTGCTTGCCGATCTGGTCGGCGATCTGGTCGCGAATCTCATGCCACAGGCCGCTCGACCGCGGAGCGGCGAACGGCTGCACCTGCAGGGTCGACCCGGCGAAGTCGAGGCCGATGGCGACGACGCGCTTGCTGCCCTCTTCAATTTCGAGGCGCAGGTGCAGGCCTTCCCGCGGCAGAATCTTGATACCGCCGAGGTCGACGTATGGCCGCACCGGGTTGGCTTCGGACTCGTCGAACGGGCCATCGCTCTCGCGGTTCTCTGGTGCCGATTTAGCATGGGGCTCGAGGAAGTCCCCGGGGGTCGTGGTGTCAGTCACCGATTTTCTCCTTCGCGCTGGGCAGTATCGCCCGACAATGGTGCACTTTCTAGTGGAGCAGCTTCTACGCCCGTTGAACCGAAGCCGCCCTCGCCGCGGTGGCTGCCGGGCAGCCGGTCCACGGCGATGAAGGTGGCCCGGGCAACGGGCATCACAATGAGTTGGGCGATGCGGTCGCCGATATTGATCGTGAACGACTCGTTCTGGTCGGTATTGAGCAGAGCCACCTTGATTTCGCCGCGGTAGCCGGCATCCACTGTCCCCGGGGAATTCACGATGGTGATGCCGCGCTTGGACGCCAGGCCGCTGCGCGGAACCACAAAGGCGGCAAACCCGTCGGGCAAGGCGATCGACACGCCGGTGCCGACAAGTGCACGACAACCGGGAGCGAGCATGAGGGCCTCGGCCGAATGCAGGTCAGCCCCGGCATCACCGGGATGTGCGTAGTTCGGGAGGATGGATGCTTGGATCAGTACTTCGACGCTTTCTGCCACGTGTCGAGGGTAGTGCAGATATCTGATCGAATAGAGCCATGCCTCATTACCGCGAAAAACTCTGGCCTACTCCGTGGGCCTTCATCGTCACCGCACTGGTGATACCGGCGAGCATCCTGGTGCTCGTCCCGATTTCCCTGCCGGCCGGCATCATCACGGCCGCCGTTCTCTACGGCGGCTGCGTAGTGCTGCTCGTGCTGGCCTCACCGGTGGTGCGGGTGCAGAACGGCGAGCTGAAAGCCGGCCCGGCCACGATTTCTACCCACCTTGTGGGGGAAGCCGTCTCCTTTATCAAGGCCGAAGCCACCCAGGAGCGCGGACCCCGGCTGGATGCCCGGGCCTGGCTGCTCATTCGCGGCTGGATCGACCCGGTCGTGCGCGTTCCGATCGTCGATCCGACCGATCCGGCGCCGTATTGGATCATCTCCAGCCGGCACCCGACGGAGTTGGCCGCCGCGATCAATGGATCACGAACGACCAACGTCGGTTAGCAGGTTTAGGAGTCGCACTCCAGGCAGACCATTCCGAGCTTGGTCTCGTGGCCCATCTGCGAACGGTGCTTCACGAGGAAGCAATTCACGCAGGTGAATTCGTCGGCCTGCGCGGGCAGAACGACGACATCGAGGTCCAGGTCGGACAGGTCGGCGCCGGGTAGATCGAACCCACCCGGGTTGTCGGAGTCGTCAACATCAACGCTGCCGGACATTTTATCTGGCACACGTTCCTTGAGGGCCTCGATCGACTCGGAGTCGTCTTCAGTCTTTCGGGGTGCGTCGTAATCGGTTGCCATGCCCATCCATTTCAGTTACGCCGATAATTGAAATCGGCGGGCACAGTTTCCAATAATCCGGACGGAATAGCAAACCGTCCGCCAACCTTTTTATTCGGACACGGAAAACAACTTGCGGCACGCCCAGCGTATTCCCGCGAAATTGCCCCAAGTCGTGGCAGTCTTGCAGCCAACGGTAATCGCGAGAGGGCTTGTCTTCATGCAGGAATTGAAGGTTATTGGGGTTGAGAACGGTGCGCTGCTCGCAGCGTCCGAAGATGGTGACCGATATCGCATCGCCATCGACGAGGTTCTTCAGTCCCGGCTTCGCCAAACCCAGACAGAGCGGAGCCTCGCGCCCAAACTCTCCCCCCGGGAGGTTCAGGCGCACATTCGCTCCGGCATGTCCGCCGAGGATGTCGCGGCCGTCACCGGCGCGTCCCTCGACTACGTGCGCCGCTTCGAGGGCCCGGTCGTAGCCGAACGGGAGTACATCGTCTCGTCGGCGCTCAGCGTGCCGGTACACACCGCGATCGATCCGGATCCGGTCGACGAAAACGTCAACTTCGGCAGCGTCATTCGGGAGCGTCTCGCCTCGCTCGGCGCCACCGGCGAACGTTGGGCCAGCTGGAAAGAGCCCGGCGGCGGCTGGATCGTCAAGCTGTCGTTCACCGCAGATGAGATCGACCACGACGCCCGCTGGGGCTTCGAACCCAAGAAGAACTCACTATCGCCGGTCGGCAGCGAGGCCATCGCGCTCTCGCAGCAGGGCGAGCTCAAGGGCTCGCTCATTCCCCGGCTGCGCGCGGTCGGCTCGGAGACGAGCGCCGCCGATGTCTCCCGCTTCGACAGCAACGCCTTCAACTTCAAGGAATCCCTGCCCGACGAAATTTTGAACGACACCAGCCCGAACCTCGAGGCTGTGCCGTTTTCCCGTTCGCTCAGCCGGGATGATGCTGTGTCCAAAGCCGCGATCAAACGCGCTGCCGAGCCGGCATCGAACATGAGCGAAACCGCCGATCTTCTGGAATCGTTGCGTCGACGCCGCGGCGAACGCGAGGCGGCTGGCAGCCGGGATGCTGCGGCGGCCCAGCCGACGGCATCCGCTTCGGTGCAGCCTGCGGCAATGATGCGGCCCCGTCGGTCCACGGCCATGGACAGTCCGGTTACCGACGAGTCCAGTGCGGCGCCGGCGACCACGCCGGAACCGACCGGCAACGCCTGGGCCAACCAGGCCGCCCGCGCCCAAGAGCGCACCAACCATGGGCGCACCACACCCAAGCGCGGTCGAGCATCGATGCCGAGCTGGGACGAAATCGTGTTCGGAGCTCGCACCGACGACGACCTGGGCTAGGCGCGGGCTGATCATTACGGGCGCTGCCGCCTCCCGCGCCGACGTTCTGCGCCTGCACGCCCAGGGCCTGGCCGGGCCACCGCTGCTGGGGCCGTTGCGGTCGTCGAGCGGATGCGCGCGGTGCAGGCCCAGGACTACCCGGCGGCCCAGTAGGCCATCGGGGTGCGCTCCCCCGGCACAACGCTGGACGAGGTACAGGCCAGCGTCAATTCGGGTGACATCGTGCGTTCGTGGCCGATGCGCGGCACGCTGCACCAGGTTCCGGCCGGCGTGCAGCGTGTAAGACGGGTTTGTCGGCATCCGCTTGAGGAGAGGTCGGGTTAGCCTTGAGCAGTGAAACTAACATCGGCCCTGCGCATCCCCACCCGACTCCCGGTGCTGCAGGTCGTGAAGATGGCCGTCGCCGTCGCCCTGGCCTGGATCGTCTCCCAGCTGCTGCTGCCCAACGACCTGCCGATCTTTGCCGCGATTGCGGCTCTGCTCGTGGTGCAGCCGAGTGTCAATCAGACCCTCGGCCGCGCGATCGAACGTACCGCTGGCGTCATCGGCGGAGTCATTATCGCCTCCACGATCGGCTTCTTCCTCGGCCAGTCCAGCTGGGTTGTACTCGGCACGATCGTGGTCAGCATCCTCGTCGCCTGGGCGCTGCGGCTGTCGCCGGTGTCGGCGAGCCAGATTCCGATCAGCGCCATGCTCGTGCTCGCGCTCGGCGCGACGACGCCGGGGTATGCCCTCGATCGCATCTTTGAAACGTTCATCGGTGCGGGGATCGCGCTGATCATCAACGCCCTGATCGTTCCGCCGGTGCTGATTGCGCCGGCACGCGATGCTGTGGCCCTGCTCGCTCGCGAGGTGGCTGATACCTTCGAGCGCATCGCCCAGGCGCTGCGCACCCCGCAGAGCCCGGTCGACCTGATGGAGCTGATGATCAAGGCCCGGCTGCTGCGCCCCATGCTGGTCAAGGCGGAGAAGGCCATCGTGCAGGCGGAGGAGAGCCTCATGCTCAACCCGCGCAAGGCCAAACTGCGCCTGGCGCTCGACGCCGACCATGAGATGATCGGGCGGCTGCCGACCCTCGTGACCCGCGCTATCGGCATGACCCGGGCCCTGCACGATCACTACGATGCCTCCCTGCAGTTGGAGCCGAGCGTTCAGGCCTTTTCCGAGGAGCTGGCCCGGGCTGCGCACGATCTGCGGCTGCTCGCTCGCGCGGAGGGCGACCTCACGGTGGCGCCCGAGCCGCCGGCCCCCGAGGTGCTGGCCCTGACCGCGCCGCTGCGCATCGTGACGCCGCACCCGGACCACTGGATTCTGATCGGCTCGCTCATGGAGGACCTGCGCCGGGTGCGCGAGGAGATCGTCGGCGACCGGGCCTGAGCCGCCCGGAGCATCCGTTCGATAGCCGCGCCCCATTTCGGTAGCCGCTACGCCGATTACCGTAGCGGCTACCCAAACCGGGCGCACTCACGATCGACAGCCGAAGTCGACGGTGGTGACCGCGGCCCCGTTGGGTGCGCGCTACGCCGATTACCGTAGCGGCTACCCAAACCGGGCAAGGTCATCCCTGACCGGCACAGAAAAACGGATGCCGCGCGCGTGTCTCGCGCGGAGCATCCGTTTTCGGGTCACGCGGTTTAGAGCACCTTGGAGAGGAAGTCCTGGGTGCGCTCCTGCTGCGGGTTGCCGAACAGTTCGGCCGGAGTCCCTTCTTCGACGATGAGGCCATCGGCCATGAAAATGACCCGGTCCGCGACCTCGCGGGCGAAACCCATTTCGTGAGTGACGACGACCATGGTCATGCCCTCGGCGGCGAGGTCGCGGATGACCTGCAGCACCTCCCCCACCATTTCGGGGTCGAGGGCGCTCGTGGCCTCGTCGAACAACATAATGTCGGGGTTCACCGCGAGGGACCGGGCGATCGCGACGCGCTGCTTCTGGCCGCCGGAGAGCTGCGCGGGGCGGGCATCCGCTTTGTCGGACAGGCCCACCCGCTCGAGCAGTTTCAGGGCGGTGGCGCGGGCATCCGCTTTGGATTCCTTCTTCAACTCGGTCGGCGCGAGCATGATGTTCTGCAGCACCGTCATGTGCGGAAACAGGTTGAAGTGCTGGAAGACCATACCGATGTGCGCTCGCACCTCGTTCAGGTCGACGGTTTTGTCGCTGAGGTTGAATCCGTCGACGATAACCGTGCCGGCGCTGAGCTCGTCGAGCTTGTTCAGGCAACGCAGGAAGGTGGACTTGCCCGAACCCGAAGGGCCGATGACGCAGACGACCTCGCCCTCGGTGATCTCGACGTCGAGGCCCTTGAGCACCTCGTTGGAGCCGAACGACTTGCGGAGGCCCGTGACACTGATCTTGCTCATTTGTTGAACCTCTGGTCGAGCTTGTTGGAGAGCATGGTGAGCAGGTTGATGACGATGAAGTACAGCGCCGCCACGATCAGCAGGGTCTCACCGGTGCGAAAGTTCGCCGCGTAGATCTGCTGGCCCTGATAGGTGAGCTCGGCGAAGCCGATCACGGCGAGCAGCGAGGTGTCTTTCAGGGTCATCACGAACTGGTTGATGAACGACGGCGTCATGATCTTCACGGCCTGCGGCAGCACGACACGGCGCATGGTCGTGACGTAGCCGAGGCCGAGGCTGCGACCGGCTTCGGTCTGACCCGGGTCGACCGACTGGATGCCGCCGCGCACGATCTCGGTCATGTAGGCACCGGCGTTCAGGCTCAGGGTGAGCACACCGGCGGTGAGCACGTCGATCGACTGCCCGGTGAGCTGCGGCAGGCCGAAGTAGAAGAAGAAGGCCTGCACGAGCAGCGGGGTACCGCGGAAGATGCTGACGTAGACGCTCGCAATGCCGCGCAGAATGCGACTCTCGGAGACCTTGAAGAAGCCGAATACCACGCCGAGCACGAGGGCGATCAGAATGGACAGGCCGGTTGCGAGCAGGGTCAGCCCGAGGCCCTTCAGCAGCGCCGGCATGCTGTCGCTGAGCAGACCGAAGAAACCGGATGCCGCGGCGGGTGCCGGCTGCTCCAGGTAGGTGTCAAGAATGGCCTGGTAGTCGCCGTTGTCCTGCAACTCGGCGAGGCCGGTGTTGAACGCGGCGAGCAGCTCGGGGTTCTGCCCCTTATTGACGGCGAAACCGTAGGAGCTGCCCTGCTCCTTCTCGGTGACGGACTTGAGCCCGTTGTTCTGGTTGATGCCGTAGGCCAGCACGGGATAGTCGTCGAACACCGCGACGGAGTTGCCGGCCTTGACGTCGTCATACATGGTGGCCGAGTCGGCGAGTGCCTTGACCGTAAAGTCGTACTCGTCCTTGATCGAGTTGGCGAAGGTTTCGCCCTCGCTGCCGCGCTTGGCGACGACCGTTTCACCGGCCAGGTCGGCGTATCCGGTGATCTCGGTGTTGTCCTCGGCGACGGCCATCTGCACGCCGGAGTCGAAGTACGGGTCGGAGAAGTCGAAGATGAGCTCGCGCTCGTCGGTGATTGACATGCCGGCGATGACGCCGTCCACCTGATTGGACTGCAGCGCCTGCAGCGCAGCGTCGAAGCCGAGCGACTTAATCTCGACCGTGAACCCCTGGTTCTTCGCGATGTCGCGAATCAGGTCCATGTCGATGCCGGTGAGTTCACCGTCTTCGCGGTACTCGAACGGCGCGAAGGTGGTGTCGGTGCCGATGACGTAGTTTTCGCCGGCGGTAGCCGCCTGTGGCTGACTCGCGGCCGCGGCGCTGACGCCGAGGAATCCGCCCGCGAGGGCCAGCAGCGCCGTGACGGCGACCGTGAGCTTGCCCGCCCGGAACATAGTTATTTTGCGCAAAGGAGAACCATTTCTTGTTGTGCGATCTACATTGGCCTAGCGGCCCCAGGGTCAGAGGCGCCGATCGACGCTGATCCATCGGGGAGCGGCTGCCGCTCACCCTGTCGATAAAGCCTACCTTGGGGGCCGCCGCACGGTTCTCGACCGTTCCGGAGCCGACCGGCTCCAGCTCCTCGGCACCGTCAGGACACGTAAAAGCTACGAGACGACCTGCTACGAGACGACGGCAGCGTGCGTGTCAGCCCACAACGCAGCGAGCACGGTCGCGGCCGAGCCGGTGCCCGCTTCCCGAAATCCGGTACCGGCCCAGAGGGCGAGGCCGTGCGGGTCGCCGCGGCGGGCGGCATCCGCTCGCACGGTCTTGGTGAGGTGATGCACCTGCGGATACTCGTGCGGCACGGTCGCGTCGTGGGCGGTGATGAAGGCGTTGTGCAAGCCGCGGGCCGGGCGGCCGGAGAAGGCCCAGGTTATGACGGTCTCGGTGAACCGTGGGTCGACGAGGGCGTCCTGGTGGGCCGGGTTCGCACCGGACTCGTCGGTGCGCAGCAGGGCGGTTCCGAGCTGTACAGCTTCGGCTCCGGCAGCCAGCAACGAGGCGATCTGCCCGCCAGAGTGGATGCCGCCCGCCACGATCAGCGGCAGCGTCACCACCTCGCGCATCGCGATCAACAGCTCCCCCAGAGCCAGGGTGCCCGGTTCGTCCCGCGTGGTGAAGGTCCCCCGGTGCCCGCCGGCCTCCGGCCCCTGCACGCAGAGTGCATCGACGCCGCGGTCAACCGCCTGACGGGCTTCGGGCACCGAGGTGACCGTGGCGATTAGGAACGACCCGGCCGTGTGCATCCGCTCGACGGCGTCTACCGGAGGCAGGCCGAAGGTGAACGAGACCACGGGAACCTGTCGCGCGATCACGACCGCCACCTTCTCGGCAAACCAGTCGTCGTCGGTCTCGTCAATTTCGGCGAACACAGCGCTGGGGTTCTCGCGGGCCAGCGCGTCGCGGTAGGCCTCGACGGCGGCGCGGTCGGTCAGGGGCAACTGCGGAACAAACAGGTTGACACCGAAGGCGTGCTCGGTTCGCTGCTGCACGGTGCGAATCTGCTCGGCCAGCGCCTCGGGAGTTTTGTAGCCGCCAGCCAGAAAGCCGAGGCCACCCGCGTCGCTCACGGCGACGACGAGGTTCGGCGTCGAGGCGCCGCCGGCCATCGGCGCCGCGATGATCGGAATCGCTAGGTCATTTAGGGTGAACACGGGATCTCCTCGACTACTTAGAGTGCACCTCTATCGACTGGAGTTGCATTCTCTCGACTGTTTTCGTGTGCCCGACGCGTTCTCGGGCACCCTTGCACCTTAGCCCCGGCCGGCCACCTCCCGACGACCGGCTGGGCGAGACCTCATGCGCCGCGGGCCCAGCCCCGCGAGACGACAACCTCCGACCCCTGAAACCTGGTCACCTCCGGTGAGAGGGCGCGTTCGGCCCCCTGAGAGCCGGCCCAGGGGCGGAACGTGTCCTCTCCCGCCAGCGATGGGGCCGAAGCTGGCAACTCGCACCGGGAGGTGTCCGGCGACGCGAAACGGCAACGACGGCCGTACCGTGAGTTGCGGTCAACCGAATGAGATGGCTCCACGGTCGGTATCGCTAGGGTGGAACGACGAGGGGGGTGCGTGATCATGGGGTATTTCTACATTGCAGTTGCTCTGCTCGCCATACTGTCGGGCGGCCCCCTGCTCGTCGTGCCACAGCACACCACGCAGGGCGTGATCTTCGGGGGCAGAATTCTTCTGGTCATCGCCGCTCTGCTCGCGATCCGTCGCCTCGACCGCACGGTCAAACGTGTCGGGGTGAGCGAATGACCGCAGCCGCTCCCTCACCCCTCGTGCTCGAGTGGGCCGCGCGGCAACTCGCCGTCGCCGAGCTGCGCTGGGTGCGTTCGCTGCCCGGCGGCACCCACGCCAGAACGAGCGTTGTCGGCACCCCCGACGGCGCCGAGTTCGTGTTGCGGCAGTTTCCGCCCGGTGATGACGCCGTGCGGCTCGAGATCCGCGTGCTCAGCACCCTGGGCGACCTCGGCGAGCTGGCACCGCAGCTGCTGGCCGCCGACGCTGACGGCACAGTGAACGGATGCCCGGTCATCGTCACGACGCTGCTGCCAGGTCGGGCCTCGATCACCCCCACAAACCCGCACGACTTCGCGCGACAACTCGGGGCGGCGCTTGCGCGCATCCACTCTCTTGCTGTTAATCCAGGGCTCACCGACCTGTTCACCGAACCGGCGACTGAGTCACCGATGCATTCCGTGTGGCACCAGCTCACCGGCGAACCCCGCGTGCTCACCCACAACGACTTCTGGTCCGGCAATACCGTTTGGCTGAACGAACGCCTGACCGGGATCGTGGACTGGTCGGGCGCCGGGCGAGCGCCGCGCGGGTACGACCTGGCCTGGTGTCGCCAGGACCTGGTGTTTCTCTACGACGTGACGGTCGCCGACGGCTTCACCCGCGCCTACGACCAGGCGTTCGGCTCCCCCACCCCCGATGTGGCCCTCTGGGACCACTTCGCAGCGATGAAGGCCTACCCCCGAGTGGAAACCTGGGCGCCCAACTACACGGATCTCGGCCGAGACGACCTGGACGGCGCCGGGCTGCGCCGACGCCTGACCGAATGGATGCTCCGACTCGACGCTGGCTAATACAGAAGCTGCAGGTTCGGAAACATCGGAAAGTGTCGCGGGTTGAGTGTGAGCAATCGGGCCTGAAAGCGAATCGCTGTGGCAGCAATCGCTAGGTCCGCACCACCAATCGTGTGATGGCTGGGTAGCCGCTGTCGGCCCAATGCACCCGCTGCTTCAGCGACCTCGGCATCGACCGGATGCCAAATCAACGTCGCGAGCAGTGCCCGAGTACCTGCCTCCACCTTCGGTCGCATTCCGGCCATAACTTCGAGGCGAGTCATCTCACTCGCGTGCAGGGGTGCCAGAACACGCTCGGTTTCGAGGACATCGGCCGCACCCTGGGGGCCTCGGAGGTAATCGATCAAAAACCGACGTGTCCACGAGGACGGTCACGACGCGGTCTGCCGCAGACGGCCGCCGGAGCGTACCCGGTCAACCCAGGTCGCGCCGTCGACGTCGCGACCGTTCCACGTCCCGAAGGAGGCGCGCATGACCCGCAAATCTGCCTCGCTTGAACGCTCCGACAGGTAGAGCGCCTCGACAGCATCTCGAGTGAGTGCAGACACAGACCTACCCGTGCAAACGGCTTCCGCATCGACGGCATGACGCTCGTCTTCCGTTAGGGAAATCTGCATTCTTAGCACGATGAAAGATACATCACTTGTCGGGAAGGCCAAACGATTAACGAGGCAGGGCCCCACCGAAGTAGGGCCCTGCACGGCGCTTCGTGGAAACGCGAAAAACTACGGGTTACGCGTTGAGCGCGGCCTGCAGTTCCAGGGTGATGGTGACCTTGTCGCCGAGCAGCATTCCGCCGGTTTCGAGGGCAGCGTTGTAGGTGAGGCCGAAGTCTTCACGGTTGACCTCGGTCTTGGCCGTGGCACCGAACTTGTAGTTGCCGTAGGGGTCTCCGCCGAAACCGCCGAACTCGAGCTCGAACGTGGCCGGCTTGGTGACGCCCTTGATGGTGATGTTGCCGTCGACGAGATATTCGCCCTTGACGACGCGCACACCGGTCGACGCGAAGTCGATGGTCGGGTACGTCTCGGCGTCGAAGAAGTCTCCGGTGCGCAGGTGACCGTCGCGGCCCGGCTCGTTGGTGTTGATCGAGACGACCTTGGCCGAGGCGGTGACGCTCGTCTGGAGCGGGTCCTCGCCGGTCACGAAGGTGGCGTCGAAGTCATCGAAGGTGCCCTTGACCTTGCTGATGACGATGTGGCGAATGCTGAAGCTGACGGAGCTGTGGGTCTTGTCGATGGTCCAGGTTCCGGCCTTGTAGCCCGGGATATTGGTGATCGTGGTCTCGCTCATAGAAGTTCTCCTCAAGTGTGTGGGCCCAGGAATTGTCGCCCTCGGATACATGCAAGCGCATAGAAGACGCACATATTCCCCAGAAGACAAGTATTCATCTTCCCCTGTTCGGGCGTTCAGACGGGACCTAAACTCAGGCCGACCGAATAGGCTCACCCTGTCACGAGGTTCTGCGTGTTTATTGGGAGGTTGCTGTGAGCGCACGCGCACCAAGCATGCGGGGGGTAGCGGGTGAGAGCCTGCTGATCGCCGCCGGAGGCCGGGCCATCCTGTTGCAGCTGGCGAATCCGGCCATCGGGCACGGCGTGGCCGACCACAGCCATTTCGCCGCCAAGCCGCTCGCCCGGCTGAACGGCACGCTCAGCTACGTCTACGCCACCGTCTTCGGCGAGGCCGACCTGGCCGCTGCTATGGCCGCGCGGGTCAATCACGCGCACATTCCCGTGCATTCGGTCGGCACGACCCCCGAGTACAACGCGTTCACCCCCGAATTGCAGCTCTGGGTTGCCGCAACGCTCTATGAATCGGCCACCCACCTGCACGCTTTGATCTACGGCCCGCTCGACGACGACATCGCCGATACCGTCTATAGCGAATACGCCCGGCTCGGCACGTCACTGCAGGTGCCGCCGGAGCTGTGGCCGACAGATCGCGCCGCCTTTCGCCGGTATTGGAACGAGCAGCTGCAGCTGCTGACAACGGATGCCGCCACCCGCGCGGTCGCGCACGAGCTGTTGCACTCGCGGTCGGCTCCGTTCTGGTATCGGGCCGCTCTGCCGCTGGCCCGGCTGATGACCGCCGGACTGCTGCCGCCCCACGTTCGCGTGTTGTTCGAACTTCCCTGGTCAAAGCGGCACGAGCGGAGCTTTGATCGCGTGCTGGGCGGTATCCGCTTGATTTATCCCCGCCTGCCGCTGGCACTCCGCCACTGGCCCAAGAATCACTATCTGCGAGTGCTGCGCAAATCCGGTCTGCGCGAATCCACGGCGGCCGCGCCCGCGCCGGTAGTGTGAGAGTCCAATGACGCAGCCCCAGACTCCCCACCCCGGACTCGACAGCACCGATCGCCAGATTATCGCCGAGCTCAGCCGGGACGGTCGACTCTCGATGCGCCAGCTGGCCCTGCAGGTGCACATCTCCCGCACCGCCGCCCACACCCGGGTGCAGAAGCTGATCAGCCACGGCGTGATCACCGGCTTCGGTGCCCAAACCGACCGTAAGGCACTCGGGCTCAACGTGTCCGCGCTCGTAGTCGTGAAAATCGGCGACGTCGCCTGGGGCGCAATTGCCGCGCAGCTCGCCGAACTGCCGTTCGTGGAGAAGGCGCAGGCCGTGAGCGGCGACATCGACATCATTCTCACGGTGAGCGCTCCCGACCATGAGCAGCTCAGCCAGGCCATTCTGCGCGATATCCACACCATGCCGGGGGTGATCTCGACCCGGTCCCACCTCATTCTCGACGAGATCATCGGGCACGCACCCGGAGCGACTCCGGACGCCTGGCACTGATTCAGGACTCAACCATGCCGATTGGTCGCCGTCTGGCGGATGATCGGCCAATCGTTCACAACTGGGAAAAAGCGCGGCCAGGCCTGCGAAAAGGGCGCACCATTGGCTCATGAGCCTCAATGTCGAGAGCACGCCACTGACGGCCGTGCTGGCACCCCCACCCCTGCGGTTGATCGATGATTCGGGGAACGCCGTTCCGGGCACCGAGAGCGGCGGATTCGTCCTTCCCCCGGTGGAGACGCTGGTCGGCCTCTACCGGCAGATGGTCGTGGCCCGCCGGTTCGACGTGCAGGTCACCGCCCTCACCCGACAGGGTCGCCTCGCCACCTACCCATCCGCGCTCGGCCAGGAAGCCTGCGAGATCGCCGCCGTCGCTGCGCTCTCGCCGCAGGACTGGCTGTTTCCGACCTACCGGGACAGCATCGCGCTGCTCACGCGCGGCGTCGAGCCGAAGGATATTCTCGCCTCGTTCCGCGGCGACTGGCACAGCGGTTACGACTATCAACAGCATCGCATCGCCCCGCAGGCCACCCCGCTCGCCACCCAGGCACTGCACGCCGTGGGCCTCGCCACCGCGGCCAAGCTCAAGCGTGACGACACCGTGGCGCTCACCCTGCTCGGCGACGGGGCCACGAGCGAGGGCGACGCTCACGAGGCGTTCAACTTTGCCGCAGTCTGGCAGGCCCCCGTCGTCTTCGTGGTGCAGAACAATCAGTTCGCGATCAGCGTGCCCCTCGACAAGCAGATGGCCTGCCGCACCATCGCCGACAAGGCGATCGGCTACGGCATGCCCGGCTTCTACGTTGACGGCAACGACGTCGCGGCCATGTTCGCGGTCATCTCAGCGGCGGTCGACCGAGCCCGCAGCGGCGGCGGCCCGACCCTGATCGAGGGCCTCACCTACCGCATCGAGGCGCACACTAACTCGGATGACCCCACCCGCTACCGCAAAACCGCCGACGTGGATCTGTGGCGCAGCCGCGACCCGATCGAACGCCTGGAGAAGTACCTCATTGCCCAGGGGGCGTTGTCCGAGGAAGAGCGCGCTTCCGTCGCTGCGGCCGCGGAGGCGCTCGCAGCGACGACCCGCAAGTGTATGACGGAGCAGGCGGTGGTCGATCCGCTCGAGCTGTTCGAGCACGTCTACGCCACCCCCCGCTCCGCCCTGGCCGAGCAACGCGCCTTTCTGGCGGCCGAACTCGACGGCGACGCCGACGCATCCGCTGGTGAATACGAAGAGAGCACCCGATGAGCCCCCAGCAGACCCTCGAGAACGGAACAGCTGTGCGCGCTCCGGAAAACCTGACCATGGCCGCCGCCCTCAACGCGGCCATTCACGACGCCATGGTCGACGATCCGACGGTCGTGCTGTTCGGCGAAGACGTCGGGCCGCTCGGCGGCGTGTTCCGGGTCACCGACGGCTTATACGCCGAATTCGGCGAGACCCGGGTGAGCGACTCGCCGCTGGCCGAGGCCGGCATCGTCGGAACGGCCATCGGCATGGCGATGTACGGCCTGCGCCCGGTGGTCGAGATGCAGTTCGACGCGTTCAGCTACCCAGCGTTCCAGCAGATAGTGTCGCACGTGGCGAAGATGCGCAACCGTACGCGCGGCAAGATTTCGCTGCCGATCGTCATTCGCATTCCCTACGCCGGCGATATCGGCGGCGTCGAGCATCACTCCGACTCCTCCGAGGCGTATTGGACGGCGACGCCCGGGCTGACCGTGGTGAGCCCGTCGAACCCGGCCGACGCCTATTCCATGCTGCGGGGCGCCATCGCGAGCGACGACCCGGTGATTTTCATGGAGCCGAAGAGTCGCTACTGGAGCAAAGCGGAGCTTTCCCTGCCGGTGCAAACCGAGCCGCTGAACCGGGCCGTCGTGCTCCGGGAGGGCAGCGATGTCACGCTCATCGCCTACGGTCCGACCGTGAAGACCGCCCTCGCGACGGCCGATCAGGGCGCGGCTGAGGGGCTCTCGATCGAGGTCATCGACCTGCGCACGCTGTCGCCGTTTGATGACGAGACGGTGGGGGCATCCGTTCGAAAGACCGGCCGGGCCGCGATCGTGCACGAGGCCGCCCAGTTCGGCGGTTACGGCGCTGAGGTGGCCGCTCGCCTGACCGAGCGCAACTTCTTCTACCTGGCCGCGCCCATTTTGCGCATCACCGGCTTCGACCTTCCGTACCCGTCACCCAAGCTCGAGGAGTATTTCTTGCCGACCCCCGACCGAATCCTCGCCGCGCTGTCGACCTGGGAGTGGTCCTGATGAGCCGCGAGTTTCTGCTGCCCGACCTCGGTGAAGGACTGACCGAGGCCGAGATCGTGGCCTGGCTGGTCGCTCCCGGCGATACGATCGCCATCGACCAGGCCGTGGTCGAGGTTGAATCGTCCAAGTCGATCGTGGAGCTGCCGTCGCCCTACGGCGGCGTCGTGGCAAGCCTGTTCGGCGAGCCCGGCCAGGTCATTCATGCCGGGCAGGTGCTGCTGACCGTGACCGACTCGACTGATGACGCTTCAGCCGGTGTTGTCGGCGTTCCGGTCGCCGCGGCGACCGTCACGGCGGTCGAAGGCTCCGGAGCCGTTCTGGTTGGCTACGGCACGACCGAAAGCACCCGGCCGGCGCGCAAGGTGGCCGCCGGGCGGTTCGGCACCCCGCGGGCAGCGGATGCCCCGGCATCGGCTGCATCGACGTCGCCCGTCGCCGTTGCGCTGGCCGAGCGCCCCGCCGATGTGGCGGCATCCGTTTCTCCGGCCATCAAGTCGTCCAGCACGGTCGACCCGATCCGCCGCTCCCCCGTCGTGTCTCCGATCGTGCGCCGGCTGGCGCGCGAGAACGGTTTCGACGCGAGCACGCTGGCCGGCAGTGGGCACGACGGTCTGGTGCTGCGCAGCGACGTGGAGGAACACATTCGCGCGCTCACCGCTCCGGCCGTGGCTGTCGATGTGGCAATCGATGTGGCAATCGATGTCGACATTGCGACGCCGCCCAGCGCTGTCGACGCGGCGAGTGCGGATATTCGCATTCCCATCACCGGCCTGCGCAAGGTCGTGTCGCAGCGGCTGACCACGTCGCGTCGGGAGATTCCCGAGGCGACGATCTGGCTCGACGTCGACGCGACCGCCCTGTTCGCCGCGCGGGACCAGCTGCTCGCGGCGACGGGTGAGCGGTTCAGCGTGACGGCACTCATCGCGCGCTTCGTGGTGGCCGGGCTGCGGCTCTATCCCGTGCTCAATTCCTCGGTCGACACCGCGAGTCAGGAGATTTTGCAGCACGGAGCCATCAACCTCGGCATCGCGGCGCAGACCTCACGCGGGCTGATGGTTCCCGTCATCCACCGTGCCCACGCGATGAGTACGCGGCAACTGCGCGATGCCCTCGCCGCGCTGGTCGCACAGTCGCCCGACGGCACCTTCTCGCCGAGCGCGCTGACCGGGGGAACCTTCACCCTCAACAACTTCGGATCGCTCGGCGTCGACGGTTCGGCCGCGATCATCAACCATCCCGAAGCGGCCATTCTCGGCATTGGGCGCATGATCGAGCGGCCGTGGGTGGTCGAACACGCACTCGCGGTTCGCACCGTCGTAGAACTCTCCATGGTGTTCGACCATCGGGTCTGCGACGGCGGAACCGCCGCCGGGTTTCTCACCTATGTGGCCGGCTGCATTGAAAACCCGGTGAGCCTGCTCGCCGACCTGTGAGCTCGGGGCGTGTCCTGAACGCCCACGATTCTGCCATCGGTAACTGAGTGATGTTTGTTGGCGTATAGGCTGCTGAGTGACACGGGGTGCTCCGCACAATGCGCGAGCTGAGATGAATACCCGTTGAACCTGTCTAGTTAGCACTAGCGAAGGAATGTCACGGATGACTGATCAGACCACGAATATCACGCCGCGCATCACGCCGCGGATTCTCAGTATCGCCGGCACCGACCCGACCGGCGGTGCCGGCATCCACGCCGATTTGAAAAGCATCGCGGCCAACGGCGGGTACGGCATGGCAGTAGTAACAGCTCTGGTCGCGCAGAACACACGCGGGGTGCGCTCGGTGCACACCCCGCCGGTCGCGTTTCTGCGCCAGCAATTGAACGCCGTGAGCGATGACGTGACTATCGATGCCGTGAAGATCGGCATGCTCGCCGAAATCGACGTGATTCACGAGGTGCGTTCCTGGCTCAATGCCCACCGTCCTCCGCTCGTCGTGCTCGACCCGGTGATGGTGGCAACGAGTGGTCACCGGCTGCTCGAACCCCAAGCCGAGCAGGCGCTGCGTGATCTGATCCCCCTCGCCGATCTCGTCACACCCAACGTTCCCGAGCTGGCCGTTCTGCTCGCAGAACCCACAGCGGCAAACTGGGCTGCGGCCATCGAGCAGGGCAAACGACTATCAGCCCGCACCGGAGTAACCGTGTTGGTGAAGGGGGGTCATTTCGACGAAACCATCTGCCCTGATGCCCTGGTCAACACCCACGGGCTGCTGGCACAGAGCGTTGTCGAGTTTGCTTCGCCGCGCATCGCCACCAAGAATACCCACGGCACCGGATGCTCGCTCTCCTCGGCAATGGCCACGGTACAGGCGCGAACCGGGGACTGGGCTGCGTCTCTGGCCGAGGTCAAAGACTGGCTTCAGGATGCCCTGACCCATGCCGACGACCTCGAGGTCGGTCAGGGCCATGGCCCGATCCATCACTTTCATCGGCTGTTCGCAGGCGCGTCGGCCGAGTCGGCCGAGTCGGCCGAGTCGGCCACACCAGCTGATTCGGTGAAGTTCAGTGCGACACTGTGGCGCGATGTCGAGCTGATTCGCACGCAGATCTTCGATCTGCCGTTCATTACGGATCTCGGTACTGGGGTTCTGGCCGAGCGAGATTTTGCGTATTACCTCGCTCAGGACGCGCTCTACCTCGCCACTTACTCGCGCGTTCTTGCGCGCGCCAGTGAGATCGCGCCGAGCATGCACGCACAGCGGTTTCTGGCCGATTCGGCACGACGGTGCCGCGACGTTGAGTTGGAATTGCACAGAAACTGGCTGGGGCAACGGGACGTGTCGTCCGAGGCCGGCCCGGTAACGGCTGGCTACCTGGATCACTTGCTCGGGCTCGCTGAGGGCGGAAACTATGCGGTGCTTCTGGCGGCGCTGTTGCCCTGTTTTTGGCTCTATGCGGATGTCGGTGAGCGGCTGCACACCGACTTTCTGGCGCGCACCGAGACAGCAGTACATCCATATGCCGCGTGGCTCCAGACCTATGCCGATGAAGAATTCGCCGCGGCCACGAGGGAAGTCATCGCGCTCACCGACGACGCTGCGGCCACGGCCTCTGACGCGCAACGCTCGGCAATGCGCCAGGCGTTTGCCACCTCGTCACGGTTCGAGCTCGACTTCTTCGACGCCCCTCGGCACTCTGTGTTGGCCTGAGATGACCACGCCAAACTCGGTACCGTGTGCGGTATTAGCCCAGCGCGGGCAGGCTGGCCAGAAGTCGCTGCGCGGCATCCGTCGGGTCGTTGGCGTCGGTGATCGCGCGCACCACAACCACTCGAGTCGCACCAGCATCGACGACCTGGTTGATGTTGCCGAGGTCGATGCCGCCGATGGCAAACCATGGCAGCTCGCTGTCGGTGGCTGCACTGCGGGCGGCCGCGTAACGCAGAAGCTGCGTTCCGACCGCCGCTCGACCGGGTTTTGTCGGTGTGGCCCAGACTGGGCCGACGCAAAAATAGTTAAGATCGTTCGCGGCCAGGGCTGCATCCACGTGTTCGGTGCTGTGTGTGGACAGGCCGATCACCGCGGCCGGGCCAAGCAGGGTACGAGCGGCGGCCACCGGCAGATCTGTCTGGCCTACATGAAATACCGGAGCGCCCGCCAGGCTGGCAATATCCGCCCGATCGTTGACGGCCCAGAGTCGTGCGTGCTGGTCGGCAACCGAGCGCAGAATTTCGAGATATTCGAGCTCCTCGGCGGCGTCGATATTTTTGTCGCGAAGCTGAATAATGTCGACCCCACCAGCGAACGCCGCCGCCACGAAGTCAGCGAAATCGCCACGATCCTTCCGGGCATCGGTGCAGAGATACAGCCGGGCTTTTATCTGGTCCATGCGACCAACCCTATGGGCCAAGTTCGTGCGTCCGTGCCAGCGCAGAGGAACGGTGCGCACCATGAATGAACGAGTCGTGAACCGCACGGTCGACGTCGCCGTGATCGGCGGTGGCATTATCGGGCTCGGCATTGCCTGGGCTGTTGCGCATTCCGGCCGCACGGTGGTCGTCATCGATCCGGACCCCGCCGGCGGCGCAACGTACGCTGCGGCCGGAATGCTCGCGGCGGTGAGCGAACTGCACTACCAAGAAGAGGTGTTGCTCGAGCTCATGCTCGCCTCCTCGGCGCTGTATCCGGCGTTCATCGAATCACTGGGGCCCGATCATCACCTAACCGGGTATCAGAGAACTCACACCATGAGTGTTGGCGCTGATTCGGCCGACCGGCAAGCGCTGGCCGACCTGCGCGGGGTGCAGCTCGCCAACGGGCTAGCCGTCGACCCGCTGACCATTCGCGCGGCGCGCGTGCTTGAACCGCTGCTGAGCCCTCACGTTTCCGGTGCCTTCATGGTGGAGCAGGATCATCAGGTCGACCCGCGCCGGCTCGCCGAGCGCATCCAACTCGCACTTGCCACGCTGGCGAAAAGCGGCCGGTGGGGCCACGACGCCCTGATCCGGGTGAATGCCATGGGACTACTGCACGACGATTCCGCGGATGTCTCATCTCGCGTTACCGGTGTCGCCCTGGCTGATGGCGGAACGGTCAGTGCCGCCGAAGTAGTTGTGGCCAATGGCCTCGCGGCGGCCGGGTTGAACGGGCTACCAGAGCGACTGACCCTGCCACTTCGACCGGTTTACGGCGATATTCTGCGGCTTCGGGTGCCGGCGCACCTTCGGCCGTTGCTCACCTGCACGCTCCGCGGACTGGTGCACGGCGTGCCGGTCTATCTGGTTCCACGATCGGACGGAACGGTCGTGATCGGAGCCACCCAACGCGAAGACGGCTCCACTGCGGTGTCGGCTGGTGGCGTCTATCAGCTATTGCGTGACGCCCAGGTGTTGCTGCCGGCGGTCAGTGAGCTCGAGCTGATCGAAGTAACCGCTCGCGCTCGTCCAGGAACGCCCGATAACGCGCCACTGCTTGGCCGGGTCTCGCGAACCGGTGGGGAAACACCAGGCAGCGACGTCCCCGGGCTTATCATCGCCACCGGATTTTTCCGCCACGGCGTACTGCTCACACCGGTAGCTGCCCATTACTGTCTTCAGCTTATCGAGGGAAGTGCCGACCAGCGGTGGGAGCGCTTTCGGCCCCACCGTTTCTCTGCAACCCGACCGTAAGCATCCGTTTCCCTACAAGGAGTTGTCAGCTCGTGACCGAATCCAGGCCCATTTATATACCCGCCAGCGCGATCACCGTCAACGGCACAGAACGAATTGTTCGGCGCGGCAGCACCGTGACCGACCTGGTCGCCGAGATCACCGGTCGCCAGATCGCAGCGGATGGCCGTGCGACCGACAAACAACGTCTCGGCGTGGCAGTTGCACGCAACCGTGAAGTCGTTCCACGCAGTCAATGGTCAGGCACCGTGCTCACGGCCGGCGATGACATTGAAATTGTCACCGCAGTTCAGGGAGGTTGACCGTGGAAACCGAACAACTCACAATCACTGACAGCCTGGTGATCGACGGCGTGCAGTTGAATTCACGTCTAATCATGGGTACCGGCGGCGCACCGAGCCTCGAGGGCCTCGGGGCGGCCCTTCACTCCTCCGGAACCGAGCTCACCACCGTCGCAATGCGGCGTCACAGCGTGACGACGGCCGGATCGCTGTTCGATCTTCTGGTCGATCGCTCCATTCGGGTACTGCCCAATACCGCTGGCTGCTTTACCGCGCGCGAAGCCGTCTTGACCGCACAGCTGGCGCGGGAGGCCCTCGAGACCGACTGGATCAAACTCGAGGTCATCGCCGATGAGCACACCCTCCTTCCCGATGCGGTCGAACTGCTGGACGCGACCGAACAGCTTGTCGCGCGCGGCTTCAAGGTTTTCGCTTACACAAATGACGATCCCGTGCTGGCCCTTCGCCTTGAGCATCTCGGTGCCGTCGCCGTGATGCCACTTGGGGCTCCGATCGGCACCGGGCTCGGCATCCTCAATCCGCACAATATCGAGCTGATCGTTTCTCGTGCCGGCGTTCCCGTGGTGCTGGATGCTGGAATCGGCACCGCATCCGACGCTGCGCTCGCGATGGAGCTGGGCTGCGATGCCGTGCTCCTGGCCACGGCGGTGACGCGCGCGCAGAACCCGGCACTCATGGGCGAAGCCTTCAAACATGCGGTAATTGCGGGTCGGCTGGCGTCCCAGGCTGGCCGGATTCCGAAGCGTGAACTCGCCTTGGCTTCATCGACGATGAACGGGAGGCCCGACCTATGAATGACGTGACACTCTTAGCACCGCTCGTCGAACCGGGCGACGAGCTAACTGCCGCGGAACTCCAGCGGTACTCGCGCCACATTCTCATTCCCGAAATGGGTGTTATCGGCCAACGACGGCTGAAGAATGCGCGGGTGCTGGTGATTGGCGCCGGCGGTCTCGGTTCGCCGGTACTGCTCTACCTGGCGGCTGCGGGGGTGGGCACCCTGGGTGTTATCGACAATGACACCGTGGACCTGAGCAACCTGCAGCGTCAGATTATCCACGGCGTTGCAGACCTCGGTCACTCGAAACTTGAGTCCGCTGCCGCAGCGGTAGCCCAGCTCAACCCACTCGTGTCGATTCACCGACACGATGTTTGGCTTGACTCGGCGAACGCTCTGGACTTATTCGCCCAGTACGACCTGATCGTTGACGGTGCCGATAATTTCGCCACTCGCTATCTGGTCAGTGATGCCGCCGCGATGCTCGGCAAGCCCTGTGTCTGGGGATCCATCCTGCGTTTCGACGGGCAGGTCAGCCTGTTCTGGAATGAGCACGGCCCCACCTACCGCGACCTGTATCCAGAAGCCCCACCGGCGGGCTCCGTGCCCAACTGCGCAGAAGGCGGAGTGTTCGGGATGCTCTGCGGAACGATCGGCTCCACGATGGTCGCCGAAGCCGTGAAATTGATCACCGGAGTCGGCCGCACGCTTCTGGGCCGGGTCGTGCTCTTCAACGCGTTTGACGCGTCGTGGCGCGAACTCGCCATTGCACGCGACCCCGCCAATAAACCAGTCACCGAGTTGATCGATTACGACGTATTCTGCGAAACAATGCCCGCATCGAATCAGGTCGACGACGCGATCTCCGTGCACGAACTCGCGGCTATGCTCGAGAGCCGGAAGCGCGGCGCGCGTGACTTCGACCTCATTGACGTGCGGGAACCCGGGGAATTCGACATCGTGCATATCGCCGGGGCGCTGCTCATTCCGCAGGGCGGAATCCTCTCGGGGGAAGCACTTTCGTCTCTCTCGCGGGACCGCGATATCGTGGTGCACTGCAAGGCGGGTGCCCGCTCGGCTGCCGTTCTGGCCAAGCTGCATAGCCATGGCTACGACCGGGTGTGGCAGGTCGAGGGTGGTATCGACGCGTGGGTGCGGGAGATCGCGCCGGTACTGCCGACTTGAACGAAGCTACCGGGGCGGTCGAACGCAAAGAAAACACCTTCGCAGGGGGATGCGAAGGTGTTTTCTTTGCCACTCGCCGGTGTAGGGGCCGGGAAGGCACGATTTGGGGGCAGCGTGCGGCTGCGCTCGCTGAGGATCGGGTTCCCCAGCGAGAGTCAGAACCTCAGGCGCTGACCGAGGCGGCGCGGGACGCGAACGCGCCAAGAACCGGAGAGACGCGCACACTCGTGTGGTCGCATCCCGAGCATTTGAGCAGGTAGACCGGGAGCGAGGTGCGCTCGGCGTGGGCCGGATTCGGGCTGAGCCGGGCTGGGGACCGGCAGAAGGGGCAAGTCATGGTCATGCGATCTCCAGAGGTGTTGTTGTCGGCTGCACGCCCTTAGTCTGCTCCGCGCCCCGGCCCCGAAACAGTGCCAAAGGTCCCATGCTGCTCCAAAACCTCAGTTACCCGGATGCCGCGGCGCGCACCGGCCCGGTCTGGACGCCGCGTCGCTGCCATCGGCGCGCGGGCACCGGTCGGGGCGACGGTGCTGACGGCGCTACGCGGGCGCCGAGCTGGTGCGGTGCTGAAGGCGGTGCCGGGTGCCGGTGCGTTAGCGTTGACGGATGAGGGGATCGCGCGTGGGACCGGTTCGGCTAGGCGCGCGGCGGCCCATTCTGCTGCCGGCGGCCGTCGGACTCGTGGCGACCGCTGCGTACACCGTGTTGTCGGCGCTGCAGTGGCGCAGTTTCGCCGCTCCGTCCTGGGACCTCGGCATCTTCACCCAGCTGGCCCGGCAGTATGCCGCGCTCGAGGCTCCAATCGTGACGATCAAGGGCGACGGATTCAATCTGCTGGGTGACCACTTTCATCCGCTCCTGGTGCTGCTCGCCCCGATTTTCGCGATCTTTCCGCACGCCTTCACGCTGCTGGTCGTACAGAATGCGCTGTTCGGTCTCGCCGCTGCGGCCCTGACCTACGGCGCGATGCGATTGCTCGGGCCGGTGACCGGCACGCTGTTCGGGCTGGCTTTCGCCTTCAGCTGGGGCCTGCAGGGCGCGGTGGAGGCGCAGTTTCACGAGATCGCGTTCGCCGTGCCGCTCCTCGCACTGTCGCTGACCGCGTTTCTGCTGCGCAAGTGGGTGGCCTGCCTGCTCTGGGCGATGCCGCTCGTGTTCGTCAAGGAGGACCTCGGCCTCACCGTTGCCGCCCTCGGCATCGTGCTGGCCGTGCGCAGCCGACATCCGTTTGGAGTGTGGCTCGCCGTCTGGGGTATCGGCTGGTTTGCGCTCGCGAGCCTCGTGATTCTGCCGCTGCTCAATCCGAACGGTGCCTGGGCCTACTCGAGCAGTATCGACCTGCCCGCTATTCTCAGCGATCCGGCCGCGTTGCTGCAGCCGCAGAAGGGGGTGACGCTGCTGCTGCTTCTCGTGGTCGGCGGCGTGATTGCGGTGCGCTCGCCGCTCGCCCTCGTGCTGCTGCCGACGCTGGCCTGGCGGTTTCTGTCCGATAACTCGGGCTACTGGGGTCCAACCTGGCAGTACAGCGCCGTGCTCATGCCCATCGTGTTCGCCGCCGCGCTCGATGGCATTGTGCTCGTGCGCATCAGTCGGCGGGGCTGGCTGCGCGGTTTCGGGCGGCGGGCGGCATCCGTTTCGATCGTTGCCGGTCTGGTGCTCGCGACGACGCTGCCGCTGTTCAAGCTGACGAATGTGTCGGCCAATTTTTCGACGGATCGCGCCGCTTCCGCGCAGGCCGCCCTCTCCGTTGTGCCCGACGGCGCCCGGGTCGAATCCGATATCGGGCTGATGAATTACCTGGTGGAACGAACGGATGTTTACTGGCTCGGCAACCAGAATCCGCTCCCCGACTATTTGGTGATCGACCGTCAGACGGGCGGCCTGCCCGGCGAATGGACGTCTGCGCAGGTCGTCGCCGAGGCCCTACACCGCGGCGTGGTGTTCACGACGATCTACTCCTCCGGCGGCTACGAGGTCGCCCGCGCTCACTGAGCCTGCTGGCGTGGCCGACCCTGTTCGGGGCCCGGGCCCGGGAAGTGGGCCCATGATGGATCATGGGCCCACTTCCCTAAGGTGGGCCCAGCCTTCAGATTGTGGGCGGGTTCCGGTCGCTGAGTGCCATCAGCAGCGCGGCTGCGGCTTCCGGGTCGTCGACCGTCAAGGCGAACTGGTTGCCGCGACGTAGGTTGACCACGAGGGCCGAGCCGCCCCTCATCACCACGGCCGTGCGCCCGCTCGTCAGGCGGTAGCCCCAGCCGCCCGACCGCAGCGGGCTTAGGGTCTCGGCGAAAGCTGATTCCACCTGATCGAGCGGCACCTGCTTCGAACGGATGCCCAGAAGCCACGACACCACGCGCAGCCCGCGTTTATCGACGCTCACCCGAACCTGCACAAAGCCCAGTGTGAACATCAGAATCACACCGAGGATCACCGCGGTCAGGACGGCTGTTGACGAGTCTTGCGCGTCATCACCGAGCAGCGCGATCACGGCGACGACCCCGCCCAGCACGACCAACCCGCCGATAACGGCCACGACCGGACTCGTCACCATCATGGTCCAGGGAACGTTCGAGCTCCCCCGATCACGTGCCGGACGACACGTCCGCGCTCGCACTCATCCCATCCAATCACGGACGGGCCGGTTGCTCCGGCCGGCCTGATTGCCAGCTCCAGCTCGCGAAAGCGCGTGAATGGTTGCTCCGCCGAGTGACGTAGCAATTCACCCGCTTATGCGGCCAGTTACAACCCCGGGGAATCGCTCAGCGGGAGTAGCGCAACATGATCGGCAGTTGCACTCGAAAAGTCAGAAATATTTCTGATCCATTGTCAGGATACAGTGAGATTCCCTCGCGTTAATGTACTTTGCGGGTTATAATTATGGATGAAGGAGGCGCCGACGCCATGACCCTCACCGCCCCGCCAGCAGCAGCCGGTTCGATCCCGGAGCCTGAAGGTTCTCGGGTGGTGGTGATTGCTCAGGCCGGTGCGATTCTGGCGGGAGCGTTGGACGGGGTGCGGTTTGGTCAGCTCGAAGACTCCGAGGCCGTCGCGGTATTGGCAGCCCTGGAGAGGCTGGGTCGCAAGGTTGATGGGGCAAGGCTGCGGTCGACCACCGACATTGGTGCGCGTGCCGAAACTGACCTCGGCAACGGCTCGTTGGCCTACAAGAACGGATGCCGCAACCGGGTCGAGTTCATCACCCAGATCGCCGGCATCTCCGGCCGGGAAGCGAAACGCCGTCTGAAGCTCGGCGAGGGCGCCGTCGAGCGCACCCCGCTCGGACTGCCGATCCCCGCCCGATACCCGGTCATCGCCGACGGGCTCGTCAGCGGCGACCTCGGGGTGGAATCGGCGGAGATCATCGCCACCGCCCTGACCGCGTTGCAGGGCCGGGTCGGTCCGGACGACCTTGACCGCGTCGAACGCGCTTTGGTCGCGTCGGCGACTGGAGCGATCACGCCGGAAACTGCGGGGCTGCCGGGTGCGGGCATCCGCTTCGCTCCCGACATGCTGCGGGCGCAGGCGATGGAGTGGCAGGGGCGGCTCGACCCCGACGGCACCGCCCCCAATGACAATGTCGTGGAGGCAAAGAGCACGTTGACGTTTGGCCTGCTCCGCAACGGGCTCTACCCGCTGCGCGCCGACGTCACGCCCGAACTGCGCGGTGTTATGGACACCCTCTTCGACACCTACCTGTCGGCGCGATCCCGCACCCCCATCTTCGTACCCACCGAACTGCTCGAGAGCCGCAATAAGCCCGAGCTGGACGGCATCGACGGTATCGACGGGGTGGAGAGCATCCCCGGCTCGGCCGCTTTCGGCACGGAACCATTCAGTGCCGACCCGTTCACCGGCGACACCCGATTCGACGGCGACCGCCGCACCGCGGGCGAGAAACGTGCCGACATCCTCCGCGCCGTGCTCGAGGCGGCCGCACGAGACCCGAAGACCCCGACCATGGGCGGAGCCGCCCCCACCGTCATGGTGCACATCAACGCCGTCGACCTCGACCAAGGCCGCGGCGTCGGCTGGATCGACGGCATCGAAGCACCGGTATCGTTCCGCCGCGTGCAAGAACTCATCTGCGCAGGCGGCTACCAGCAGGTCCTCTTCGGCGACGACGGCGACGTGCTCTACCTCGGCAGCAAAATCCGCTGCTTCACCGCCAAACAACGCGCGGCAATTGCCGCCCGGGACGGCGGCTGCATCATCCCCGGCTGCACCATCCCCGCCCGCTGGACCGAAGTCCACCACGTCCTCCCCTGGGAACAGGGCGGCCCCACCAACATCGAAAATGGAACACTCTTGTGCTGGTTCCACCACCACACCATCAACACAAACGGGTGGAAAATCCGCATGATCAAACGCCGACCCCAAGTGCTCGGCCCACTGCTGTGGGACCCGTCCCAAACCTGGCGACCCGCCCAGACCCACCGGGCCAACACGCCCAGCCCGGAACCACCCTGGCGCACGTGAGCTGAAGTGTGTTCAATGTGGCGGTGCAGTGCTGTTGGCGTAGCGTCCAGCGCTGAACGAGTCTGGCCCTTTCCTGAATTCGCCGTGGCTACATCCAAGTGAGTCGCAACCGCACGCGAGTGGCCTCCCGATGCGATACTGGGCGCAACGAGGGAGTAGTCATGGAATGGGCTGCGATCGCTATTGGCACCGTCACCGCTTTAGCCGTGGTCTTCGTCTAGCGCTTGCGACGGGCGAGGAAGGCATCCATTCGGGCGAACTTGGCCTCGGATTCGAACAGAATCGACTGAGCAACGTTGTCGACGAGCGGATGCGCCGCCCGCGGAGCGTGGAAAACTTCCTTGGCCAGACGGGTCGCCAGCGGGTCCTGCGCGGCGATGCGGTCGGCCAGCGCGTGGGCGGCAGCGAGCAGGTCGTCGGGGTCGTGCACCTCGGTGACCAGATGCACGGCAAGGCATTCGGGGGCGCTCAGAATGCGTCCGGCCAGGATGATCTCCTTGGCCACCGGCTCGCCGACGAGCTCGGCCAGTCGCCAAAGCGCACCGGCAGCGGGCAGAATGCCGAGGGCTGTCTCCGGATTGCCGATCCGGGCGCTCGTGGAGGCGATGCGAAAGTCAGCCGCATAGGCCAGTTCGGCGCCGCCGCCGAGCGCCCAGCCGTCGATCGCGGCGATCACCGGCATCGGCAGCTTCGCAATGCGGGAGAACAGCCCGGAGTTTATGCCGAGCAGCGCGTCGTCGCGGCGCCGTTCGCGCAGCTGGGCGATGTCGGCACCCGAGGCGAAGACACCGTTCGCTCCGCTGATAATCAGAATACGCGGCTGTTGCTCCAGTTCAGCGCAAATTGCGTGCAGCTCATCGATCATGGTCTGGTCGATGGCGTTGCGCACGTCGGGCCGGTCGAGCTGCACGTGCACCCGGTCGGCGCGATGCTCAATCGTGAGAGTAGTGGGAATGCTGTTCATTGTGGGACGTCTCCGTTGAGGTCGGGGTCGAGGTCGGGGCTGGAATCGGGGTCAGTCGTGCCGGCCGGGAACACCCGCTTGTAATTGCGGCCGTCGGGCAGGGTCACCGTGCGGCTGACCAGGGTGCCGCGCCGCACCTGCAGGTAAATCGCCTGAGCGCTCACACCGCGTTCGGCCGCCGCCTCGGCGACGGACAGACCGGGGAGGTCGGTCGGCACACTGCTTGGCCGCACGGATCGTTTGCGGCCGGCTTCGAGGCGGGCGCTGATCTCGTCGTCGGTGCCGCCCCAACGCCATTTGGCCGCCGGAGGCTTGAGTCCGGTCGCATCAGCGATCTGGTCCCACGACACGTCAGCGGCGAGGGCGCCGCGAACAGCGGCCAGGGTCGCCGGGTCCTGTTCGAGGGCGGTCTGCAGCGAGCGGATGGCGCGCAGCCGATCCAGGGGCGAACCAGCGGCATCCGTTTGCAGCGTCAGCACCCGCTCGAGCGCGGCCGCCGTGGTCGGCGCCAGAAACGATCCCATGCGTGGTCCCCCATCGAGTGTGCTGCGACTGGAGGCAGCAGCCCCATCTTGCCAGATCCAACGCGTCGTTTGAACAAATCAAGCCAGCACGACGACCGAGTGCGGAGCCAGCTGCAGGGCGTTGAGCAGTCGGCTCTGCACAGCATCGCCAGCGGCGGCGAAGGACAGCACGACCTCTCCCCCGCCGGCCGGGATGTGCGCCGAACGCTCGCCGAGGTTGATCAGAATCTTGGTGCGGCCACGGTGCAGCCGCAGCCATCCCTCGGCCGCATCCAACTCGACGGCGATCTGGTCGAACCGGGGATCGGTGATATCGGGGTGGGTCCGGCGCAGCGCAGCCAAAGCACGGTAGAATTCGAGCAGTCGAGCGTGCTCGGGCTCGGCCAGTTCGTTCCAGTTGAGCTTGGAGCGCTCGAACGTCGCCGGGTCCTGCGGGTCGGGGACGATCGCCGGATTCCAGCCCATGCGGGCAAACTCGCTGATGCGTCCAGTGGCCGTAGCCGTGCCGAGTTCGGGTTCGGGATGCGAGGTGAAGAACTGCCAGGGCGTCGTCGCCCCCCATTCTTCCCCCATGAACAACATTGGCGTATACGGGCCGAGCAGGGTCAGCGCCGCGGCAATCGCGAGCTGGCCGACATCCAGTTGGGCGCTGAGCCGGTCGCCGACGGCCCGGTTGCCGATCTGGTCGTGATTCTGGGATGCGACGACCAGCCGCCAAGTGGGCATCCGTTCCCGGTCGATCCGGCGACCGTGGGTGCGCTCCCGAAAACTCGAATAAGTGCCGTCGTGAAAAAACCCGTGGGTGAGCACCTTGGCCAGGGCGTCGAGCGGCTCGAAGTCGGCGTAGTACCCCGAGGTTTCCCCGGTGAGGGCGACGTGCACGGCGTGATGAAAGTCGTCGCTCCACTGGGCGTCGAGGCCGTAGCCGTTCGCCTCTCGGGGGGTGATGAGGCGCGGATCGTTTAGGTCGGATTCGGCGATCAAGGTGAGGGGCCGCCCGGTCTCGGCGCTGAGCGCGGCGACCTCGACGGAGAGTTGCTCGAGCAGGTGGGTGGCGCTGCTGTCGCGCAGCGCGTGCACGGCGTCGAGGCGCAGGCCGTCGACGTGGTACTCGCCGAGCCACATGAGTGCGTTGTCGAGAATGTATCGGCGCACCGGGTCGGAGTGCGGCCCGTCGAGGTTGAGCGAGGACCCCCAGGTGTTACCGGCGGCCTCGCTCAGGTAGGGACCGAATTGTGGCAGATAGTCGCCACTCGGGCCGAGGTGGTTGTAGACGACATCCTGAATGACGCCAATGCCACGCTGGTGGCAAGCATCGACGAAGGCCTGGTACGCGGCCGGGCCGCCATAACCCTCGTGCACGGCGTACCAGAGCACACCGTCGTAGCCCCAGTTGTGGGTGCCGTTGAAGGCATTCACCGGCAACAGCTCGACGAAGTCGACGCCGATCGATTGCAGGTGATCAAGCCGGCTCGCGGCCGCCCCGAACGTACCCTCTGGTGTGAAGGTTCCCACGTGTAACTCGTAGATGACGGCGCCGGCCAGCTGCTTCCCGGTCCAGTCGGCATCCTGCCAGACATGCACGGACGCATCGAAACTACGCGACGGGGCGTGCACCCCGGCAGGCTGCCGCCGTGATCGCGGGTCGGCGTACGGCCCGCGCCCGTCCACGATGAAGCCGTAGTCGATCTCGGCGCGCACCGCCGGTCGAGCGGATGCCGGCAGTTCCCACCAGCCGTCATCGCGGGCGGTAAGTTCCAGCCTTCGCGTGCCCAACACCAACTGCACGGTCTGCGCGTCGGGTGCCCAGACCTCGAATCTCTGATCGTTCATGTGTGACGTCCGATGCGGTGGGAAGGGCGGTCTCGGTCGTCGGCAGCTTCCAGTAACGCCACCGGATACCGGGCCAGCACATCGGCGACTCGCAGGCTCGGGCCGTCAAAGCGCTGGCGCGTGAACACATCGACGACGGTGCGACCGGCCACGGCAATGGTCGTGTCGCGCCAGCCGCCGGCCTCGTGCAACCCGATCGGCAGCCGCGTGGCCACGGTGATCGCTCCGCCGCGGTCGAACGCGACGACATGGCCAGCAGCCGGGCCGAAGGCGGGCACGGGCAGGTAGCGGGTGAACAGGTCTGGCCGGTCGCCGCGCAGGTGCAGGGCGCTGGAGGTGACCAGCAGCTTGGCGGCGCCGGTCTCGTCGACCGGGGGGAGCCATCCGCTCTCCAGACGGGTCAGCAGCTCGCGGCGCAGCGCATAGTCGACCGGGCGACGATTGTCGGGGTCGACGAGCGAGGTCTCCCACAACTCGCTGCCCTGGTAAACGTCTGGGACGCCCGGCATGGTCAGCTGCAGCAGCTTCTGGGAAAGCGAATTGCTCCACCCGGGCTGCTGCAGCCGGTCAACCAGTGCGGTGAGGAGATCGCGGGTCGGCCCCGACTCAACGGCGGCCGTGACGAGGTCGTCGAGAGCCGCTTCGAACCCGGTGTTCGGCTGGGTCCAGGTGGTCGACGTGCCGGCTTCGCGCGCGGCCTTGAGGGCGTAAGCGGCGAGCCGCTCCCGGCTGGCCGGCCCGGCGCCCACGATCGCCTGCCAGAGCAGGTTCTCGAAGGGCGCATCGTCGAGCGGATGCGCTGCCCGCAGCTGGTGTAGCGCCTCCGCCCACTCGGCGGGGATCTCGGCAAGCACCGCAATGCGCGCCCGCACGTCTTCGCCGCGTTTGGTGTCGTGGGTCGACAGCGTCGTCATCGAGTGCGGAAAACTCGCCTGACGCGTGCGCTGCCGCTTGTGAAACTCAGCCACCGTCACGGCGAACTCGTCGGGATCGGCCCCGACCTCGTTGAGCGAGGTCAACCGACTGAACCGGTAGTAAGCCCGATCTTCCACGCCCTTGGCCATGACCATGCCCGAGGTCTGTTGAAACCGCACGGCGGCCGGATGCCCCGGGTCGCCGAGCAGGGGCAGGAGCCGGTCGATCTCGGATTGAAGTTCCGGGCGGTGGGTAGCCGAGCGGCGGGCCGCCTCGCGCAGATTGTCCGAGCCAACGGGCAGGTACGAGCGATAGACCGGAAACCAGGCCAGCAGGTCGGCCAGGGCCTCGGCGGTCTGTGCCAGGTTCCCCGTATCGCTGGGCACGAGTCGGGCGATTCGCAGCACCTCGGAGCGCAGAATGCCGTCGGTCACGTCGCGCTTGTTGCGATAGACCAGGTCGGCCCAGTCGGTGGCGACGCCTTGCAGGCTGGCCTCGAGCGCATCGAGAGGCTCCTGGCCGGCCGGATCGACGAGTACCCGGTCGACGTCGGCGAGGGCGTCATAACCGGTGGTGCCGGCAGTCGCCCAGCTGGTCGGCAGCGCTTCGCGCCCTTCCAGGATCTTCTCGACCAGAACGTAGCAGCCGTTGGTGGCCCGCCGCAGGGATTCCAGGTAGCCGGCCGGATCGGCGAGCCCGTCGGGGTGGTCGACCCGCAATCCCTGCACGAGGCCGTCGCGCACCCAGCGCACGATCTCGCGGTGCGATTCCTCAAACACCCACGGCACCTCGACCCGGATACCAGCGAGGCTGTTCACCGCGAAAAATCGGCGATAGTTCAACTCGGCGTCGGCGCGACGCCAGTTCACCAACTCGTAGTGTTGTCTGGAGTGCACATCGGCCGGGCTGGCACCGTCATTGTTGCTTTCGGCCGCCAGAGGAAATCGGTTGTCAAAATAATGCAGCTCGCCGCCCACGATCTCGAGCCGGTCGAGTTCCGTGCTTTCGTCCGAACCATCGTCGCCGAGAACCGGAATGCGAATCTTGCCATTGCCGAACGCCCAGTCGACGTCGAAGGCCTCGGCATAGCGCGACTGCTGACCGTTCTGCAGCAGGTCCCACCACCAGGCGTTCTGCGCCGGGCTGGCGACCCCCACATGGTTGGGCACAATGTCTACGAGCACGCCGCGCCCGGCCTGGTGCGCCGCCGTTGCAAGCCGGACGAGCCCCGCCGCACCGCCACGGGCCGGGTCGACCAGCGAGTGGTCGACCACGTCGTAGCCGTGATCCGATCCGGGTTCGGCCTTCAGCAGCGGCGACAGGTAGACCCAGTCGGCACCGAGGGAGCGCACGTAGTCCACGATTTCGGCCGCTGCATCGAGGTCGAATCCGGCCGTGATCTGCAGCCGATAAGTGCTCAGCGGCATCAGGTCAGGCCCGGGACGGTGATCAACCCGGTGTTGCCCGCGAGTGACGCGGCCACCGAATGATCCGGGGCAGCTTCGGGTTCGTGATAGGCGCGCAGAACCACGAGGGACCGACCAACTACCGTTTGAATGGCTCCGGCCGGACGGGCAATGGAATCGGCCCCCTCGCCGGCGGTGTCGACGACGATCTCCCAGGCCGGGGCGTACTCATCGGGCGGCAGCTTGAATTCGACGTCCTCGGCATCCGCGTTGAACAGGAGCAGAAAATTGACGTCGACAACCTCTTGCCCGCGCACGTCGCGTTCGCGGATTCCGTTGCCGTTGAGAAACTTGGCCACCGTGCGGGCCAGATTCTCGTCCCACTCTTCTGACGCCATCGGCTCGCCGTCGGTGTTGAGCCAGACGATGTCGGGCAGGGACTCCCCTGCTACCCGTTTGCCCGGGCGTCCGTCGAAGAACCGGCTGCGCCGGAACGTCGGGTGCTCGCGGCGCAGGCGGGAGACCGCCGCCGTGAACTCGATCAGTGGCAGGTCGGCTTCGGCCCAGTGCACCCAGGTCAGTTCGGAGTCCTGCGCGTAGGTGTTGTTATTGCCAAGCTGGGTGCGGCCCAGTTCGTCGCCGTGCAACAGCATCGGAACCCCCTGCGACAGCAACAGGGTGGCAAGGAAATTGCGCGTCTGGCGGGCGCGCAGCCCGCGAATCTCGGGGTCGTCCGTAGGGCCCTCGACGCCGGAGTTCCAGGACCGGTTGTGCGATTCGCCGTCGTTGTTGTCTTCGCCGTTGGCATCGTTGTGTTTCTCGTTGTAGGACACGAGGTCAGCGATGGTGAAGCCGTCGTGCGCCGTGACGAAGTTGATCGAGGCCATCGGGCGCCGCCCTGAGTGCTCGTACAGGTCGGCCGAGCCGGCCACGCGCGAGGCGAACTCGCCGAGTGTGGACGGCTCTCCCCGCCAGAAGTCTCGAACGGTGTCGCGGTACTTGCCGTTCCATTCCGACCACTGGGAGGGAAAATTACCGACCTGGTAGCCGCCCGGCCCGACGTCCCACGGCTCGGCGATGAGCTTGACCTGCGACACGATCGGGTCCTGCTGCACGAGCTCGAAGAAGGTGGACAGTTTGTCGACTTCGTACAGGTCTCGGGCCAGAGCGGAGGCCAGATCGAACCGAAAGCCGTCAACGTGCATCTCGAGCACCCAGTAGCGCAGCGAATCCATGATGAGCTGCAGCACGTGCGGGTGTCGAACATTGAGGGTGTTGCCGGTGCCCGTGTAGTCCATGTAGTAGCGCTTGTCGTCGTCCATCAGGCGGTAGTAGGCCTCATTGTCGATGCCCTTGAACGACAGGGTCGGTCCCATGTGGTTGCCCTCGGCGGTGTGGTTGTAGACCACGTCGAGGATGACTTCGATTCCGGCGGCGTGCAGGCTGCGCACCATGCCCTTGAACTCCTGCACCTGCTGACCGAGATCACCAGTGGAGGAATACGCGTTGTGCGGCGCGAAGAATCCGATCGAGTTGTAGCCCCAGTAATTGTTCAGGCCCTGCTCCATTAGGGTGCCGTCGTTCACGAACTGGTGCACCGGCATGAGTTCGATAGCCGTCACCCCCAATTTCTGCAGATGGTCGATGACCGAAGGATGCGCCAATCCCGCGTAGGTGCCCCGCTGGGTCTCCGGTACGGATTCCTGAAGTTTGGTAAGTCCTTTGACGTGTGCCTCGTAGATCAGGGACTCACTGTATGGCGTGCGCAACGACCGGTCGCCGGTCCAGTCAAAGAATGGGTTGACGACGACGCCGAGCATCATGTGTGCCGCGGAGTCTTCGTCGTTCGGGGAATCCGGGTCGTCGAAGTCATAGGAGAACAGCGACGGATCCCAGTCGATGGCCCCGGTCGTAGCCTTAGCGTAGGGGTCAAGCAGCAGCTTGCTCGGGTTGAGCCGGTTGCCCGCTGCGGGGTTGTAATCGCCATGCACCCGGTAGCCGTAGCGCTGGCCCGGCTGCACGAGCGGAAGATAGCAGTGCCAGATATAAGCGGATGACTCGCGTACCTCGATGCGCGTCTCACCGCCGTCTTCATCAAAGAGGCACAGTTCGACGCGTTGGGCAGCCTCACTGAACAGAGCGAAGTTGGTGCCGCTCCCGTCAAAGGTTGCGCCGAGGGGGTAGGCGTTGCCGGGCCAGGTTTCCATGAGACTCCTCGAGGGAAGGTGGGACACGGTCAGGTGCGAGTTGAGGGACACGGCAGCACCCGACGGTGGCCGCGCTTGGAGAATACGCTACAGGCATCCGCCGACATATCTGCCTTCCGCTCGAGCGGGAGTTGGTTGGGACCCTGCGAAGTTCCTCGCGGCGCTGGAGGGTCAGTCGCCAACCGGCACTGTCTTTCCAGCGACAGCCCGAATCTCATCGTGGATGCGGTGCGCCGAACCAAAGGCTCGGCCAACGGCTCGGCCAATTCGTCGTCCGATCCATCGGATGATCTCGCTGAACACGCAAGAATGGAGTCAGGCGCCGTCGGTGGTGCCACAACGAATGGAGCCACCATGACGGAATCCCAGCTCATAACTTTCTGGGGCAAGGCACGCGCACACATTATCGTGTCCCAGGCCGCCCCGACGTTTCTGCTGACCGCTGTCGTCGGCTTTCTCGCACTCGGGCTGGCAACCGCTGACCCGGCCGTACGCATCGCTGCGGCAGGCATCCTGCTCGCCTCGGGTATTTTTGGTGCCCTTGCGCAGATAAGTGCCGCCAACGAGGGTCTCGCCGTCATCGCCGACCTGCGGGCCCTGGAAGCGCCCAGCGCGCTCACCCAGTGCATCATTGCCATGGCGCCGTGGGTGAATGTCGTGCGCTACGTCACCCCGGCAATTTTCGTCATCGTTTACGTCGCCATTCTGGCGTCACTGTTCTTCAGTGCTCCCGCCATGCCCTTTGGCCGCTGAGGCAGCTGCCCTGGCGAGGGTTACGCCGAGCTCGCAACGCGGCGATCACGGCGTGCGCGCCACCAGGCCCAGGCCCGAGTGACGATCCGTTTGAGGAACGCACCCACCCGTCGAGCCGAGGCGAACTCCGTTCCAAGCACGGCGAGGCCCAGAAAAACGATGAGCCAGCCCGGCCCAGGCAGGGGGATCAGAATAATTCCCACCAGAATGACGAGGGTGCCCAGCAGGGCAACCGCCAGGCGATAGGCGAAGAGCAGATAAGCATGCCCCTCAACCCAGGCCCGTGCCCGACCCAACGCGCGACGCACCGGATGCCGGGGATCGGTGCCGGTGGCGATATCGCGGGAGAGGGCGTTAGACATGCCATTCAATCTATGACGCATGGCTGGGAAGACGCCGCCGGGAGTGGTCAGCCCGCCGATTCACCGTCGAGGTAATACCAACGCCCCGTCACCTTCTGAAAGCGGCTAACTTCATGTTGCTGCCCGGGAATACCATCCTGGCGATAGTGAGCAGTGAATTCGACGACGCCGTCGCTATCGAGCATTCCCCCGCTCTCGGTCCGCAGAATATCAAGGCGACGCCAGGTGAGGGACGGGTCTAATTCGAGCGAGCTGGGCTTAGTGAGCGGATGCCAGGTGTCCAGAAGATACTGCGCGTGACCGAGTGCAAAGGCGCTGTAACGCGACCGCATCAACCACTGGGCGGTGGAAGGAACGGTCGCGCCGGCGTGAAACCGACCGCAGCAGGCGGAATAGGTGTCTCCGCTCAGGCAGGGACACCGCACATCCTCGTGCATAAAGCAGAACCTGTCTTAGTTGGCCTGTGCTCTTGAATAGGCCTCACGCACGGTCGCCGCAATGCGCCCGCGGTCGGAAACCTGAATGCCATTGGCTGCAGCCCATGCCCGCACGGCCTGAAGCTCGGCACGATCCGACTTTGCTCCGTTGGCGGCTCGCGCTTTCGCGGGAACATAGCCAACTCTGCGGGCAACGTCGGCGTAGGGCTTCAAGGCTGCACGAAACTCAGCGAGATTCTTTTCTGACAGATCGACCTCATAGGAGTCGCCCTCAAACGCGAAAGAAACGGATGCCCCCGAGCCATTCTCGATAACGGAACCGTCGAGGTCGTCTAACAATTGAACGGTGGTCTTCTTCATGCTGTATATCTCCAATTTATGAGGGATGCATTCGGGACGCATATATTGAATTCGTGCTTGTGGGATTGACCACTAAGAGATTATCGCTGCCCGAAACTTTTTCCGATACCCGCCACGCGATATTTCTTCGGCAACTTTGAACCTGGTGAGCCTGCCACTCTTGCCCACCGAGGTCGGGGACTCGACTAACTCTGGCACTCGCCCGCAGAAACTCACGAAAAAAACTCGTCACGAAGATTGCAACACTTTTTAGCCGGCTCCAAAAATACCGGGAGAGGGCACAAAAAAGCCCCGACACTGTCGGGGCTTTTCTATTCTGGTGGATCCGAGGGGATTCGAACCCCTGACCCCCTGCATGCCATGCAGGTGCGCTACCAGCTGCGCCACGGACCCAGATTGTTGTTTCGAATCTCTCCGAAACAACTTTGTTAGCTTACAACACAGAATGTGATCTGCGAAACCGAAGCTACTCCCCGACCTCTTCCGTGTCGCCTTCTGCGTCAACTTCGGCTGCCACTTTGGCCGGAATCCCGGTCGGAATCACCGGGCAATCCTTCCACAGGCGCTCCAGAGCGTAGTACTGGCGCTCTTCCTCGTGGAAGACGTGCACGACCAGGTCGCCGAAGTCAACGAGAACCCAGCGTCCGGCAGCGCGTCCCTCACGGCGGAGCGGCTTGTGGCCGGCCTCGATCAGCTTGTCTTCGATTTCACCGGCGATGGCAACAACGTTGCGTTCGGAGCGTCCGGTGACGATGAAGAAGATATCAGCCAGGGGAAGCGGATTGGACACGTCAAGCGCAACCAGATCTTCCCCACCCTTCGAATCGGCGGCGGCAACGGCAATTTTGAGCAGCTCGAGGGCGTGCGGCGACGTGGTCATAACTGAATCCTTGAGATTGTGCCGCGGGGCGTGAATGCGCACGCGGCGATGATGGGGGGAACGGAGGGAAACGAGTCACATCGACGCGTCGGAGAAAATGGTGGGATCGATCCGCGTAGCGGCACTAGAAAATGCCTAACAGATAGCCAGTCACAAAGAGAGCGAGAACACTGACCGCGAGGATCGCCGTCGTGATGACCAGAACCATGGGAAGCGACGCCCGCTGCTTCTTTGGCGGCGTCAGCATGCCGCGAGTCGAGGCATGCGTACTCACTGCGCGACTGGCACTGACCGGTGCCGAGTCGCCGCCAAGCTGGTCAGCATCGAGCTGGTCCATCATGTGGTCCATCTCGGACGAATCAAACAGATTGGGATGCGCACCGGTGGAGCCAAGACTGCGTGGCAGATCGAAAGATCCCGTGATTATGATCTCACCGGTGTTGGAGATCGGACTTACGCTGGGGCCCTGATGCGGAATCGACGGAAGAATGAGCGCATTCGTCGTCGTTGGGATGCCGCCGGCGCCGATTCCGCGATTGATCAATTCATCCAGCGACTGTGCGGGTGCGTGCACCGGCGTTTGCTCGCCCGAATCAACGGACCCATGACCGACGGGCGGAGTCCAACCGGCGGGCTCACTCCGCTCCGGCTCAATCTGCTCCGGTTCGATCAGCTCCAGTTCGATCCGCTCGGCCTCGGGAACCGCGGCCTCGCGCGCGACCGGCTCTGACACCGTCGGAACGGCATCCTCTTGATCTGATGGATTCTGACGCGCCTGCAGTGCTCGCAGTTCGCGGCGGCTGAGGGTGTGCTCGGCGGCGGGAACCGCAGACGGGGGTGTCGGGGTTTCCGATGGTGCAGTGGATGCCGCCGACTCGGCCGGTTCGCTGGCCCGGTCGGACGTGTGGTGGCGGCTGGAACGCCGCGCGCCGGGGGCACTCCCCTGGGCTGCCTGCGCAGCTGGGCGTAAGGCTGCGGGGGTCAGCGCGGGCACGTCAAGAACGGGAACGGGCTCCTGATGACGCGCAAGTTCCCGCGCCTGACGTCGGCTGAGCGGCTGAGGCTCTCCCAACGTCATGCCACACTCCGATACAGATGATGCTTTGAGATGTACTGGACGACCCCATCGGGGACCAGATACCAAACCGGGAAACCCCGATTGACCCGTGCCCGGCAGTCAGTAGACGAAATGGCCAGTGCCGGAACTTCCAACAAGCTTACGTCCTGGTTGGGTAAACCCGAAACGCTCAGCTCATGCCCCGGGCGACTCACAGCGACGAAATGGGCCAGCTGCCACAGCTCGCGCACGTCTTTCCACCCGAGGATCTGCGTGATGGCATCCGCTCCGGTGATGAAGAACAGTTCGGCGTCTGGTCGTTCCTCGTGCAGGTCCCGGAGCGTGTCGATCGTATAAGTCGGCCCGACCCGGTCGATATCGACGCGGCTGGTGGTGAATCGAGGATTCGACGCGGTGGCAATGACTGTCATCAGGTAGCGATGTTCCCCGCGGGTCACGCCGCTTTTTTGCCAAGGCTGCCCGGTGGGTACGAAGACGACTTCGTCCAGGTCGAAGCTCTGAGCCACTTCGCTCGCGGCGACGAGGTGTCCGTGGTGGATGGGGTCGAAGGTACCGCCCATCACGCCGATGCGCGGACGACGAACTGTCACGTTACGATCAGGATTCTAGTGGCCACCGGTGCTGGAGCCGTGTCCGCCGTGCGCCGCCGCGTAGGCGTCGGCTTTACCACTGTGACGGTTGGAGACATCGCGAAAGCTCCACAGCACAATGCCGAGGGCGAGGAACAGCACGGCCGCGACCATCGGGTAGGCAATCAGGGGCAGCGGCAGGGCGATGTGCTCGACCTCGGTCAGCACAGCAGTCACAAAGGACATCGGTTCTCCATTCAGGCACAACGACCAGCACGCTGCTCGAGCTGTTCAAATCAAATTATGGGTGCGACGTTTCACGCCGCCGTGTCCATTCTAGCGGCAGCCAGCAGCGACCTGGCTAAAGCTACGAGCGCACCTGTCCGGTGCCGCGCACGATCCACTTGGTGCTGGTCAGCTCGGGCAACCCCATCGGGCCGCGGGCATGCAGCTTCTGGGTGGAAATGCCCACCTCGGCGCCAAAACCGAACTCGCCGCCGTCGGTGAACCGAGTCGAGGTGTTGACCATGACCGAGGCCGAATCCACCTCGTTCAGGAACCGCTCCGCGTTCTGCAGGTCGTTGGTGATGATCGACTCGGTGTGCCCGGTCGAATAGCGACGGATGTGCGCAATCGCCTCGTCGAGAGAATCCACGATCGCGACCGAAAGATCGAGACTCATGTATTCGGTGGCCCAGTCATCGTCGTTCGCCGGGACGGCGGACGGGTGGAGGGCGCGGGTGCGGGCATCCGCGTGAATCGTGACCCCGGAGGCTTCCAGCTTGGCCAGCACGTCGGGCAGAAGTCGTTCGGCGGCGCTGCGGTGCACGAGCAGGGTTTCGAGGGCGTTGCAGACGCTGGGCCGGTGCGTCTTGGAGTTGTGCACGATGTCGATCGCCCACTGCTTGGTGGCCGTTTCGTCGAGGAAGATGTGCACGACGCCGGCGCCGGTTTCAATGACGGGAACCTGGGACTCGGTCACGACGGTGCGAATGAGGTTGGCGCTGCCGCGCGGAATGAGCACATCGACGAAGCCGCGTGCCTTCATGAGTTCGGTCGCGCCGGCCCGGCCGAAGGGATCGATGGTCTGCACCGAGTCGGGGTTGAGCCCGGCGGCGGCGATGGCGGCCTGGACGAGATCGATGAGAACTCGGTTGCTGTTCTCGGCGGCGGACCCACCGCGCAGCACGACAGCGTTGCCGCTCTTGATGGCCAGGGCGGCGAGGTCGACGGTGACGTTGGGGCGGGCCTCATAGATGACGCCGATGACGCCGAACGGCACGCGCACCTGGCTGATCTTGATGCCGTTGGGCAGGCTGCTGCCGCGCACGACCTGGCCGACCGGGTCGGTCAACAGGGCGATCTGGTCGACGGAATCAGCCAGAGCCGTGATACGTGCCTCGTCGAGCTTGAGCCGGTCGAGCAGCCCGGCGGTCAGGCCGTTGGTCGCCCCAGCATCGAGGTCGATCTGGTTCGCTGTGACGATGGCCGCGACGTTCTCCCGCAAAGACTGGGCGATCAGCTTGAGCGCCTTGTTCTTCACCTCCGTCGGTGCCGAAGCGAGCGACCGGGAAGCGGTGCGAGCGGCCTCAAGGGTGGGGGTGAGCTGGGCGACATCGTTCAGTGACTGCAACATGCCCTCCAGTTTACCGGAGGGCCTGCCGAGAGACTATTTAGACTTTCTCAGCGGATGCGCTGGGCCGACGGTGCCGGCGAGGGTTCAAACCAGGTGCCGACCGGTTCGCCGCGCAACGCTTCGGCCACGAGGCCGGTCGCGGTGACGAGCACGGCGGTTCCGGCCTGCGCGGCGATCCGGGCAGCCGTGATCTTGGTGCTCGCTCCCCCGGTGCCCACCCCGTTGACCTTGGTCGCGCCGAATTCCATGCCGATCAGCGGATCGCCGGAAGCGACGTGGCTAATGCGCTCGGCGCCAGGCAGGTGCGGCGGGCAGGTGTAGAGCGCGTCGACGTCGCTGAGCAGCACCAGCAGGTCGGCGTCGATCAGGATGGCTACGAGAGCGGCGAGTCGATCGTTGTCCCCGAATCGAATTTCGTGGGTCGCCACCGTGTCGTTTTCGTTCACGATCGGCAGGATCCGCAACGCCATCAGGCGCTCCATCGCCCGCTGCGCATTACCGCGGTGGGTGGCGTTATCGAGATCGCTCGCGGTGAGCAGCACCTGCCCGGCGACGATGTCGTAGCGGTCGAGGCTGTCCTGGTAGCGAAAAATCAACAAATTCTGACCAACGGATGCCGCGGCCTGCTGGGTCGCCAGGTCGGTGGGGCGCTCCTGCAGCTTCAGGTACGGCATGCCGATGGCGATCGCACCCGACGACACCAGGATGACCTCGGTGCCGCGGCCATGGGCTTCGGCGAGGGCATCAACGAGCGGTGCGATCTGCCCGGAATTCTCGCCGCTAATCGACGAGGAACCCACTTTGACGACGATGCGCGCCGCCGAACGAACAAGTTCCTGCGAGCGGGCCCTCACTCGGAAACCATGAATAGTGCACGTATCAACGGACTGCAACCGCACATGTAACTGGTCCTCCGGCGAGAATTACGGACGCAACGGAAGCGACCAGAGGCAGTTTAGCGCAGCCGGGTCGGGCTCCCGATCCGGCTCAGAGTAGGGCGCGACGCTCTTCGCTGGCCGTCGGCTCGAACCAGGTGCCGACGTGCTCGCCGCGCAGGGCTGCAGCGGCCAGTTCGGTCGAGGTGACCAGAACGGCGGTTCCGGCCTTGGTCGCGAGGCGGGCGGCGACGACCTTCGTGCTCGCTCCCCCGGTACCGACCCCGGTCGCTCCACTCGAGCTGAACTCGAAACCATCGAGCGGGTCATCCGCTGCGATGAAATCGAGCTTCTCGGCGCCGGGCAGGTGCGGCGGCTTGGTGTAGAGCGCGTCAACGTCGCTGAGCATGATGAGCAGGTCCGCCTGGATGAGCGTGGCAACGAGTGCGGCCAGACGGTCGTTGCTTCCAAAGCGCAGGCCGTACACGGCGACGGTGTCGTTCTCGTTGACGACGGGCAGGATGCGCAGGTCGAGCAGACGCTCGAGCGCGCGCCGGGTATTGCTGCGGTGCGGCTCCTTGAGGGCGTCGCCCTCGGTCAGCAGCACCGTGCCGGCGGCGATGCCGTACCGGTCCAGGCTTTCCTGGTATCGAAAGATGAGCACGTTCTGACCGACGGCGGCAGCCGCCTGCTGGGTGGCGACGTCACTCGGACGTTCTTCCAGGTTCAGGAATGGCATGCCGGTGGCAACCGCGCCGGAGGAGATGAGCACGACCTCGGTGCCGCGACCGTAAGACTCGGCCAGAGCGTCGACCAGTGGGGTGATCTGGTCGGAGTTGTCGCCGCTGATCGACGACGAGCCGACCTTCACGACGACCCGTTTCGCGCTCGCTACATTTTCTCTGGCTAAGCCACTCACTTCTGTACTTCTTCCGTTGTGGCGTTCTCGCTGTCGGCGTTTGTTTCGTCGTCAGCCTCGACCTCGACCTCGACCTCGACCTCAGTGTCGGCCGGGGCGACGCTGCCGTCCGCAGCCACCGTGACGTCGGCGAGGCGCACGTCCTCGTTGTATTCCTCTTCACCGGTCTGCCACATGCCGGCTTCGCGCTCACGAATGAGTTCGGCGCGGGCCGAGGACTTGGCATCCATCCTGCCGAAGTACTCCTCGCGGCGTTCGTTGCTGGTACGACGTTTGGGCTCGTCAAGGCGGGCGTCGGTTCCGCGGGGAGCCGTGATGAGTTCGGCGGTCGAGGTGAGCGTGGGCTCCCAGTCGAAGACGACACCATGGCCCGGGCCGATGATGACGGTCGAGCCGGCGATGGCACCCGACTTGTACAGTTCGTTCTCGATACCGAGTTTGGCGAGTCGATCGGCGAGGAAGCCGACGGCCTCGTCGTTGGTGAAGTCGGTCTGCTGGATCCAGCGTTCCGGCTTGGTGCCGAGGATGCGGTAGATGTTGCCGAAGGTGCCACCCTCGACCTTGATGACGAAGCCACCCTCGTCGACGGCCTTCGGACGGATGATGATGCGCGGCTTCTTCGCTTCGGCTGCAGCTGCCTCGACGCGGCCCTGTTCGACGACCTCGGCGAGGGCATAGTTGAGCTGCTTGAGACCCTCGTGGGTGACGGTGGAGATCTCGAAGACGCGGTAGCCGCGGGTTTCGAGGTCGGCCTTGACGAAGGCGGCAAGTTCGCGGCCTTCCGGTACGTCGATCTTGTTCAGCGCGATGAGCTGGGAGCGCTGCAGCAGCGGCTTCTGGCCCTCGGGCACCGGGTAGGCGTCCAGTTCGCCGAGGATGACGTCGAGGTCGCTGATCGGGTCGCGGCCGGGCTCGAGGGTGGCGCAGTCGAGCACGTGCAGCAGGGCGGTACAGCGCTCGACGTGGCGCAGGAACTCCAGGCCGAGGCCCTTGCCCTCGCTTGCGCCCTCGATCAGTCCGGGTACGTCGGCGATGGTGTAGCGGGACTCGCCGGATTCGACGACGCCAAGGTTGGGGTGCAGCGTGGTGAACGGGTAGTCGGCGATCTTGGGCCGAGCCGCGCTCATGGCGGCGATGAGGCTGGATTTGCCGGCGGAGGGATACCCTACGAGCGCGACATCCGCTACCGTCTTGAGCTCGAGGTAAACGTCGCCTTCCCAGCCGAGCGTGCCGAGCAGGGCGAAGCCGGGGGCCTTGCGCTTGGTCGAAGCGAGGGCAGCGTTACCGAGCCCGCCCTGGCCGCCGGGCGCGACGACGAGGCGCAGCCCGGGTTCATTCATATCGAGCAGCTCGTTGCCCTCGATGTCCTTGACGACGGTACCGATGGGCACCATGAGCTCACGCAGGTCGCCGTTGTGCCCGTTGCGGTGGTCACCCATGCCGGGGCCGCCATTGTCGGAGCTGCGGTGCGGTGAGCGGTGGTAGCCGAGCAGGGTGGTCGTGCTCGGATCGGCCACGAGCACGAGGTCTCCGCCGCCGCCGCCGTTGCCGCCGTCGGGGCCGGCGAGGGGTTTGAACTTCTCGCGCTTGACCGAAACGCATCCGTTTCCTCCATTGCCCGCTCGTAAATGCAGCGTCACGTGGTCAACGAATGTGGCCATGGAGTGCCCCTTTCAGGTGGCGCAAGAAATGCTTCAAAACGAAGGTGCTATGAAACGTTGTGCGGTAAATCGGTGCTGCGGTAAATCGGTGCTGCGGTAAATCGGTACTGCGGTAAATCGGTACTGTGTTTGATCAACACCGCGATGAAACACGTCAGGGCGGACCGAAGCCCGCCCTGACGATGTGCTGAAAAGCACCGTACTGTGAAAACCTACTCGGCTGCCACCACGATGTTGATGACCTTGCGGCCACCCTTGGCACCGAACTGCACGGAGCCGGCTTCCAGGGCGAAGAGCGTGTCGTCGCCGCCACGGCCGACGTTGACGCCGGGGTGGAAGTGCGTGCCGCGCTGACGAACGATGATCTCGCCCGCTCCGACAACCTGACCACCGAAGCGCTTCACGCCGAGGCGCTGAGCGTTCGAGTCACGACCGTTGCGAGTGGAACTCGCACCTTTTTTATGTGCCATCTGTCTATCTCCTCAGGCCTAGGCGATGCCGGTAACCTGAACGCGAGTGAGCTCCTGACGGTGCCCCTGACGCTTCTTGTACCCGGTCTTGTTCTTGAACTTCTGGATGACGATCTTCGGACCGCGAAGGTTGTTCAAAACCTCGGCGGTGACCTTGATCTTGGCCAGCGACGCCCCGTCAGAGGTGATCTTGTCGCCGTCGACGAGAAGCACGGCGGCCAGCTCGACGTTGCCGTCCTTGTCAGCCTTGATTCGGTCCATCGTCACGATGGTACCGACCTCTACCTTCTCCTGCCGCCCTCCGGCGCGCACAACTGCGTAAACCACTTTACGTACCAATCTCTGGGGAGCCCAAGGCTCCGAATCTGAAAACTCACTAGTGTGAATTGACTGCTGTAATTGACTGCAGCGTACGAACCGGTTGGCCCAGCACACTCAGAAAACCTTGGCATTTGCGTTGATTTTGCCTAACGCACACCAAGGGTTGACTTTACCTGATTCGCTACCCGCGGTCAAACCAACGGCGCGGCGTGTCTGAACCACATCTGAAACACGGTGCGGCTCGTAGACTTCGATCATGGCAATACTTATCGACCAGCCTAGCTGGCCGGCGCACGGAACGGTGTGGGCACACCTCGTGAGCGACTTGAATCTTGACGAATTACACGCTTTCGCCGCTGCCGCCGGCCTTCCGCGGCGCGGATTCGACCTGGATCACTACGACGTGCCGGAAGCCAACTACCACGAGCTGGTGGCCGCCGGCGCTCTCCCGGTCACCTTTCGCGAGATGATCGTGCGGTTGCGCGCCAGTGGCCTGCGGGTGACCGCTCGGGAGCGCCGCGGGCTGTAGCCGCGGCGTCCGCCACCCGGCAACTACTGCCAGGTGGCGTCGAAACCGAGCACGCTGCGGCGCAGCTCACCGGTCGCCACGTTCACAAACAGGGTCGTCGCATCCGTCGCCTGGGCATTCTCCGGGTAGCCGTCGGAGAGTTCGCTGTCTCGATTGGGCACCACCTGCACCGCCAGGTACTGGTCGTTGGGTGAGATCTCGAAGCCGACGATGGTTTCCAAAGCGGATGCCGGCGCGTAGACCGTGCGCGCCTCGCCCCCCGCAACGAGGGACAGGTACTGCCGCACGGCACCGGTCGCCGGATCGAACTCGGCCACCCGCTGCACGTACCCGTCGGTCTCCGTATCCCCGTCTCCCCCGGCCAGAAACTTGAGCTCGGCCGTGTACCGCGTGGTGCCTTCCACGCTCTGCGGCACAATCGCCGACTCAGTGCCCTGCGAGAGATCGAGCACGTATTGGCCACCGCGGTCGGAGACGGCGATGCGCACCCCGTCGGGGGCAAAGGCGGTGAGGTTGGCAAATTGGCCGAGCGGTACCGGCGGGTCGAGCTCTGGTTCATTCTCGAGCGGGTTACCGCCGGACTGGTCGATCGGGTTGATCAGCAGCATGGTCGAGTCGTATTGCTGCGCGACGATATCGGCGCGATTCGCCATGAATCCCCAGGTAGTGACGCTGAGTGGGTCGCCGTTCAGATCGGCTACCGGAGTAGACGCGTTGGTGCGCAGGTCGAGGATGAACAGCACATTGTCGTAGCGGGGGCCCGCGGCATCCGCTGCGCTGGTGAATCGAAAGCCGACCAGGGACTGGCCGGGAGCGGCCTGCAAGTCGTGCACGAGGCCAACTCCGGGCAGGTTGAGCACCTCGGCGCTGCCGTCGGCATCGACCCGGTAGAGCGCGTTGGCCAGGTCGTCGTTGACCGTAACGACGGCCAGCTCCGTGCCCATCGGCACGAACTCCTGAATGTTCGCGGCGGCAAAGGCAACGCTTGTTTCAGTCGAACCGACCGTGGTGCGAAGGATCCGGTCGAGGGCCCGCGCGTCGGCACCGACCGAAGGGGCGGCCCGGCTGAGGTAGTACAACGACGGTTCGGAGGTGCTGAACTCCGTACTGAAGGACGACTGGCGGTCAACGGCTGCCCCGGTGACACCCTGCACGGAGACGGCGTAGTCAGTGTTGTAGGCGAGCGGCTGGGGAAAGGAGATCACGACGGAGTTACCGCTCGTCGTCACCTGGAAGTCCGTGGCGGGCGCGATATCCACCTGGTCCCGCGTGACCTCGACGAGCTGACGATTGGTCGCTATGACCAGGCGCTGGTTCGCGGCGGAAACCACAGCGGTCGTGTCGACGTCGACGGAGGTGAGCCGGGGACCACTAATCAGGTTCACGGCGACAAGGGCGAAACAGGCCACGACCAGACCGCCAACGAGCAGCCAGAGTGCGCGACGAAACGGACGCAGTGCTGGCTGCTGCGTAGCCTGCTCAATAGACATAGGGATCATTCGGCTGATCGACGGGAAGAATTTCGACCGGGGTAATCGCGAGCGGGTCGCTCGCCGCTGCGCTCGCGCTCACGTCGAACCGACCGGTGACCTGCACCCAGTCATCGACCTCGTACTCGGCCTGCCAGCCGGGCAGATAGACCGGGACGCCGATCGGCTGGGCGTCGACGGCGCAGCAGGTCACGACGAACCGGGCGACGTAGAACACGTTCTCCGGGTCGCCGGCATCGGGGGTCACAAACCCGGTGACCTGCGCGGTCTTATCGGAGTAAAAGGCTGGGTCGGAGGATTGCGCGAGCAGGGAGACCCATTCCCGTACGCTCAGCTTCTCGAAATCACCCGTTCCGATGAGTGCAGCCGCCTGCTCGGCATCCTCGTCGGTGCCGAGTCCGCCGGAGTTCACCTCGCGCTGGGTAGCGGTCGCGCTCGTCAGTGTGGTCGGCGGCACCACGACAATGGCGACACCCATGACGAGCAGCAGCACGACCCCCACACCGGTCAGGGTCGTTTCCACCCGGCCGGTACGTTCCACCGCGAAGTGGCGGCGGCGCGTGAAACCGGCGCTCACCAGCACGAGCCCGACGACCGCCATGGCGATCGTGAAGACGAAGTAGCGCGGGTGGATATACAGCCCGAGCTGACCGCTCAGGCCGAGCCACAGGGTCGCCACGACGACGACGAGGCTGAGCAAAACACCCTGCCAGCGCTCAGCCCAGTAGCGGAGCGCCGAACCGTTCCTACGCAACATAGTTCACCAGCAATCCGAGCGCCGCGCTCATCAGCCCCACCACCACTGTGATGTGCAGGAGCGTGCGACTCGTGAAAGTCGTGCGCATAAGGGCTAGCATCTTGACGTCGATCAGGGCGCCGAACACGAGGAAGGCCACGATACCGCCGGGAAGAAAAGTGCTACCAAAGGACAGGACGAAGAAGGCATCGACGTTGGAACAGACCGCCACGATGAAGGCCAGGGCCATCATGGCCAGCACGGACCAGACCGGGTTGCTGCCGAGGGCCAACAGCACCGAGCGCGGCACGAACACCTGGGTGAGGGCGGCCACGGCCGATCCGATGAACAGGGCCGGCATGATGACCGAAGTCTCGCGAATGAAGATCTCGGTGGTGCGGCTGAACCGGCTCTCACGGCCGTGCTCATGATCGTGGCCCGCACCGCCGTGGCCGCTGGTCGAACCGACCGCGCAGGCGGCAGCGAACCTCGTCGTCAGCAGGCTTTGGGGGTCTGGGTGCTTGCTGAACAGCCAGCCGACGACGTTAGCGATCAGAAACCCGCCGAGCAGCCGAGCGACCAGGATGTGGCCGTCCCAGCCGAAGGCCTGGTGCGTGGTGATGATGGTGATCGGATTCAAAATGGGCGCGGCGAGCAGAAACGTGATCGATTCGGAGACAGTGAAGCCTCCCACCATAAATCCGCGCGCGAGCGGAACGTTGCCGCACTCGCAGACCGGAAAGAACATGCCGAGGAGAGAAATGGATGCCCGCCGCAAAATCGGATTGCGCGGCAGGTGCCGGGCCAGCACGCCGTGCGGCAGCCAAACCTGCACGACCGCGGACAGCAGAATGCCCAGAAAAACGAAGGGCACCGACTCGATGATGACGCTGATGGCGAGGGTGAGGGTGTCCTGTACCCGGTCGGGCAGCTGCCAGTCGGTGAGCTGCTCGTCGACGAAGGCCGGCGACAGGGCCCGCACGACGAAAACGGCGAGCACCACCAACACCCCCGCGGTGAGGCCGAGAGGCCATCGCCGCAGGAGCGGAAGCCGCCCGCCGATTACGTCGTCGCCCAACTCGCTGTTCGCGCCTACTCGCCGTGCGGCGGCTGGCTGGTGGCAGAGGCGGCGGACGCGACCGGAACCGTTCCGGTCGCGGTCAGAATGGCCTGGCCGGCGGCACCACCAGCAGTCGTGACGCGACGGCTGCGCGCGCGTCCCTGACCGGGCAGTTTTGGTTCTGGCAGGGAATCGAGCACGGAGTCCAACAGCTGGTCGGTGACCTGCTTGCTGGGGCGCCGCGTATTGCGGGCGGATTTCTTGACCGGGATGTCGAGAATTTCGACGGATTCCGACTGCTCGGGCGCGGGTGTCTGCACGGCCGGCGCACCGGCTGCCAGGTTGCTGCGACCGCCGCGGGTGCGGGGTGCTGCTTCCGTGGCGACCGACTCGACTGCCGGCTCGACTGTTGCCGCGGGTGCTGTCTCAGCGGTCGGGGCAGCGGATGCCGCTGGCTCGGTCGGCACGGTGTTCGCCGGTGCAGTGCTGGCCTGAGCGGTGCTGGCCTGCTCCGCCTGGCGGGCGCGGGCCTGTTCGGATCGCGACTGCTGGCCGCGCCCACCCTGGCCGCGCGAGCGCGACTGGCGACCACGCGAACGCTCGGTGCCCGTCGTCGGGTCGGCCGGTTCCGTGCTGACTGGCTCGGCTGTCGGCTGATCCGCTGCGTCCGGTTGGACTCCGGCCTGCTCAATACCGGCCTGCTCGGTTCCAGCCTGCGAGACCGCAGGTGCCGCAGCATCCGGTGCGGTCACGATGGCGATGGAACCGGTGCGGGTGATGGTGCGGGCGGCGATCAATGCGAGGGCATGCTTGGCGTCTTCGGTTATGCCGTGCGTGCCCGGCCCGCTCTTGGGAGCGTCGGACGACGAGTTGGAGCCCGCGTGCTGGTCGCGGTTGGAGCCGTCACGCTGGCCGGAGTTGTGCGCGCTGTCACCGTTGCTCGTGCCCCCGTTGCTTCCGCTCTTGGCGCGCGGGCGTCGTTCCTGCGGCGGCTGCGCCGTCTGGCGGTGCTTGATGACCGGGTCGTGGTGCACGATGATGCCGCGGCCAGCGCAGGCCTCACAGTTCTCGCTGAACGATTCGAGCAGCCCGAGGCCCAGCTTCTTGCGGGTCATCTGCACGAGTCCGAGCGAGGTGACCTCGGCCACCTGGTGCTTGGTGCGATCCCGGCTGAGGCATTCGATCAGGCGACGCGACACGAGGTCGCGGTTGCTTTCGAGCACCATGTCGATGAAGTCGACGACGATGATGCCGCCGATGTCGCGCAGGCGCAGCTGGCGCACAATCTCTTCGGCCGCTTCGAGGTTGTTCTTGGTGACGGTCTCTTCGAGGTTGCCGCCGCTGCCGACGAACTTGCCGGTGTTGACGTCAACGACGGTCATGGCTTCGGTGCGGTCGATCACGAGGGATCCACCGGATGGCAGCCAGACCTTGCGGTCGAGGGCCTTTTCGATCTGCTCCGAGATGCGGTACTCGTCGAAGGCGTCGACCTCGCCCTCGTGGGTTTCCACGCGCTCGAGCAGGTCGGGGGCGACCTGACTGAGGTAGTTCTCAATCGTCGAGCGCACGTCGGGGCCGGCCACGATCATCCGCTGGAAATCTTCGTTGAAGACGTCACGCACGATCTTGACCAGCAGGTCGGGCTCGCTGTGCAGCTCGGCGGGCGCCTGCGCCGACTCGACCTGCTCGGCGATGTTCGCCCACTGCAGGCGCAGCCGGTTGACGTCGACGGTGAGCTGCTCGTCGGTGGCGCCCTCGGCGGCGGTGCGCACGATGACGCCGACGTTGTCGGGCAGAACCTCCTTGAGGATCTTCTTCAGGCGGGCCCGCTCGGTGTCGGGAAGCTTACGGCTGATGCCGTTCATCGACCCGTTGGGCACGTAGACCAGGTAGCGGCCGGGTAGCGAAACCTGGCTGGTGAGGCGGGCACCCTTGTGGCCGATCGGGTCCTTGGTGACCTGCACGAGCACCTTGTCGCCGGGCTTGAGCGCGAGCTCGATGCGGCGGGCTTGGTTGCTGGTGCCGGAGTTCTCGGCGGCGGCGTCCCAGTCGACTTCACCGGAGTAGAGCACGGCGTTGCGGCCGCGTCCGATGTCGACGAAGGCGGCTTCCATGCTGGGGAGCACGTTCTGCACCCGGCCGAGGTAGACGTTGCCGATGAGCGAGGCGTCCTGGTTCTTAGCGACGTAGTGCTCGACCAGCACGCCGTCCTCGAGCACGCCAATCTGGATCTTGTTGTGCTTGGCGCGCACGACCATGAGGCGGTCGACGGACTCACGACGGGCGAGGAACTCGGCCTCCGTGATCACCGGGCGACGACGTCCGGCATCGCGGCCGTCGCGACGACGCTGCTTCTTCGCTTCGAGCCGGGTCGAGCCCTTGATGCGCTGGGGTTCGGTGATGAGTTCGGGTTCGCGCGGGGCGCGCACCTTGACCACGGTGTTGGCGGGGTCATCGGTACCCGAACGGTTCTCGTCGCCGGTGCGACGACGGGCCCGACGACGAACCGTCGTGGACTCTTCTTCCTCGTCGTCATCCAGCTCGTGCAGTCCCTGCTGCGATTGCTGCTGCGACGAGCGGATGCCGGTGCGCGCCGGCAACGGCAGAATCTCCGGCGCCTGAAACAACAGGGAGAACGACGGGCGAAGCGGGGCCTGGGCCTGGCCGTCCTTCTGGTCGTCCGTCGTCTTGGCGCTGTCTGGCGTGGAGTCGGTCATCTGCTGCGCTCCGGTGACGTTGTTGTACTCGGCGATGGTCACCTTGTTTATCGGAGGCTCCGGCGGCATTGCGGGCGCTTCGATGGCGGGCGCTTCGATGGCGGGCGCTTCGACTGCTGGCGCAACGGTCGGTACAGTGACCGGCGTCTTCCGGGTTGACTTGCGAGTGCCGAACAGGCTCTTGCGTTTTTTGTTTTCGTTGTCTTCCACCATCACTGGTGCGCTCCTTGACCGCTGTGAATGACCGCGCCATCCACCGGTTACTCTCTCGTGCGAGGTCTCCACCTGCGTGAAATCCCCGCGAATCTTTTACTGCTGCACCCGGCTTTGACCCCCGGTGTAACTTCGGGGACCTGTGCTCTGGCTGCCAATACTGCGGGTCGTGGGACCCTTCTACTGGGCGACTATTGCCCATTAAGCTCTGTACTCGTTAAGCACTGTGGCGTCTGCTTGAGCGCGGCTCAACGACTACCAACGATTATCGCATGCAATCGCACTAAGCCACGCCGTGCGGGTGGCATAATCACAAGAGTGCCGCAGACAGAGCGTTATCACCGTCCAACCGGGCTGGCCTTTTTCCTGATCATCGCGGGAATCATCGCGTTTACCGCCGCATTCGCCCTCACGCTGGACAAGATCCACCTGCTGGAGGATCCCAATGCGCAGCTCAGCTGCAGCTTCAGTGTGTTGATTGGCTGCGCCACGAATCTGTCCTCGCCACAGGGAGCCGTTTTCGGTTTTCCGAACCCGCTGATCGGGCTCGCCGCCTGGAGCGTCGTGATCACGATCGGCATGGCTATTCTGGCCGGCGCCCGGTTTGCGCGCTGGTTCTGGGTCGGCTTCAACGTCGGTGTGCTCGGTGCGATCGTATTTGTGATCTGGCTGATCGGACAGAGCATCTTCGTGCTCGACGTGCTCTGCCCGTGGTGCATGGCCACCTGGGCGGTGACCATTCCGGTCTTTTTAGCCGTGACGCTGTACAACTTCAAGGTCGGCAATCTGCCGGGTGGGGCATCCGTTCGCCGCGCGGCTGCTGGGGCTTATTCGTGGATGTTCGTCATCACGATCGTCTGCTACATCGTGTTCTTCATCGTGGCCCAGGTCAATATGGACGTGCTGAACCGCCTGTAACGATAACCAGAAAAGGCCCCCGTCTCCTAGAGACGGGGGCCTTTTAGATGGTGCTTAGTCGAACCAGAGCGCGAGTTCACGCGCGGCGGATTCGGGCGAATCGGAGCCGTGCACGAGGTTCTGCTGCACCTTGGAACCCCAGTCGCGGCCGAGGTCACCACGGATGGTGCCCGGAGCGGCGGTCGTGGGGTCTGTGGTTCCGGCTAGGGCGCGAAAGCCTTCGATGACCCGATTGCCGGCAACGCGGAACGCGACGATGGGGCCGCTCTCCATGAATTCGACGAGGGGCTCGTAGAAGGGCTTGCCCGCGTGCTCGGCGTAGTGCGCGGCGAGCAGTGAGCGGTCGGGTTCGACGAGCTTCACGTCGACCAGGGAGTATCCCTTGGCCTCGATGCGGCGCAGAATTTCGCCGGTCAGGTTGCGGGCCACGCCGTCGGGCTTGACCAAAACGAGGGTTTCTTCAATCGGGGTGTTCATTCAATCTCCTTGTGTTGATCGGGGTGCGTGTGATCTATTCGGGAGCCGGTGACCATGCAGTAGGTCCACATGGCGGCAAACAGTGCGCCGACAAAAAACATGGCCGGGGTGACGAACCCGGTGGCGATAATGATCGCCTGCAGCGCCCAGCCGATCGGGTACGACCAGGCGTAGCGGAGAAGTGGGATCAGGGCGACCATGGCCGCACAGAGCAGCACGCCGCCGATGATCACGCCGAGCGGTGCGACCGGGCCGGGCTCGGTCGCCACGGACACCAGCCCCAGGGTGACGACGGCGCCCAGAAAGACGACGATGGTCTCGAAACCGAGCAGAATCGTCGCGAGCGACCGTTTCGCTGAGCGCGGACCGCTCACTTCTCCATCCACTCACCGGCGGCGGCGAGGGTGATCGCGTCGCCGACGAGCACGATCGACCCGGTGACGAGCACAGCACGCTTGGGGGCCTCGGCGGCCCATTCACGGGCGCTCTCCAGGGCACCGGCCAGGTCATCGAAGCGGAAGGTGATCTGGTCGCTGGTCCACTCGGCAATATTGTCGGCGAGGTCGTCCATGCGCACGGCCCGCTCCGAGTGCGGCTCGGTCACGTAGAAGCGGTCGACCTGCGGCGCGAGCGCAGCGATGATTCCCTGCGCGTCTTTCTCGGCCAGAATTCCCACGACCACGGCGATTTCGTCGAAGTCGAAGTACGCCTCGAGGGCTGCGGCGAGGGCTGTGGCACCGTGCGGGTTGTGCGCGGCGTCCACGAGCACGGTCGGTTCGATACCGACAAGCTGCAAGCGGCCGGGAGACGTCGCCGTCGCGAGGCCCTCGGCGAGGAGATCGCTGGCGAGGGCCTGACTGCCGGCGCCGAGAAACGATTCGACGGCGGCAATGGCTACGGTGGCATTCTGCGCCTGGTGGGTGCCGTAGAGAGGCAGGAACAGTTCGCTGTAGGTGCCGGCCAGGCCGCGCACCGAGATGACCTGCCCACCGACAGCGACGGTGCTCGAGAGCAGTTCGAAGCCCTCATTCTCGAGGGCCAGCGTTGACTCGGTCAGTTGCGCTGCGCGATCAAGTTCGGCCTGCACCTCAGCGCTCTGCGCCGCCGAGACCACGGATGCCGCCGGCTTGATGATTCCGCTCTTGGTGCGGGCAATCTCGGCGACGGTATTGCCCAGGCGCAGCGTGTGATCGAGGGCGATCGGGGTGAAGACGGCAACCTGGCCGTCGGCGACGTTGGTGGAATCCCACTCGCCGCCCATGCCGACCTCGATCACGGCGACATCCACCGGCGCGTCAGCGAAGCAGGCGAAGGCCAGCACGGTGAGCGCCTCGAAGAAGGTCAGCGGCGCTTCGCCGGCGGCTTCAAGCTCGCCGTCGACCAGCTGCAGGTAGGGCTGGATGTCGGTCCAGTTCGCGGCGAGGATCTGGTCGCTGATCGGTTCGCCATCGATGACGATGCGCTCGTTCAGCCGAACCAGGTGCGGACTGGTCAGCAGGCCGGTGCGCAGACCGTAGGCGCGCACGATGCTCTCGACCATACGACTCGTGCTGGTCTTGCCGTTAGTGCCGGCGATGTGAATGATCGGATACGACGTCTGCGGGTCGCCGAGGAATTCCAGCGCCCGACGCGTCGGTGCGAGACGCGGCTGCGGCTGGGCCTCGCCCACCCGCTGCAGCAGGGCGGCGAAGACGGCGTCGCCGGCTTCACGAAAAGTATCGAGCGGAGCCGGCTGGTTCATCGGCTCCTCCTCGTCACCGCGACCGGTGATGTTCTTCCAGCCGGCAGTGTCGTCGTCGGGCGTGCCCTCAGCAGGGGCGTTGGTGTCAGACAAGGATGGCTCCATTCACGCGTGCGACGGCAACAATGACGGCGCCCAAATTGACATAGTGGTCGGCTTCAAAGCGCACGTAGTGTTCGACCGGCGCGCCGACGCGCGCTTCGAGCCACTCGGACGGCAGATCGGCGGAGAATTCGCCCTGCGAAGGGCGATGGGTGCTGAACGTCGTGGCGAGGGTTTCGTCCGCGACGTTCACCCCGAGGGCAAGGTCGAAGGAGTCGGCATCCGCTTCATTCTGAAACAGCAGATCGAGACGGATACGGTCGCTCACCTGAAAACCGGCCGATTTGCGGGTGTCTTGCACGGCGCGAATGAGGTCGCGGGCAAAGCCCTCGGCCTCGAGTTCGGGCGTGGTGCTGGTGGCGAGCAGGGCGAACCCGCCGCCGGGCAATAACGCCAGCGCGGTGCTGCCGTCACCCGCCTCGTTGTTCGCTTCGAGGGTCAGTTCGAATTCGCTCGGCTCGAGGGCGATGCCGCCGGCCGTCACGATGCCGTCGGTCTCACTCCAGTCGCCGGCGCGAGCAGCCTTGATCACCTGCTGCACCTGCTTGCCGAGGCGGGGACCGGCGGCGCGGGCGTTGACGACGAGTTTGCTGGTGACGCCGTAGGCGACCGCGCTGTCATCTTCGAGCTCGATCAGGGTGACCGTTTTCACGTTGAGTTCGTCGCGCAGGATGCCGACGAACACAGCGAGAGCGGACGTGTTGCCGGTGACGACGGTGAGGTTGGTCAGCGGCAGACGCACGCGCAGACCGGCCTGTTTGCGCAGCGACAGCACGGTGCTGCTGATCAGGCGCACCTGGTCCATCGCGGTGACGAGTTCTTCGTCGGCCGGGAACAGGGCGGCATCGGGCCAGTCTTCGAGGTGCACGCTGCGGCCGCCGGTCAGACCCTGCCAAATGCGCTCGGTGACGAGCGGCAGCAGCGGAGCCGTGACCCGGCAGACGGTTTCCAGCACGGTGTAAAGGGTGTCGAAGGCTTCGTGCGAGGTGGCACCGGCAGCGGCGCCGCCCCAGAACCGGTCGCGGGACCGGCGTACGTACCAATTGGTGAGCACGTCGGCGAAGTCCCGCAGGCGCGCGGCGGCAACCGTGCTGTCGAGGGCTTCGAGGTCGCTCGTGACGCCGACGATGAGGTCGCGGGTCTTGGCGAGCAGGTAGCGGTCGAGCACGTCGGTCGAGTCGGTACGCCAGGTGGCGTCGTAGCCGGCGGCACCGTCGGTGTCAGTGGACGCAGACGCGTTGGCGTAGAGGGAGAAGAAGTACCAGGTGCTCCACAGCGGCAGCATGACCTGGCGGGCACCCTCACGGATGCCCTCTTCGGTGACGACGAGGTTGCCCCCGCGCAGCACCGGGGAGCTCATCAGGAACCAGCGCATGGCGTCGGCGCCGTCGCGGTCGAAGACCTCGTTGACGTCGGGGTAGTTGCGCAGCGACTTGCTCATCTTCTGGCCGTCGTTGCCGAGCACGATGCCGTGGCTGACCACGTTCTTGAAGGCCGGCCGGTCGAACAGGGCGGTGGAGAGCACGTGCAGCAGGTAGAACCAGCCGCGGGTCTGCCCGATGTACTCGACGATGAAGTCGGCCGGGTTGTGCGCTTCAAACCATTCCCGGTTCTCGAAGGGGTAGTGCACCTGGGCGAACGGCATGGAGCCCGAGTCGAACCAGACGTCGAGCACGTCCGTGATGCGGCGCATGGTGGACTGGCCGGTGGGGTCGTCGGGGTTCGGTCGGGTGAGTTCGTCGATGTACGGGCGGTGCAGGTCGGTCGGGCGCACCCCGAAATCGGCTTCCAACTCGTCGAGCGAGCCGTAGACATCCGTTCTGGGGTAATCGGGGTTGTCGCTTTTCCAGACCGGAATCGGGGAGCCCCAATAGCGGTTGCGGCTGATCGACCAGTCGCGGGCGTTGCCGATCCACTTGCCGAACTGGCCGTCTTTGACGTTCTCCGGAACCCAGTTCACCTCCTGGTTGAGCTCGACCATGCGCGGGCGAAAGTCGGTGACGCGCACGAACCAGCTCGACACGGCCTTATAGATGAGCGGGTTGCGGCAGCGCCAGCAGTGCGGGTAAGAGTGCTCGTAGCTGGCCTGGCGCAACAGCCGGCCGTTGGCCTTGAGCAGCGCGGTGAGCGGCTTGTTGGCGTCGCTCCAGAGCTGGCCGGCCACCTCGGAAATGTCGCTGAGAAACTTTCCGCCGTCGTCGAGGGAGAGGATGACCGGGATTCCGGCGGCCTCGCAGACCTTCTGGTCCTCCTCGCCGTAGGCGGGAGCCTGATGCACGATGCCGGTACCGTCGCTCGTGGTGACGTAGTCGGCGACGACGAAGCGCCAGGCCTGCTCGGTGCCCCAGACTGCGGTGTCGGCGTAGTAGTCGAACAGGCGGTCGTAGCCGACACCGGCGAGCTCGGTGCCGGTAACCGTGCGCGAAACGGATGCGACGGCGTCCGCCGCCGACTCATAGCCCAGGTCCTTGGCATAGTTGCCGACTAGGTCGATGGCGATCAGGTATTCGGCGCCGAGTACTTCTACCAAACCGAGCGGGGCGGCAGCCGTGGAGTCAGCGCTTTCCCGCAGCACCTCGGCGTCCGGCGTGCCGTTCGGGCCGGCCGGAACGACGGCGTAAACGATGTCGGGGCCGACGGCGAGGGCCATGTTGGACGGCAGGGTCCATGGGGTGGTGGTCCAGGCCAGGGCACGCACCGCGGTCAGGCCGAGGGCTTCGGCCTTCGTGCCGATCAGCGGGAACGTGACCGTGACGGTCTGGTCCTGGCGCATCTTGTAGACGTCGTCGTCCATGCGCAGCTCGTGGTTGGAGAGCGGGGTCTGGTCTCGCCAGCAATAGGGCAGCACCCGGTAGCCTTCGTAGGCGAGGCCCTTGGTGTGTAGCTGCTTGAAGGCCCAGATCACCGATTCCATGAAGGTGATGTCGAGGGTCTTATAGTCATTCTCGAAGTCGACCCAGCGGGCCTGCCGGGTGACGTACTCTTCCCAGTCCTTGGTGTATTCGAGCACCGACTCGCGGGCGACGGCGTTGAAGGCAGCGAGGCCCATCTCTTCGATCTGGCTCTTGTCGGTAATGCCGAGCTTGCGCTCCGCCTCGAGCTCAGCCGGCAGGCCGTGGGTGTCCCAGCCGAAGCGGCGGTGCACCTGCTTGCCGCGCATGGTCTGAAACCGGGGGAACAGGTCTTTGGCGTATCCAGTGAGCAGGTGCCCGTAGTGCGGCAGGCCGTTGGCGAACGGCGGGCCGTCATAAAAGGTCCACTCTTCGGCGCCGGCGCGTGCGTCGATCGAGGCCTGGAAGGTGTCGTCGTTCTTCCAGAATTCCAGCACCTCGCTCTCGAGCGCGGGAAAGTTCGGTGACGGAACGATGGCCTCGGCGGGCGTGCCGTGGGGGGTCGTGTTGCGGCTCTTGGGGTACAAAATGCTTCTCCTACCGGGACGGGTCGCTGGGGCCCTGCTCCACGAGGACGAACGATTCTGTAGAAATCGCCGCGGTACCACCTCGCTTGCCGCCCAAAACCGCCGGGCGACCGCTTGTTCACAGGCTGTAACGGGCCCGACTCGTTCGGTTCTACTGAGCTGTCCACCCGAAGGTGGGCATCCGTTCTTCCGAAGACTTCCCGGTGATGGCCGGGTCACTGTCATCCACTTTCGATTGTACTGGAGTGGGACGGCGTTAGTGTTATAGGTCGGCCCATTCGCACGATGGGTCGGTTCAGTTGAGACCAACTCGGCAATGGATGAAAGAGTTTGTGAATGTCTGCTCCCCACCGCGTTTCCACCCGCACCGCTCGGTCATTCGGAGGGCTCGTCGGCCTGGTCACCGTCGGCCTGCTAGTCGCCGGCTGCACGCCGACCACCTCGAACGACCCCGTCGGCGAGCCGCAAAGCGGCGGCACCCTCACCTATGCCTCCGGCGATGCCGAACCGAGCTGCCTCGACCCGCACGTCGGGGGCAATTTTCCGCAGGGAATGATCAGCGCGCAATACCTGGAGTCGCTGGTTTCGCGTGATTCCGCGGGCCAGATCATTCCGTGGCTGGCCGAGACCTGGACGCCGAGCGCCGATGGCCTGACCTGGGACTTCACTCTGCGCGATGACGTCACCTTCACCGACGGCACGGTCTTCGACGCCGCAGCAGTGCAAGCGAATGTCGCCCACCTGCAGGATCCCGAAACGCTCTCCTCGACCGGTTACCTCGCCCTCGGCAAGGTCGCCAGCACTGAGGTTGTCTCCCCCACCGTGGTGCGTTTCACCCTGACCGAACCCGACAGCGCTCTGCTCGAGTCGCTGTCGCAGGTCTGGCTCGCGATGGAATCCCCCACGGCGCTCAAACGCAGTCAGGACGAGAACTGTGCCACCCCGGTGGGCACCGGCCCGTTCCGTGTCGACAGCTGGGTCAAGCAGAACGCGATCACCCTCGTTCGCAACGACGACTATGTCTCCCCGCCGGCGGATGCCGACCACACCGGTCCTGCCTACCTCGACAAGGTGATCTGGCGCTTCATTCCCGACTCGGCCTCCCGCTACGCCGCGCTACAGTCCGGCGAGGTCGACGTGATCGACAACGCTCAGCCCGACACCATCGTGCAAGCCGAGCAGAGCGACTCGATCGAGCAGCTCGACTCGCCGCGCCCAGGCGCCTCCAACCGGATCGAGCTGAACTCGGGTCAGGCACCGTTCAACGATGTGCGCGTTCGTGAGGCGTTCATCCGCTCGGCCAACGTCGACGACGCGGTCTCGAGCCTGTTCCAGGGCACCGCAACTCGCTCGTACTCGGCACTGTCGAGCGTTGAGGCCATGGGCGTGTCCGACCCGGCGCTGTTCGACTACGACCCGTCGGCCGCCGCGGAGCTGCTCGATGCGGCCGGCTGGCGTGAAACGGATGCCGACGGCTACCGGGTCAAAGACGGCGTGCGACTCTCGGTGGAATTTCCGGTGAGCACCAACCAGTCCATTCCGGCCGAGCAGAGCGTGTTCGAACAGATCCAGGCCACGGCCAAGGAGACCGGTTTCGAAGTGAAGCTCGCCCCGATGGATCTCTCCAGCTGGTATGCCGCGCTCGCCACCAACGACTACGACGCCGTGAGCGCGCCGTATACCAAGGTCGGCCCCGACGTGCTGCGCATCCTGTATCACTCCGATAGCATCGTGCCGGCCCCGAGCGGGTACTTCGCCAACCTCGCCCAGGTCAACGATCCCGAGATCGACGAACTGCTCACGACGGCGGCCCGAACCGCGGATGAAACAAAGCGCACGTCGCTCTACGCCGAAGCGCAGGACCGCATTCTGGCGGGCTTCTATATTCTGCCGCTCTACGACCAGCAGAACCACTACCTGCTGCGCAGCGACGTCGTTGGCCTGCGCACGCTGCCGACCGTGGCCGTTCCCACGCTGTACGACGCGTGGCTGAACCGGTAGCGCCGACCGATCGCTCCGGGCCGCGGGCGCTCGGCCGACTCGGCGTGCGTCTGGCCGGGGCGGTCTTCGTGCTGTGGGCCGTGGCATCCGTCACTTTTTTTTCGGTGCGGTTGATTCCCGGCGACCCGGCCCAAGCTGTGCTCGGCGGCCCGGGGTCGCAGGCCTCCCCCGAAGCACTCGCTGCGGTCACCGCCGAGTACGGCTTCGACCAGCCCGTTTTCACGCAGTACCTGGTTCAGCTTGGCCGCCTCGCGACCGGTGACCTCGGGCGTTCCTACGCCCTTAATATGGAGGTCGGTCCGCTCGTTCTGGCCCAGCTCGGCGGCACCCTGCTGCTCGCCGTGCTCGCCCTCGGCCTGGCCTGGGTGATTGCGCTGGCGCTGGCCACCTGGTCGACCCGCGGTGGTCGGGTCGCTGCCCGGTTGGGGTCGAGCCTCGAAATCGTCGCGGCGGCGCTGCCGCATTTCTGGCTCGCGACCTCACTGATCGTCGTGTTCAGCATCTGGCTCGGCGCACTGCCCCCGATCAGTACTGGCGGGGTGGCCGGACTGGTCTTACCGGTGCTCACCCTGGCCATTCCGCTGGCCGGTTTTCTCGGGCAGATCATGCGTGAGTCCCTCATGATCGCCCTGGAGAGCCCGTTCGTGCTCTCGGCGCGGGCGCGTGGCGAGGGTGAGCGCGGCGTCCGCTGGATCCACGCACTGCGTCATGCCTCCCTGCCGGCGATCAGCCTCTCCGGCTGGGCCTTCGGCTCACTGATCAGTGGCGCGGTCGTCGTCGAGACCATTTTCGCCCGCCCAGGACTGGGCCGCACCCTGCTGAACGCGGTCACCCTGCGCGACGTTCCGGTGGTGATCGGCGTCGTCATGATCGTCGCCGTCGCCTATATCCTGATGACTTTGCTGACGGATGCCGTCAGTCGCCTGGTCGATCCCCGACTGCGACTCTCGTGAGCGATCTCGAGGTGCAGGCCGAGCTCGCCGTGCGGTCCAACCAGTCTGTTCGGCCACGACGTCTGGGAGTGGCCGAGGGCGTGGCCGGGTTGCTCGCCATCCTGTTGTTGATCGCGGCAGTGGTGCCGCAGTTTCTAGCCCCTGGCGATCCACTCGCCATCGACCCGCTGGCGGCGTTTTCTCCACCGACCTTCGCGCACGGTTTCGGCACCGACGAATCCGGCCGCGACATCTACACCCGGGTCGTGCACGGCACCCAGTACTCGCTCGTGATCGGTATCGCCGCGACCGCGATCGGTCTGGGGCTCGGCGTGGTGCTCGGCACCCTGGCCGGAATGCTCGGACCCATCGTCGATTTCACCGTGAACCGGTTTCTCGAGGTATTGTTCGCGTTTCCGGGTCTGCTGCTGGCCCTGCTGTTCATCCTGGTGTTCGGCCCCGGCGTGGCGACGGCGACCATAGCGGTCGGGCTGTCCACCGCCCCGGGCTACGCCCGCATTATTCGCGCGCAGCTCATCGCCGTGCGCGGGGCCGCCTTCGTCGAGGCTGCGACCGTGCTCGGCCGCACCCGCTGGCAGATATTGGTGCGTCATATTCTGCCGAATACGCTCGCGCCGCTGTTCGTGCTCGCCACCCTCGGAGTCGGCCAGGCGATCGTCTGGGCCGCAACACTGAGCTATCTCGGCCTCGGTGCCGAACCGCCGACCGCAGAGTGGGGCGCGATGCTCTCGGCCGGACGTACTTACATCACCTCGGCCTGGTGGATGAGTTTCTTTCCAGGTCTGTTCATCGTGCTCACCGCCGTGACCGCCACCGTGCTCGGCCGCAGCATCGACCGCCGAATGCGGCACGCATGAGCGCCACCGCGGCGCTGACCGTGCACAACCTGCGTGTTGGCTTCGGCGCGACCGAGTCGGTCGTGAACGGAGTGTCGTTCGAGATAGCGCCGGGCGAGTGCCTCGCCATCGTCGGCGAATCCGGCTCGGGCAAGAGCGTGACCGCGCGCAGCCTGCTCGGACTCGCCGGCGGCAACGCCCGGGTGCAGGCCGACCGGCTCGACCTTGGCGGGCGCAGCGTGCTGGGGCTGACCGACCGGGCCTGGCAGTCTCGGCGCGGCAAGGACGTCGGCCTGGTGCTGCAGGATGCCCTGGTCTCGCTCGACCCACTCCGGCCGATCGGCCGGGAGATCGCCGACTCGCTGCGGCTGCACACGACCCTCGGCGCCGCGGCTCGCGCCCGCCGGGTGGTCGAACTGCTCGATGCCGTCGGGTTGCCCGACCCGGCTCAACAGGTACACAAACTGTCCGGGCAGCTTTCCGGCGGTGAACGCCAACGCGCCCTGATCGCGGCGGCGATCGCGCTGGGCCCGCCGCTGCTCATCGCCGACGAACCGACAACGGCGCTCGACGTGACCGTGCAGGCGCAGATTCTGGCGCTGCTCGAGCAGATCAAACTGAGCGGCACTGCCCTGCTCCTGATCAGCCACGACCTCGCGGTGGTGAGCCGCATCGCCGATCGGGTTGCGGTGATGCACGACGGCCGGCTCATTGAATCCGGCCCGACCGAACAGGTTTTGGGGACCCCACAGCACGAGCAGACCCGCCGCATGGTTGCCGCGGTTCCGGCCGACAAGCCGCGCGGAACCCGGCTGAGCCCGCTGGATTCCCCCGCCGCCCACACTATTCCCCGCTCACCGGCTCCGGCCCCGACCGCCACGGAGCAGGGCGAAATCGTGCTCGAGGCCATCGGCCTGACCAGGAGTTTTCGGCGTCCCGACGGCAGTCGGCAGCTCGCCGTCGACGACGTCTCGTTCGCACTGCACCGGGGCAGCACCCTCGGCATCGTCGGTGAATCCGGCTCCGGAAAAACCACGACGGCTCGCCTGATGCTCGCACTGCTGAAACCGGAACAGGGCGAAGTACAGCTGTTTGGCCGGGCGTGGAGTTCGATCGCCGAGAAGGACCGGCGGGGACAACGACCCGGCATCGGGGCGATCTATCAGGATGCCCTCGGCTCGTTCGATCCGCGCCGCAGCGTCGCCGAGATTCTCGCGGATGCCCTCGGTCCCGCGCTCACCGACTCACGGGGTTCGCGGCGGTCCCCGCAGAGTCTTGCCCGGCTCACGACTCTGCTGGACGAGGTCGAACTGGCCGGAACAGTACTGCCGCGGCGCCCGCTCGAACTTTCCGGCGGACAGCGCCAGCGTGTCGGTATCGCCAGGGCGCTGGCCGGGCGTCCCGAAATCCTCATTTGCGACGAGCCCGTGTCCTCCCTCGACGTGAGCGTTCAGGCGCAGGTGCTCGATCTCCTCGACGACGTGCAGCGGGAACGCGGACTCAGCCTGATCTTCATATCGCACGACCTCGGGGTCGTGCAGCACATCAGCGACGAGGTCGCGGTGATGCGCAGCGGGCGCATCGTGGAGAATGGTCCGGCGGCGCGCGTATTCGCCGCGCCGCAGCATCCGTATTCGATGCAATTGCTCTCAGCTGTGCCCCGACTACTCGGGTAAACACCTGCCGACGCGTTCTACCGCTCTGCCCGTTCGGGGAGAAAGACCCGATCGGGTAGATTAGAAGGGCAGACTTAGGCACCTCACCACCGACACGGTGCCGCATACGAACCGGAGAGCTATGACCACCGCCGATCGCGCCGCAGACAATCGAGTGCCAGAGAAACCAGCCCTCGAAGGGCTCGAAGCTAAATGGGAGTCCCGCTGGGAGACCGACGGCACCTATCGCTTCGCCCGGGAGAACGCGACCCGCGAAACGATCTACTCGATCGACACTCCCCCGCCGACCGCCTCCGGCTCGCTGCACATCGGCCACGTGTTCTCGTACACCCACACGGATGTCGTCGCCCGCTTTCAGCGCATGCGCGGCAAGAACGTGTTCTACCCGATGGGCTGGGACGACAACGGCCTGCCCACCGAGCGTCGTGTGCAGAACTACTACGGTGTGCGCTGCGACCCGTCGCTCGGCTACACCGACAACTTCGTTCCACCGTTCGAGGGCGGCGACGGCAAAAGCTCCAAGGCCGCCGACCAGCTGCCGATCAGCCGCCGCAACTTCATCGAACTGTGCGAAACCCTCACCAAAGAAGATGAAAAGCAGTTCGAAGCGCTGTGGCGCACCCTCGGCCTCTCCGTCGACTGGACCCAGACCTACCGCACCATCGGCCAGGAAGCCCTGTTCACCTCGCAGCTGGCTTTTCTCGGCAACGTCGAACGCGGCGAGGCATACCAGGCAATGGCACCGACCCTGTGGGACGTCACGTTCCGCACCGCGGTCGCCCAAGCCGAACTCGAAGACAAGGACATGCCCGCCGCGTACCACCGGGTATCGTTCGCAAAGCCCGACGGCACCACGATAGAGATCGAGACGACCCGCCCCGAGCTGATGCCGGCCTGCGTGGCGCTGGTGGCGCATCCGGATGACGAACGGTACAAGCACCTGTTCGGCACCACGGTGACCACCCCCGTGTTCGGTGTCGAGGTTCCCGTGCTCGCCCACCACCTCGCCCAAAAGGACAAGGGCTCGGGAATCGCCATGATCTGCACCTTCGGCGACGTGACCGACGTCGTCTGGTGGCGGGAGCTCGACCTGCCCAACCGTGCAATCATGGGCTTCGACGGTCGCATCATGGCCGAAGTGCCAGAGGCGATCACCTCCGAAGCCGGCCGTGCAGCGTATGCGCAGCTCGCCGGCAAAACCGTGTTCGGTGCGAAGGCCGCCGTGGTCGAGCTATTGAAAGCCAGCGGCGACCTGATCGGCGAACCAAAACCCATCGTGCACGCGGTGAAGTTCTTCGAAAAAGGCGACAAGCCGCTCGAAATCGTCTCGACCCGCCAGTGGTATATCCGCAACGGTGCTCGCGACGAAAAGCTGCGCGCCCGCCTGCTCGAGCACGGCACCGAGCTGGCCTGGCACCCCGAATTCATGAAGGTGCGCTACGAGAACTGGGTCAACGGCCTCACCGGCGACTGGCTCGTCTCCCGCCAGCGCTTCTTCGGCGTGCCGCTGCCGGTCTGGTATCCGCTCGACGCCGACGCCAACCCGGTCTTCGACCAGCCCATCGTCGCCACCCGCGACCTGCTGCCGGTTGACCCGTCATCGGATGCCGCCCCCGGCTACACCGAGAGCCAGCGCGGCCAGGCCAACGGTTTCGTCGGCGAGGTCGACGTGATGGACACCTGGGCCACCTCCTCGCTCACCCCGCAGCTCGCCGGCGGCTGGGAGCGGGACCCGGAGCTGTTCAACCTCGTCTTCCCGTACTCGCTGCGCCCGCAGGGCCAGGACATCATTCGCACCTGGCTGTTCTCCACCCTGCTGCGCGCAGAGCAGCAGCACGGCAAGTCACCCTGGCAGCACGCCGCGCTCAGCGGCTTCATCGTCGACCCCGACCGCAAGAAAATGTCGAAGTCGAAGGGCAACGTGGTCACCCCGGCCGACATGCTCGAAAAGCATGGATCCGATGCGGTGCGCTACTGGGCGGCATCCTCTCGCCTGGGCACCGATGCGGCCTTTGATCCGCAGAACCCGACGCAGATCAAGATCGGCCGTCGCCTCGCCATCAAGATTCTCAACGCGAGCAAATTCGTCTCAATGTCGCAGGGCAGCATCGACGCCCCGGTGACCGAGCCGGTTGACCAGAGTATGCTCGCCGGCCTGACCGCCGTCGTCGCCCAGGCCACGACCGCGTTCGAGAACTATGACCACGCTCGGGCGCTGGAAACCACCGAGAGCTTCTTCTGGACTTTCTGCGACGACTACCTCGAACTGGTCAAGGAGCGCGCCTACGGCGAGCCTGGAACCGGCCAGGCTTCCGCTGTTGCTGCGCTGCGCACCGCGCTGGCCACCCTGCTGCGCTTGTTCGCACCGTTCGTGCCGTTCGCGACCGAAGAAGCCTGGTCCTGGTCGAATGAGGGTTCGGTGCACACCGCGCCGTGGCCCGTCGCGGCCGACCTGCTCGGCAGCAATGAGGTTGCCACCGGCAACATCGCCCTGCTGGATTTGGCCAGTCGCGCGCTCACCGGCATCCGTCGGGCTAAAACGGATGCCAAGGCCTCCCAGAAGTCCGAGCTGGATTCCGCAGTGATCTGCGGTGCACCGGCCGAAATCGCGCTGCTTACCTTGGCCGCCGCCGATCTCAAAGCGGTCGGCCGAATTCAAGAATTAACCTTTGTCGACGGCAGCGAACTCGCCGTGACCGACATCGTGTTCGCCACCGTGTTGGAAAGTTAGGAAACCAGATGTCAGTTACCGTACGCCCGCTGGGCGACAAAGATTTCTTCCCCTGGCTGGGCCTCTTTGAGGGTTACAGCGCGTTCTACGAGAGCGAGTTGACCGACCAGATCGCGCTGCAGGTCTGGAGCTGGATCATCGACGCGAACAACTCTCTCGACGGTGCCGTCGCGGTCAATGACGCCGGCGACTTCGTCGGTTTCGCGCACTACCGCACCGTGCCGCGCACGCTCAGCGGCGATCTTGTACTCTTTCTCGATGACCTGTTCGTGACCGAGGATTCCCGCGGCCAGGGCGTCGCAACGCAGCTGATGGATTTCACCAAGTCCTACGCGCGTGCTCGAAAGCTGGCCCAGGTGCAGCTGCTGACCGCCGCCGACAACGCCACCGCCCAGGTGCTCTATGACCAGGTCGGCACCCGCACCGACTGGGTCACCTACGAGATCGACGTCTAAGTCATGCAACTCGGCACTCGCTGGTCGCTCGGCGGCACCCTGCCCGCCGGCCTCCCCCACGTCGTGGAAATCGCCGTGCACGCCGTGGAGGAGGACCTCGCTGCCCTCGCCGTGGACACCAGCACCTGGCGCTGGACACTGACCTGGCTGGAGTCCAAGCCGGTGATCGAGCTGGACGATGGCACGATCATTCGGTTCAACCCGGTCGATGACAGCGCCACCATCACGCAGCCGTCCACCAACACGGATGACGATGACGAGGACTGGATCTAACCCGTAACTCCTGGGTCAGGCCCGGGCGAGAATCTCGCCGTGGGGCATGCCGAACCAGCCGTTCGGATCGTGCACCCACTGACGCCAAGCCGCGGCCATCCGCTTCAGATCGGCCAGGTCTGCCACGCCGGCTTCGATGGCGTGGGCGGCAAAGGCCGACTCGGTCACCCGCACGGCCCAGGATTCTCCCCACCACTCCCGTTCGGCGTCGGAAGCGAAGCACCAGACGGATGCGCTGCTGGCAACGCTCGCGAATCCGGCCGCGCGGGCCCAGGCTTTGAGCGATCGCCCGGCGTCGGGTTCACCGCCGTTCCAGTAGTGCACCTCGCGGTAGACCCGCATCCACTCGGTGAGACCATCGATCACGGGAGCGATCATCACTCCCCCGTAGTCGACGTCACGAGCGGCGAAGACGCCGCCGGGCCGCAGCACTCGCCGAATCTCGGCCATGGCGACGACGGGACGGGCCAGGTGTTGCATCACCTGGTGGGCGTGAACGATGTCAAAGGATGCGTCAGCAAAGTCGAGCGCATAAACGTCGCCGACCTGAAAACTCGCATTGTGCACGCCCTCATCGACGGCCAGCCCCGCCGCATGCCCGACGATCTCCGACGACGCGTCCAGACCGACAACCTGGCCCGGCGTGACGCGCCGCGCCAGATCGACCGTGATCGTGCCGGGTCCGCACCCCACATCAAGCAGCCTGACGCCGGCAGTCAGCTCTGGAATCAGATAGGCGGCGGAGTTGGCCACGGTGCGCCAGGTATGGGAACGCAGCACGCTTTCATGGTGGCCGTGAATGTACTGGTCCCGTGGAGCGGACTCGGCGCTGTCGGTCAAGTCGGTCATGATCGAATACTACGACTCCCCCGCAGCCTGCGGGCGTTTCCGCTGCGGCGAGCGTGATCGGGCCGGTCGGAGACCATGGCTAGTCTGAAGATATGGCTTCCACCGCGAACAATCCCTTTTTCGTCTCCAGCACCCTGCCGTACCAGCTGCCGACCTTCGCCGACATTGAGGACGAGCACTATCGGCCGGCGTTTCTGCAGGGCATGAGCGAGCAGCTGGCCGAGGTCCGCGCGATCACCGATCAAGCGGATGCCACCACTTTCGCGAACACCCTGGTGGCCCTCGAGCGCAGCGGGCAGACGCTCACCCGAGTCGCCGAAGTCTTCTTCAACAAGTGCTCGTCCGACTCCAGCGACTTCACCAACGACCTCGAAGAAGAACTCGCGCCGCTGCTGGCAGCCCACAATGATGCGATCCGGCTCGATCCCGCCCTGTATGCCCGCATTACCGCCGTGCATGCGCAACGCGAGAGGCTGAGCCTCGATGCCGAGTCGATCTACCTGATCGAGCGCTACTTCACCGAATTCAGCCTCGCCGGGGCCGGTCTCAGCGACGGCGACAAGCAGGCGCTGCGCGAGTTCAACTCGCGCCTGTCGACGCTGACCACTCGATTCGAGAAGAATCTGTTGGCCGACACTAACGACCTCGGGATCGTCATCGACGATGCGTCCGAGCTCAACGGACTGACCGATGGCGAGATATCCGCGGCCGGCGAGGCTGCCCGTGACCGCGGCCTCGCCGGAAAGTATCTGATCAGCCTGGTCCTGCCCACCTCACACCCCTACCTTGCGAGCCTGACCAACCGCGGGGTGCGCGAGCGGTTGCTGAGGGCAAGTCGTGCGCGCGGCATCCGCTCTGATGCGGCGGGCGCGGTCAACGACAACCGGCCGCTCGTGATCGAGATCACGCACCTGCGTGCCCAGCGTGCGCGCCTGCTCGGGTTCGACAGCCATGCCGCCTACGTTACCGCCGACGAGACCGCCAAGACTCCCGGTGCCGTCTGGGATCTGCTCGGCGGCCTCGCCCCGGCCGCCGGCCGCAACGCCCTCGTGGAACAGGCCGACCTGCAGGCCGTGATCGACGCCGAGGGCGGCGGCTTCGAGCTGGCGGCCTGGGACTGGGCGTTCTACACGGAGAAGGTGCGCCGGGCGAAGTACGACGTCGATACCGCGGCGATGCGCCCCTATTTCGAACTCGAAAGCGTGCTCGCCAACGGAGTGTTCTTCGCGGCCCAGCAGCTCTACGGCCTCAGCTTCACGGCGCGGCCCGACCTGGTCGGCTGGCATCCCGAAGCACGCGTGTTCGAGGTCAGCACCGACGACGGCACCGGTATCGGGTTGTACATCGGCGATTTCTACACCCGCGATTCCAAACGCGGCGGGGCGTGGATGAATTCCCTCGTCTCGCAGTCCGCGCTGCTCGGCGCGGACACGACCGTGGTCTGCAACAACCTCAACGTGTCCAAGCCGGCAGCTGGCCAACCCACGCTGCTCACCTATGACCAGGTCACCACTCTGTTTCACGAGTTTGGCCATGCCCTGCACGGGCTGCTCGCCCGCGCGACCTATCCCAAGTTCTCCGGCACCAACGTGTACCGCGACTTCGTGGAATTTCCAAGCCAGGTCAACGAAATGTGGATGCTCTGGCCCGAAGTGCTAGCGAACTATGCCCACCACTACGAGACGGGCGAGGCGATGCCGCAACACCTGGTAGACCGCATCCAGGCGTCCTCGGCCTTCAACGAGGGATTTCTGACCAGCGAATACCTCGCCGCCGCGCTTCTCGACCAGGCCTGGCACCGCATCGACGCCGACACGGTCGTTACCGACGTTGCCCAGTTCGAAGCGGATGCCCTCGCCGCCGTTGGACTCGACAATCCTGCCGTTCCTACCCGTTACGCGAGCACGTACTTCGCGCACACGTTCTCCGGCGGTTACGACGCCGGGTACTACTCCTATATCTGGAGTGAGGTGCTCGACGCGGACACGGTCGAATGGTTCAAGGAGAATGGCGGACTCACCCGCACCAACGGCAACCGATTTCGGGACCGCCTGCTCGGCGTCGGCGGCACCATGGATCCGCTTGAGGCCTACCGCCACTGGCGCGGCCGAGACGCAGCGTTGAAGCCGCTCCTCGATCGCCGCGGTCTGAACTAGGGCCTGCGCTCACTGGACAACTTCGTGGGGTGTGGTGCCACCGACACCCCACGAAGTTGTCTACTGAGCGGCAGGTGGAACCTGCACCCTCAGGATTGAGGATGTGCCCGGCTCGGTCTGGCCGTAAGCTCCATGACCATGGACACTCCGGAACCGTCACGCCAGGGCGCGGGCCGGCGGGGGTTCTTGTCGCTCGCCGCCATCGTTTTGGCCGGGATACTGCTGGCCGGACTGGTGCTGCATTTCATCCGAGAGAACATCGACAGCTCCGTACCGGGCTGGGCTCTTCTCAGCGGAACGGCAAGTCTGCTCTACGCCGACGGTGAAGCCAACCTGTGGGCCTGGATTTCCGGGGTTCTCCTGGCCGGCGTCGGCGTCGCCCTCGGCGTCGTCGGCTTCACCGCCCGAGACGAGGGCAGGGCCGCGCTGCCGTACTTCCTGCTCGGCGCTATCGCATTTGAGATGTCTGCCGATGAGATCGCCCAGCTGCATGAGAAGCTGGCCCGGTTCAATCTCGGTTCGTCGTTCACGTTCTCCTGGCTCACCCTCGGGGTGCCGCTCGCCATCGCCGCTGGTCTGGTGGTGTTGTGGATCGCACGACGAATTGACCGACCTCTTCGTCGGCGGCTCATCGTCGCGGGCACGATCTACCTGCTCGGCGCGGTCGGAATCGAAGCCATTAGCGGGTATATCGTTGGCGGGCGCCAAGATGACGTCGCTCGTGCGAGCCTCGAATATCACGTACTGCTGGGCGTGGAGGAGAGTCTTGAGGCAGCCGGAGCGCTGTTGGCCCTTGCTGCAACTCTTGCCGCGCTCAGTATCGAACGCACCACGGCCGGCATCGTCGTTCGGACCCGATTCGACGTCAGCCAGATACGCCGCAACACCCCATAGGTCGACTGAGCGCTGCTGCACCCGACAAACCGCACCCCCGCAGGCTACGGCACACAACGATTGCACTCCGCCCGCCCCACCACGGTGGCAGGAGTGTGACGGCCTCGGTCAACCCGGACGTTGCCGTACCTGTACGCGTACGCTTCTAGGCCGACTTCACCTGGCGGGTCTTGTGCAGCACCATTTCAGCGGGGGCATTGTTCAACACGGTGTCGCGGGTGATGATGACCCGCTCGACGTCGGTGCTGGAGGGCACCTCGAACATGACCGGGCCAAGCACTTCTTCAAGGATGGCGCGCAGACCGCGGGCACCGGTCTTGCGAAGCACAGCCAGGTCGGCAATGGCTTCCAGAGCGGGCTGCTCAAATTCGAGCTCAACGCCGTCGAGCTCGAACATGCGCTGATATTGCCGCACGAGCGCGTTCTTGGGCACGGTGAGAATCTGCATGAGCGCCACCTGGTCGAGCTGGGTGACCGTCGTGACGACGGGAAGCCGGCCGATGAACTCGGGAATCAGCCCGAACTTGTGCAGGTCTTCGGGCAGAACCTCGCTGAACAGGTTGATGTCGTCGCCCTTAATGTGCAGCGGAGCGCCGAAACCGATGCCCTTCTTGCCGGCCCGGGACGAGATGATGTCTTCGAGCCCGGCGAAGGCGCCGGCCACGATGAACAGCACGTTCGTGGTGTCGATCTGAATGAACTCTTGATGCGGATGCTTGCGCCCACCCTGCGGGGGCACGGAGGCAATGGTGCCCTCGAGGATCTTCAGGAGCGCCTGCTGCACGCCCTCCCCGGAGACGTCGCGGGTGATCGACGGATTCTCGGCCTTGCGGGCGATCTTGTCGATCTCGTCGATGTAAATGATTCCGGTCTCGGCGCGCTTGACGTCGTAGTCGGCGGCCTGAATCAGCTTGAGCAGAATGTTCTCGACGTCTTCACCGACGTAGCCGGCCTCGGTGAGGGCCGTCGCATCCGCTACGGCGAAGGGTACATTGAGACGCTTGGCCAGGGTCTGGGCCAGGTAGGTCTTGCCACAGCCGGTCGGGCCGATCAGCAGAATATTGGACTTGGCAATCTCGACATCGTCGTGGATCGCCTCGGCCGCGGTGAGCGTGGCACGAGACCGCACACGCTTGTAGTGGTTGTACACGGCGACGGCGAGGGCACGCTTGGCGGGTTCCTGGCCGATGACGTATTCCTCGAGGAAACCGAAGATTTCTTTGGGCTTGGGGAGGTCGAATTCACCGGCGGTCGCTTCAGAGCCGGCCTCTGCCAGTCTCTCTTCAATGATCTCGTTGCACAGCTCGACGCACTCGTCACAGATGTACACGCCGGGGCCGGCGATGAGCTGTTGTACCTGCTTCTGGCTCTTTCCGCAGAAGGAACACTTGAGCAGGTCGGCACTTTCGCCTATTCGAGCCATGTCCGCCTCCTCCATTGGTCTCGCTGCAATTGAGCCTAGCCTGTGCGTACGACACTTGCGTGCAGCGCGCCACAAACCGAAACGGCGCGCCCCCCGAAGGCGACGCGCCGCAGCGGTATTTAGGTGTGAGGCTACTTTACCAACATCGGAAGGTTCTTGCGGCTGGTCAGAACCTGGTCGATCAGGCCGTACTCGAGGGCCTCCGCCGCGCTCATGATCTTGTCGCGATCGATGTCCTTGTTGACCTGCTCAACGCTCCGGTTGGAGTGGTGCGCGAGGGTCTCTTCGAGCCAGACCCGCATGCGCAGAATCTCGGCGGCCTGAATCTCGATATCCGACGCCTGGCCGCCACCCTGCCCACCAACCGAGGGCTGGTGAATCAGGATCCGCGCGTTCGGCAGCGCGAGGCGCTTGCCGGCGGTTCCACCGGCGAGCAATACGGCCGCAGCGGATGCCGCCTGGCCGAGGCACACCGTCATCACGTGCGGACGAATGTACTGCATAGTGTCGTAGATCGCCGTCATGGCGGTGAACGATCCACCGGGCGAGTTGATGTACATCGTGATGTCGCGGTCCGGGTCCTGGCTTTCGAGCACGAGGAGCTGGGCCATCACGTCGTCGGCGGAGGCGTCGTCAACCTGCACGCCGAGGAAGATAATGCGGTCCTCGAACAGCTTGGCATACGGGTCCTGGCGCTTGTAGCCGTAGGCGGTGCGTTCTTCGAAGGTGGGGAGGATGTAGCGCGATTCAGGTGCGCCGTTATTAGTCAAGTGCTTGGTCGAGCCGCCCATCGAGCTGTAGGCCGTTCCACCGAATGTGGGGATAGTCATGATTTCTTCCTGTTCAGTTTCGGCGGACTACTTGGTGGCGTCGGGGTCGGTGCCGCCGCCGCCGATGACATCCGAAGCGGATGCGCGGAGATGGTCGACGAAACCGTACTCAAGGGCTTCCTGCGCACTGAACCAGTTGTCGCGGTCACCGTCGGCGTTGATCTGCTCGGGGGTCTTGCCGGTCTGCGCGGCCGTGATCTCGGAGAGGCGCTGCTTCATGTCGAGGATGAGGCGAGCCTGGGTCTGGATGTCGGCGGCCGTGCCGCCGAACCCGCCGGACGGCTGGTGCAGAAGCACGCGAGCGTTCGGGGTGATGTACCGCTTACCCTTGGTCCCCGAGGTAAGCAAGAACTGACCCATCGAGGCTGCCATGCCGATACCGACCGTGACGATGTCGTTGGGTACGAACTGCATCGTGTCGTAGATCGCCATGCCGGCGGTGATCGAGCCGCCGGGAGAGTTGATGTAGAGGTAGATGTCGCGTTTGGAATCTTCCGCTGCCAGCAAGAGGATCTTGGCGCAGATCTCGTTCGCGTTTTCGTCACGGACCTCTGAGCCGAGCCAGATGATGCGGTCCTTCAGCAGTCGGTCAAATACACCATTGGTGGGTGTCGGGTCGGCCATGTCGTGCTCCGTTTCAGTTGTCGCTTCTCAATGAATCTATCGGAGCGCGAGCGTCAAAATGGCTCTGTTCGCCCTCGGCAGATTACCGGCCATCGCACAGGTGCCCGGCGGCATGCAAGAGGCCGGCTGACCAGCACCTATGAAAAGTACTGGCCAGCCGGCCTTTCACGCACACCGGTACTACTTCTTGGCAGCAGCCTTCTTCTTCTTGGGCTTCTCGTCGGCCTCAGCTGCGACCTCAGCGTCAGCCTCGGCGGCCGGAGCTGCCTCGACTGCGCTGTCAGCAGCATCCGCTTCAACAGAAGTGTCGTCGCCGACCGGGCCGGTGAATTCGCTCAGGTCGACCGGCTTGCCGTTAGAGTCAACGACCTCGGCCTTGCCCAGGGCAATGGCGAGAGCCTTGTTGCGGGCAACCTCAGCCACCATCGACGGGATCTGGCCGTTGGTGTTGAGCGTCTGCACGAACTCGCTGGGGTCCATTCCGTACTGGCTGGCACCCTGAATGAGGTACTGGGTGAGTTCGTCCTGGCTGACCTTGACCTGCTCGGCTTCGGCGATCGTGTCGAGCAGAATCTGCTGACGGAACGTCTTCTCGCTGGCTTCGGTGACCTCGGCGCGGTGCGTGTCGTCTTCCAGACGGCTTTCGCCTTCGAGGTGACGGTTGACTTCGTCGAGGATGATCGCGGCAGGGATCGGTACCTCCACCGAGCCGAGAAGCGTCTCGAGGAGACGCTCGCGGGCCTGGCTGCCCTGGCCGAAGGCCTTGGACTTCTCAACCTGAACCTTGAGGCTCTCGGTCAGCTCGGCGATCGTGTCGAACTCGCTCGAGATCTGAGCGAAGTCGTCGTTCGCCTCGGGAAGCTCGCGCTCCTTGACGGCGATAACCGTGATGGTGATCTCGGCCGTCTCACCCTCGTGGTCTCCGCCCATGAGGTCGGAGTTGAAGGTCGTGGTCTCGCCGGCGCTGAGCGAGTCAAGCGCCTCGTCGATGCCGTCGATGAGGTCGCCGGAGCCAACCTCGTAGGAGATTCCGCTCGCGGTGTCAACCTCTTCCCCATCGATCGCGGCGTTCAGGTCGATCTGGGCGAAGTCGCCGGTCTTGGCGGGGCGATCCACCGTGATGAGCGTGCCGAAGCGGCTGCGCAGCTTGTCGAGCTCTTCGGCGACTTCCTCGTCGGACACCGCGACGGCGTCAACGGTGAGCTTGAGGCCGGCGTAGCTGGGCAGGTCGATCTCCGGGCGCACGTCAACCTCGATAGCGAGGAGCAGGTCACCGGAGAAGTCGGTGTTGCTGGGCCATTCGACGATGTCGGCCTCTGGACGGCCGAGCGGGCGCAGCTTGTTCTCTTCGACAGCCGCGCGGTAGAAACCGTCGAGACCCTCGTTGACGGCGTGCTCCAGAACGGCGCCCTTGCCGACGCGCTGGTCGATGATTGCCGGCGGGACCTTGCCCTTACGGAAACCGGGGATGTTGATGTCTTCGGCAATGTGGCCGTAAGCATGGGTGATGGCTGGCTTCAGCTCGTCTGGGCTCACCGTGATGGTGAGCTTGGCGCGCGTGGGGCTCAGTTTTTCGACCGTGGACTTCACTCGAGACTCTCCTGTGTATTGAAACGGTGTGCTGCGGATAATGTCGGGGCGACAGGAATTGAACCTGCGACTTCTCGCCCCCAAAACGAGCGCTCTACCAAGCTGAGCTACGCCCCGGATCTACTTCGACCCATCGGTACTACTTTGTTGGGGAACCAATCCGGTGGCGCACGCGATAGCTCGCGACACACGGATTGACCTCAGCCAGTCTAATGCACGCCTTTCGAGCGGATGCGCCCGCACTGGCAAACGACCCCCGGTTTCCTGTACTACGATATTCGAGTGCCCAGATTTTGGGCCTGGGGTCGTAGCTCAATGGTAGAGCCTGAGTTTTCCAAACTTATGACGCGGGTTCGATTCCCGTCGACCCCTCTGTTTAATGCAGAAACACTGAAAGCCGCCAGCTCAAGCTGGCGGCTTTCTCTCGTTAAGCGGATGCGGATAGCTAGTGACCGTGGGCCGGCGCGAGTGCCCGCGGCCCGCTCCCGACGGCCAGGTTCGACTGGGGAACGATGGCGTCGTGAGCGGTCGGCGGGGTGCCTGCTTCCTCGCCGGGCTCGACCACGACGAACTGGCCCATCATTCCCGCGTCCTCGTGCGAGAGCATGTGGCAGTGGAACATATACGGAAAGTCGGGGTCGGTATATTCCGCAAACTGCATAATGAGTTCGTAGCGCACTCCGGGCTCGAGGTAGATCGTGTCCTTCCAGCCGGCCAGCTCGACGGGCGGCGGCTCGGTGCCCACCCGCAGCACCTGAAACTGCACGGCGTGCACGTGAAAGTTGTGGGGCAGCGGCATGGCGTTGTCGACGGTCCAGACCTCGGTCGCGCCGGCCTCGATCGTCTCGTCGATGCGGGTCATGTCCATCAGCCGATTGTTGATCGTGTAACCGTTCAAAGTGAACGACCGGTCGACTGTGGCATCCGCTTTGTCGAGCGGTTCGATGCTCGCGAGGGTGCTGGCGGTCTCCCCGATGCTGCTGAGCGTGTCGGCGGCGCGCAGCTCCAGCACATCGAGGGTGTCGTCACCGGCGTTGCGCGTCGCGGCACTGGCTGAGATGCCGAGGTCTGGCGGGTTCGACTGCAGGTTCACGGTCTCCCCCGGCACCAGCTCAACGAGCACTTCGGCGCGTTCCCCCGGCGACAAACGGATGCCGTCCATCGGCGCCGCCTCCTCCAGCAGTCCGCCGTCGGTTCCGATCAGGTCGAAGGACCGGCCATCACTCAATCCGAAGTCGTACACCCGGGAGGTTGACCCGTTGAGCAGTCGGAGGCGCACCACCTCGGAGGTGACGTCGAGGTAGGGCGCGAGGGTGCCGTTGACGAGCAGCTGGTCACCGATCGGACCGATGTAGCCGCGCACGTCGGTGACGAACTGCCCGTTCTCGTCGAAACGGCGGTCCTGCACCACCACCGGAATATCGTCGACGCCGTAGCTGCGCGGCAGGTTCAGGGCTGCCTCCTCGTCGTCCTGCACGATGAAGACCCCAGCCAGACCCATCTCCACCTGGTGCTCGGTGTCGCCTGCCGGGTGCGGGTGATACCAGAGGGTTGAGGCTGGCTGGTCGATCTCGAAGTTGGGGCTCCATTCGGCGCCGGGCTCGACCATCTGGTGCGGTCCGCCGTCCATTTCGGCGGGCAAATTGGCGCCGTGCCAGTGCACGGTGGTGGCTACGTCGAGGTCATTGTTGACGTTGATGCGCACGTTTTCGCCGCGCCGGGCGACGATCGTCGGGCCGAGGTAGCTGCCGTTGTAGCCCCAGGTCTCGGTCGCGACGCCCGGAGTGAACTCGGTCGTGCCAGCCTCCGCCGTGAGGTCGAACATCCGCTCACCGGCGGCGTTGACGGTTGATTCAGCCAGCGGCGGAATGGCCAGCGGATTCACGAAGTCAACGCTGCCGACCGTGTCGATCACGCCGGCCCCGTCTTCGCCGGAACACGCGGTGAGGCCGAGGGCCAACACGACCGCACCGACGACGCTCACAAAAGTTGCGACGCGACGACGGGGCCTGGCAATTCGGTTCATGCTTCTATTTTCGCAGTCCGCCCGGTGCGCTGACACCACAGGGACTCAGGCCTGGCAGCGCGGGCACCAGTACAGCTTGCGGGCGGCCATCTCTTCAAGCACGATGTGGGTGCCGCAGACCCGGCAGGGCAGCCCCTCCCGCTTGTAGACCCAGTGCCGGTCGGCCCGATTCTTCATGGCGAGTCGGTACGGCTCGCCGTCGAGGCCGTCCATGGTCATCATCTGGCCGGTCGCCACCCCGATGTGGAGGAGGTGTGCCCAGTCGCTCCACAGGTCGCGTACGGTCTCGTCGCTGAGCGATTTACCCGGGGCGTGTGGGTTGAGTCCCGCGCGAAAGAGCATTTCGGCGCGATACACGTTGCCGATTCCGCTGACCACGGTCTGGTCCATCAGCAGGCGGCCGATCGGCGTGGGCTTCTTGCGCACGACGCTGACGAAGCGCTGCTCCGCCTCCGGCGTATTCTCAAGCTCGGGGTCGGGCCCCAGCTTGGCGATCACGGCCTCGACCTGGGACGGGTCGAGCACCTCGCAGGCGGTCGGTCCGCGCAGGTCGGCACACACCGTGCCGCTGAGCAGCCGCACCCGCACCTGACCGACCGGCTCCGGCGGAAAAGCGTCGGCGAGGTCGATCTCTTTCTCCTGCTCCGACATGCGCACCCGGGTGCGGCGGGGCGCACCGATGCTGAAGATCGAGTTCTCCCCCGCAGCGTCAAACGTTGGTAGATCCGTGCCGTGCTGGTTGGTTTGCCCCATCCGGCCGTTGGCCGAAGCCATCGTGGCATCCATCTGAATCTCGCCGCTGAAATCCCACGCCCCATACATGCCCAAGTGGATGCGCAACCACAACCAGTGGTCGAACTCCAGAAACATCTGTTTGCCGACGGCGCGGGCATCCGTCACCGTGTGCCCGCTGAGCTGGGCGGCACCGATCACGAACCGTCCCTGCGGGGAGGAAACGGTGACCCGGTGACCGACGAAGTTGCGCTGAAACTGGCGGGTGATGCGGTGAACGGAGTGGCCCTCTGGCACCTCAGTTCACGACGCCGTCGACGTCTTTTCCGGCGATGGTTCCGGTCGTTTCATACTCTCCGAGCTGGTGGATACGACGCACGTGACGCTCCTCGTCGCTGAACGGCTCGGCGATGAACGCGTCGATGAAGCTGGTGGCCTCTTCGATCGTGTGCTCGCGGGCACCGATGGAAATAACGTTGGCGTCATTGTGTTCACGGGCCAGACGGGCCGTGCTGAGGTTCCAGACCAGGGCGGCGCGGGCGCCGGACACCTTGTTCGCGGCCATCTGCTCGCCGTTGCCCGAACCGCCGAACACGACACCGAGCGCCTCGATGCCGGTTTCCCGGTCGTCGACGGTGGCCTGCGCTGCATTAATACAAAAAGCAGGGTAGTCATCCAGGGCGTCGTAGGTCTGTGGCCCGTGGTCGACGACCTCGTGCCCGGCCGCACGCAGGTGCGTGATCAGGTGGTGGCTGAGGTCGAGACCGGCATGGTCCGTGGCGATGTGGATGCGCATATGAGCAGTCTATTTTGTGCTGGCCGACGTGCTGACGGCCTGGGCGAAAATAGGCTCGCGGGTTCGACTGCGCTTGAGTTCGAAGAATCCGTCGTAGCTCGCCAGCGCGACGACGCCGTCCCAGAGGGCCAGGGCCTGCTCACCCATCGGGGCCGGGGAAATGACCGGGCCGAAGAAAGCGACACCGTTCACCGCGATCACGGGCGTTCCGACGTCCTGACCGACCCGGTTGATGCCGTCAAAGTGGCTCGCCCGCATCTGGCGGTCGTACTCGTCACTGTCGGCGTAGGCGGCGAAGCTGGCCGGCAGGCCGACCTCGGCGAGTGCGGCCGGAATGACCTCGTCCGGGTTCGTATTGCTGCCTGGGTGAATCTGCTGGCCCAGTGCGTCGTAGAGCGCCTTGACCATCGGCTGGCCGTGCAATTCGGCAGCGGCTGCCACGAGCCGGGTGTACTTGAGTGCCCGCGGAAAGAACGCCGCGTATTCGTCGCTCACCTCCTGGTCTTCATTGAGAACGGCGAGGCTCATCACATGCCAGGTCACGTCAAAATTGCGCAGGCGGGCGACCTCGTCAACCCAGCGCGAAGTCATCCAGGCCCAGGGGCACGAGGGGTCAAACCAGAAATCTACGGAATCAGTCATCGCACCAGCCTAAGCGTGCCCCACGGGGGTTCGGTCATCCCCGATCCTGAGACCTCCATTAGGGAGATACCCCCCGTTCGGGTAGTGTAGACGGGTTGAAAAAAATCTGCACCACGCAGTACAGCTACACGTCGCAAGCACAATATCTCCCTGGGAGAAATAACATGCCCATTGACCGAAGCCCGTCCAACAAGAATTCCGGCGTAACCGGCGCCGGCACAGTCAAGCCCACGAAGGCTCTCCGGCGTCGCCGCATTGCAGTGTCCGACGTTAATGTCGTTGACAAACCGATCATGAAGCGCGCCCTCGGCGGCACCATCGTGGGAAACACGATGGAGTGGTACGACGTCGGCATCTTTGGCTACCTCATCACCACCATGGGGCCGGTCTTCTTGCCGGAGGCTGACGCATCCGTCCAGACGCTGTTTCTGCTCGGCACCTTCGCCGCCACATTCTTCGCCCGCCCACTCGGCGGCGTGTTCTTCGGCTGGCTTGGTGACCGAATCGGCCGCCAGAAGGTGCTCGCCACAACGCTGATTCTGATGGCCGCCTCGACATTTGCCGTCGGATTGCTTCCCGGTTACGCGCAGGTCGGCGTTTGGGCAGCGGTTCTGCTGGTGTTCGTCAAACTCGTACAAGGGTTCTCGACCGGTGGCGAGTACGCCGGTGCGACGACCTTCGTCAGTGAGCACGCGCCCGATAAGCAGCGCGGCTACTTCGCGAGTTTTCTCGACATGGGCAGCTACCTCGGGTTCGCCATCGGCGCTTCCCTCGTCTCTGTGCTGCAGCTCACGCTCGGCCAGGATGTTATGGAGGCCTGGGGCTGGCGCATCCCATTCCTCATTGCCGGGCCGCTCGGCCTGGTTGCCATCTACTTCCGTATGAAGATCGACGAGTCGCCCGCGTTTCAGGCCACCCTCGACGCCCAGGAAGCCGCCCAGAAGAACCCAGTGGGCGCCACGGCCGAAACCCCTAAGGGCCCGATCCAGATCTTCAAGGCGTACTGGCGCAACATCATCATCGCGATGATCCTGGTCGCCGCCGCGAACACCGTCGGTTACGCGCTGACCTCCTATATGCCCACCTATCTCACCGAGAACAAGGGCTATGACGAGCTGCACGGTACGGCGCTGACCATTCCGATTCTCGTGGTCATGGCTCTGTGCATCCCGCTGGCCGGCCGCCTGTCTGACCGAATCGGGCGCAGGCCGGTGTTGTGGATCGGGGCAATCAGCACGGTGGTGCTGGCGTACCCGGCGTTCCTGCTGATCGGTATTGGTGACATCTGGTCGACGCTATTCGGCCTGGCGCTTATTGCGTTCCCGGTCACGTTCTACGTCTCGAACCTCGCCTCCGCCCTGCCGGCGCTGTTCCCGACGGCGAGCCGTTACGGAGCGATGGGCATCTCGTATAACTTCGCCGTAGCCATTTTCGGCGGAACCACGCCGTTCATCATTGCGGCGCTCATCGTGGGCACCGGCAATGACATGATGCCGGCCTTCTACCTGATGGCCACCTCGTTCATCGGGGCGATCGCCATCTTCTTCCTGCGGGAATCGGCCAACCGCCCACTGCCGGGTTCGATGCCGAGCGTGAACACCCACGAGGAAGCGCACGAACTGGTGAAGACGCAGGACGACAACCCGCTGCTCGACACTGACCAGATGCCGTTCGACCACACCTACGAGCCGCCGACCATCGCCATTCCCATTCAGGAACTAGTTCAGTAGTTGCCGGCGGGCGTGGGCGGTTTCGGTCGCGCACGCCCGTTTGTCGTCGGTTGAACGGATGCTCACAGTCGGCCCGCGTAGAATTCGCGGATGACCACCGCGCCCCCCACCACTGCGCCCATCAACGCGAGCGCAGCCGAATCGAGCGAGCCGGCCCCCGAATTCGCCGGAATCGACCCGGAGGACCTCGAAGTGACCCTGCGGGTGCTCGCCTCGCTGCGCGACGTGGACCCGGACAGCGCCGACTTCGTCACCGTGCGCCAAGCGACCGCCAAGATGTTCAAGTCGGTCAAGATGTCCAGGCGCCTGGAGAAACGCGCGGTCATCGCCGACGCCGATCGCAGCGTCATCGCCGCCACAGCGACCGGCGCCCCGACCCGCATCGACGACGAGACCCGCGGCGCCCAGCTCTCCCTCGGCACCAGCGCGGCGACTGCCGGCGAGCTGCTCGTTCCGCGCGCCTGCTATATCTGCAAGCAGAAGTACACCGTGGTCGACGCGTTCTACCACCAGCTCTGCCCGAGCTGCGCCCTCTCCAGTCACGCCAAGCGCGACGCTCGCACCGATCTCAGTGGCAAGCGGGCCCTGCTCACCGGCGGCCGCGCCAAAATCGGCATGTACATCGCACTGCGCCTGCTGCGTGACGGCGCTCACACCACCGTCACCACCCGGTTTCCGCGCGATGCCGTGCGCCGCTTCGCCGCGATGGACGATTCGAAGGATTGGCTGCACCGCCTGCGCATCGTCGGTATCGATTTGCGTGACCCGGCCCAAGTGATCGCCCTGGCCGATTCGGTTGCGGCCCAGGGTCCGCTCGACATTCTCATCAACAACGCAGCGCAGACCGTGCGCCGCTCGCGCGGCTCGTACTCCCCGCTCGTCGAGGCCGAGGAATCTCCCCTGCCCGACGGGCCGCTGCCCGAGATCGTGTCGTTCGGGCACACCAACGATGCGCATCCGCTCGCCCTGGCCGCGTCGGTCTCCGGTCACCCGCTGCTCGCGGCGGCGTCCGGAGCCGGAGCCCTCACAGCGGATGACCTCACCCGGTTGGCACTCGCGGCGGGGTCCTCGTCGCTTGAGCGACTCGCCGCTGGCACCGCGATCGACGCCGGCGGTCTCGTACCCGACCTGCACTCGCGGAACAGCTGGACCGCGAACGTCGAAGACGTGGACCCACTCGAGATGCTCGAGGTGCAGCTGTGCAACACGACCGCACCATTCTTGTTGGTGAGCCGTCTGCGGGCCTCGCTCACGGCATCCGCTGCCCGACGAACTTACATCGTGAACGTGTCGGCCATGGAGGGCGTGTTCGGTCGCGGGTACAAAGGACCGGGCCACCCGCACACCAACATGGCCAAGGCCGCGCTGAACATGCTCACCCGCACCAGCGCCAAGGAGATGCTCGAGGACGGCATTCTCATGACGAGCGTCGATACCGGCTGGATCACCGATGAGCGTCCGCACCCGACCAAGGTGCGCCTGGCCGAGGAGGGCTTTCATGCCCCGCTCGACTTGGTTGATGGCGCGGCCAGGGTGTACGACCCGATCGTGCGCGGCGAGGCCGGCGAAGACGTCTACGGGGTCTTCCTCAAGGACTACAAACCGGGCGCCTGGTAGTCAGTCGAGGTCGAATGCGGCGGCGATGGCGGCACTCAGCCGCACCTCTTGTTGGGGCAGCAGAAAGCCAATCTGGCGGCCGAGGCTGGCGACCGGAATGGTCACGATATTGTCACAGCTCGCCACGCAGTCCTGGTCGAGGCCGTTCTCGGGGCCTATCGGGACTTCGGTCGACAGGCCCCGCACGGTACTGGTGATCGGTGCGACGGTAACTCGGGTGAGGTGGGGGCGCACGAGTTCGCGGGTGAGAACGAGGACCGGCCGGGCCTTGTCGAGGTGCGCTATGTGAATTACCCGCATCGTTAGGCGAGGTCAGACGGAGTACTCGCGCCAAAGCTGGCGAGTCCGTCCAGATCGTCGGTTTGAGCGAAACGGTCGGTCAGAATGCGCACGTCGCGCAGGGCGAGTTCGCGTCGCCGTTCTCGTTCGAGAGCTCGAGTGATCACGGAAGCACGGCTACTTTCCCGCCCTTCACCCACCGCCTGGTCAAGGTATTCCACTAATTCGTCGGGCAGGCGCACCGCTATTTGTCGGCTCATTCCGTGAGTACACCATTATGGGATCCATTCAGGTATGCCCTCTTTTTGGTTACGGAATATCAAGGAAAGCGCAGGTCATGCACCAAAATGCCCGCTGCTAGGCTGACCGAATGTTACGCCGTAGTCGCATCGCGCCGACCGTTCTTCTCGCCATCGTGGCGCTCAGCGGATGCACCGCTCAGCCCCCGGCAGAACTGTCAGAACCGTCAGAACCGCCAGCGACGATCGCACCGGCGACAGCGGCGACAGCGGCGGCGAGCGCCTACACCTGTGACGACATTGCCACCCTCGATAACGTGGCCGCGGTGTTCGTCACCGCCGACGGAACCGTTCCGACCCCGGTCGTCGCAACCCAGCCGGCGATGACCCTCACCGATCATCGACTGGTGGATGCCGATATCGCCCTGACCAGCCTCAACGGCCCCGACCCTGATGCATTGCTCGGCGTATCCGGCGGCCAGCAGCGGTTTCACTCCACCCTTTCCGAGCTCGTCGCGAGCCCGTTTCAAGGCCTCGGCCCCGGTCCGGTGGACTACTCGGCCAGGGCGACCGGTCCGACGTCGACCCGTCAGGTGGTCGCCTTCGGACTCCGTCGCCTCCACTTTGACGGACAGCCCCTAGCGGTGCTGCAGCGCGCCGCGAACCCGCAATTCGGGCGAAACACCGCCGAACTCGAAATCATGGCGGTCGCGCCGGAGATCGTGAACGCGTTTCTGGCTCACCTGCGCGAGCTCATGATCGAGCACAGCGTGCTGCGCCGGCAGGTGCTCTCATTCGTGCAAACCGAATACGGGTCCGGCGCCGGAATCACTTTTCTGGAACGCCCCCTCGTGCCCGCTGCGGCGATCGTGCTGCCGGAGGGAATCCTCGGCACCATTTCCGACCACGTCATCGGAATCGGTGAGCAACGCCAGGCCCTGCTCGCCGCCGGCCAGCACCTGAAGCGCGGAGTACTGCTCTACGGTCCTCCCGGCACCGGTAAGACGCTCACCGTGCGCCACCTGCTGAGCGAAACACCGGGCATCACGGCCGTACTGCTCACCGGCTCCAGCATCGTGCACATCGCAGCCGCAGCAGAGATCGCACGCACGTTTGCGCCGTCGATCGTCGTCCTTGAGGACATCGACCTGGTCGCGATGCAGCGCCACGCCACGCCGCAGCCGCTGCTGTTCGAGGTGCTCGACGCTCTCGACGGACTTGACGGTGACGCCGATGCGGCCTTCGTCATGACCACCAACCGGGTCGAAGTCCTGGAGCGAGCCCTCGCCGAACGGCCCGGCCGGGCCGACCTCGCCGTCGAGGTGCCATTGCCCGCTCTGGCCGAACGCGAGCGGCTGTTCCGCCGCTACGCCGGCGCCTTGTCGACGGGTGCAGCACCGACCCGGCGACTCCTGGGCACAAGCAGCATCGAAACTGGGCGCTGGCAGCCCGATCAGGAGCCAGGCGACGGGCCGAACGACGGCAGCTACGTTCCGCTGCACGGTGCAGGGGCCGTAATGACGCGCCAATTCGCCTCCTTCAGGGTGAGCGGTAGCACCCCGCCAGTCACGGTCAAGCCACCCGCTGACGCCCCGGGCGCATCTGACCATACCGACGAAACCCAATGACCGGCGCCAACAGACCCTGACGAGTTGCCGCCGAACCTGCACATCATTTGCTCACTCTCACCAGGATGAGCAGAGCCACGCCTTAGCCAGCGCGGCAACCAGTCATGGTTAGGCTTAAGGGGTGCGATGGCGCCACGAGCGCCAAAGCCTCACAATCGTGAACCGAATTGGAGAACCAAGTTGCCTGGAGAAAATCTCACCCGCATCGAAGCCCAGGAGCGCGCCGCGCTCGTGACCGTCGCGAGCTACGACGTCGTGCTCGATCTCACTACCGGTCCAACCACCTTTGGCAGCACCACCACGGTGCGCTTCATTGCGACCCCCGGCGCCTCGACCTTCATCGATGCAATCACTTCCACGGTGCACTCGGTGACCCTCAACGGCGGGGCGCTCGACCCGGCCGTCGTAAGTGACGGCATCCGCATTCAGTTGGATGATCTGCAGGCCGAAAACGTTCTCACGGTCGTCGCCGACGCGCTGTACACGAACACCGGTGAGGGACTGCACCGCTTCGTCGACCCGGTCGACAACGAGGTCTATCTCTACAGCCAGTTCGAGGTACCCGACTCTCGCCGCGTCTTCGCCGTGTTCGAGCAGCCCGACCTCAAGGCGAAATTCGCTTTCACCGTCACCGCGCCGAGCAAGTGGCAGGTCGTGTCCAACTCAACCACCCCCGAGCCGACCGACGCCGGCAACGGTGCCAGCACCTGGGCGTTCGCACCGACCCACGTGATCTCGAGCTACATCACCGCCCTCATCGCTGGTCCTTACGCCGTCGTGCGCGGCGAACTCGTTTCGAGCGACGGACGCACCATCCCGCTCGGCGTGTTCAGCCGCAAGAGCCTCAGCGAATATCTCGACGCCGACTACATCCTCGAGAAAACCCGCCAGGGCTTCGCCTACTACGAGGAGAAGTTCGGCTACGCCTACCCCTTCGACAAGTACGACCAGCTGTTCGTGCCGGAGTTCAACGCCGGCGCCATGGAGAACGCCGGCGCGGTCACCTTCACCGAAACGTACATCTTTCGCTCCAAGGTGACCGACGCGATCAAGGAACGCCGCGTCGTCACTATTTTGCACGAGCTCGCCCACATGTGGTTCGGCGACCTCGTCACCATGACCTGGTGGAACGACCTCTGGCTCAACGAGAGCTTCGCCGAGTGGGCGTCGACGATCGCCACTGCCGAGGCCACCGAGTGGCATGAAGCCTGGACCACCTTCGCCGTGATGGAGAAGAGCTGGGCCTACAAGCAGGACCAGCTTCCCTCGACCCACCCGGTCGTCGCCACAATTCGCGACCTCGACGATGTGCTCGTCAACTTTGACGGCATCACCTACGCCAAGGGTGGCTCTGTACTCAAGCAGCTCGCCGCCTGGGTCGGCATCGACGCGTTCTTCACCGGCGTCGGCTCCTACTTTCAGAAGCACCAGTGGGGCAACACCGAGCTTTCCGACCTGCTGGTCGAGCTCGAAGCTGCCAGCGGCCGCGACCTCAGCGGCTGGGCCCAGCTCTGGCTCGAGACTGCCGGCGTCAACACCCTGCGCCCAGAGATCGCCGCGGACGAGACAGGCACGATCACCGGATTCACGGTGCTGCAGACCGCCGCAGCCGACTACCCCACCATTCGCCCGCACCGCCTCGCGATCGGTTTCTACACCTTCAACGACGCGCAGAAGCTCGTGCGCACGCACCGGGTCGAGCTTGACGTCGACGGTTCCACAACGGATGTCCCCGCTCTCGTCGGCCAGAAACGCCCAGACCTGATCCTGCTCAACGACGACGACCTCAGCTACGCCAAGGTGCGCCTCGACCCGGCCTCGGAGGCCGTCGCGCTCGAGCACCTCTCGGCCATTGAGAGCCCGCTCGCCCGCGCCCTGGTCTGGGGTTCGGTCTGGGACGCCACCCGCGACGCCGAAACCACGGCCCGCGACTTCGTGCGCCTGGTGCTGAACAATGTCGCCACCGAAACCGAGTCGACCACGCTGCGCACCGTGCTCGGCCAGGTCGTGCTCACCGCGAGCTACTACGTGGCGCAGCCGTACCGCGAAGCCGTAACGACCGAGGTCGCCGATGCACTCTGGACGCTCGCACAGGGCGCGGCGGCCGGAAGCGATGCCCAGTTCCAATTCGTGAAGTTCTTCGCCTCCGTCGCAGCCACCCCCGCGCAGCTCGAGAACGTGGCGGCGCTGCGCTCAGGCAGCACCGTACTCGATGGCCTGACCGTCGACACCGACCTGGCCTGGGAGCTACTCACCGCCCTCGTGGCCGGTGGCCGCGCTGACGCCGCTGAGATCGACGCGGCCCTCACGGCCGACAACACGGCGACCGGCGCACAGTCGGCTGCCCTGGCCCGGGCCGCCCTGCCCACTGCGGAGGGTAAGCTCACCGCCTGGTCGTCACTCATCGACGTCGACACCGCCGCGACGACCATCGTGCGCACGACAGCCGCCGGGTTCCTGCGGGTCAACGACTCAGGCCTGCTCGAGCACTTCGTCGCAAAGTACTTCGACATGCTGCAGTCGGTGTGGGAGGCGCGCAGCTTCTCGATCGGCGAAAAGCTCGTGATCGGCCTCTACCCGGCACCGCTGAACAACCAGGCCCTCGCCGACGCGACGCAGGCCTGGCTCGACTCCAACCCGGAGCCGGCCGCTCTGCGCCGCCTCGTGGTCGAAAACCTGGCCGGAGTCGAGCGTTCGCTCCGGGTGCAGGCCCGCGACGCCGAATAGTTAGCACCACCGAGCACTGCGAACCCCGCGACCAGCCAGGTCGCGGGGTTTTCGTTTGCCCTGGAGGTTCACAGCAAACTCCACGCATACCGAGAGGACAGGCTGGCGGCGTTGCCGGCGCCGGGCCGCGTCGGCCGCATGGCGGGCTGCGCCCGCTCTGACCCGGGCAACTTCCCGGGTACCGCCGAGGCCCCTCGGTAGACTGGCTTGGATATGAACTGGGAAACTTTCTGGGCCAACCTCGCCACCTCCATCGCTAAAATTCCGTGGACCGATTACGTCGGAAAGATCTTCGCCATTGCGGCAATTATCGTCTTCGCCTTCGCCCTGCGCTGGGCCCTGCAATTCGTGATTCGCCGGGTCGTGCAACAGATCGTCTCTGGCGTCAAGAAGAACCAGAAGGTCGACGACACCCAGGCGCTGAACGTCTCCCCCCTGGCTGCCGTGCGCGTTGTGCAGCGCTCGCGCACACTCGGCGCCGTGCTGGCGAACATCGTCAACGTCTTCATTCTGATCACCGCGCTGCTGCTCATCGTCACGACCCTGAACAAAGACATCCTCGGCTCCTTCGCGCTGCTGACCGCGGCGATCGGTGCCGGCCTCGGTTTCGGTGCGCAAAACATCGTGAAGGACATCCTCAACGGCCTGTTCATGGTGGTGGAGGACCAGATCGGCGTTGGCGACATCGTCGACGTGGGATTCGCATCCGGTGTCGTCGAAACGGTCGGAATTCGCATCACTCAGGTGCGCGATGTCGACGGCACGCTCTGGTTCGTGCGCAACGGTGAGATTCTGCGAGTCGGCAACATGTCGCAGGGCTGGGCACGCGTCATCATCGACCTCGCCATCCCCTACAGTTCCGACGTGGAGGCCGTGCAGGACGAGCTGCTGCGCGTCGCCAGCGCCCTGGCCTCGAGCCGCAAGTGGCGCGCATATATCCTCGAAAAGCCGGAGATCTGGGGCCTCGAGTCGATCAGCGCCGAAGCCCTCGTCACCCGGCTCGTAGTCAAAACCCGGGTCTCGGCCAAGTGGGACTTCGCCCGCGACCTGCGCCTGCACATGAAGAAGGCCCTGGACGGCATGGGCGTTCCGCTGACCCCGCTCAACAGCGTCGTCATGACCACCGGCGACGGCACCATCGACGGCTCGACCGTTGAACCGATCGAGGGAGCCCTCGACGCGGCTGAAGAGGCCGCGGCAGCCGTGCCCGACGTCGTAGCCGGCGTGCGAACCGGCCCGGTCGCGGTGCGGAAGCCCCGCGGGCCGCGCAAGGCCAAGCCCAAAGACGTGCCGGCTCCGATGAAGGCACCAGACCCCGAAATTCGCGGCGACGGCATTGACTGACCCGTACCGAAGAGAAAGCTGCACCGAATGACCTCTGAACGACACCCGACCGATCAGCCCGCCACCCCCGCTGGCGTGCACCTGCGCGATGGCGAGAACGGCCCTGCCGCGGTGTCGACGTTCTTCGACGAGGTCGGTGGAACGCCATTCTTCGAAAGGCTCGTGCACGATTTCTATGTGGGCGTCGCGACCGACCCGGTGCTCAAGCCGATGTATCCCGAAGAGGATCTCGGCCCGGCCGAACACCGGCTGGTCATGTTCCTCGAGCAGTTCTGGGGCGGTCCAGGCACTTACAGCGAGCAGCGCGGTCACCCGCGTCTGCGCCAGCGGCACCAACCGTTCAAGGTCAATCCGGATGCCCGCGACCGGTGGCTGGGCCACATGAAAGTCGCCGTGGACGCGGCCAACCTGCCACCGCTGCAGCAGGGCATCCTCTGGGATTATCTGGAACGTGCAGCTTTCGCGATGGTGAACAGCTTCGAGGACTAGGTGTACCGAGCCGACGGCGACACCTCCACGGTGCTCGGTGCGTTCGACGCGGAGCGGTTGGTGGGTACGGTCATGGTCGGCCACGATGGGCACCGCGGCTGGGTGTACTATCTCGCGGTCGACGACCGCATGCGTGGAACCGGGTTGGGACAGCGGATGATGGCTGCCGCAGAAGACTGGCTTCGCGCCAACGGTGTCGTGAAGGTTCAGCTCATGGTGCGTTCGGGCAACGACTTGGTTTTGGGGTTTTACGAGCACCTCGGCTACGAGGACGCCAACGTGCAGGTGCGCTCCAAATGGCTGATCCAGCCGACAAACTAACCGGGCTGGGCCTGTTACAGTGCGAGCGACTCGGCGGCCGCGCAGGGGCTCGCCGTTGGATCGGCGCGGTGCACGCTCGTGGCCAGCGCGCCGAGCAGCCCGGCCAGCCGGTGGGCGTCATCGTCGTCCATTCCGGAGAGGATGCTGGCTTCCACAGCGGCAACGCGCGTCTCGTACCGGGTGAGCACGCTCAAGCCCTCTGTTGTGGCCCGAATCTTTCGGGCCCGACGATCGGTGGGGTCGGGAACGCGTTCCACCAGCTTGGCGTCCACCATGCCGTCGAGCAGGTAGGTCAAGACCGTGCGATCGATGGCGAGGTGCGCCCCGATGGCTTGCTGGGACGGCAGGTCACGGTGAATGACGGTGGACAGCACCTGATAGCAGCGCACTCCCCCGGGCAGCCCCTCGACAGCGGTCTCCAGCTGCCGCTGATAGCCGCGCAAAACCATCGCGAGGTTCCACCCCAGATCTCCCGGCACGGTGGCCGGCAGAATCGATTCGGAAGTCATGCCAGTCATCCTATCCCAAACCATGCGGTTGCATAGATATTCTTAGCGACATATGATCTGTAAAGCATCATATTTCGACGGGAGCAGCGCTATGAGCAGTCAAAGTGCCAGGAGCAGTCAGCACACCACCACTATCGGCATTCTGGGCGCCGGGCGGGTCGGAACTGCTCTGGCTCGGCAGGCGGTGAAAGCCGGTTACCAGGTGCGCATCGCGACCACGCAGCCCGCGGCGGACAACGCGCTGCTGGTCGGCATTGTGACCCCGGGGGCGGTGGCGGTGGAATCAAGCCAGGCCGCGGCATCCGATCTGGTGGTACTCGCGATTCCACTGCACAAGTACCGCACGCTCAACCCGGGCGAGCTCGCCGGCCGAATCGTCATCGACGCGATGAACTATTGGGCACCGGTCGACGGCGTGTTCGATGATTTCGAGCGCGACTCGCGCACAACGAGCGAGGTCGTCGAAGAGTTTCTGCGCGATGCCCGGGTGGTGAAGTCGCTCAACCACATCGGCTACCACGAGCTCGAAGAAGACGATAGGGCCGCGGGCGTGCCGATGCGGCGAGCGCTCGCCCTGGCCGGTGACGACCTCGAAGCCAAGGCAGTCGTCGAAAGTTTCATCGACCGACTCGGCTACGACGCGATCGATGCCGGCCCCCTCGCCGCCGGCCGCTCCTTTGAGCCGGCCACCGAGATCTTCACCGGCAGTCACACCGCGAACCAGCTTCGCGCCCTTATTCAGCAGGCCCGTCCGCTCGCGGTCGCGGCCTAAGTCACTCACACAATGGAGAACACCTTGGAAATCGGCGCTTACAGCTTCGGCGACACTCAACGGGGCCCCGACGGCAGCTCGCGTTCCACCGCGGAGGCGATCAAGAACCTGTTCGACGCCATCGTGCACGCCGACCAGGCGGGGTTGGACTATTTCGGCATCGGTGAACACCACACCGTCTCCATGCCCGCCTCATCACCCGGCGCGATCATCGCCGCGGCCGCTGCGGCGACGACTCGGATCAAACTCGGCAGCGCCGCCAGCATTATTGGAACGGATGACCCGGTGCGGGTGTTCCAGCAGTTCGCCACGGCAGACGCCATCTCCGGCGGCGGCCGCATCGAGATCACGGCCGGCCGCGGCTCCTCGGTCGAGACCTTTCCGCTGTTCGGCTACGAATTGAACGACTATGACGAGCTTTACGCCCAGAAGCTCGACCTGCTGCTCACGCTCAACAACAGCGCCACGGAGAACGTGACCTGGTCGGGAACCGCGCGTCCCTCGCTCCCCCAGCTCGACGTCGTGCCGCGTCCAGTGCAGGGCTCCCTGCCCATTTGGATCGCCACCGGCGGCAGCGCACCGTCGTCGGCTCGGGCCGGGCGCCTCGGTCTCCCGCTCGCCTACGCCATCATCGGCGGGCAGCCGCACCGGTTCGCGCCGCTCGCCAATCTCTACCGGCAGTCGGCGGCGCAAGCCGGCCACACCGGCGACAACATCAAAGTCTCGGTCGCCACCTTCGGCCTGGTCGCTCCGACCAAGAAGGAAGCGGTGGAGCGGATGTATCCGGGCTGGGTCAACCTCAACGTGGAGATGGGTCGGCTGCGCGGCTGGCCAGCGCCGCAACGAGGTTCCTACCTGGCCCAGGTCGACGCCCCCAATGCCTATTTCATCGGCGACCCGGACGACGTTGCCGAACGCATCGTCGACCTGCACCGACACCTCGGCCACATGCGGCACTTTTTGCAGGGCGACCACGGCGGACTCCCCCAGGAACACCTGCTCGAGTCCATCACCCTGCTCGCCACCGAGGTCAAGCCACGCGTGGAACGGTTGCTCGCCGCCAAATAGCAGCAGACGACTCGCGCGCGTGATGTCGGCTCGGGCGCTTATTTTCGGAGTCGTGACGGCCATGGCTTCGATCGGGAAAGCCGCGGGCGATTGCCGAACTACTCGGACAACGCCACACATGCGTGCACACAAACGTGTCACGCGGCGTAGGTCGCCGACATGACAATCGCAGCCTCCTTCTCCGTTCTCCCCAGCCGTGAACTCCGCACCGAGCTTCCCAAGGCTCTCGCGCGCTTCCGCACGGAGGGGCTCGCAGCTCAGCCCGTTTCGGCATCGATATCGCCACGCGCTGAACCGTGGCACTGGAACTATCCGCCCGTCCGGGATTCTCCAGAGACTGTGAGGACATCGAGTTCAATTCCTGAATTGCAGAGCCACGCTCGACATTGACCGCGTCTGGTACCCACCCGAAGGATGATCCTGAGCCAGATTACGAGCGGCCCGGTTTGTAGGCCGAGACCGACGGGGCATCCGCTAGCCAAAATCGCCAGGGGAAGTCCGTCGCACTGCCGCCGGGCCCGCTGACGCCCACGCGTGGTCCGGTCAGATGCGGGACGACCGCCCCGTCATCTGGTACGAAAAATGTCCACTGTCCCCCGAAAAGATCATCGCCATCGTCGGCCAGAGATGCCCCAAAGCTTTGCGCGACGCAACCAGGACCTCGCGCCAAACTCCGATCGAGCAGGGGAACCTTTCGTGGCTTGCTTTCTCGACGAGTGCGAGCAATATCGGCTCCTTCGAGCACGTCTCCGGCTCTAATGAGACATCCGTAGGGCTGGCCTGGTTGGCCGGCGACGAGGTTCACCGCGTGGTGCATTCCGTAGGTGAAGTAGCAGTAGAGGTGCCCGGCGGGACCGAACATGGTCTTATTCCGATTGGTCATACCCCGATAGGAGTGCGCGCCGGGGTCGCGTTCACCGGCATACGCCTCGACCTCGGTTATTCGAATGGACACAGTGCCATCGTCATCCGTGCGTTGCAGGATGCAGCCGAGAACTTCGGGTGCGAGTTCGAGCACCTCGCGGGCAAAAAATGCCCGGTCCGCCCGATGAAATCCCTCCAGCACCTTCACTCGAACAGTGTATCCACTCCCCTAAGGCCAAGTTTCGATGATGGCAGTGTGACCGGGGGCCGTGACGAACTTGCGGTCGTCGGTGAGCAGTGACATAGCCAACGACTCGGCCAACGCTACATAGAACCCGTCGTAGGCGGTGAAATTGTGCCGCAGGCTCAGGACCCGTCGCTGGAACGGTTGCATCGGGTAGCGCAACAAGGGCAAGTCCGCGAAATCGGCGAGCATCTCCTCCGCCCGGTTGAGATCAATTTTGATCATGGGTTTCGAGGTCAGTAGAAGCCCGCGAATGGCGGAGCTCACCTCAGCATCGATCAGCGTCGGGGCATGCACGTACCGCTGCTGATTGAACCGTTCCTGAAGTCCTTTGTCGCCCCGACGGTTCTGCAGCAGCCGCACGACGATCGAGGCATCGACGACCGGCACTACCGGCGGTCATCCTCAATATACGAACGGATGTCGTCACGACTGCCCGCAACGCTGCTTCGGGTACCGATTCGCATAAGAACATCGACCATCGTGGGGCGCGACGTGTCGTCGTGAATCAGCTCGCGGAGGTAGCTCGACAATGACATGCCCCGCGAAGCCGCGCGCGCACGCAGAACCTCGGCATCTTGGGCCGGCACGTCCCGAACCTGAATGATCTCGGTACTCATGCCCACAGCGTAGTCCCGCCGCATGCATTCTGCATGCAGAATTTCACGGGTTCCGATCCGATATCGACATTCGTACCCGAGGAGAGTCAGGGAGAACCGTACAAAGGAGTCAATATAGCCGAACATCAACAGCGCACTCGGCGCAGGATCGTTCGAAAAGCTTGCGGGGATGATCTCCTCCAGCGCCGATCCCAGGAGCAGCCACGCGGCCAGTGCCGTCAAAGCGGCGGTTCCGAGCGGACGGCGTGCCGTGACGCTGCCGGCACCGCGAATACCCCAGGCGAACAGAAGCGCGGCTGCGCTGAACAGCATCGTTCGGAGACTGCCCCCAAAGGGGATCTGGGACATCGCCGGTTGTTCCACGCCAATGATAACCGTGGCGAGCAGGAGCGCTCCCCCGATGAACCAGGCGAGACGGGCATCCGCTTTAGGGCCATCCAACCTCGTTGTGTCGACCATGGTACCAACGGCACCCAGTCCGCTCACAGTGGCCACCGTTGTAGCAATACTTCGGACGTAGTCGGATGAAGTATTGGCCCCGCGATGGTGGTATCTATGATCGTCAATAATCGGTGGCACAGGTAATCAATCTGTGCCTCACTGAGATGTGCCGCCAATCATCTTCGCTGACTCAGCTGCAAGCATCCTCGGGGCCGTCGACAGCTCCGTCGACAACACCAGCAGCCGGGCTCTCGTCGGCGCCCACTTCGCGGTTCGATGTGACCTGCGCCAACCTGGTCTCGACCGCCGAACTCGAGGCTCTCTTTGATCCCAACGACTATCAGCCGAGATTGAACTGGGCACCATCCGTCTCGCCGGTGACCTATGCCGTGCAGAACACCGGTGGGTTGAGCTGCACCTGGGGAAATTACGACGTGCCTGTGGGTGGTATTCCCAATCCGGCATATGACGAACTGACCGTGCAGGTCAGGTGGCCGAGCTGCCCGTGCACACCACCTACCACAGCGGCGGTTGGAACGTCATGACCGGAGCGGCAACACTCGCTGGTGTGACTCGCTGCATCGTGGGGCCGGCCGGTTCGGACGCATCCCTCGCCAACCTGGAGATACTGCCGCACGGTGCGTGGGCCTTTGATCCCGCCCAGGTGCAGAGCGGGGTATGGACAAACCATGAGGCGGTAAGCGTCGCGGGAGTCACCGAACCGGCCTACCTCCTATGCCCGGTCGGCACGGTCTCGGCCTGCGCGGTCGACTTCGTCGTCGGCGATGACTGGGTGCGACTGGGCACGTTCATCAACGGCCAACGGCCGGTTGAAGCAGCCGACCGGGACCAGGTACTGGAGCTGGCCGGGCACTTCGCATCCGCTCTGGACTGAAGTAGTCGTTCCAACCGACGCAGCAGACCGGCCGATCGAGCGCGGGTCAGCCCAGGCGGCGAGCGGTCTGGGCAGCGGACCCGTGCGCCGCGGCCAGTTCCTGGTGCTGCTTGGCGACCTCGTCGGCGGGGGCGCCGAAACGTTCGCTCAGCGTGCGGGTGGCCACGATCGTTTCCACTGTCATTCCCAGTGCGTCCGCCAGAATCAGGCTGAGCGCCGGCAGTGCGTGATCGTCGAATTCCGTGGATGTTCCCGCGTCGTAAACCCCGCCGCGAGTCGAAACGAGCACGGCCGGGCGACCGGCCAGTGGCTGCTGGCTGGCTGGGTCGTCGAACGGAGCGGTCACCGCCGGCAGGTGGATGTAATCGATCCACGCTTTCAAGGTCGACGGCATCGAGTAGTTGTACAGCGGAACGCCGATCAGCAGCACGTCAGCGGCGACCAGTTCCGAGATCAAAACCTGCTGCAGGGCCTCCTGCTCCGCGCTCGGGTTCGCACCCGCGGGGCGTAACCGGGGCGGAAAGTGCAGCACGGCATCCGTCAGGTGGGGCAGCGGTTCGCGGTGCAGGTCACGGTGAACGACGGTGTGGTCGGTGCCGAGACTGCGCCAGGTATCGGCGAAGGTCGCCGTGATAGCCCGCGACCGCGAAGTCACGAGGTCTGCGGACGAGTCAAGCTGCAACAGTATGGGCATTCCCACAGCCTAGAGGCAGCGAGCGTGCCCACTCGTGTCGCCGTCGTCGTGGCGGCATCCGCTTTCACTCAGCGGATGCCGCAGCCCGGCTACTCCTCCCGCTCGCCAAAGCGCGGCGCAGCCAGGCTGAGCGTCTCGCCGCGGAAGAACGCCGGACGTACCCGCGCCTGCACAATCATGATGACGACACCGATCAGCAGGATCGCCATGCCGAGCACGAAGACCAGACCCAACCCGAAGATCTCGGAGCCGCTGCCGTAGTTCGGATCCATGCTGTCGACCAGGGTGGTGCAGAACAGCACCGACAGAATAATGCCGCCGATCAAGGGAAACACGAAGGTGAAGAAGGCGTTGCGCACGGTGGCGAACCACTGCCGGCGAAAATACCAGACGCAGGCGAACGCGGTCAGACCGTAATAGAAGCAGATCATCATGCCGAGGGTCGTGATGGTGTCCCAGAGCACATCTTCGCTGACGAAACGCATGATCGTGTAGAACCCGGCGGCAACGACAGCGGAGGCGATGGTCGCGTACCCGGGAGTGAAGAATCGCGGGCTGACCTTCGCGTAGGCCGGCGGCAATGCGCCGTAGTGGCCCATGGCGAGCAGGGTGCGCGCAGGGGAGACGAAGGTGGATTGCAGCGAGGCGGCCGAGCTGGACAGCACCGCGATCGACATGAGCACCGCGAACGGGCCCAGTGCCGGGCCCGCCAGGGCGAAGAACACGTTTCCCTGGATCTCGGGATTGCCGAGGCCAACGCCAACGCCGCCGACGCCGGCGAAGGAGATGGCCGCTATGGCGACGAAGAGGTAGAGCACCATCACGATGATCACGGTGAGCGTGGCAGCTCGGCCGGGAGTCGAGCGCGAGCCCTTGGTCTCCTCCGACATGGTCAGGGTGACGTCCCACCCCCAGAAGATGAAGATCGACAGGCTGAGACCCGCCGCGAATGCCGAGAACGAGGTGACGGCGAACGGGTTGAACCACGACAGCGAGACGGGTGTGGGGTCGAACGCCGTTCCGTTGGCAATGTGAATGAAGGCCATGATGCCGAAGCCGACCAGCACGATCAGCTGGAAGCCGACGAGCCAATACTGCACCTTCTGGGTGGTCTGCATGTCCCGGTAACTGATCCAGGTGGCTGCGAAGATGAACACCAGGCAGGTGCCCACGTTGATGAACGGGTTGCCAGCGAGCCCCGCGATCTCAGCACTGTTGCCAAAGATCTGCGAGAGCATCAGGTAGAAGAAGTCGACCGCGATCCCGGCGAGGTTGCTGAGCACGACGACGGTCGCTGCGATGAGTCCCCAGCCGGCCATCCAGCCGATCCACGGCCCGAACGCGCGGGTCGCCCAGGTGAACGAGGTGCCGCTGTCGGGCATGGCTTTGTTCAGCTCGCGGTAGCCGAGGGCGACCAGCAGCATCGGAATGAATCCGGCGACGAAGATCGCCGGCAGCTGCAGCCCAACCTCCGCCACGGTTGGTCCGAGTGCACCGGTCAGGGTGTAGGCCGGAGCAATGCAGGAGATGCCGATAATGACGGCGCCGACCAGTCCGACCGAGCCAGCACTGAGGCCCTTCGTGGAGATGCCGCCGACCTTCTGGTCAACGGCGGCGATGGCGTTGAGTTCTTGAGTCATGCTCTGTTATTCCTCCACTGTCACGGTGAAATCACGGGGCACCACAATCAGGGGCACCGGCAGTTCGCGCAGCATCTTGGCCGCGATGGAACCCAGAAAGAGGCGATGGGGCTGAGCCAGTCGGCTGGAGCCGACCAGGCAGACCTCGGTCGGGTCCCAGGGCAGGCCACGCACGGCGTGCTCGATGCTGCTGCCGGAGGCGACGCTGGCGGTCACCTCCAGCCCGTCCATAAGGTAGTCGGTGGCGTAGTCGAGCACTGCCTGGGCATGGTCGGCGGCCAATACGATCGTCTGTTCGTCGGCGCCGGGACGATCGATCGCGACAAGGGAAACCAACCGCAGCGGGGCATCCACTGTGCGCGCCAAGAGGATGCCGGCCGTCAGTAGTCCGTCGGCTCCCGCCTTGGTTCCGACCGCGCAGGTGACCCGGCGGATCGGCTCGTCGGTACCCATCACCCGGGTGCCTTCGGGGGCGAGCGCCACGGGCACGTGGGAGGAGTGCAGCAGGCCGCCCGCGACGCTGCCGATCGCGAAGCGGCCGAGCAGTCCGTGGGTTGCCGCGCCGACGACGATCAGGTTCGCCTGCAGCCGAGCGGCGGCGGCGAGCAGCCCCTGGGTGAAGGAATCGGCGTGTTCGAGGTGGGTGCGCACCGAAATTCCGGCGGGTACCAGGGTGAGCGCTTCGGCCAGCTAGCCCTCGGCCGTCTCGAGCAGCAGCCGGTCGTAGCCGGGATCGGTGGGGGTGAGCGTCGCCCGATCCCCCGCATTGAGAACGAGGACCACGTCGAGTTCGGCGCCGGGCGCGCGGGCAAGACGCACGCCGAGGGCGAGGGCATCCGCTCCCGCCGGGGTCGCCGTGTAGCCGACCAGAAACCTCACGCGACCATGCGCGTGGCAAGGATCGCCGCGGCGGTCTCCTGCCCGACCCGGATCGCGCCGTCCACGTGCTGGTAACCCTTGCCGGCCATGTCGCTGCAGGAGAACGAGATCGGGCCGACGGGACTGCGCAGTTCGGCGCCGTATCGGGCCAGTCCGCCCATATCGAAGCTCGCCGCGTAGGCGCCGCGGGTCCATTCCTCGGAGCCCCAGTCGCTTTCGTAGTAGACGACCGGGTGCAGCGCCTGCTCGCCGTAGTAGTGCGAGAGCGACTCGAGAATGCGGGCCTTGCGCTCGACTGCGGTCAGCGCGAAGACGGCATCCGCTTCTTCATCGGAGACGAAACCGACCAGGGTGCCGCGTGGGTCCTCAAAATTGGTGTTGTCGTAGGCCTCATGCACGAGCTCGTACGGGCTGAACGCGGTGCCCGAGAGATCGTCGGCGCGCCAGAACGGCGTCTCGTAGACGGCGTGCACCTTGATCACGAAGCCCATGGAGAGGTGCTGGTGCAGCTGCTGCTGGCGGCGAGGCAGGGGCGGGTCAAAGCTGATCCGACTGATCAGGGGCGGCGGAACCGCCACGATCGCGTGCCGGGCGGTGACCGTCATACCGTCGGCAACGACGATGACTCCGTCCCCCTCCCAGGTCAGGCTGCGCACCGGCTGCCCGAGATAGACATCACCGCCGAGCTTCTCGGCCAGCAGCAGCGGAACCTGCTGCAACCCGCCGACCACGCGCTCGTCGAGAATGAAATCGGCGTCGACGAGGTTGCTGAACGACCCGGCGCTTGCCGCCATGAGCAGCGCCTGCAACGCCGAGAAGGCGTGCACGGGCTTGGTGAGCATGGCCCCGGCAATAAACATGCCGATGTTGTCGCGGGCCTCCTGATCGTCGGTCTGGGTCTCCAGCCAGCGGCTGAAGGAGATCTCATCCAGTTCTTTGGCGAGCGGATGCTCCCACGGTCGATCCGGGTCGATTTCGGACACGAGGGCGTCAAGTTTGTCGATGAGGCCGACGATCTGCGCCTCGGTGCCAGCCGGAACCGGAAAGATCTCACCGTCGAACCGGCTGACCACGCCGGAACCGTTGATGTACACGTTGTGACCGGAGCGGTAGCGCGGGTAGGTGGCGAGGCCCAGTTCGGCCAGGGTCTCCTTGAGGGCGTGCTGGTCGGGCGAGACCCACTGGCCGCCGATCTCGAGCATGGCGCCCTCGATCTCATCAGTCCACAGGCGCCCGCCGACACGGTCGCGGGCTTCGAGCACGGCCACGCTCAGGCCCGCCTTCTGCAGTTCGGTGGCGGCGGTGAGACCGGATGCCCCGGCGCCGATAATAACGACGTCACGATCAATCGTGGTCATGGTTGCTCCTGTGTTGACTGAGTTATGACGAGGGAATGAGGGTGTACTTGGTCGAGAGGTATTCATGGATACCTTCGAGGCCGCCCTCACGACCGAGCCCGGACTGTTTGACTCCGCCGAATGGTGCTGCGGCATTGGAAACCAGGCCGGTATTCAGGCCCATCATGCCGGTATCGATACTCTCGATCATACGATGACCACGGTTGATATCAGTGGTAAAAACGTAACCGATCAGACCATATTCGGTGTCATTTGCCATTTCAATGGCCTCTTCATCTGTTTCGAAGGTTTGGATGCCGACGACCGGTCCGAAGATTTCCTCCAGCACGAGGCGGCTGTCGGCGCTCACTCCGGTCAGCACAGTGGGGGCGTAGAACGAGCCGGGCCCCTCTGAGCGGATGCCGCCGGTGAGCAGCGTGGCGCCGCGCGCGATGGCGTCCTGCACGAGGGCAGCCACGTTGTCGACGGCCGCCTCGGTCACGAGCGGCCCGAAGTTCACCGTGGGATCGATGCCGGGTCCCGACACGAGGGCATTGACCCGCTCGGTCAGTCGACGGGCGAACTCATCGGCAACAGACGCGTGCACGATGAACCGGTTGGCGGCCGTGCAGGCCTGGCCGGTGTTGCGGAACTTCGCGAGCATGGCGCCGGTGACGGCCTGCTCGAGGTCGGCGTCGGCGAACACTACGAAGGGGGCATTGCCGCCGAGTTCCATCGAGGTGCGCAGCACGTTCTGGGCGGCCTGGGCGATCAGGGCACGCCCGACGCCGGTCGACCCGGTGAAGCTGAGCTTGCGCAACCGGGGGTCGGCGATGATCGGGGCCGACACCGCCTGCGACTCGGTCGTCGTAATAACGTTCACCACGCCGGCCGGCACGCCGGCATCCGCGAGCAACTGCACGAACAGCAGCGTGGTCAGCGGGGTCAGCTCGGCCGGTTTCACGACCACGGTGCAGCCCGCGGCGAGCGCCGGGGCAATCTTGCGAGTGGCCATGGCGAGCGGAAAGTTCCACGGCGTTATCAGGTAACACGGGCCCACCGGCCGCTGGGTGACGACCATCGTGCCGGTGCCCTCCGGGTTGGCACCGTACCGGCCGCTGATACGCACGGCTTCCTCGCTGAACCAGCGCAGAAACTCGCCGCCGTAGGTCACTTCACCGTTGGCCTCGGCGATCGGCTTGCCCATTTCGAGCGTCATGAGCGTGGCGAAATCCTCCCGACGCTCTTGCAGCAGGTCGAAGGCGCGGCGCAGAATCTCCGCGCGCACCCGTGCCGGGGTCGCTGCCCAGGCATCCGCTGCGGCAACCGCTGCGTCGAGGGCTCGGGCACCATCGGCGACGGATGCGTTTTGAATCTGTTTGAGAGCCTGCCCGGTCGCCGGGTCGGTCACCGCAAAGGGCTCCTCCGTCCCGTTCACCCACTGGCCGTTGATGTACAGCTGGTCGGGCACGCGGGCCAGCAGCTCTGCACTGCCCTGCGCTGCCGGCTGGCCGGTGAGGGACACGGCGCTCATGCGACGGCCAGTGTCTCAGCCAGTGCGTCGGCGATAACCTGCAGGCCCTCGAGCAGCAGATGGTCCGGAATGCTGAGCGGCGGCAGAAAGCGGATGACGTTGCCGTACGTTCCGCAGCCCAGCAGGATGACGCCCTGGGCGTGGGCGGCGGCGATGACCCGACCGGTCAGGGCGGCATCCGGCTCCCCCGTGGCGGGGTCGACGAGTTCGATGGCGATCATGGCGCCGCGGCCCCGCACCTCGATAATGCGCGAGTCGGCGGCGGCGAGCGCGCCGAGCCGCTCGTTCAGGATGGCTCCGATGGCGACGGCCCGTTCAACCAGGTGGTCGCTCTCGTAGGTGTCGATGGTGGCGAGCGCTGCGGCGCAGGCGAGCGGGTTGCCGCCGTAGGTGCCGCCGAGGCCGCCGGCCTGGGGCGAATCCATGATGTCGGCGCGCCCGGTAACCGCCGACAGTGGCAGGCCGCCGGCGATCCCCTTCGCGGTGCAGATCAGGTCAGGCACGATGCCCTCGTGTTCACAGGCGAACATGTGGCCGGTGCGGGCGAAGCCGGTCTGAATTTCGTCGGCAATGAAGATGACTTCGTTGGCGCGGCACCAGGCCAGCAGAGTGGCCAGGAATCCCTGAGCTGGAACGATGAAGCCGCCCTCGCCCTGAATGGGTTCGATGATGATGGCGGCGAGGTTGCTCGCGCCGATCTGCTTCTCAATCTGCGAGATGGCCCGGTTCGCCGCTACGACGCCGTCCAGGCCGCCGTCGCGCAACGGGTACGACATGGGCGCTCGGTACACCTCGGGGGCGAAAGGCCCGAAACCGTTCTTGTACGGCTGGTTCTTGGCGGTCAGCCCCATCGTGAGGTTGGTGCGGCCGTGGTAGGCATGGTCGAAGGCGACGACGGCCTGCCTTCCGGTGAAGTGCCGGGCGATCTTGACGGCGTTCTCCACCGCTTCGGCGCCGGAGTTGAACAACACGCTGCGCTTCTCATGGTCACCGGGGGTGAGGCGGTTCAGGGCTTCGGCCACCTCGATGTAGGAGTCGTAGGGCGCCACGGTGAAACAGGTGTGGGTGAACTGGGCCAGCTGCGCGGCGACGGCCGCCACCACGCGCGGCGCGCTGTTACCAACGCCGGTCACGGCGATTCCGGATCCCAGGTCGATGAGCGAGTTGCCATCGACGTCGACGACAACGCCCCCGCCGGCGGCCACCACGTACACCGGCAGCGTGATCCCGACGCCGGCCGACACGGCCAGGGCCTTGCGTTGGCTCAGCGCTCGTGATTTCGGGCCGGGAATACTCGTGACGAGCTTGCGTTCCTGCGCCAGCTGAGGGCCACCAACCGGTGTACTGGTGGGGCGCGGGGTATCCAGGAGGGTCATCAGAGTTTCCGATCCAAAACGACGGGCGGCATCGCGGCACGATACCGCTGTGCCATGGGAGCACTGTGCCATTTGCAGCACGGAGCAATGCTAGGCAACACCGGGCCGCCGCAACATAGCCGGGTTGTATAGTTGGGGCCACCAAGATCTCCAACCTGTATAAGGCCTCCCATGCTCCCCACACTGCGCCGCCTGCTCGCTGATCCCCAGCTCGGTCTGACTCTGCTCGGCATCGCCGAACCGGTCGCGCTCGATGCACCGGTGGAGTGGGTACACAGCTCCGACCTCGTCGACCCCACCCCCTTCCTGTCCGCTGACCAGGTGCTGCTCACCACCGGCACCCAGTTCGGCACCGATCCGAAAGCGGATCCCGACTACCGCCGCTATGTGCAGCGTTTGCGCGACCGGGGCCTCACCGCGCTCGGTTTCGGTACCGAAGTCATTCGAAACGGCACCCCGGAGGGACTGCTCGCCGCTTGCCAATCGCTCGGCCTTCCCCTGTTCGAGGTGCCGTATCGCACACCGTTCATTGCCGTGGCGCGAGCGGCCGGCGACCTCGTCGCCGAGGATCGCTACGCCGGGGCGACCTGGGCGTTGCGGGCACAGCGAGCGATCGCGCTCGCCGCACTCCGCCCCGACGGTTTGAGCGCGACCCTCGCCGAGCTGTCGAACCAGCTCGGCCACTGGGTCGCGCTGTTCGACGCGAGCGGCACCCTCGATCGGGTGTTTCCCCGCGAGACGTTCAGCGCAGCCCCCGACACCCGCGCGACCGTGCAGCACGAAGCCCGCCGCCTGCTCGGGCGCGGCCAGCGATCGAGCAGCAGCGTCGAGGCCGGCGGCGAGACGCTTTCCCTGCAGACCCTCGGCGGGCATAACCACCTGCGCGGCGTGCTCGCCCTGGGCGGGCCGCGTGCCCTCGACCAGGCAAGCACCGAGGTCGTCACGAGCGTGATCGCCCTCGCCGGTCTCGCCCTCGAGCAGAACAACGCTCTCGATCGCGCACAGGCGCTGCTGCGCTCCGGGCTGATGCACACCCTGCTCGGCGGTGACCAGAAACTGGTAGATCAGATTTCCCGGCAGATGTGGGGTGCACTTCCGGTCGGGCCGGTGCTGGTCGCGGTCGTTGACGCGCCGGCCACGCGCCGCGACGCCATCACGGAGTACCTGGAGCTGCGCGTCGAGGACTCTCCAAGGCAGCTGTTCTTCGCCCGCCAGGAGGACACCATCGTGCTCTGTCTCGACCGGGCGGCCGACGGCATCCTCTCGGACCTATGCACGCTGTTTGAGTTGCACGCCGGCCTCTCGGAGCCAACCGAGTATCGCCAGCTGCCTCGGGGCCTCGACCAGGCCCAGCAGGCGCTCGCCCGGGCGCGGGAGGGTGCCATGGGCGTGACCGGCTTTGACGTCGTCGCGCGGCAGGGTGTGCTCGCGCTGCTGGCCAGAACGGATGCCCGCGAGGTCGGCCTGGCCACGCTCGCCCCGGTCCTCGCCCACGACCAGACCCACGGCACGGAACTACTCGCCACCCTGCACGCCTGGTTGCTCTGCAACGGGCAGTTCGGAGCGGCCGCCGACCAGCTCGGCGTGCACCGACACACGGTGCGTGCCCGCATTCAGCAGGCAGAGCAGTTGCTCGCCCGCGACCTGGGATCGTTTCCGGCGCGCGCCGACGTCTGGGCGGCACTGCTGGCCACCGATTCTGCCACCGAGACCCGCTGGACGACAAGAGAAGGGGGCTGAAAAGGATCGATACGGAAATTCACGTTTAGGCTGCACAGGTGCGGATTCCGGCGCTGCACGGTGAAGCTTTTTTCGAATCAAACCGGCAGTGTCGCCGGCGCGCTGGATTGCACGGTAAACGGTTGACCGGGCTACCCCGTTGATACGCGGGTACCCTATAAGCATCCTGGTCAAGCTTATTGTTTGCGCAGAAGCGGGGATGTTCACCGCTCAAGAAGAGGCTGAGTTCATCGACCGCGGCCGAGACGTGAAACGAGTTGATCTCACCGGGGCGTCCCACGACGGACACCTCGATTCATTCGACTCCTAGATCATCGCACTGCGTTCATTCCTTCTGGCCTGACATCGTCTCGATCAAGGTTCCGCCTCTGGTACGCGCGCTAACGGCAATGATGACGAACCTGGATCCTTCTTTGACGGTTATCTCCGGACGATCACCCCGTGTGGACGATTTCCCACAAATCTCCGAGAGTCACGGTGAGCTGCTCTTCACTCGGGCAGTCGTCGCACAACGACTGAAACTTGCCGCGCTCAGCTTCACTCGCGCCGTGCTGATCGAGGTAGTGCCGACGTAGCGGGCCATCAGCGACGCCGACCGGACGCCGGTCCATCAACCTGCGCGGTGCGTGATCGTGGAAGATCAACTGTTCGTCGAGCTCCGGCCGCAGCGCCAGCGCGAGCTCAAGCTGACTCGTTGTCGCCGCCCAATGCCTGACTGTGGACTCCCGTACTGCCTCTTCGGGGTCATCGATCAAGGCCAGGAACACGTCAGCCGGCAACACAAATGGGTAAGCGCCAAGCTGCCACCTCACAGAGACGTCGTCGGACCCCGCGGCCGCGCGAAGCACGTCATCAGGAAGCGGAACCGGAGGCACGAACGTCCTGCGGTACTCAGCATCTTGCGCCTCAATCAGCGCCAGCTCAATGTCATCATCGTCTGCCATTCGTCAATGATGCTTCCTGACGTTCATTAGCACCAGCCCCGGGCGCGCACCACGGGCGGACGTGCCGCAGAGGGTTCGGCCTTCGGGCACAAGTGAGGGCCGCCGACGCAAATCGATTGCCTTCGCGACTCGGGATTTTGCTCGATTTTGGGGCGTCGTCTCATCGAAGTGGTCGTGACTCGTGTGTGAGCTTTATTGGACTCGATAGGCTACATCGCAAGGGAGCCTCAAAATGGGAACAACTATCCGGAGCCGCACGCAATTCAGAAGTATCTTCACAGTGCTGCGCTCGATAGGTGGAGTGGTCATTACTGTGGCCATAATTCTGGCCGATGTCGTGAAATCGACATAGGGGGGCGGGGCCTCCTCATCGGCGTACCCAACCGTAGTATTGCCGAGTTCGACGACCACCACGTCAGTGGCCACCTCCTCCGAGAAGGCACCAATCACGAAGAAGAAGAGACCGCACAGAAAGTGCAGATCCTAGCCATAGTATTTCGGCGGTAGCGGCGTAGTGCCACGCGGGGACCACTGGGTTATCTGCTCGCTCGGCTCCGCCCAATTCCCGTAGGGTTCCCCTTCTGGACTGCTGTCGGCGCTTTTGCCGCCTCGAGCCCTCGGTCTAGCGGGAGGCGCGTGATTTGGCGTTCCACGGTATCGCTCGCGTGCACCGCCTGCCGGTCACCTATCTTCCGTAAGACTTGAATTCAGAACATGTTCGGAATAGCATGTGGTTATGACGACATCATTCAACTTTGCAGGCCAGCGCGTCGTGCAATCGTCGGAGCTGTCCCGCAATTCGGCGGCTGTTTTCGCTGCCGCAGAGGAAGCGCCCGTTGAGGTCTCTCGGCGTGATGGCGAATCCCTGGTCCTCACGACCAAGCGGGAGGCTGCTGCCCACGAGCGGATCCTTGAGGTCGCGGCGCAGCTGATCGCCGTGTCGCTTGATGAAAACGGCACCTTAGAGGATCGTTTGGCCGGCCCGTTCCCATGGATCAAACTTCTCAGTGTTCAGGATCAGCGCACGTGCGCCCGGGACATCATCGACACCGCGCGGGGTGCATTCGTCGTCAATCAGCCCGGTCGTATCCTCACCGAGATTCAGGCTTGGCAGAACACCGCAGAGGCGGTCGCTGCGGGCTGGGGTCAGGACGAACCGGATTGGCTGAGCGAACCGGTGGCGGTCAAGAAGCCCCGCGTCTAGTGCCCCCGAAGAAGGGGCCCATTTCTCGGCCGCTCAAATCGTCAGAATTCGTCATCGAGCACTCCACGAGTCAGGCCGCGACCGGGTGGCGCGACATCGTCGCAACCCAGCAAAGCTCCGCTGTGGATGCCTGGGACCGGCTCACGAAAGCGCCCAATCAATCAGACCCCAGGTGCCATCAGCTCAAGGGCCATTTGGCGACGATTGTTCGCGACGGCGTTGCCCACGATCAATGGCAGTACGAACTCTCTGGTGGAGCGCGCATCTGGTTCTACGTTGACGGCAGAACGGTGAAGATCGTCAACGTGTTTACGAAACACCCCAACCAAACGAAGTAGGTGCAGGCAGTCACGACCGGCTACTTCATCGGCATTGCGTCACCTGTCCCGCAGGGGGTTCCGCGAGCGGACGCTTTATGCGTGCTCCCCCACGTCGACGAGCCAGCCCTCCAGTGAGCGTCGGCGTTTCTCGGGCGGTGGAACAGGGAAGTCAGGGAGCGGTTCGGCTTCTTCGTCGATACGCAGCCGAACTCCCTGAACCGAGGTCAACATCGCTGTATTCGAAACCGGCTCGATCTCGATCATGTATCGAGAATGTGAAGTTGCGAGGAACGATTCATTGCCGAACTCGCGGCCAACCCTCGCCCGCTCGTCGCCCTCCGGCGTCATGATCGATTCGGGCGGGGCGCCGTGGCCGGGCCGACGAAGCGACCGACGCTCGATAACATCCTGCGTGACCGCGTGTATGGCGACGACCCGGCCACGCACACGATCGGTGAACTCTTCCTCATGGTGCGACTCCATCGTGTCCACCGTGGCGAAAAGTTCCGGTCCGAGCACGTCAGCGAGAGCAGCACGCGGCGTTCGCGTCTCGATACCGAAGTCGACCTCATCGCCGATGGCAAAAGCATCGCCGCAGCACGCCCATTCCCATTCCGTCAGCCACACGCGCGTCATAATGCCCACGCTAGCCCAACTCCCACGCTGCGACTCAGCCGACGCGTTAGGTTATCCACCGCCGGAACGTTGTAGCTGCCCCACTTCAGGTTCCCCTTACGGGCGTTCCTGTTGGCAGCTATCCTCGTCGCAACCTGTAGCGGAGTGCTTCAGGTGCGTCATGAAGACGATGCCAAGGCAACGCCGTCGTTCGCAGCCCCAACGACAAGACCGCGTGAATTCACCCGTCCTCCATGTCCTTGCTGGGTCCAATGGTGCAGGCAAGTCCACGTTTGTCCAAGCGGTATTGCAGCCTGTCAGGCACTTACCGTTCATCAACGCAGATGAGATCGCAGCGCTCCGCTGGCCCGGCCACGAGATAGGGCGCGCTTAAGACCCCGAGAAGCACGACGCCCGACCGCGACGGCCAGCAGCACAAGCCTCCGGGGTGATCGTTGCTACGGCTGGAGGGTCCAGGGCTTGCGCCGCACCAAAACGTGACCGCGACTCGTGCTGAGGCGGGTCCACAGGCCCGACTCGTAGAGCTGCACCGGTTCGTCGGCGGCGAGAAAGCCGAGGCTGAACGCGGCAAACCCGGCGCCGGTCGGCACGAATTCGAGTCCATCGACCTGACGGCCCCACACTTCGGCGCGCACCCGCTCGACGATCATTTCGCCGGTTCCTTCCGGAATCGCGGCAGCGACCTCGTCGATGCCGGCGCGGGCGGCGGCTTCGAGATGCGCGGCCGTCGTCTGCCCGTGCCGGTCCCAGCCCCCCTTGGGCGGCGAGATTCCGGCCCAGGTCACGGTGTTTACCTCGAGGGGAACGGTCACCGTCACCGGCAAGGTCAGGTCGCTGGTCGTCGATTCGAGCCGTTTGAGACGCTCGATCAGGGAACGCACCGGCACGACCTTGTCGAGATCGACCGGCGTGGTCAACGCGAAGGTGCGCAAGCCGAGCACGGTCGGGCTGACATCGAGCAGGCCGCGCGGGTAGAAGATCGCGGTGTACACCGCGATCACCCCCTCCGATGCGATCAAGCGCACGGAACCATCGAGAACGCGACCGGACCGTGACAGAAACACGATCAGATCGCTGAGGGACTGGGAATCGGTAAGAGTGAATGACTGGCTCATCACCTTCTAAACTACCAAGATGCGCCACGACCGTTGGCCGCGCACGCAAACTTGCCAGAGGAGACAGCATGCACAAGCCGATGGAAGGCCTTCTGGCTGTTCTCGATCTGACCGACACCGGAGCCCGCACCAACGAAGACATCTTCACCGGCCCTTCCCAGTGGATGCCGCTGGGTCGCGTCTTCGGCGGGCAAGTGCTGGCCCAGTCCCTCGTCGCCGCAATGCGCACCGTGCCCGATGAACGCCATGTGCACTCGATGCACGGCTATTTTCTGCGCCCCGGTGATGTCAACCAGCCGATCACCTTTTCGGTCGAACGCATTCACGACGGACGCTCGTTTTCGACCCGCCGCACCCAGTGCTATCAGGACGGTGTGCCGATCCTGTCGATGATTGCCTCGTTCCAGGACGCCGACGAAGGCCTGGAACACCACATCGAGATGCCGAAAGACATTCCCGACCCGGAAAGCCTGCCGACGGCATCCGCTTCGCTCGCGCACATCGACCATTCGGTGGCGCGCTACTGGGCCAGCGAACGCCCCTTCGATATGCGTCACGTTCCCTCTCCGATCTACCTCAAGGTCAACGGCGAGCACACCTCGCGTCAGGCCGTATGGATGAAGACGTTTTCGGCGCTGCCGGACGACCCCGACGTGCATCGCGCCGCGCTCGCCTACGCGAGCGACTACTCGATCATGGAACCGATCTTGCGTCGGCACGGCGTCGCATGGGCCTCGCCGGGTCTCAAGGTCGCGAGCCTCGACCACGCCATGTGGTGGCACCGCTTCGGCCGGGTCGACGAATGGCTGCTCTACGTGCAGGATTCGCCGAGCGCCCAAGGCGGTCGCGGCCTTGCTACGGGCAGCATTTTCAGCCGCGACGGCGTGCTTCTGGCCACCGTGGCGCAGGAGGGCATGTTGCGCGTGCCCATAATCCTCGAATAGTTCCGCAGCTACCAGCTCGGTTTGGACTCCAGCAGCACGCGTTCGTCGGGCATCCAGCGAATGTCCACGCTCGCGATATCGTCTTCGGCGACACTCATGGTGCCCGCGGCGGTGATCGTGGTGCCGGGGCCGGCAATCCAACTCGCCACCAGCCTCTCGTCGCCAGCGGTGTCGGTCACGAACAGGGCGTAGGGCTGCGGGCCGAAGTCGTTGCCGCTCTTCGCGTAACTGCAGCTCGCGTCGATGCGGGTGCCCCAGTTTTCGCCGGTGAGGCGAAAGCTGGCGGTGAGCGGACTCGGAACGACGGCGGTCATGGCCACGGCCGGTTCCCTGGCACTGGTGACTCGCTGGTCCAGCCAGCCGGGCACCATCAGGGCAGCGGATGCCGCGATCGCGGCGGCCGCAAGCACGGCCCCCACCGTGCGCCGGCGGGCCCGCCGGGAGCGGGCCCGTGCCGCCGTCAACAGCCGGGGCAGCAGTTCGACGGACGGCAATGTGCCGGAGTCCACTGCCGCACCGGTCGCGTGACCGAGCTGCGCCGCTTGATTCAGTGGCACCAGAGCGAGCAGTCCGGGCAGCCCGGCGAGGTGGGCGACGGCCTGACTGCAGGCAGCGCAGTCGTTCAGGTGTCGTTCGTAGTCACGCCGGTCGCCCGGTGAAAGCGCGCCCAGTACGTAGGCGCCGTCCCAGTCTGCGTACCGGTCGGCAGGAGTGTTCATCGCTCCGTCACTCCTCGTTCTTGCAGTGCGAGACGCAGGGCTCGCAGGCCATAGTGCAGCCTGGATTTCACGGTTCCTTCGGGAATATCCAGGTGTCGTGCGGTCTCCGCGACGGACTGGCCTTGATAGTAGGCGCAGACGATGACGGCCCGATGGTCGAGCGAGAGGTCGGTGAGGGCATCCGCTACCAGCCAGGCATCGAGCAGGGCGTCGGTCTGATCGTCGGTGGGCAGTTCGGGCAGCTGGTCGGTCGGCATCTCATGTCGGGCGCGGGCCGAGCGTCGGTCGTCGATCACCAGGTTTCGGGCCACCGTGAACAGCCACGCCCTGGCCGACACCGCGGTCTGATCGAGCAGGCGTGGCCGGCGCCAGGCGCGCAGCAGCGTCTCCTGCACCACGTCGTCGGCGAGGGCGGTGTCGTGGGTCAGCCGCACAACATAGCGCCACAGCATAGGCCCGTGCTCGTCGTGGAGGGCACGCAATAGTTCGGCACGCTCATCGGCCATGGCCTACCTCCCCTGCTAACACGGAACCGGGGCCATTGCGGTTCAATTGACGTCCTGAAACACTGAACCGAACCACCAGCCGCTTCGTTGATAGCTGAAGCAGCGCCAACCTACCCGCTAATACGTTCCTCAAGGAGAATCATGGCCCCGGCAATCAACCTGTCCCGTCGAAGCATGATCCTGGTGGGGGGAAGCGCCGCCGCAGCGGTCGCCCTGGCTGCCTGTAGCAGCACCCCGGATACCGGTACCGCCTCCACGGACGCGTCCCCGACCGAGACCGAGAGCGCGACCGATCCGACCGGTTCAGCCACGGATCCCGGCGCGGAAACGGCACCCGCCGGGACCGAGGTCGCCAAACTGGCCGATATCCCGGTTGGCGGTGGCATCGCGGCCACCCTCGATGGTCAACCAATCCTGCTCGCCCAGCCGACGGAAGGCACGGTCGTCGCCTTCAGCGCGATCTGCACGCATCAAGGCTGCAAGGTGGAGCCCGCCGCCACCGAATTCGACTGCCCGTGCCACCAGTCGCGCTACGACCTCGCCACGGGTGACGTGCTCGGCGGCCCAGCACCACGTGCACTGGACCAGGTCACCGTCACTGTCGCTGGCGACACGGTTCTGGCCGGTTAACGATCCCGGCAGGCGCGGCGATCGATGGCCCGCGCTGGCTCAGCGGCGGGCAAACTCGATCGGGTCGTCGAGGTAGGGAGTCCAGGCGGCGCGTTCGGTATCGTTGATGCGGCGCGGGCGTTGGCTCGTCGCATCGACGAGCACGATGGTCGTGTTCGCCCGCGCATACAGTATCTCCGGCATGACCCCCTCAGGGCTGTACACCTCATAGCAAACGTCGAGGCTCGCGCCACCGAGCTTGCCGAGCCACAGCCGCACGTCGAGCGGCTGACGCAGGTAGGGCACCGGCGCCAGATACTCGATCTCCTGCCGGGCGATCAGCGTCAGGGTCGCCGCTCCCGGACGCCCGTCGAGCACGGCCGTGCTCGCGCCGATCGCCCCGTCGTCTTCGGTCACCCAGAAGGCCAGGATGCGCGCCTCTTCCAGCAGGCGCAGCATCTCGGAGTTGTTGACGTGACCGTAGGCGTCGAGGTCGGACCAGCGCAGACGGATCGGTACGTGCAGCTTCACTTGTTTGACTTTCTAATCGCGAGTGAGCTTGCGGTAGGCGGAACGGTGCGGCTTGGCCGCGTCGGGGCCGAGACGCTCGATCTTATTCTCTTCGTAGGACTCGAAGTTGCCCTCGAACCAGTACCAGTTGGCCGGGTTGTCGTCGGTTCCCTCATACGAGAGGATGTGCGTGGCCACCCGGTCCAGGAACCACCGGTCGTGGGTGATCACCACGGCGCACCCGGGGAACTCGAGCAGCGCGTTCTCGAGCGAACCAAGCGTTTCGACGTCGAGGTCGTTAGTGGGCTCGTCGAGGAGCAGCAGGTTTCCGCCCTGCTTCAGGGTGAGAGCCAGGTTCAGGCGGTTGCGCTCGCCACCGGAGAGGACGCCGGCCTTCTTCTGCTGGTCTGGGCCCTTGAAACCAAAGGTCGAGACGTAGGCGCGCGAGGGAATTTCGGTCTTGCCGACCTGAATGTAGTCCTGGCCGTCGGAGACGACCTCCCACAGGGTCTTGTTCGGATCTATGCCGCCACGGTCCTGGTCGACATAGGAAATGTTGACCGTGTCACCGATTTTCAGCTCGCCGCCGTCGAGCGGTTCCTTGCCGACGATGGTCTTGAACAGGGTGGTCTTTCCCACACCGTTCGGGCCGATGATGCCGACGATGCCGTTGCGCGGCAGGGTGAAGCTGAGATTGTCGATGAGCATGCGCCCGTCGAAGCCCTTTTCGAGCTTGGTCGCGTCGATGACCTGGGCACCGAGGCGCGGGCCGACCGGAATCACGATTTCTTCGAAGTCCAGCTTGCGGGTGCTCTCAGCGGCGGTGACCATCTCTTCGTAGCGGGCCAGACGGGCCTTCGACTTCACCTGACGGCCCTTGGCGTTGGAGCGCACCCACTCGAGCTCGTCGGCGAGACGGCGCGACAACTTTGCATCCTTCTTGCCCTGCACGAGCAGTCGTTCCTGCTTCTTTTCGAGGTAGGTGGAGTAATTGCCCTCGTAGGGGTAAAGGTGTCCGCGGTCGATTTCGGCGATCCACTCGGCAACATGGTCGAGGAAGTACCGGTCGTGGGTGACGGCGATCACGGCGCCGGGATATTTGGCGAGGTGTTGCTCGAGCCAGAGGACACTCTCGGCATCGAGGTGGTTAGTGGGCTCATCGAGCAGCAACAGGTCGGGCTTCTGCAGCAGCAGCTTGGTCAGCGCTACGCGGCGCTTCTCACCACCGGAGAGGTTGGCGACCTCGGAGTCGCCCGGCGGGGTGCGCAGGGCATCCATGGCCTGCTCGAGCTGGGAATCGAGGTCCCAGGCATCCGCTGCATCGATCGCTTCCTGCAGAATGCCCATTTCGGCGAGCAGGGTGTCGAAGTCGGCGTCGGGTTCGCCAAGAGCGAGGCTGATCTCATTGAACCGGTCGACCTTGGCCTTGATCGGCCCGACGCCCTCCTGCACGTTTTCGAGCACGGTCTTGCTCTCATCGAGCTGCGGTTCCTGCATCAGGATGCCGACGGTGTAGCCCGGGGAGAGTCGCGCCTCGCCGTTGCTGGGGGTATCCAGACCCGCCATGATCTTGAGAATGGTGGACTTTCCGGCGCCGTTCGGGCCGACCACACCAATCTTGGCACCGGGGAAAAAGGACATGGTGACGTCGTCAAGAATCAGCTTTTCACCGATCGCCTTGCGAGCGCGGACCATTGAGTAAATAAATTCGGCCATAATACCTACCAGTCTATTTGTCGACTGGACCCAACCAGACACAAACCGGTCGAGAGGATCGGCGCGACCACGCTGTGGAAGCCGTCGCTGGCCGGGCCGATTTGACCGATCAGGCATTCGCCGGCGAAGCGCACGGAGAATTGTACGGAGTCGGCGACGAGATCGGCCTGGGTGCGGTCGAAGCTCACTTCCATCGCGCTGCGGTCGAACCCGCCGGCGACGAGGGCGTCGATGTAGGCACGGCCGTCAGCAGCGGGGTCGGCCTTGGTTACCGCCGCGGCCAGAAAGTTGAAGTAGACCAGATTCTCCCCGGCGGTTCCAGTCGGTATCAGCGCCGGGTCGGGCGCTGGAGTGGCCGAGGAATCCGGTGTCGCCGACGTAGTGGGAACGGCGGTGGTCGCGGCGGGCTCTGCGGGGACACCGGTACACGCGGCGAGGCTGACGCCGAGGAGCAGCACAGCGCCCACCGCGGCCACGGTAGACAGAAAGAACCGCGAGCGGCCGGCGCGCCGACCGGCCGTAGTCACGACGAACTGATCCTGCGGTTGTGGTTCTGCCACGCTCACGTATTGCCTCCCCCGGTCCACACGCGTGGACGATGTTACGAGTCTAAACGCGCGTAGGCATCCACATCCGCGTCGGTGTCGATCGGTACAAAGCCGTCTCCGGCAGGATCGTTCTGCCCGCGCTCCGCCTCGAACGCGCTGGCCGATTCCTCCGATTCAGGGAATTCCACCGGGTCCGGCTCAGCCTTATCGGTGCTGGTACGCGAGGGTGCCGCAGAGCGCACCGGCGTCGTGGTGTACCAGGTGAGGTCGTGGCCGACAGAGTCAGCAATGATCTCCACGGAAGTTCCGGATTTCTCGGCGTTGGTCCATTTGCGAACGACCAGCCGTCCGGAGACGACAATGTGCTCGCCTTTTTTCAGCGACTTGCCCGCATTCGTGGCCAGCTGGCGAAAGGTCTTGACGGAATACCAGCAGCTTTCGTCGACGATCCATTCGTCTTTGGCCTGGTCATGGTGGCTCTGACGGGAGGCTAGCCGAAAGGAAGTGATCGGGGTCCCGTTTTTGCCGAAAATCACACTGGGATCGGTGCCGATGACTCCGGATATCGTGATGTGGTCGCTCATGGTTTCTCCCGGCACGGTTGTCGCGAAGACGCTCGCTGGGCGCTCGACAAAGAGTGAGCGCACACGGCCCGGGAACAACAACTCGTGCCAGTCTTCGTCGTTCCCGGGTCGCACACTGTGAGTGTGCCGCCCCCATGGGCTGCGACGGATCGATTCAAGCGAATCAGTGGAGAATCCCGCCGACAAGCCGTTGTGGAGAAGAAACTAGCCGACGAGGTACTCGGAGTACGACTTGCGAATTTTGTTGACCTTCGGCACGGCAACGGCCATGCAGTAGCCCTGCCCGGGGTTCTTGTTGAAGAAGTCCTGGTGGTAATCCTCGGCATCGTGGTAGTCGCCGAGCGGTTCGATTGTGGTGGTGATGCCGGCGCCCCACCACTCGCTCGCCCGATCGCGGGCCGTCTCAAACAGCCGCTTCTGCTCATCGTCGGTGTAGAACATGGCCGACCGGTATTGGGTCCCGATATCGTTGCCCTGCCGGTTGAGCTGGGTCGGGTCGTGCAGTGTGAAGAACACGTCAAGGATGACGCTGGCCGGAATGACCTTCGGGTCGAAGGTGACCGCTACGGCCTCGGCGTGGCCGGTACGCCCGGTACAGACCGCTTCATAGTTCGGGTCGGCGGTGGTGCCGCCGGTATACCCCGACACGACCTCACTCACACCGCGTAAGACCCGATAGACAGCATCGAGACACCAGAAACATCCACCTGCGATCACAAAAGTTTGCACTCCTCTACCCTAACTCGTCCGGCGTCGCCGCTGCCGAATGCTGCGTCAGCAGCGCCGACTGTTCGCCGAAAGCGGATGTCGGTGGTCGCCCATACGGTGGAGGAAACAACCGCGGCCGGCCGAAGCAGAAGGAGCAATCATGACCACTCTCATCGCACCGATCGCCCGCATTCGTGGCCGTGAATTCATCCCCGTGCGGGAGAGACTGTGGCGCGTCGTCGACCCCCTTGGCGCTGTCATCGGCTATCTCGAATGCCACGCCGGCATCGACGGTGAGCGGTACAGCGCCCGCAGAATAGTCTTCGCCATGCGCACGCGCGATCTCGGTGTGTTCTGCCGCATCGAAGACGCCATCGATTGTTTCCGCTAGTGCTCAAATTGGTGCCGCGCTGCACCCATTGGTCCCAATTGCGTGGGGGCACGCCGAGGCTGGTCCCGCAGAACAGAAACTGCGCGGATAAAATCCTCGACATGGAATGGTGGAATAGCTTCGTAACCTGGCTCACAGACGTCAGCACAAAACCGGTGGTTTTCAGTGCAATCGTCTTCATTGGTGCGATTGTCATCGCCAGCGTGCTGGCGGCGTTGATCTCCCGGGGGGCCGTCAAGCGGCTCCTCACTCAGCGGGATCGGGAGATTAAGGTGGCCGCGATCGCCGCTCTCATCGATGCCGCCACCGAGGCATCCGTTTGGAATTCACTGACCCCGCAGGAGCAGGTCATGAGCGACCGTGCGGTCGGACAGGCCGACATTCAGGTTCGACTGCTGCCGATCCGCGGTTCGGGCATCGCCGCGAACTGGGCCGCCCACGAGTTGTATGAGCTCAAGCGCACCTCGGCCACATTCGGGTACCAGCTGGAACCGGCCTTGGTCGAGTTTCGCGACCGTCTGGTGGAGTGGCAGAACAAGCCCGGGCGTGCCCGCAAAATCTTCCAGGGCGATCTCGATCGTTGGAAGGCCCAGAATTCCGGCGCCGAGAAGAACCTGCTGGCCGAGCAGGAAGCCTGGGTTGCCCAGCAGCACCACGACCAGCACAGCGCGGCAGAGTCCGCCCCCGCATCGGTGCGAGCTGCACCGCTCACTCCTGCGGCGGTCAACCGTGCGCCGGCAGCCACTTCGACGGCGGCTACGGCCGACGCATCAACGGAGACCCAGCGTCTGCTCGACGACGTGAACAAGCTCGAGGTGCGCAGCACAGACCCGCTCACGCGTTCGTCCTCCGCACCGACCAGCTAGGTCAATCAGCACCACCTGAACGAGCCGGTCGGCGCTCTCGCAGCACTGACCGGCTCGTTTTTTCGTAGCGCTGGGGCGCTTACTGCCACCAGTCGTCAAACAACGAAGCTGGCACCCGCCGCTTATGCTCCGTGCTCAGGAAGCGTGCTTCGATTGCCTCGGCCACTTCGTCCTCGACCGGAAGCCCCTCGAGAAAATCGTCGATGTGCTCGTATTGCAGCCCCAGATTGGCTTCGTCGGTCTGGCCGGGCGTGTGGTCGAGTAGATCAGCGGTCGGGTCCTTCAAATAGAGCTGTTCGGGGGCGCCGAGCTCCATCAACAGGGCCCGGCCCTGGCGCTTGGTCAGGCCGGTCAGCGGCAGAATATCGGTGCCGCCGTCGCCGTACTTGGTGAAGAATCCGGTGACCGCTTCGGCTGCATGGTCGGTCCCGACCACGAGCAGGCCGAGCTGGCCGGCGAGCGCATACTGCGCGATCATGCGGGAGCGCGCCTTGACATTCCCCTTGGTGAAGTCGGTCATCGCCACGTCGAGGCTTGCGAGAAACTCGGTTTCGAAACCCTCGACGGCGAGTTCGATATTGAAGACGGCCTGCGATTGCGGGCGGATGAATTCCAACGCGAGTTGGGCATCCGCTTCATCGCGCTGCACCGCGTATGGCAGGCGCACAGCGACAAAGGTTGCCGGATGCCCCTCGGCGACGAGTTCATCGATGGCGAGCGCGCACATCCGGCCGGCGAGGGTGGAGTCCTGACCGCCGCTAATGCCGAGCGCCAGGCCCGCAGCGCCGGTGCGCTTGAGGTAGTCCTTGAGAAATTTCACCCGGCGGCCAATCTCGGCGGCCGGGTCGATGGTGGGTGAGACGTTGAGTTCCGCGATGATTCGCGCCTGGAGTTCTCGCATACTTGAATCTAGCAATCCTCGAGAATTCGTGCTGCCGCAGCACCCGGACGGCAGACGAAGCCTTGGCCTTCACGTCGATTCGCGCCACACTGGGAGCCGCTCGTCTCCAGAGTCAACGACAAGAGTCAGTCGGATATGACACAACGAACAGAAGCACCGCTGGCGCTGATGATATTGGGCCTGGTCTTCTTTGGCCTCGGAGTGTGGAGTGCCGTCAGCGGCGACAACGTGTTCTATGCGGTCGGAATGCTGGGGCTCGGTGCAGCCCAGACAATATAAAACGGCCGAATGTGCATTCAGCAGAAACGCGCTCGCACCTGATTGCGCCGTTCGCTCCCGTGTGGTGCCCCGGTAGGAATCGAACCTACGACAATCGGATTGCGGCGGACCCTTTTTGGACGAGCGACTCTCATCGCGAGATCTCGTCCGATCTCGATCTGATCAGGTGTTCCCTGTGATATCTGCTGCAATTCTATCGCAATACCTCGGCCCATCTCGGCTGGTCTCGACGCAATAAACGTTGAATAAACGTGCGCGCATCAAGTCCTCATGCTTGGTCCCAAACCCACCCAGTCGACATACGATACCGAGCGCGCGTCGAACTCCTGGTCTCGGGCTGCACACCTGATGTGGTGACCGGCTGTGACTATCCCCGCGCTTCCGCACAACGGTCGCGACCGCGCTTGACCGATCTGGGCAGGCGTCCAGGGAGATCGCGAAATCCGCCTACATCCAGATGTGGCAAGCCAAAGGCCAGTTACCCGACGGACGGTCGATGAATCCGTTCGTCTACCGCATCCGCACGAGCTTGGAAAGACATCGCAACGCGCTGCTTCGCGACGCGGGCAACACTCCGAGCATCATCGATTGTCAGCCTGTTCGTGGGCACGCGCCCAAAGACCTCCTGCATCGCAAGCTGCACGACCAGTGACTCGACGGGCACACGAGGCTTTCCCCGATGAGTCCTAGCCAGGTAATCGATCTCCGCGTCGACGCGAAACCGTGCACTGTTGCGGTGCGCATGAGTCACGACCGTTCTTATGAGTCGCTCGAACTGCTGCTGCCGCTCTTCGCGCCGAACCATGGCCTTCGTGGCACGAACGGCCGCTGTGACGTCGCGGCCCGTCAGGAGATCGACCCGGCGCATCCGCTCGGCGACTATCTCGACGGCACGGGCGTAGACGATGGTCTCCACCGGCACTGGCGGGAGACCCAAGCGCGCCCTGGTCTCCACGTAGGCGTCGGCGAACTCGCGTATGCTGGCACCGTTCTGGAGCATGTGCTCGGTCAGCGACTCGGCGAACACTGTGAACTGCCGCAGATGCTCCGGCCGGGACGGGTCATTGAAATACGCGTCGGCTTCACGCTCATTGGCCCGACGCTCAGCCGCGGTCGTCGCGTGCAGAAGCTTCGGCGGCAGGCAGGCCGGCCCGACTCAGGCTGCGCTTGAGACGTCTCGCGGCTGCGTGCGCCTCCAGCTCGGACTGGTAGATCTCCGGGTCGCTGCGACGATTGCGCTGCAACTCGGCCCGGCGCTCCTTGTTGCGGTCGGCCCACTGCCGGGTGATCTGCTTCGTGTGCTCCGGGTCAGCATCCCGCCTGGCCGCAGCCCGCGCATTCACCTCAGCGCGATGAGCCTCGTAGTAGCGGTTGTAGTACTCGCGTACCTTCTCGCGATTCTCCGCCACCCACCGCTGCTGATACTCACGCTTGCGCTCGGGGTGCTCCACCCGCCAGCGCAGCGCTTCGCCCGCTCCCTCCCCCGCGCCTCCGCCTCGCGATGCCGACGGGCCGCGGCCCGACGCATCGAATCCCGATTGAGCTCCCGGGCCCGGTCGAGATGGTTCGCCCGCCAGAGACGATTCAGCTCTCGGATCCGGTCGCGGTTTGCCGCCACATACTGGCGCCGCTTCTCCGCCGCTTCATCAAGAGACGGATGCTCCGCCAGCGCCTTCCGCGCCGCGTCACCTTCCTCAGATGGACCGTTCATGACTATTCAGCAGGCGGCGGAGCCAGCTCAATGACCAGGGCAAGGAGTTCCGAGCGATGTGCCGTCGGATTCGTGATCACACGCCCGATCGCGACCCGAAGCCGTTCGGCGTCCTCGTCAGCAATCCCGACGACGGGCTCCAGGCAGTACGCGATGTCGTTCTGCAGGTTGGGGCTGTCATCATCGACCGCGTTCCCCGGATAGTAGAACAGCGCAGCGAGCGCGGTGCGGCTGATCAGGTCGTCGAAATGCTCCTGCGGGATCGTCATAGTGAAGCCTCCTGTGCGCGGACTTGTGTGAGCCAATCATGCCGCTACCAGGAGGTACGCCGGCTGTGACGTGGCGTCAGCTGCGTCTCGACAGGAGCATTGGCTCACCGAAGCGCTTGTCGCCGTCAGCGAGCAGCGCCCGCGTCAAGCGACGCCGCGCCAGGGCTTCACGAACGCGCACCGCGATCAACTTCAGCAGGCTGATGGGCCCGATCAAAACAAACTTGAGTGTGTTCCACAGAAAAAGCAACACGAGCAGGTTCAGCCAGCCCGCACCACCGGCTTCAATCTGGGCTCGGCAATAGGCAGCAGCGATCGCATACGGAACGGCAAGCAGCATCGCTGGCACCCCCATTTCAGCCCGCGCTGTGCGTTGATGGCGTCGATCACGATGGTGGTCGGCATGAACCGGCGCGAGAAGAAATAGCTGCGGGCCGTGGCGGCCAGGATGAATTCGAACATGGCGCGACCTCTCAGATGTTCGGCAACAAGAACCTGAAGGGACTCAAAGTCATGCCATCGCAACGGGCGACGGCGCGTTATAGAGGTTGCCAAGAAATATTTTAGATCCGGATGCCTGCAGGTGGAAGACCTGCGATGACAGTTAGTCCGCGTGCATCGAAGGCGTGACCATCAGCCAGTCGCTGGGCCTCAGCGAGCGCGGCGTGTGCCCGCGATGCGTCGAGCTTCTGGGCCGTCGATTCCGGTACCACGCCGAGCGGCTTCGCGCCGATGATGGCGTACCTGTCTCGGTAGGCCGCGACGGCGCATCCGTTTTGGTGCCACGTGGCGGCGGCCGAACCGAGCGCCACCCGTGGTGCAGTCAAAAGAGCAGCACGCTCAAGCAGCCGAGCCTCTGCCGCGAGCAACTCACTCGAGGTAAACACGATGGAATGCCTCGGTCGGAACACCGACGTCCCGTCCTCCCTCTGAAACTCCAGAGGGCTCACCGCCAGCTCTGGTGGCGTGAGGCGCAGGGACGCGCGCTCGGCAGCATCCACTATGAGGCCGACGACGGCTTCCCGATCGGAGGCCGACGCGAACCGGTACGGCATCGTTTGGCGCGCGGCCTCCGCCGTGAGATTCCAGTGCCGCCAGGTGGCGCGCTTCTCGCTGACGGCCGTCATCACGCTCAAGCCGAGCGCATCCACAGCCTCGTGCGGCAGGTCCTCTTCGCGAAGTATCACCGGTGACGACGTAAGACCCGCCAACGTCGAAACGTCGTGCCCGAGAACGCGGGCAGCGCGTTCGCGCCACGCCGCCGTGAGGTCCGCCAGCGAGTGCACCTGCTTCGCGGGCCGGGTGGCGAGCGTGGCCTGCGCGCGCAGCTTCATGATCGTCACCAGCGTCGGACGCCGCCCATGACTGGTCACATACTCCTCGATCAGCCGGTCGGTCTCGACATCGATGTGCCGAGCCCGGGTCGAGAATTCCGCGACGAGCGCCTCAGGCACGCCCGTCAGAGCCCACGCCGGGTGGCGATCGCGCCCTCGCTCCCGCGTCTGCCACTGCACACCGAGCGTTCGCGTGAGCTCGTCGGCGAACAAGGATTCGTGCAGTTCGGAGAACGCCACCACGGCCTCGTGCATCGGCCGCCCATCGAGCGAGCGCCACTTGCCGTCGAGCACGGTCTGCACTTTGTACGTGCGCGTCGGCCAGCCGCACTTCCGTCACGAATACAGCGGCAGCTTCACCGCGCTCGAGCCGACGTTCCACGACCTCGTCGCCTACCGCGCCACCGCCGAACGGGCTCTTAACCGACTCGCCAAAGGTGACAGCTTTGTCGCAGAAGGGTATGTGCGCACCTTCCAGGTCGAGCGCGACGGCGAAGTCATTCAACGCGAAGAGTTCGTTGCCAAGAAGATCGGCCATGATCTCGCGCGCCCTAACTATCAGGTCACGAGAAGCAATCGCTCGGCTCCGGGCAGCGAACAGGACGCTGCGGCAACGCAGACGGCAATCGTCAGCGAGACGGAAGCTGCTCACGCCAGCTCGGGGTGGTGAAGCAGCGATGGCAGAGTCCTTGGTCGAGTGGGCATCCGGTGAACACGACGACGCGTTCGGAGCAAGCTCGTTGGAAGATCTCGACGGACCGCTCACTGCGGAGCCGCCGCATCCGATCAACTGGAACCTCCTCAGCGCCGACGACGCCGAGGCCGAAAGGATCGAACTCAACCGCTGGGTAAACTGGCTGCGACGCACCTACGGCCTGCCGGCATCCGTTGTGCCGCCGTTCTGGCATCGACACCCCAAACTCGTCTGGGAACTCTCCGCGCTGCACCTCCACTGGCTCGGCGCCTACGACCCCGACCAGCACGGATCCGCCCCGCTCGGCTGGCACCGTGACTTCGCAGATGCCCGCCAGCGACTTCGCGAATGGGTCGCGATCTCGGGGACGCGGCTGGATCGGGATCGTTCGACTCGGCAGACGTCATGGCCAGGCGAAGCGCCCGCCGACGCCGTGGAGGACGTTGTCATTGACGATCGCGACGAGGACTTCATGCAGTGCGTCGTCGACGATGTCGCGCGTCGCCGCGATGTCGAGGCATCGTTCTACTCTCGCGCTGAATCTAGTTGATATCGCCAAGCCTTGGCTTTTGCGAAGGCCGCAAAAGGAGTTGCTTCGCTGTCGCAGTTGAAGCTCCCTAGCGAGAATGTTCAAAGGGCGGGGTAAACGCGACATCCTCGGGCTAGTAACCCGCAGAACCCAGTATCCACGCGGACGTGCCCGCTCAGCGTCCCCTTTGCGGGACCTCGTTTATCCGGCGGCGGCGGCAGTCGCTCTGGCTCCTTGGCAGGTCCTTAGACGAATAGGACCCAGGGCGCATACCGTGCCCCGCAGCGTGACGTTTCCCCCTATCGAGTTCCGGTGCGAACTGTAGATAGGTTTCCGAGAGCCGGAGTCGACGAAGCCACTTCGTTGAGGTGATTACCTTTTGGCATTGAGCTTCATCTTGGAGCAAACTCACCAAAAGTGTATGCTTGCAATCGTTGCGTGTTTGCAACTATTGCAAGAGATGAGGACTCACGTAATTCCTGTCAATGATTCTGATGCTCGCGCGGCGGACGCCGCGTTGACAGCTTCTCGTGCGTTGATGGGTGTGGTGGCTCGATCCGTCGCAGGCGTCCTGGAAATCGTGACTCTGCCCCAGTTTCGTGTTCTCGTGGTGTTGGACAACTCGGGGCCTCTGCGGATGGGCGTCTTGGGCGAAGCCATCGGCGTCCTCCCCTCCACGTTGAGCCGGGCAATCGATCGCATTGTCGAAGCCGGTTGGGTGAGGCGGACAACCCGACCAACCAGTCGACGGGAGGTACTCATTGAACTCACTCCAGCGGGACAAAACCTTGTCACTCATGCCCTCGAGCAGCGCCGAGACAATATTGCCGAAATCCTGTCCGTATTGTCACCCGACGAAAAGGCCGCAATTGTTTCTGCATTTGAACTCTTTGCCGGGGCCGCTGGGGAGACCTCGACGGAAGATTTGTTGATCCTTGGCATCTAGCCCGTAGAGGCTCCTCCAGGAGTTCAACCACCACGGGTGAGACCGAGACCCCGTGTAGGGCGTGCAAGCACGAGGCGCACTCGTCCCGTTTTTGCGTACTAGTCGATCTATGAGGTAGCGATAATTTCAGGTACTAATGTCAGTGTCCCCACGAGAACGCGAGGCAAGGCTCTCGGCGCATTTATGGGGCTTGTCGGGACGAGTGTGGTCGTCGGGATCCTTGTGACGGCGGGGATGACGCCGGTGGTCGCGTTGGCCGGCCTGAGTGCGGCGAACACCATCACGGTCTTTGATAGCCTGCCGGGGTATCTGGGAATCGAGCAGCTCTCGCAGAAGAGCAATATATATGCCACCCAGAGCGATGGCACCCGTGTGCTGCTTGCGTCGTTCTACGACCAGAACCGGGTCGAGGTCGAATCGGATGCCATCAGTCAATTTGTGAAGGATGCCGCGGTCTCCGGTGAAGATCCTCGCTTCTTTGAGCACAACGGTATCGATATTCAGGGCACGCTGCGCGCGGTTGTGAGCACCATGGTTAATGATTCGCTGCAGGGAGGATCATCGATCACCCAGCAGTATGTGAAAAACGTTCTTGTACAAAAGTGCGAGGTCATTGCCGAACAAGAGCAGAGCGACCTCTGCTACACGGCGGCCACGGAGATCACCGTCGAGCGCAAACTCAGGGAGATGCGCTTTGCGATCGCCGTGGAGAAGGAGTACGACAAGGTAGACATTCTTCGCCAGTACCTTAACATCACGGGCTTCGGCGGAACGGTCTACGGCATTGAGGCAGCGGCCAATCATTACTTCAACACGACAGCGTCGACGGTGACCCTGCCGCAGGCCGCAAGCCTAGTGGCGATCGTGAACAACCCGCGAAAGTTCCAGCTCGATATGCCGGACAATGTCACCAACGGTGCAGCCAACGGCTATGCCGCCAACAAGATGCGCCGCGATTATATTCTGGGGGAGATGCTCGCCGAGAAGAAGATCTCTGCGGCCCAGTACGAGGGAGCGGTCGCCACGGTGATCACCCCGGTCATCACGGCGCCCAGTACCGGCTGCGCGACGTCCGGTGCCAATGCCTACTTCTGCGACTACGTCGTACACGCACTGCAGACGGACCCCACTTTTGGTGAGGACGAAGAAACACGGATGCTCAATTTTCGCCGTGGTGGGTACGACGTCTACACCACGCTCGACCTGGACCTGCAGGGTGCGGCCGTGACCACCATGAACGAAAACATTCCCAAGATCTCCGACGCGGGAGACGTGGGTGCCGTCATTTCCAGCGTTCAGGTCGGCACCGGCCGGGTGCTCGCGATGACCCAGAACAAGGACTACAGCCAGGATCCGGCCGTGCTGAATTCCGGGGCCAACTACACCGCGATCAACTACAACACCGACCGTGCGGCTGGGGGCTCGAGCGGTTTCCAACCCGGTTCCACCTACAAGGTCTTCACGCTGGCCGAATGGTTGAACGAAGGGCATTCTCTCAACGAGCGCGTCGACTCTGCGCGCACGTCTCACTGGGGCGCATTTCAAGACAGTTGCCGGGGTCCGCAGCGTTACCCAGGGTGGAATCCCCGCAACGACTCATTGAGACAAACTGGTTCCAATTACAGCGCGCTCGAATCGACCATAAATTCCTACAACACGGGGTTCCTGGGCATGGCCAAAGAGCTGGACTTGTGTGGTATCCGCAAGACTGCGGAGGCTTTTGACGTGCACCGAGCTGACGGTGATCCGCTTCGCCAGGGTGCTAGTTCCGTGCTCGGCACCAACGAAGTCGCGCCCCTCACCATGGCCGTCGCCTTCGCAGGCATCGCCAACGACGGTGTGACCTGCACACCCGTCGTCATCGATCGAATCGTGGCCGCCGATGACACCGAACTGCCCGTTCCCCAGTCCGAGTGCAGCGCCTCGGTTGAACCCGCCATCGCGGGGGCCATGGCCTACGCGATGCAGCGCGTGATGAGTGAGGGCACCGCCCGCTCGTCGTACTACCGGACCAGTCCCCGTGTTCCGATGATCGGAAAAACCGGCACCACGGGTGGCGCGGCCGATACCTGGATGAGTGGCGCCAGCACCGAGGTGGCAACCGTGGCCGGTGTCGTGAGCGTCACGGGCTCCCTCGACCAACGCTCCATGTACTTTGACAGCGGATACGCCGCTACGGCCCGCCATCGGATGTGGCCTGACGTCATGTCCGTAGCCAATGCCAAATATGGTGGAGACGACTTTGTTGACGCCTCCCCCAGTGCCCTGCGCACGCTTCGCGCCGCCGTCCCTGACGTATGGGGCTTATCAATGGCAGAGGCACAAACGACTCTGGAATCCGCAGGATTCACCTACGCCGGCGGTGGAGAGACAGCCGCCAATCAACCCGAAGGAACACCGATACGTTCCGATCCGGCAGCCGGTACACGGGCGCAACTGGGCTCAACGGTCATTGTGTACTCCAGTACTGGGGTGCAGCCCACATTTCCAGACGTTGTCGGCATGACCGAAGAAGAGGCGCAGCAGGCGCTTGTCGACTACGACGTCCAAACACAGAACCAGACCGTTTCCGACCAAACTCTTGTTGGCACCGTCATTTCAATGTCTCCACCTGCCGGAGACACTTTGCCAGCCGGCGACTCAATCAGCATTGTGATCGGCCGCCAATAGCCTGGTTGCACTGATTTGGCTTGAAGCCGGCCGGCGAAGGTGAGATGCTCCTGCACAGACACATGTCAGCCGCGACCGCAGTGCCTTTCGTGATCATGCGGGGAGCCGGACAATTCAGGCAGTTCTCTCATGGCGTTGTCCCGTAGAAGGTTCCCCACGTGACACCCTGTCTGGGCCCGAGTATGGTTCAAACGTGGAGTTTGTCGAGGCAGATGGCGTCCAGATCGCCTACGAGCGGGTCGGTGAGGGGCCCCCCTTAGTCTTCGTCCATGGCGCGGCTGAGGACAGTCGCATCTGGCAACCGCAGCTTGCCGGCCTGGCCGACGAATTCACTGTCGTGGCGTGGGACGAGCCAGGGGCTGGCCGGTCCTCCGACCTTCCGAAGGGCTTCGGTTTAGCAGGCTTTGCGGACGGGCTCGCAAGGCTGATCGAAACGCTTGAGCTCGGGCCCGCGCACGTCGCAGGCCTGTCCTGGGGTGGCACTGTGGCGCTTGAGCTCTACCGCCGCCATCCTGGGCTCGTCGCGACCCTGATCATGATCGACACCTACGCCGGCTGGAAGGGATCGCTGCCCGCAGACGAGATACGCGCGCGGGTCGCACACGCCCGCCAGATGCTCGCCTCGCCGCAGGAGGACTTCGACCCCACGCTTCCCGGACTCTTCGCTGGCGATCCGCCTGTGAAGTTTGTGCCTCTGCTCGCCGCCATCGCAGCCGACGTCCGCCCCGCCACCCTCAGGTACCAACTTGACATCATGGCCGAGACCGACTTGAGCGACCTGCTGCCTCACATATCAGTCCCGGCGCTGCTGATCTGGGGACAATTTGATGCTCGCTCGCCGCTCAGCGTCGCCCGCCAGTTCGAGGAGGCGATCCCGGACACGACACTTGTCACGATCGAGGACGCAGGCCACATGAGCAGTCTCGAGCGGCCCGAACCGTTGAACAACGCCGTGCGCGAATTCTGTCGTGCCCACCCACCATCGCGTTTGGGGTAACGGGCGACCATCCCAGCGTCCTATCGGCCCGGACAGGCAGATCCGTGCGGCCAGCCCATACGAGCAGCCGCTGACACGATGCCTTGCCTGTGAGCCGTCCGCCAACGGGCAACCTGAACTGTCCCGCTGGGGGTTCCCCTTCGAGATGGGAAGTTTATCGCCGCCCACGATGCGGGCGATGAAGCGCGGATGACGGCCGCCATTGTCGTGTTGGAGGACACTCCGACCTGGCCGGCACTGGTAGCCACGGACGGCGGCGGTATCACTAAGTTGATGGCCGGATTCGTGGATGAAATGGCCGACGGCGACGCTGAGGTCGCGCAGGCCGCAGCACAATATGACGGCAACCCGGCATGGGACGGAATCGACCGTGATGCCCTCATCGCGGAGCTCTTCACCAAATACATCTTTGAGTCACTGTGAGCACCGTTGAGGGAATCGATGGACTCGTATTGGTGGACCAGGTCGCGCTGGCCGTGCCCCTTCAGGACGTCATGCGGGAACTGATCCCGGACCTCCTCGGCTATTTCTTGAACCGGTTAGATGATCGTGAGGATGCCGCCGACGCGGTAGCTGAGACGTTGCTCGTTCTGTGGCGAAAGGAGCGCGCGGTGCCGGCCAGCACCGAAGATACTCGACGATACGCATTCGGCGTGGCACGCAAGATTCTCCACACGACACGACGTGGTCGCCGCCGCCACACGGCCTTGGCCGACCGGCTACGCGTCGTCGTTCGTGAGGAGGTCATCCTCGGTCCTGAAGTCGACATCGAGCTTCGAACAGCACTCGGCAGCCTGACCGATCACGACCGCGAGCTGGTTTTGCTAGTTGCGTGGGAAGGATTCTCGGTCGCCGACGCCAGCCAAATCCTCGGCATCCGACCGGATTCCGCGCGAGCACGCTACTCGCGGGCACGCGCCCGACTCCGCGAAACACTCAGCGCGACACCATGACATCCCCGCGGGACCAGCCCCCGCTGCCGAGCCGACCCACGTCACCAAACCCGACTAACACTGCTGGGGACGGCTCAATTCGCCCGGATGACATCGACCTACCGACCACCATCTCCATCGTCATCGCGACATGGTGAGATGCATCGTACGATTCGTCGGGTAAGTCCTGACTACGCAGTACGGAGCGAACCAGCCTCGGCCCTGTCCAGCTGGAGGTTCCCGTGTGACACAGCGTCGGCGCACTCAGCCACCGGGTGCTTTGTCCCAAAAAACTGTGTCGCTCGACGTCCGTCAGCTGACACTTGGTGATGGTTTGGCCTCGGGCTCGCCATCTGCCAAAGCATCGTGCATGCGCACGGCGGCCGCATCGACGTCGACAGCATCCTCGGGCAGGGCTCCACGTTCACGTCGTGCTGGCGCAGCGCAGGCCGCGGAACGGGCCGATGCCACCGAGCGAGAGCGGTGGCTGGCCGAGGGCGTGCGTGGCGTGCTGGCGAAGCCCCTCGACCCGATGGGGCTGCCGCGTCTGGTGTCCGAGTCGCTGGGATGGGGACCGTGACCGACGCGGTCGACGGTTTCCTCGCCGAGATGTGGGAGCGGTACGGGTGTCTCGCCGACCAGCGCGTCGCGGCACTCGAGCGGTACGTCGAGGCCGGAGGTGGAGACCGCTCGGGCGATGTGCTGGCCGACGAGTCCGAGTCCGCCGCCCACAAGCTCGTCGGCGCGTTGGGCAGCTACCGCCGGCCCGGATCGGAGCAGGCCGCGGTTGTCGAGCGGCTGGTGCAGTCGCGCGCTCCGCTCGACGAGGTGGCTGCGGCCGTGCGCGAGCTACGCCGGCTCGTCGGCTGAGGCCCAGCGTCGGCGCAGCCTCAACGGCGGCTCCTGAGCTGGTTCATGACCCCAATGCCAGGGCCCACGGCGTCGGCCAGCCATTCCCTCGGTGCGCCAGTTCCCGACCAGCACTCACTCACCCGTTGGGACCCGCGGCCGAGTGTCAATGTGAATTTCGTAACAACGCTCAGTCCTGCCAGCATGTCGGTATGGCGACAGAGTCTATTCTCCCCGAGTTCAGCGACAGCCGGATTGGCGAGGTGGCCGAACGGCTCTCCGAAGCCGGCGTCGGCATCATCGTAGGAACGCTGGCGAACCCAGCCGGCATCTACCTGGCCAAGACCATCCCGGTTGATCGACTGGCGACGTTCGCTTCATCCGGTCTCGGCGCCCCGCCGGTGTGGAACATCTTCTGCATCGACGGCGGCATTGCATTCACACCCGACCTCGGCGTCGTCGGCGATATGAGACTGAGACTCGATCTCGACGCTCTCCGAATCCTCGATGGAGGTCTCGCTTGGGCTCCAACGGAGATCTTCGACCAGAACGGCGCACCACTCGCCATCGATCCGCGGGGGCGGCTTCGCCGCATCCAACACGACATCGAGGAAGCCGGGCTTGAGGCGCTCGTGGGGCACGAGATCGAGTTCACCATCACCGCCGCGGACGGAACCCCGCTCCCACGCGCGGGCTGGACACCGTACGGTCTCGGTCCGGTACTCGACCACGAGGCCTTCATCACCGAATTGCTCTCCGCCACCGCCGCCGCCGGTATCCCGCTCGAGCAACTACACGCCAAGTTCTTTGCCTCCACGGTCGAGTTCTCGCTGCCACCGGCCACACCACTTCAGGCGGCCGACGGGGTAGTGCTCGCCCGCCTGATCACTGGGAGGCTGGCGCGCAAACACAACCTGCGGGCATCTTTCTCGCCCTTCCCTATCAGCGGGGGCGGCGGGAATGCGGCGCACGTCCATTACTCGTTCAGCCGCAATGGGGAACCTCTCTTCTCCGGCGGCGACGGACCCCACGGCATGACCACCGATGGAGCGTCTTCCATCGCCGGGGTGATCGCCGCACTCCCCGGCATCCAGGGCGTTCTCGGCGGATCGATCCTCTCGGGGGCGCGGTTGCGGCCCCGACTCTTTTCGGGCGCATATGCCTGCTGGGGTCGGGAGAATCGCGGGGCGGCGGTTCGTTTCCTCGAAGCCACCCGCGGCAATCCGCAAGGCGCCAACGTCGAAGTCAAGATTGTCGATCCGTCGTCGAACCCCTACCTGACGACCGCGGTCATCCTCGGCGCCGCGCTCGAGGGCATCCGGTCATCGACGGCGCTTCCAGCGGAGGTCACCACGAATCCGGCCGACCAGACCGAAGAGCAGCAACTCGCCTCGGCGACGGTGCTGCTTCCCTCCGCTCTGGGAGCAACGCTCGACGCACTCGCCGCCTCCGAACTCGCTGCCCACATTCTCGGACCTCAGATCATCCAGGCCGTGCTTGCAGTTCGACGCTGGGAACTCGATCACTACGGGGCGGCCGACGCCGACCAACTGCCAGAGAAGTTCCGGTTCGCCTGGTCGATCTAATCACAGAGGGGGGGCGGAGGGTTCGGCTTCTGTAGCCGCGCTCGCCACATGGTCTGGAGGCGACAGTATGCTGGGGATTACATCAGCAAGCGCAGTGCCGCGCGAAGAGAGGTGCCTCATGATGAAGTCGTCGTTGACTGCGCTTGTGCGTCACGAGTTGGATCATGCCCGGCAGGTCAGCAGCGGCCGAAGTGCGAAGACCGTATACGGAGGCAGCGAACGCACGCTCCGCCAGACTGTGATCGCCTTGCGTGCGGGCGCCAAACTGGATGAGCATAAGAATCCCGGTGACGCGACCTTTTTCGTGCTGCACGGACGCGTCGTCCTCATCTCGGGTGAGAACTCCTGGAGTGGCTCACCGGGCGATCTGCTGATCGTGCCGGAGGGTCGACACGCACTCGAAGCAGTAGAAGACGCGGCGGTACTGTTCACGGTGGCAAAGACTCGGTGATGAGTTCCCCAAATCGATGACCCATAGGAGTTCGGGGGGCGCACGATCGAGAATGGGGTGCCTCAGGCGGCAGCCTGCGGCGGTAGTACAGCAATCAAGGGGTGATCCTTGGCAAATGTGCCCACCTTGGCGGCCCCGCCCGGGGAGCCGATGCCGTCGAAGAATTCGACGTTAGCCTTATAGTAATCGGCCCATTGCTCCGGCACGTCATCCTCGTAGTAGATCGCCTCGACTGGACATACCGGTTCACAGGCACCGCAGTCGATGCACTCATCGGGGTGGATGTACAGCATCCGTTCGCCCTCATAAATACAGTCGACCGGGCATTCTTCGATGCAGGCCCGATCTTTCACATCGACGCAGGGAAGAGCTATAACGTACGTCACAGTGGCGGGGCTCCCTTCACGAAGAGATGACTTTGAGCCTACGACAACCGGGTCATCAAATCCAGATCACGCTGTCGGGCCCGCTGGGGACGGGCCTGCAAACGGCACGGTTCAGTCTCGATCGCGAGCCGGGTTCGCGCTCCTCTCGTTCAGCCAGGCAATGAGTCCGCCCGCGAGCAGCATGTCGATCTGCCGCTGTGAGAAGTTCTGCCGGGCGGGGTAGTCCTCCTTGCGAGTCTCATTGTGCACGGTGATCTCGGTGCCGGCAGCCAGTTATGAGGGCCGCAGTTTCAGTGGCATGACCAACGGCTACGACAAGGGGTTGGCGCTCGTCGCGTTCGGCGCAGCCTTGCCCTAGGTCCTCGCGTTGCAGGCACTTTCAGGACGAGTACTTTAGCCCCGTCCAGATTGCCCAAACAATCCGCTATCGGCACCGTGAAGAGTCCCGCAGAAGGTTCCTCTGCGACACAGCGTCGGCGAACTCGGACGCCGGGTAGTTTAGCCCCAGTCTTGGCGCGCTCGACGTCCGGCTTGCGGACGCCATTACTGGACTGGCTCGCTCGGTACGCTGAGACGGTGAGAGTCCATGCTTGACTTAATCGCCTGAACGCCAATCACCCTGGAGTCATAACGACTTCTATGGCCCGTGGGTTGTCCGTCAGGTGAGGTCAGGCGAAGCTCAACACACTCTTGACGTTGGGTGCGGAACCGGGAACCTTGTGGCTCGCCTGGTGCCGTGGGCAACCACGATCACGGGCTTGGAACCCCACAAAGCAACAGCGAAAATCACGACCGAACGATTCGCAGTCAATGGGGCCGTCACGATCCGACCGGAGCCCTTCGAACAACGAGACCCAAGCGATAGATACGGAACCATCACGCTCGTCGCCGTGCTGCACCATCTACGGCTTCAAGAAGTCCACGACGCGCACGTGTCGTTCCGGAGGGCATGACTGCTCCTACCGCACCCGCAAGCGAATCGCTCGCAGAGATTTCTGCTGAAGCTGCACGCTTCCTACCCGGCGCACGAATCCGTCGCTGGCTTTTCTGGCGGTACTCGTTGGTCTACGACGCGCCCCTCTGAGCGCTCGGTTCGCGTTCGGACACCCATTGGTTTGATCGGTCTATCGCGATGAAAGATTCAAATACCGCAAAGCCCGTCGACGTCACTGCCTGCCTAGCCAGTCTTGGACACTCTCATTGGTCGGTGCGGGCGTGCTGGGGGGACGAATGGTGTTTTTGAACATCGCAGCACCTCCGATTCTGTCCAGAGATTTGTCGATTCGGCTGAGGCTCGCGGAGTTCTTGCCGTCATGATCGAGTTCTAATGAAGACCTACTCCACTGAGTGAAGCTCAGTCGAAACGTCTCGTCGTATTTGACCGTTGTTCTTCTTGGCCGTCCTCTGCGCCAGCGCCAGCGATATCGCGCGTTCGCATCCCGATACGTCGCGTGGACCACATACTCCTGTGGGAATTCAGGATGGTCGACATACAAGAAGGCCGTATCAAGGGTATGCAAAATCCTTCTACCTGGAGCTAGGAGTTCGAGCTGCCAGGATGGAGAGAAGATGAAGTTTAGAGTCGCGGCGTCTTCAGCGTTCGTCGACATGAAATTCGGGGCAACGCGGAGGTTAACCTCTGCGGCGGCGGTGCGTGAGATGTTTCGAATCTCCACCTGCATGAGGCTTGAGCGAAAGACAAAATCCACAACGAGATAGGGCCTGGCCTGGTCCCATTGGGCATTGAAGAACGCTCGAAGTTGCACTAAAGCGAATATCGCCGCGATGCTGGCGACGACCAGAGTCCCGCCGGCAAAGAGGGCCGTCCACTCTTCGGGCGTAGGCGCTCCACTGTTGTTCCACCACGCATCACTCGACACCATCCCCATGGGATGACCCTAGCGAAATTGCCCTCTTAAAACTGTCCAGCGAGTTCCAATTGGTCGAACGATATAGCCGCAGCAGACCTAGTGAACTGCGCCATAAATTGAATGACGAAGTCGCGTGAGGGATGCACGGCCGTCGTGCCTCCAGTTCGCCCTATTCCTGATCCACCATTGGACTTATGGATCTACGGCGCAGGACACTAGTGACGCCGTTTGGCCTCGCTGAGAGAAGCCCTCCGGTGGGGGTTCGCCTTGCGGACAGGGTGATCCAAAGTTCACCAACGGATGAGCAGGGCAAGCCACCGCTAGCCTGAGTTAGGAGACGATCAAACCAGATATTCAAGCTGAAGCGGGACCGTTATGGCGGTGGATAGTACCGGCTGCTGTTATCGCTGCCTCTTCAATTATTCTTGTCTGGATAGTTGAAGCGCTTCCCATCATTTGCCCCGCGATTTACCCCGCGCCGCCAAGTTGCGCTCCCGGAGCGCGCCTTGGTGCCGCAATTGTCGGCAGCACCAGTCTCGTTGTCCTATTCGTGGCACTCATGGGGGTCGGTGCGACAACTCGAATCGGTCGCCGCGACAAAGCCTTGCGGACCCTTCTGATCGTGCTTCTCTTAGTTGCCGTTGCCGCGCCCTTATGGACGCTCAGCGGTTCGGGGTTTGCGCTCAGCTAGCACCCCGTCCACTGATGGTTGGCTTGCGGGTGCACGTAAGGCGCGCCGACGCTAGCGCTTGCCCTCGCGACCTGCGGTTTTACTCAAGTTGCGGCCATCGTCTAATCGAAGTGGTCGTGACTCGTGGTGAGCTCTTATGGACTCGATAGGCTAAATCGTAAGGGGGACTTCAAAATGGGAACAGAAAGCCGGAGCCGCGCGCCATTCAGACGTACTTTTACCGTGCTGCGCTCGATAGGTGGAGTGGTCATTACGGTGGCCATAATTCTGGCCGATGTCGTTAAATCGACTTCCGGGGGCGGGGCCTCCTCCTCGGCGTATCCAACCGTAGTATTGCCGAGTTCGAAGACCAACGCGTCAGCGGCCACCTCCTCCGAGGAGGGACCGATCACGAAGAAAAAGAGACCGCACAGGAAGCGCAGATCCTAGCCACAGTGTTTCGGTGGTAGCGGCGTAGTGCTGGGTGGGGACCGCTGGGTTATCAGCTCACTGGCTGCGCCAAATTCCCGTAGAGGGTTGGTTATTCGGCGCAGCTCAGAGCCACGAGTTGAGACTCGAGGCGGGCATCGACTTTCGAATCCTTCTCCGTACGCTACATTGATGACATGTTATTCAATAACGTGTCATCGAAGTTCGTGGCATTACTGCCGACAGTCGTGTGCGTGCCGTGCTTTTCAGGCGCACCGTGGGACCTCGAGGTCCTCACCGGACTCGATGGTCTTCCCACTCGCACCATGCGACTGCCCGAGGCCCTGACGGATGTCGACGCTTACGCCAACTTTTTAGCCGAACAGGTTCACGACCTCGACTCCTACGTTCTGGTGGGCGATTCCTTCGGCGCCGTCATCAGCCTCGCTCTTGCCATTCGCCAGCCCAAAGGCCTCGTGGGACTTGTTCTATCCGGAGGTTTCGCAGCGAATCCTCTTCCGAGGTGGAAGGGCGTCGCGGCGAAGCTGTCTCGGTTTGCTAACGGAGCCTTGTATCGGCACGGTACGCTGCGGTTTCACGCCTCCCAGCTCGCTTCCCACTTCGACGCGGCAGCAGAAGTGCCGCAGACGCAAACCGACTACCGACACCTGTTTGTGCAGAACACTCCACGATCGAGTTACACCGCACGAGTGACGTCCGTCACTCACTTCAATCTGCTCAACGACCTGGCTCTGGTTCGGGTGCCAACGCTCGTGCTCACGCCGGCCGATGACCGATTGGTCGGCGCGGACGCTGCGCGCCAGCTGTTGGATGGCATCCGTCAGTCGTCAGAAATCGTGTTGCCGAAAACTGGTCACATGTTCCGTTTCACGCACCCAACCCTGTACTCGAACACGATCCGCGCTTTCCTGGATAGCCTGCAGCCGGTCGACGCGTCGGCTCACAGTGTCGCGTCGTGAATTCCGCCGAAGAGCTCCGATTTCTCGTCCTTGCCGCCCAGCGTGAAGGTAACCGTATCCTGCTCGATCTCCTTCGACCCCTTGGAGTGTCACCGTCCCAGGCTGAGGTGATTCGCGTGCTGGCCGATCACGGGCCGCTCTCCCTTGTCGACCTCGGCGTGCTGCTGGTCTGTGAAACCGGGAGCCCCAGCCGCTTGGTCGATGGCCTGGTAGCGGCGACCCTGCTCGAGCGGATGTCGGCAGTCGAGGACCGGAGGCGGGTGATCCTCTCCCTGACCGACGCCGGTCGGGAGAAGGAAATCAGCATTCGAGAGGTCGAAGCGACACTCCACGGCTTCATCGAGCAGTTGCTGACCACTGCGGAAATTGCGAGCGTCAACGCCACACTGCACAAATTCGTATCCGGACGCCCCGCCGGCATCGCCGTCGTAAAACGGTCGGCGACTCCCGTCCAGCACTGAAATGCACCATCGACCTGACGAATGCCGTCGTCATCGAGAGTTTGAGCGTCCCGTAGGGGGTTGCCTTATGAAACATTGAGCGAGCTGCCCCTGACTCTGAGCCTGGTCCCCAATCTGCGTTGATCAAGGTTCGGCGAATTCCAGCGGTCGTCGCAACGAAGGGATGAATTCGTCGAACGTGGAATGGGACGCGAGGAGACACCATTGACCGCGATCGAGGCCACCTCTTCGGTCCCAAATACCTTTCCCAAATGCGAACCCACGCGGGGCTATTGCGGATGACCGTAGCTGTGTGTTGTCCGCCGCAATTCTTGGCGTGGGGTTTCGGCCGCCTCGTCCTCCCGCTCGACCTTGTCGGTCACACGCGTCAGCGGCTGCGGCCCGACAGGCTGCGGATGGCCCATGCGATGACTGCGCTGACCAGGAGGACGGCGCCTACCCAGAGCAGGAACTGCACAATGCCTGAACGAAACCACCGACCGGCAGCGGGTCTGCGGTAACAAATGCTTCGCCGAATTTAGCCAGGGAACGATGCGAAAGTCAAAATGCCCTGGCGTCAGGTCATCGCAACTAGTCATCTGTCGCCGGACCTTCGAGGCGGGAGAGTAGGGCTGCGAGCGCTCGGGCGATATCCATCGCGATGGATATCGCGGCGCCCATCGACGTCGCCGGAGTGGAGTCCTCTATGTTGTCAAGCTCGGCCATGAGGGACGCAAGCGCATCCGCGGCAGCGGAGTGCGCCGTCAGATCCGTATTTCCTGAATCCCAATCACGCAGCGCCGCAGCCAGCGCGTCAAGCGCCAGGCTCACCGACGGGCGCAAGTCCTCTCTCAGTTGTACCTTGATCGGGGTGCCCCACACTGCCCCGGCCAGTACCTCCGTGAGATCCCTCACATGAAAGGCGATGGTTTCGAGCGCAGCAAGGTCCTCGTAGTCGGCGCTCAGGTCTCGGTGGCGATGGATTGGAGCCCGCGGATTGACTTTGCGGCTTTCGTCGGCCTGCTGCAGCGCAGTTCGCAGCCCGCTGGAAAGTTTGATGAGCGAGTCTTTGCGCGACGCCCAGCCATCCCGCTCCGGTGGCCAGTTCTCGGCCAGGGCTTCGGCGACCTCGGATAGGTGATCGGCCAGCGCCGAGCGATAGTTCGAGAGGTTCTGGCCCACGGCATTGAGGTTCAGCGCGGGAAAGACCAACATGTTGATCAGGAGCCCGATGACGATGCCGAGGCTGATTTGCACGGCATAGCCGATGGAGTAAGAGTCGGCATCGGGCCCACCCACGATCAGCACGAACAAGACCGTCACGGGTATGTATTCGCGGTTGTTGCCGAACCACCCTGTCGCGGCGATCAGCGCGCTGATGCCGACGGCGACCGAAATCGTCACCACGTTCGGCTGGCTGAAGACGAGCACAGCCGCGGCGAGCACAATGCCGACTGCGAGACTGCCGAGGGTCTGCAGAGCATTCCGAACCGAACCCATGAGCGTGGGATACATGCTCACGAGGGCGCCGAGAGGTGCGTAGTAGGGGTAGTTGTCGGCGACCCCGGGCAAGTACGGAGCGATTGACCATGAAATGCCGACGGCTACTGCGGCCTTGCCGGCCTGCAGCATGCGCGACCTGGTTATCTGCGATTTCAGCTGCCACGCCGTGTGTATAACTGGTGCCAGCGTGGTGCCTGTCATTATTGTTCCATTCGATCACCGTGCCCACCGGGTGTTCGTTGCTTCGTTACCGTACCGACCGAACCGGGGAATTTCCAGGCAGTGCACTCCGTTTGAGTTGCCCGGTCATCGTTCGGTTTACGGGCGTTTATCTCGGGCCCTTGCCCTGCTGCGACGCGATCCAGGAATAGCGAAGGACATCACCATCACGCCGAGGTTGACCAGTACGAAGGTGGCAGTTGGAGTCGTGCGGCTCTCCTGTCTCTTTCGGAAGGCTCAGATGAGCGTCTTGAGCATCTTCACCGAAGTTGTTTCGTACCCAAGCGAGTTGTACAGCCCCCGGGCGCCGGTATTGAATCCGAAGACGCTGAGGCCGAGAGAATGTGCACCTTGTGAGCGAGCGTATTCCTCGCCGAGGAGCATCGCCGCTCTCCCGAAACCCTGACCACGCTGGTCAGCGTTGATGACAACGTCCCAGACCCACCACGCCCCTGGATCGGCGCTGACATCCTGCCCGATCCACAGGTATCCCACAGCCGCTCCCGCCTCGTTCATGACGTGAAAGACCTCATTGCCAGGGCTCGGAGCACCATCCGGGAACGAACGAGCTATAGTCTCGGCCGCTGTGCGTTGAGCTTCCTCGCGCGATCCACCCTGAGTAACCAAATCACCGACGTATTCGGTGCAGCTACGGTCCAACCACGACGGGAACTCGCTGGTGAGGATTCGCTGAAGGGTCACAGTCATTTATCAATTCTTCCAGACAAAAGTCGTCGGGATGCGCTGACTGATTCCGAGGGTCGGGGACGGGCAGGAGCTTCGTGAACTTGGACCAGTGGCTCTTCGCACTCCATCATGGGTCACCATATAATACGTTGCGCGCATACTGAAAATGATGGGCGGAATCCGAGCGTTTCGCGACTCTCGCGTCACTCTTTGACGAGATCCGGAAGAAAGCATTTCCGCGGTCGAGCGCCCGCTCAGGGTTCCCTTGTGACCGCCCAGGAATTCACGCCGATTTCGTGTGAACGCAGCCAGGCTCCCACCACAGGAGAGTCGCTTCGATCTCCCGGAGGAGAAAACGCTCGACGTTGGCGTTTAGAGGATCAAGGTATTCTTTACGAAGGCGGAGCCAGCCGCTGCAGCACCGTCGCCGGCTCGGATTTTACGGCGCGGTCAGGCTCCGCGTAGTGCGCCTTTGTCGTCGCCATCGACGTGTGTCCGAGTACATCCGCCGCCGCCTGCATACCCAGTTCGTTGGCGAGCAGCGTCGCCCCCGTTCGGCGGAAGGCGTGGGGGATCCCCTTGCCTTCGAGGCCAGCGTTCCGGAGAATCTCGCGGAATGTGCGCCGGACGTTGTGCGGCGCGAGTGGCTTGCCGTTCCGCGTGAAGAACAGTAAATGTTCTCCGTCCTCCGCCTCGATCAGTGTTAGACGTAGTCGTATCACCTCTGCCGCGAATTGCGGCACTGCGACGACCCGGTTCGACTCATGCGTTTTGGGATGCGCCTGACGAAGTACACCGACGCCACTGTGCATGACGAGCGTTCCGCGGATGTGCACCCAAGGCGGGTCGGCGGTCATATCTATGTCGCACTTTCGAAGCGCGAGCGTCTCGCCGATGCGCGTCGCCGTGCCGAGCATCACTTCGATCAGGTCCCGTACCTGCCCGTCGGGTTTGGGCCGCATCCTGCCCTTCGCTGTGCGCCAGTCGCGGGCCGCGAGTCGGATTGCGGCTACCTGATCCGGGGTGAGCGCCTTCGGGGTGTGCTGGGGCTTCTTCATCCGCGAGGTTTCCTTCACGGGATTGCGCGCGATGATTCCCCGCCGCACGGCAAACCCCAGCACCATGCTGAGGATCGTGCGGGAGTACTTGGCTCGCGTGTACGAGATCGCTCGCTGCAGCTTCAGGAAAAGCTCAATGCGGCCGACGGTCACCTCGCGAACCGTGAAGTGCTCGAAAAAGGGCAGCACAAGCCCGCGCAGCTCGTACTCGTAGACGATTTTTGTACCGTTCGCGCGGTCGACGTCGAGCATCAGGTCCTCCAGCCAGGCCTCGGCCAGCATTCTGAACGGCGAGCCCGCGTTCGCGGAGTCGCCGACGTTACCGACGCGCATACGCGCGGCCAGCTCGACCTTAAGCGCGCGCTCCGCCGCGTTGCGACTCGAGCCGGTCGCGGTGACTTGCCTCGACTGACCGTCCCAGTCGCGGAAACGAGCCATCGCCCGGAAGCGCCCAGCACCGACCTCGGTCGTCTTGATAGCGCCGAACGTGCTGATCGGAAGTCGTGGTCGGCCGGCCATCAGTGCTCGCCCTCGCGGCCGCCCATGGACGGGACGGGCTCGTGAAGACCGTCCAGCCACCGAAGAACATCGGAGACGCGGTAGCGAATCTCCCGTCCGACTCGAATGCCGGATGGGCCGCGGCCATCGGTACGCAGGTCGTAGATCGCCTGCACGTGCACACCGAGATACTTGGCGAGCTCGCTCGTTGTGAGTACGGGCTCCAAACCGAGCCCCGAAAGACTTGTAGCATCCATAACCCGTAGGTGCCCAAGGTCACACCAGGGGAATCGAACTGGGTCGCATACCTTCTCTACGAGCGCCCACACGGGGCGGGCGCCGCGGAATAAACGTTGAATAAACGTTGAGTGAATCAAGTCTTGCCCCTTCGGTGAGGACAAGAAACCCTGGTCAGATAAATTTTTCGGTGCCCCCGGTAGGAATCGAACCTACGACAATCGGATTAGAAGGCCGGTGCTCTATCCACTGAGCTACGGGGGCGGGACTGTACAAGGTTACAGGTCGCGAGCGGGGTCGGGTCGCCGAAGCGCTCAGGTCGACGAAGCCTGCCAGGTCAGGTGGCGCGCCGCCGGACCAGGTCGGGCATCGACGGTGTCGCACTGATCAGGTTTCGGGTGTACGGGTGCAGGGGCCGGTCGTAGACATCGCCGGTGGGGCCGCACTCGACGATACGTCCGTCGGAGATAACGGCCACGGTATCGCACAGGTGGCGGACGACGCCGAGATCGTGCGAGACGAACACGAGCGTGAGCCGGTACTGGTCGACGAGTTCGGCGAGCAGGTTCAACACCTGGGCCCGGACCGACACGTCCAGGGCGCTGACCGCTTCGTCGGCGACCAGAACCCGCGGCCTCGTGATGAGCGCTCGTGCGATGGAAATTCGTTGTCGCTGGCCTCCGGAGAATTGGTGCGGATGCCGGTCCATCACGTCGGCGTCGAGTCCGACCGCGGCCAGCTGGGCTTGAACCCGGGCTCGAGCCTCAGCCCGACCGACGTGCTGAAGGGGTTCGGCGACGATGTCGCGCACCTTCATGCGCGGATCCAGCGACCCCATCGGGTCCTGGAACACCATCTGCACCTGCCTGCGAAACTCGCGTAGTTTCCGTTCAGAGGTTCCCCCGAGCGGTTGACCGAGCACGTCGACCGTGCCAGAACTGGGCTGGTCGAGGGCGCACAGGATGCGCATGAGGGTGGACTTGCCGGACCCTGATTCGCCGACGATGCCCAGCCGCTGCCCCTCAGCCACGTCAAAGGACAGGTCGCGCAGGACGTGCACGATCTGTTTCGGGGCGAGCAGACGGCCACCGTTCCGCCGATACTGCCGGCTCAGGTTGCGCACCGAAATGGCGGGTTCGCCAGCCACCTCGTTGAAGATTATTGGAGGGCCTCCGGGTTCAAGGCGCTGGTGGGCGGCGCGGTGCGGCGGCGGGATCGGCAGCGGCGCGGCATCCGCTTCGATTCGGCTGGGTCCGGTTCGGCTGGGTCCGGTTCGGCTGGGACCGGTTCGGCTGGGTCCGATTCGTGTCCGGGGCGCGGACGTGGGCGTGCGCGTGGGCGTGGGCGTGCGCAGTCGGCCTCGGTCGTCGACCGCGGAGAGATCGGCGGCCGCAATGAGATTCTTCGTATACGGATGCTGCGGCGCGGCCAACACCTGCCCCACCGGCCCCTCCTCGACGATCGTCCCCCGGTGCATCACGAGCACCCGCTGGCAGACCTGCGCGACCACGGCTATGTCGTGGGTGATCAGGAGCAGGGAGGACCCCCGGTCAGCCACCAAACTCCCGATGAGCCCCAGCATCTCGGCCTGCACGGTGACGTCGAGGGCCGTGGTTGGTTCATCGCAGAGCAGCAGCTGCGGGTCGTTCGCCATGGCCATGGCGAGCAAAACCCGCTGGCGCTGACCACCGGAGAGCTGATGCGGAAAGGCGAGGGCCGCCTGGGCCGGGTCGGGCAGCTTGACCTGGGCCAGCAGCAGGGCGGCACGGTCCTGGGCCTGTCGCCGACTGGGTTGGGTGCGGTGCACCGTCATGATTTCGGCGATTTGCGCTCCGACCCGCATGAGCGGATTCAGGGCGGTCATCGGCTCCTGAAAGACCATCGCCATGGTGTTCCCGCGCACCTGGTTCAGGCGGCGCTCGCCGGCCGTGAGCAGGTTGGCATCGACGCCGCCCAGGCGCACCGAACCGGTGGCCGTGAGGGTGTCGGGCAGCAGCCCCATAACGGATGTCGCGGCGAGCGACTTTCCCGACCCGGATTCCCCGATCAGGCCGACCCGTTCGCCGGCGGCGATATCAAAGCTGATACCGTGCAACAGTTCAGTGAAGGGCGAACTGACCCGCAGGTCGGTCACGCTGAGGGCGGGCGCGGTCACCGTTTCACCTGCATGCGCGGGTCGAAGCGATCGCGCAGACCGTCACCGAGCAGGTTGAAGCCCAGCACCGCGATGGCGATAGCGATCCCCGGCCAGACGATGAGCAACGGTTCGATGAACAGGTAGCCCTGGGCATCCTGCAGCATGCGGCCCCACGAGGGCGTGGGTGGGGGCGTGCCGAGCCCGAGGTAGGACAGCGCGGCCTCGGCGAGCACCGCGATGCCGAACGACACCGAGGCCTGCACGATGAGCATGCCGCTGATATTGGGCAGAACGTGCCGCACCCCGATGAACAGGCCGTTCTTGCCCGCGGCGCGCGCGGCCAGCACGTATTCGCGGCTCATGATCTGCCGGGTTCCGCTGCGGGAGATGAGGGCGAACGCCGGTGCCGTACCGATGCCGAGCGCGACCATCGCGGTGACCGTTCCGGCGCCGTAAATGGCACCGAAAATGATCGCAAGCAACAGGGCCGGGAAAGCGAGGGAGATGTCGTTGCCGCGCATCAGGAATTGGTCCAGCCTGCCCGGATTCATGCCGGCCACGATGCCGAACGGCACACCGAGCACGGCCGCGATTGAAACGGCGACGGTGCCCACAAGTAGGGAGATCTGAGCGCCGCGCAGGAGGGAACTGAAGACATCACGCCCGAAGCTGTCGGTGCCGAGAAGGTGTTCCGCGCCGGGCGGCAGCAGGATCGAGTCAGAGAAGACCCCTTCCGGGTCGAACGGCGTCCACCACAGAGACACGACGGCGGCCAGCACGACGAGACCGATCAGCACGAGGCCGAGCCGGAGCGTTGCGTCGCCACCACGAACCGCACGACGAGAGGATTTCGCGGGCCTGCTGGCGGTCATGACGCGCTCCGCAGTCGCGGATCGATCACAGTGAAGGCCAGGTCGACGAGAAAGTTCAGCACCAGCACGAACACGACGAGCACCAGCACGATTCCTTGCACTGCGGGCAGGTCGCGCAGGGCGACCTTGTCGAGCAGCAGGCTGCCCAGGCCGGGAATGCTGAACACCCGCTCGATCACCACGGCGCCAATCAGCAGGGTGGCGATCTGCAGGCCGAGCACGGTCATCACCGGAACGGCCGCGTTGCGAAGCCCGTGCCGAAAGAGGGCGCGCGCTGTTCCGAGGCCCTTGGCCCTGGCCGTGCGCATAAAGTCGTCGCGCATGACGTCGAGAACCGCCGATCGCACATAACGGCTGAGCACGGCGCCCTGCACGCTGCCGAGGGCGATCGCCGGCAAAATGAGGTGCTCCATGAAGCCACTGAAATCGTCCGCCGGGTCAACCCAGCCGCCCGCCGGAAGCCAGCGCAGCGTCACGGCGAAGACGGTGACCAGCAGAAGCCCGGCCAGAAACCCGGGCACGGCAACACCGATCTGGCTGATGCCCGAAAAAATCGCGCCGTCCGGTCCCCGCTGCCGGACCGCGGTCAAAATTCCAAACGGAATCGCGAACAACAGCGCCAGAACGACACTGGTCAGCACAAGGATCACCGTGATGCCGAGGGCATCCGCTATGTCGGGGCCGATCGGCTGACGCGACACGGTGGAGGTACCGAAATCGCCGACGACCACGTGCCCGATCCAGTCCAGGTAACGCACAACCGCTGGGCGGTCGAGACCCATCGCTGTGGCCTGCGCCGCAACATCCGCTTCGGTGGCTTGCACGCCCAGGGCGATGCGCGCGGCGTTGCCGGGCAGAATAGCCAGCAGCAGAAACGTCACGATCGACGCCACGATGCCCGTCGTCGCGAAGACACCGATGCGACGCAGAATCACCAGAACCATTGCAGACTTTCTCGAAAGCGCGTGAAACGGATGCGCCATCCGCTCGACATCAACCGTAGGGGTGAACGGCTTCGTCCGTTACCGGGTGATGGTCGACAGGTCTAGCGCGAGGCTCGGCGTATTCTTCGGCACACCTCTCAGATCGGCGTCGGCCAGCGAGATCGCCGGTTGCAAATACAGCCAATTAGCGGATGCCTCCTCTGCCATCGTGCGCGTCGCCTCCTTCATGAGTTCCACATAAACGGCCGGGTCGGCGGCATCCGCTTCAGCGAATTTTGCCATCACCGCGGGCGAATCATAGCCAGCGTAATAGCTGGCGGCGGCGAAGACGCTGACGTCCCGTGGCTCGCTGTGCATGATGAGCGACAGGTCGTAATCGTGGTCGGCGAACACCTCGTCGAGCCACACCGCCGGAAATTCGAGGGGGGTCACCTCGGCGGTGATGCCGACTTCGGCGAGCTGGGCCTTGACTACCTGCGCGCCAGCCACGGCGTAGGGCAGGTTCGGAATCTTGAACGCGACGGTCAGGTCGCTGCTGCCTGCCTCGGTGAGAAGCTCGATGGCCCGGGCGGGATCGAAGGGGTAGAGGTCAGCGAGGCTGGCGTCGTACCAGGGGTCGGTCGGCGGTACCATCGAGCCGATCAGCAGACCGTAGCCGCTACTCACCGTGTCCATGACCGCCTGCCGGTCGATGGCGTACATGACGGCCTGCCGCACCCGAACATCGCTAAACGCATCGCTGGCATTGTTCATCGACAGGGTAACTTCACCGGTGCTGGCGCCCTCGAACACCTGGTAGTCGGCGTCTGATTTGAACCGATCGACCAGTTGAAACTGCGAGATGCCCGAGATGAGGTTGATATCACCGCTGAGCAGGGCGTTGGTCTGCGCGGTCGCATCGGTGAAGTAGCGCAGTGTGACATCGGTCAGATACGGCGCCTCTCCCCAGTAGTCGGCGTTGGCGGCCAGGACCAGGCTGTCGCCGGTTTTGAAGGAGCTGACCGTGTACGGCCCGGTTCCGACGGGGGCTGTAGCCAAGTCGGAAATGCCGGCTTCGGTGAACATGGTGCCGACCGGGCCGGTCATATTGAAGAGCCAGCCGTTGCTCGGTGTCGACAGAGTGATACGAGCCTGGGTGTCCGTGACGGCCTCGATGCCGGCAATCGGATCGAGGTAGGCCGGCCCGTTCGCGGTCCAGTTGTCTTTCACGCGTTCGAGGCTGAACTTGACGCTGTCGGCGGTGAACGGGGAGCCGTCCGAGAAGGTCACGCCCTCGTTCAGGACAAAATCGTAGACCAGGCCGTCATCACTGACCGTCCAGGACTCGGCGAGCAGGGGAATAATCGTGCCCTCGTTGTCGAGTTTCACGAGGCCCTCGTAGACGTTATAGAGAAGCGCCTGCGGAATGGCCGCACCGGCGGTCGTGGTGTAGTCGAGGTTGCCCGGCGTAGCGAGCAGACCAACGGTCAACGTCGTGTCCGGCCCACCGTCCGTGGACGCGGTTCCGGCGGAACACCCGACCAGGGCCAGCGACGCGATCAGCGTCCCCGTGATGCTGGCGAGAATCGTGCGCCGGGTGGGGGCTCTCATCGCTCAGAGCGCTTTGGCCGCGGCAACGAGAACCTGGGCCAGGGTCGGTACGCCGGCCGCACGAAAAACCTCGGCACCTTCGCCGTTGGTAATGATGACGGTCGGGGTGTTGCGAATGAGCAGGGCTTCGGCTTGCTCGGGTGCACCGGCAACATCGATCTCGCGCACGGTCGAACCGGGAACGAGTCGCTTCGCCTCGGCCAGCACGGCACGCGTCTGCATGCACGGCTCGCAGAATGACGACGAATACAGGGTGAATTCCATCAGGAGCCTCGCAGATCAGCGCAAAAGAACAGTGTTTTCAAGTTTACAGGCCCTGTCGGGGGCCACCGGTAGACTCAAGGCATGACGAACAGCACGACGGATACAGCACCAACGACCGCCCCGACCGCCTCCCCGACCTCGAAGAGCCCCGACCGCCTGGTCTGGATCGACTGCGAGATGACCGGGCTTGACCTGGACCGCGACGAGCTCGTCGAGATCGCCGTCGTCATCACCGACTACGACCTCAATGTGCTCGACCCCGGTCTTGACCTCGTCATCAAGCCCAACGACTCTGCCCTCGAAAACATGGGCGATTTCGTGCGCAACATGCACACCTCGTCTGGGCTGATCACCGAGATTTCGAACGGGATCAGCGCGGCCGAAGCCGAGTACCAGGTACTCGAGTATGTCTTGAAGTTCATTCCGGCCGAACAAAAGGCACCGCTGGCCGGCAACTCCATCGGCACCGACCGTGCCTTCCTCACCCGCTACATGCCGCGCCTCGACAACCAGCTGCACTATCGCAATGTCGACGTGTCGTCGATCAAAGAGCTGGCCCGACGGTGGTACCCACGCGTTTACTTCAACGCCCCAGCCAAGGACGGCGGCCACCGTGCCCTGGCCGACATTCTCGAGTCGATTCGCGAACTCGCGTACTACCGCCAGACGGTGTTTGTGGCCGAACCCGGACCCTCGAGTGACGAAGCCAAGTCACAGGCTGCGGAGGTTGTGCACTTATTCGCCTCCGAGGTGTAATAGGATTGCTGAGTTGCCCCGGGTTGTAGACGCGGGGACGCATGGTGGGTATAGCTCAGTTGGCAGAGCGCCTGGTTGTGGTCCAGGAGGTCGCGGGTTCAATCCCCGTTACTCACCCCAATGTTTCACCGTTCACGATTTGGTCAGTGATGCTAGAGCTGGACGCGTCCGAATTCGAAGCCCTCGTTGTCGGCGAGCTCGATCTGCTGCCCGATGACATGGTTGATGGTCTCGACAATATTATTTTCGTGGTCGAGGACCGGCCCGAGAACGGCACCCTGGACACCCTCGGCCTCTACGACGGCGTCGCGCTGACCGAACGCGGCCAGTACGGCTTCGGGGAGATGCCCGATCGCATCGTGCTGTACCGGGAGCCGCTACTAGCTATCTGTACGACACTCGACGACCTGCACGACGAAGTTCACATCACGCTCGTGCACGAAATCGCCCATTTTTATGGCATTGATGACGACAGGCTGCATGAGCTCGGCTGGAGCTGACCGCAAGCGGTCTAGCCTTGCAGAATGAGCTCCTTCCGTCCTGGCCGTCTGATCGGAATTCTGGTCGGAACCGTCGTGATTCTCGGCCTCGGTGTCTACGGCCCCGCGATGCTTCTCGGTCCGCTACCCGCCGTGACCGCCACCACCGTCACGCCCGCCGCCGGTGCCTCGCCCCTCACTCCCCCGGCGCTCTCCGCCAATGGCGCGAGCGCCATCGCCGTGCTCGCCGCGACGACGAGTGACGTCTCCGGCACCACGTCGACCGGTACCACGTCGACCGGTGCCGTTTCGCAAGCTGCGGAGCCGATCGCCGTCGCGGGAACGGCGGAAGCACTGCCGATGGCATCCATCGCCAAGGTTGTCACCGCCCTCGTCGTTCTCGATGCCAAGCCGATCGCGGACGGGGAATCCGGCCCCGTGGTGACTTTGACTGCCGCCGACTTTCAGAGCTATCTGGACTACGACCAGGTCGGTGCCCGCTCGGTCACGGTCTTCGCCGACGAGCAATGGACGGAGCTGGAATTATTGCAGGCACTGCTGCTGGGCTCGAGCAACAACCACGCCGACAGTGTGGCGCGCTGGGCCTTCGGCTCGCTCGACGCCTACGTTGAAGCCGCCAACGCCTGGCTCGCCGACAACGGGCTGACCGGCTCCGCCGTTGTCGACGCTACCGGCCTGGGCGATGGCAGCGCTGGGACCGCTACCGATTTGGCTCGCCTCGCGGGTCTCGCCGCGACCGACCCGATCGTGTCTTCGATCCTGGAGCGCCCGGCATCCGCTTTGGCGGACCGTCGCGGTGTCGAGAACACCACTTCGTTTCTGCCCGAGGAGGGCATCACCGGTATTTCGCGCAGCTACACGGATGCCGCCGGCGTCTGTTTTCTGTTCACCGCCGCGGTCAGCGACGGCGCGTCGAGCTTCACGTTCTCGGGCGCTTTCATCGGCGAACCGACCTACGATGCGCTCACCGCGGACCTCACCGCACTGATGGAGAGCGCCAGGGCTGGAGTCGGTCCGCTGCCGGTACTGGCCGCCGGCGACGAGTACGCGACGTTCGAATCGGCCTGGGGTGACGAGGCTTCCGCCGTGGTCGGCGTCTCCCGCACCCGTTATGCCTGGCAGGCCGCCACGCCGGAGGCTGCCACGGTCACACTCAAGGATTTCGCCACCGCGCGCACCGGCGCGAACGTCGGAGAGGTGCAGCTCACCGTGGCCGGAGAGGAACTCTCGGCCGCGCTGAAACTCGACCAGGCGATCAACAATCCGGGGCTGGGGTGGCGATTGCTGCACCCGATCGTGATGATCACGGCGTTGCTCGATCAGTAGTTAAATCGGCTCCAACTCGGTGTCGATCGGATCGCTCTCGCCCTTGTCGAAGGAGTAGCGCACGCGGCGTTGCCCGTTGACGTCGCGTTCGTCGACCTCGTCGTACCAGAACACCGATTCCAGACCGGCGACGGCGGCGACCATGCTGATGCGGGCCGCGTGTTTACCGCGCACGAGCGCCCGGGAATCGATCTGGCCGTCGAGCGGGCCGTCGATGAACTCGGCGATATACAGGGTGGGGGCACCGGCATCGTCACGGTCGGAAGTATTCATGGCAGTTAATCTAGTCCTGTGCGCCCCGGGTTACCCGGTGGGCTTGCTGGCGCGTGTCGCCCGCTCTCGTCGCCTACCCGCCCGCCCGCAGGCGCACGGTGGCACGACGTTCCGGTGCCTCCTGCGTGAGGTAGGCCGTCCATTCGTCCTGCCACTGGTCCCAGTGCATTCGAAACGCCTCGCCGTCGCGGTCGAGCGCTCGTTGTTTGCGCAGGTCGTCGTCGGCGGCGAGCCACACGCGCACGTCGCTGAGCGGCTCATGCGCGGCCGCGAGCGTTCCGCAGCCCTCAACGATCAGTGGTCGTTCTTTAGTCAGCGGATGCCACTCGGCTCGCTGATTCGCGCTCCAGTCGTAGCGCTGCCAGGCCGCCGGCCGCCCGGTGCGTCGGGGTTCGAGAAGGTACCGGCGCAGGTGATCGATGGCCGCGTCGAGGCCGTCCCAGCCGGGGTAGATATCGTCCATGCGCACAAGCTGCGGGGTTTGACTGCCCGGCCACTCTGCCACGAGGGCGTCGGCGAGGGTGCTCTTGCCCGCGCCACTCGGTCCGTCGATGAGCACCACCGGGTTCGGCCCGGCAGCGGCGACGGCCTGGAACACCGGCGCCAGCAGGGTCGTGGCGCGCAGAGACTCACGCGAAGACAAAGTTCCAGTTTCCGGTGGATACCGAGATCGTGACGGCCAAAACGGCGATCATCAGCCCGATCCCGATGAGTGACCATTCCCGCAGGCCGAAGGTTGAACTCCGAGCCCAGGTGCGTTGGGTGGGAGCACCGAAGCCACGAGCTTCCATGGCGGTGGCGAGTTTACTGCCCCGCCGAATGGACAACACGAGGAGCGCGAAGGTCTGGTTGCCCAGGCGGCGCAGCACCGCGCCATCCGCTACCCCGCGTGCCCGGCGGGCAAGTCCCAGGGCCCGCCAGTCCTCGATGAACAGCCCGACCATCCGCAGCGCCGCAAGTCCGCCGAGCACGAACCGGGCTGGCAAGTGCACGACCTGTCCCAGCCCGTCGGCGAGATCGGTGGGATCGACGGTGATGAACAGGACGACGGCAGGCAGCCCGATCGCGAGCACCCGCAGGGTCGTGGCGAGGGCCAGATCGATTGAGCCATCGGTTACCTGGATGAATCCGAATGACCAATATTCCTGACCGGAGGCCTGGCCATACAGCAGCGTCGTGATCCCGGTGGACGGTGCAGCCAGCCAGACCAGCGCGGTTCGCCACAAGAAGACTCGAAGAGTAAGCCCAGCCCACAGAAAGAGCAGCATTTCGCAGGCCAGGGCGACGGCGGCGGAGACCCAATCGATGGTCAGCACCAGGACTGCGGCGAGCAGGAGCGCGGCAGCGAGTTTCGCGACCGGATTGATCCGGTCGATCGCTCGCACTCCCCGCGTGGGTGTCAAGACACTCATGGCAGAACCGCGCTGAGATCGTACTTGGAGCCGCGGCCCTCGACTCGAAATTCCCGATCAGCGACGGCGGCAACGAAGTCTGCGTCGTGGGAGACCGCGACGATGGCGGTGCCCGCGTCCAGGAGGTCACGCAGCAGCGCAACGATCTCCTGCCAGGTGCGAAAATCCTGACCGAACGTGGGTTCGTCCAGCACCAGAAGTCGGGGTTGGGTGGCCAGCACTGTGGCGACCGACAGACGTCGTTTCTCGCCACCGGACAGGGTGAATGGGTTGGCCTCGGCCAGGTGGTCCAGGCGAAGGCGATCCAGCAGATCGTCGACGCGCCGGTGCAGCAGTGCGTCCGACAGACCGAGGGCTCGCGGTCCGACGGCCAGTTCGGCGCGCACGGTGCCAGCGACGAACTGGTGTTCCGGGTCTTGAAAGACGGTGCCCACTCGACTCAGAAGCTGTCGCGATTTCCAGCGGATCGGGTCGCTCCCTGCGCCAGCGGCGAGAGCGCTGCTGGCGACGACCCGCCCGGCGGCGGGGCGCAGGAGCCCCGCCAGGGTGAGCGCGAGGGTGGACTTGCCGGCTCCGTTGGGTCCGGTGATGAGCAGAGCGCAGGCTTCCGGCACCTCAAGGTCGATATTTTCGGCAACCACAAAATCCCGAGTGCGCGCAATCGCGAGAGAACTGGTCGACAAGAGCGTTGGCTGAACGGTCTCTCGAGGAGGCCTTACGGGAAGCGTGTGTGGCACACCGGGTACCCAGACGCCGGAGGCGGTCAGTGCAACTCCCTGCGCGAGGAGAACGTCGCTAGGGGATCCGTCGGCCAGGACTCCCCCGTCGGCGCCCAGAACGATCACCCGGTCGACGAGGTCCTTCCAGATCTCAACCCGATGTTCAATAACGATGAACGTCGAGTCAGTGTGTGCCAGAACGCGGGCGACGGACTCGCGCACCTCCCGCACGCCGACCGGATCGAGATTTGCCGTCGGCTCGTCGAGGAGCAGCAGACCCGGCTGCATGGCCAACACTCCGGCGAGAGCAAGACGCTGTTTTTGGCCGCCCGACAAGGCGGACGTCGGGTGGCCAACGGGGACATCGAGGCCGACCATCTCGAGGGCATCCTGTACGCGCCGCCAAATTTCCTCACGCGGCACGCCGATGTTTTCGCAACCGAAGGCGACATCGTCGCCGACGCGAGCGAGAATTACCTGCGAGTCGGGGTCCTGGAGGACCAGGCCGACCTGACCCCTGGCGTTGCCAGGCTCGGTGCCGTTCACGCGCAGAGTACCGCGTTGCTCGCCCTCTTCGTCGCCGCCGAGCACGCCAGCCAGCGCGTGCAGCAGCGTCGATTTTCCCGAACCGGATGCACCGAGCAGGAGAATCCGCTCGCCAGGCTCGATGCGGAGGGACAGCTCGCTCACCGCCCAGCGCCGCCGACCGGAATGGCGCCAACCCCAGTCGCGAACGTCGACGGATGCGCCTCCCCGCGTCGCGCCCACCAGCATCCGCTCGCCTAGATCGCGGTTCGACCGGCGATGCGACCCGCCGCGAAGCGGTTGAGCGCGCCCGTGCGAGCCAGGCCGCGCGCAGCGAACCAGGACAGGAGCCCGGCGATAACGACGCCGGAAATAATCGCGCTCACGATATAAATCGTCGCGAATGCGCTCGCTGAACCGGGATACCACAGCACCAGGTCATTGATGGCCATGGCAAGTCCGGCCCCAGCGCCCGCCAACAACACGACGTAGAGACGATAGTTCGTGTAGAGGAACAGAGCGAAGACAAGCTCGGCGCCAAGACCCTGCACCAGGCCAGACACCAGCGTCAGTGGTCCCCATTGGTTGCCGATCAGCGTGGAAACGACGGCGGCAAGGAGCTCCGTGTAGAGCGCGGCCCCGGGTTTGCGAATGATGAGACCGCCGAGCACGCCAGCGAACAGCCAGCCTCCGCCCAGGAGGGCAGACAGGCCCGGCAGCAGCGGCGAAAGCAGACCGCTCAGGGGGTTGCTCGCCTGATTCCAGACGAGGAAGATGACACCGCTCGCGACGCCGATGACGCTGGCGACGACGATGTCGACGACGCGCCAGCGAAAGTTGCGCTTCGTGGCTCCCGCGGGAGCGGATTGCTTGAGTGAACTCGTTGTAGCGTGCACTGTTTCGTGCCCTTTCTGTAGGTAAATACAGGGCACGGGATTGAGAAGCCTCCCTGCGCTGGCATGATCCAGATCAGGTTCGACGGTCGAAGCTTGGTCAGCTTCCTCTCAGCCCGGTGTACCGGACTCCCGTGATCGTGCTCAAGTATAGTGCCCCGTTTAGACTGACGATATGGGGATCACGACATGAGCATCGGCATTCTGCTCGTTTTGGCGGCCCTGTACCTGCTGCTCATGCGCCGGTTCGTTCTACGGCGGCGGCGAATTGCGCAGGGTCTGCCGGTGAGCGGCCCCTGGCACTTTCCGGCCTGGTTGCGCCCAAGAGTGCCGCGCTGGGCGCGGCGACGCTTCGCGCGTCGCCCGCGCGCAGCGCGGCGGTTGCGCCACACCCGCCCGGGCCCACCTTAGCTCCGTGGGCCCATGATCTATCATGGGCCCGGTTTCCGGGCCCGGGCCCCGTGCAGAAAGCGACTACTTCTTTAGGGCGCGGATCACCCGGGCCAAGGCGCGGCCGGCGACGATGAGGAACGGCACACCGACGGCGAGCAGGGCGATGACGTTCGGCTCGAACCGGGCTGTACCGCCAGACTTGACGTACGCGCCGATCGGCAGCGAAACGCCGCCTCCGCCCCCGCCGGACCCGGCCCCGCCCTCACCGGCATCACCGCCGCCGAAGCCGTAGTAGGCGAGCGCGACGGGCACCAGGGTGACGCCATCGATCTGTACAGGGTCACCGTACGCCGACTTCACACCGGCGGAACGGAACGTTTCTGCGAGTTTTTCCGGGAGGCTGGTCATGCCATCAGGTTAGCGTGACTGAGACTTCAGGGGCGAGGTTTGAAGTGCGAGGCCGGGCGCACGGTTCCCGCTCCGAATCGCTCGGTCACGGTGTCCACGGCCAGCTCCGCGCCGCGCCAGTCTTCGTCCGGGTCCCAGAGTCCGACCGATCCAGATGCTGTGCCGAGCTGCTCCGCACGCACCCCGATCAGCCGCACCCGAATACCGGAGGCTGCCAGCAGGTCGAACGCGGCCACCGCCTCTTCGTAGATGCGCCGCCCCACATTGCTGGGTTCGGCGAGGGTGCGCGACCGCGTCACCGTGCTGAAGTCGGTGTAGCGCAGCTTGAGGGCGACCCGCCGTGCCACGAGATCGCCCCGCCGCAGCCGTACGGCAACGAGGTCGCACTGCCGCAGCAATTCGCTGCGCAGCCGGTCGACATCCGTCACATCGTGTTCAAAGGTCACCTCGTGGCCGATGCTCTTCTCCTCCCGCTCCAGCGTCACCACGCGCGGATCACGACCCCAGGACAGCTCGAACAGTTTCTGACCGGATGCCTCCCCCAGCGCTTTGCGCAGCACCGCCAGCGGCGTGTGCGCGATGTCGCCGATCAATTTCAGGCCGAGTCTGCTCAGCGCCTGCTCGGTGGCGGCCCCGACGCCCCACAGCGCGGCGACGGGCAGCGGATGCAGAAACTCGACCGTATCCTCGGCGGGAACGACGAGCAGCCCGTTCGGTTTGGCCAGGCCGGAGGCAAGTTTGGCGACGAACTTGGTAGAGGCCGCGCCCACCGAGCAGACCAGCCCGGTCTCGGCGAACACCCGGGCGCGAATGAGTTCGCCGATCACGCCCGGTGAGCCAAACAGGTTGGTCGCGCCGGCCACGTCGAGGAAGGCCTCGTCGATGCCGAGCCGTTCCACCAGCGGGGTCACGTCATCGAAAATGCTCATGACCCGGCTGGAAAAGTCCCGATAGAGCCCTATGTGCGGCTCGAGCACGATTGCATTCGGGCATTGCCGCAGCGCGAGCGCCATCGGCATAGCCGAGTTCACGCCGTATTTGCGGGCGATGTAGTTGGCCGCAGTGACGACCGACCGACCGCCGCGGTGGCCAACGATCACGGGCAGGTTGACGAATTCGGGGTGCGACAGCAACTCGACCGACACGAAGAACGCGTCGAGGTCGACGTGCAGCACGGTCGCAGAACGGTCGTCGACGTCCCGCGCCGACACCTGCCGCCCACTGCCGTCCTGACTACCCACCGAAAAACCCTAACCCGAACCCGGCCTGCGGCACTACCTCCCGGTGACGAGCGATCTCCTGCATAACTCCTGCAATTCCCTGCCGGCTGAGGCCGCCGCCGTCCATTCACGCGGGTGGGCGGCATCCGCTCTCACGTTCTGCAGGAGTTATGCGCAGGGAGGGGGCGAAACGGCTAGCGCACGACCTTCTCGGCGCCGGCGATCCGCTGCGCGAAGTAGATGGGAATGATCGAGATCAGCACGAGCACCACGGCGATCACGTTGACGACCGGGGCCTGGTTGGGCCGGAACAGGTTGTCCAGAATCCACAGCGGCAGCGTCTTCACACTCGACCCGGCCGTGAACGTCGTCACGATGATCTCGTCAAAGCTCAGCGCGAAGGCGAGCAGTCCCCCGGCAAACAGCGCCGAGCGCAATTGTGGAAAGGTGACCAGCCGAAATGTGGTCCAGATGCCGGCGCCGAGGTCTGAGGATGCGTCTTCGAGGCTGGTACCGAGGCGGCGCAGCCGGGCGATGACGTTGTTGAACACGGTCACGATGCAGAAGGTGGCGTGGGCGATGATGAGCGTCAAAATCGACAGCTGCACGCCCAACCCGGTGCGAAAGGCGTTGTTCAGGGCGATTCCGGTAACGATTCCGGGCAGTGCGATCGGCAGGATGACCAGCAGGCTGATGGCATCGCGGCCGAAGAATTCGAAGCGTTGCAGTCCGATCGAGATGAGCGTGCCGAGCACGAGGGCGATCGCCGTCGAGGCGAGCGCCACCTGCAGGCTGGTCACGACCGCGTCCAGGGCACCCTCGCTCTGAAAGGCCTTCGCCCACCATTCCAGGGTGAAGCCCGGCGGCGGCCAAGTGAGATTCTTGCTGGTGCTGAACGAGTTCACGAACACCACGAGCAGCGGCAGGTAGATCAGGGCCAACACCACGGCGGTGATGCCCGCGAGCAGTCCGCGGGCCGGTCGACTCAGACGCATGACAGGCTCCTACAGGTTGTTGAGCGCACCCGTGCGCCGCACAGCGGCCAGGTAGGCGAAGATGATCAGAATGGGAATGAGCGCGATCGCCGCAGCGAGCGGCAGGTTGTTCGCCGCGCCCACATTGGTATAGACGAGGTTGCCGAGCATCTGGTTGGCCCCGCCGACGATATTCACGGTGATGTAGTCACCGAGCGATAGCGAGAAGCTGAAGATCGACCCGGCGATGATAGCCGGCCAGATCATCGGCAGCACCACCAGGCGCAGCGTCGACCAGGTACCCCCACCGAGATCAGCGGATGCCTCGAGCAGCGAATCCGGTACCCGCTCCAGTCCCGCATATATCGGCAGAATCACGTACGGCAGCCAGAGGTATGACAAGGTGATGATCGTCGCCGGCAGCCCGTAACCGGGGCTGTGCCCGCCGAACGGAGACACGAGCCATTCGAAGATGCCGCCCTGCGAGAGAACAGAGCGCCAAGCGTAGGCCTTCACGAGGTAACTCGCCCAGAGCGGCATCAGAATGGCGATCACGAGGATGCGCTGAGCCCGGGGGCTGGCCACCTTGGCCATGTAGAACGCGATCGGCAGGGCAATCACAATGTCGATGATCGTCACCAGCAAGGCCACCCCCACCGTGCGCAGCGTCACGGTTTGGTAGAGCGAGCCGGTCAGCACCGCCACGATGTTGTCGAGCGTCCAGGTCTGCGAGATCTGCCCGGTGAACGAGTCGACCGTCCACAGAGCGGTGATCAACAGCGCGGCTAGGGCCGCGATGTAGACCAGCCCGAGCCAGAACAGGGGTGCGCTCAGCAGCAGAGACAGCCGCAGGCGCGGATGCCGACTGAGAAGGACCGAGCCCCGCCGGGCAATGGTGCCCCGCTGCTGGGGCACCACCGCCCGGCGGGGTGGCGCGGGAGCGTCAACCGTCATGATCTACCTCGATTCGGGCCGTTAGCCCTTGATCTCCTGCCAGGCCGTGGTCCAGTCAGAGTAGTCGGTGCATTCCACGTCGGTGCGCCCATCTAGGCATTCGGCGATCGGCGTTGACCAGTACCAGATCTGCGCCGCGTACTCGGCATCGCCGGCGTGGTAGCTCTTGCAGTGATCGGGGTTGACCGTGAAGTCGCACGCACCGGCATTGGAGGGTGCCTCACCGAAGTACTCGGTGGCCTGCGCGTTGGCCTCCGGGCTCGCGATGTAGTCGAGCCAGGCATAGGCACAGTTGGGGCTCTGGGCGTTGGCGGCGATCATCCAGGTGTCCGACCAGCCTGTCGCCCCCTCGTCGGGCAGCACGACCTCGGCCGGGGTGCCCTCGGCCAGCGAGTTGCGGATCACCTGCCAGGTGGTTCCGACGACGGTGTCGCCGGTCTCGAAGGCCTGCACCACCTTGAGGTAGTCCGACCAGTATTCGCCGATGTTCACGCGCTGATCCTTGAATAGTTGAACGGATGCCGCCAGCTGCGTCTCGTCCAGCGCATATGGGTTCTCAATTCCCAGTTCCGGCTGGTGCGTCATGAGGTAGACGGCGGCATCCGCTATGGAAATCGGCGAATCGTAGGCGGTCACCGCTCCCTTGTAGGCGGACGACTTGTCGAATACGACGTCCCAGGACGTGGGCGCCGGGGTGACGACCTCCGTGTTGTACATCAGCAGGTTGGCGCCGTAGCCGTGCGGGATGCCGTAGGAGACGCCGTCGACGCTGTTCCAGGACTGCATCTTCAGAAAGTCGAAGATGCCCTCATAGTTGGGGATGAGGTCGGTGTTGACCGGGGCCACGTCACCCGCCGCGACGAGCCGCAGTGAGGCGTCACCGGAGGCGGCGACGACGTCGTAGTCACCGGTCTTCATGAGGCTGAACGCTTCGTCGGAGGTGCCGTAGGTTTTGCTGGTGACGGTGCAGCCGGTCTCGTCTTCGAAGGCGCTGACCCAGTCGACCTCCGGGTCGTTGCTGCCGTCCTCGACGTAGCCGGGCCAGGCCAGCAGGGAGACGCTGCCCTCCAGCTCGCCGAGTTCGGTCTGAGCCTCGGTCGGTTCGGTCGTGCCGCCGCCCTGGCTGGTACCGCAGGCGGTGAGGAGCAGGGCGGTGGACAGGATCGCGACGCCGGTGAGGGCGAGCGATGTTCGGCGTGCGGGGTTGCGTTTCATGACGTTCTCCATTCGTGAATCGGTCAGGGGCGGGAAGAGAAGGCAGGTTCGGCGAGGGTGACGATGTCGGAGTCATTCCAGCCGACGGCGACCCGGGCGCCGCGTCCATTGGTCGCCACGCGGTGCGCATCGTTTTGCTCGAGCACGACGATGCGCGTTCCGACGTCGAGGTCGACGATGAGCTGGGTGCTGCTTCCGACGTAGATGACCTCCGCGAGAACACCGGCCGCGGTGCGATCGGCGTTCAGGGGCAGGTTCTCCGTGGTCACGCTGATCTTCTCCGGACGCACCGAGTGGGTGCCGTTCCGGCCGAGCAGCGCGCGCGAGATGTCATCGACGAAGATATTGGACGTGCCCACGAAAGCGGCGACGAAGGGCGAGGATGGGCGCTCGTAGATCTCGGCCGGGGTGCCGAGCTGCTCGATCCTGCCCTCGTTGAACACCGCGATGCGGTCGCTGAGGGTGAGCGCTTCCTGCTGATCGTGGGTGACGAAGATGAATGTGATGCCGAGGTTGCGCTGCAGTTCCTTGAGCTCGACCTGCATCTGCTCGCGCAGCTTGAGGTCGAGGGCGCCGAGGGGTTCGTCCAGCAGCAACACCTTGGGTTGCACGACGGTTGCCCGCGCCAGGGCGACCCGCTGGCGTTGTCCGCCGGAGAGCTGGCTCGGCTTGCGATCGGCGAATCCGCCGAGCCGCACGGTGTCGAGGGCCGCTCGGGCTTGCTCCTGCCTGGCCCGTTTGGCAACCCCGCGCACCCGGAGCCCGTAGGCGACGTTATCGAGCACACTCATGTGCGGAAACAGGGCGTAGTCCTGAAACACGGTGTTGACGTCGCGGTCGAACGGCGCCCGGTCGGTGACGTCCTGTCCGAGCAGCGAGATCGTTCCACTGGTGGGCTGTTCGAAGCCGGCGATCAGGCGCAGCACCGTGGTTTTGCCCGACCCGGACGGCCCGAGCATGGAGAAGAATTCCCCCTCGACGATGTCGAGATCGACCCCGTCGACGGCATTGACCGAGCCGAAACTTTTGGTCAGGCCGCTCAAGCGGATGGCGGGCTGCGCACCGGTCACATTTGCTCCCTGCTCATTGAACATCTCCCTGCTCACTCACAGGGTAATCATATGGAGTTAGATGTCATGAAAGTGCGCCGTGATGTTACGGTCGTGTCACAACCTGAAATGAGCAGCCCATGCCGCAGTCCATCCGTGCCGGATCGGGAACCCGCGCGGCTATTTTCGCGCCGCTCGACGGTGCCGGCCGGGCCGAACTGGTGTTGCAGCGTCTCACCGACGCCATCGTGCTCGGGGTGCTGCACGATGGCGAACGTCTGCCGAGCGAGGCCGAGCTGGCCAGGCAGCTCGGCGTCGCCACGGTCACCGCCCGGGAAGCACTCGAGATTCTGCGTCGGAATAAGCTCGTGCACACCAAGCGCGGCCGCGACGGCGGCAGTTTCGTCACGTTCGCCGGGCGGGCCGCCAACGACCTGCAGGACGAACGACTGCTGGCCTCGTCACGGGTTCAGGTGCGCGACCTGGGCGTGCACTATTCCGCGATCGCCGGTCTGGCCGCCGAACTGGCCGCCGACCGCGCCAGTTCAGCCGATATAGACAACCTCGAGCGCATCCTCGATCGCTCCGATGCCCTCACAGCGGATGCCGCGCGCCGCGGTCAGGGTACGTTCCGTCTCGAGGTAGCCGCGCTGAGCCAGTCCGCCCGGCTTGTGCGCGAAGAACTGCGCTTGCAGGCCGAATTCGGCTCCCTGCTCTGGCTCAGCCTGAGCGAACCACTTCGGCGGGAACGCTGCCGTGCGGTGCAACGGGAGACGGTCGCCGCCCTCGTCGCCGAGAACGGCGCTCGAGCCAGGCAGCTCACCGTGAATCAGATCACCGACTCCATCGAGTGGCTGATCGAGGCCAAGTCAATCCTGGAACAGGAACCCGTGTCACCGATGCCAGCCAGAACAACGACACCGGAGCGCGAGGACACCCGCTCATGACGTTCGAACCGCTCCTGCACAACGAGGCGCACGGCTTCGCCAGCGTGTCCTGGATAGCGGCCGTCTTCGACCCGGTGTTCGCACGCCTCGAGGGCTGGGCCGCGCAGGTCGAAGACTGCGCCAGCCAGCCCGAGGGCGGCCGAACCACACTCGATCCCCTGATCGAGACCCTGGTGCGAACGGAATTCGCCGACGCCGATGGGATGATGATCGGAGCCGGTTTCGTCTCCGCGCCGAGCTTCCTGGGCTGGCACCTGGCCTGGTGGCTGGGCGGGCAGAACCCGGCGGGGTCTGCGCTGCCGGCCACCGGCATCCGTCATCTGGAAACGGTTGAAGACCCCCGCGACGAGAGTTTTCGCGACTACACGGCGTTGGAATGGTGGCGCGTTCCCGCCCAGACCCGGCGCCGCCACGTGACCGGGCCCTACGTGGACTATCTGTGCACCGATGAATACACCCTCACGTTGACCCTGCCGGTCTACCGCGGCGGGACCGAGCTGATCGGTGTGGTCGGAATCGACCTGTCGGTGGATCAGCTCGAGCGCAAACTCGTGCCGCGCCTCGGCGCCGGCGGTGTGCCGGTGACGCTCATCAACGCCAGCGCGCGGGTCGTCGTCTCGACCGACGCCCACCTCGCCACCGGCGCTCTGCTGCGCCTGCCGGGGCTGACCGAGCGCCTGCGCGACCCGGCGCCGACACCGGCTCTACTGGCCGATGGGGCACACGCGTTCCGGTGGTGCGGTCAGACCGGACTCGCCGTCGTTGTCGGCCCGGCCGCGGGTCAGCCGATCGAGGCGCCGAACACCCACCCGAGCAGATAGGTCACCGCGGCTGCGCCGAGGCCGATAACGAGCTGCCGCAGGGCACGCTTCAGCGGCGGCCCGCCGGAGAGCAAACCGACGACGGCGCCGGTCGCGAGCAAGGCCACGCCGACCAGGACGGTCGCCAGGATCATGGCCGGGTAGCCGGTCAGGCCGAACAGGTAGGGCAGCACGGGCAGCAGCGCTCCGGATGCGAAGAAGCAGAAGCTCGACAGGGCCGCGGCGGTGCCCGTGCCGATGGCTTCGTGCTCGTCGGGCTCGACGGCCGCGTTGGTGACCGCGGAAATCGGACCGGTCGCCGCATACGCGGTGGCCAGCACGCCACGGGCATAGGTCTCGGCCTCATCCTCGGACATACCGCGGGCCCGGTAGACCAGGGTCAGCTCGTTGGCGGCGAGGTCGAGGTGCGAGAGCACACTCTTGGCCGGTGCCGCCGGAGTGGATGCTTCGAGCAACTCCCGCTGGGACCGCACCGAGACGTATTCGCCAGCGCCCATCGAGAGCGCCCCGGCCAACAACCCGGCAATCCCGGTGAACAGAATCGTTGCAGCCGGTACGCCGGTGGCGCCGATGCCGAGCACGAGGGCCAGGTTGCTGACCAGGCCGTCATTGACGCCGAACACGGCGGCGCGAAAGGTACCGGACAGGCGTTTGCGACCGCGCGCGGCGAGGCCGCGCACGACCTCTTCGTGCACGGTTTCGTCGGCCGCCATCGCGTTAGTCGCGTCGGCATCCGCATCGTAGGGCGAGCGGCCCTCGGCCCGTTGGGCGAGAGCGAGCACGAACACCGAACCAAACCGGCGGGCCAGCAGCCCCAGAAACCGGGTGCGCAGGGCACCACGACGTGGCGAGCCCACGTCGCTGCCGAGCAGTTGGCGCCAGTGATCTTCGTGTCGTCCCTCGGCTTCGGCGAGGGCGAGCAGAATCTGGCGCTCCTCACCGGCCCGACGGTTGGCGAGGTCACGATAGACCGCGGCCTCAGCCCGCTCGTCGGCCAGGTATTGCCGCCACCGACGGATGTCCCGCTGCGATGGCTCACGCCCGACCGGCCCCGGAGCGGTCACGCCTCCGGCGCCGCTTCGAGGAAGCCCTGCGGAATGCGCGCCGAATCGTGCGGGCCGGAGCCATCGAGGCCGAAGAACGGTTGCTCGAACTGAACCACCCAGAACTTCTCTCGCACCACGGTCGGTGCGTACAGCCCAGACCCCTCCGACTCCCCCGCAGCCACGATCACACCGATCGGGTCGTCGATCAGGGAGTCGGGAAAGCGGGTGCGGTCGAGGTGCACGATCACCTGCACGCCCACGCCGAAAGCCTGAGTTGTCACGTGCTACTCGATCGCCTGGGCGCGTTCGAGCACGAGTTCGCGCACGCGCGCGGCATCCGCTTGGCCACGCATGGCCTTCATGACCGCGCCAATGACCGCGCCGGCGGCCTGCACCTTGCCATCGCGAATCTTAGCGAGCACGTCGGGCTGACCGAGCAGCGCGGCGTCAATGGCCGCGATGAGCGCGCCGTCGTCGGACACCACGGCCAGGCCACGGCTCTCGACGACCTCGGCCGGGGTACCCTCGCCGGCGATGACGCCTTCGAGCACCTGGCGGGCCAGGCGGTCGGTGAGCGTGCCAGCCTCGACCAGCTGGATCAGCGCGGCAAGCTGCTCCGGCGTGACGAGCGAGTCGGCCGCGACCCCGGCCACGTTGGCAAGCCGGGCGATCTCGCCGGTCCACCATTTGCGCGCAGCCTGAGCGGATGCCCCGGCGGCGACGGTCGCCTCGACCGCGTCGAGCAGGTCGGAGTTGACGACGTCCTGGAACTCGAGGTTCACAAAACCCCACGCGGCCTGCAGGCGCTTGCGGCGGGCCGCCGGCGGCTCCGGCAGGGTCAGCCGCAGCTCTTCGACCCAGGCGCGCGACGGCGCCATCGGCAGCAGGTCGGGCTCCGGAAAGTAGCGGTAGTCGTCGGCGTCGCTCTTGGGCCGACCGGCGCTCGTGATGCCGGTGTCTTCGTGCCAGTGCCGGGTCTCCTGCGTGATGGTACCGCCGCCAGACAGCACGGCCGCCTGACGCTGGATCTCGTAGCGCACGGCGCGTTCGACACTTCTCAGGGAGTTGACGTTCTTGGTTTCGGTGCGGGTCCCGAGCACGTTCGACCCGCGCGGGCGCAGGGAGACGTTGGCGTCGCAGCGCACGTTGCCCTCTTCCATCCGGGCGTTGGAGACGCCGAGCGCCTTGGCGATCTCGCGAATGGCCGCGACGTAGGTCTTGCCGATCTCGGGGGCGTCGTGTTCGGCACCCTCGATCATCTGGGTGACGATTTCGACCAGCGGCACGCCACCGCGGTTGTAGTCGACCAGCGAATAGTCGGCACCCTGGATGCGTCCGGTCGCACCACCCATGTGGGTGAGCTTGCCGGCGTCGTCTTCCATGTGGGCACGTTCGATCTCAACGGTGACCAAGCGGCCACTTTCGAGTTCGATCGTGATCGATCCGTCGTGGCAGATCGGGTCGTCGTACTGGCTGGTCTGAAAGTTCTTCGCCGTGTCGGGGTAGAAGTAGTTCTTGCGGGCAAACCGCGAGTGTTCCGCAATTTCACAACCCAATGCCAGCCCCAAACGGATGCTGGATTCCAGCGCCTTCTTGTTCACCTGCGGCAGTCCGCCCGGCAGACCGAGGCAGGTGGGGCAGGTGTTCGTGTTGGCGCCGGAGCCGAACTCGTTGGCGCAGCCGCAGAACATTTTGGTTTTGGTGTTGAGTTCGACGTGCACCTCGAAACCGAGCACCGGCTCGAACAATTCGAGCGCTTTGTCGAAGTCCATCAATTCAGCCCGGTTCTTTTTTTCTGCGTTAGGCATCAGACGGCTCCCTCTTCGCTGGCAAACATTTCGGTCGGGGTCAGGGCCGGAGCCTGGCTGAGCATGGTGTGCCCCCAGTTCGCCTCGAGCAGCTGCTCGATGGCGGCGCCGATGGTATAAAGGCGGGCATCAGCTTTGGCAGGCGCCATGATCTGCAGGCCGACGGGGAGGCCGTCTTCCGGCGCCAGGCCGATCGGGATGCTCATGCCGGGCACACCGGCGAGGTTCGCCGGGATGGTGGTGATGTCGTTGATATACATGGCCATCGGGTCGGCGAGCTTCTCCCCGAATTTGAACGCGGTGGTCGGGGCGCTCGGCGACATGAGCACGTCGACCTGGCTGAACGCGGCGGCGAAGTCACGCTGGATCAGCGTGCGCACCTTCTGCGCGCTGCCGTAGTAGGCGTCGTAGTAGCCGGCACTCAGCGCGTAGGTGCCGAGGATGATGCGGCGCTTGACCTCGGGGCCGAAACCGGCCTCCCGGGTGGCGCTCATCACGTGTTCGCTCGTGAGCGAACCGCTGGCCGGGTTGACCCGGATGCCGAAGCGCACCGAGTCGAAGCGGGCCAGGTTGCTCGACGCCTCGGCCGGCAAAATCAGGTAGTAGGCCGCGACGGCATACTCGAAGTTCGGGGCGGAAATCTCGGTGATCTCGGCGCCGGCGGCGACGAGCAGCGCGAGGGTCTCGTTGAACCGCTGGGTGACGCCGGCCTGGAAACCGTCGCCGGAGAGCTCTTTGATGACTCCAACGCGCACGCCCTTGAGGGCACCATCCTTGAGTCCGTCGCGGGCGGCGGCGGCCATCGACGGCCAGCTGTCGGTGAGCGAGGTGGAGTCCAGCGGGTCGTGGCCACCGATGACGTCGTGCAACAGGGCGGCGTCATAGACCGACCGGGAGACCGGGCCGACCTGGTCGAGGCTCGAGGCGAGCGCGATGGCACCGTAGCGGGAGACCCCGCCGTAGGTGGGCTTGACGCCGACCGAGCCGGTGACGGCGGCGGGCTGACGGATGGACCCACCGGTATCACTGCCAAGGGCAAGCGGTGCCTGGTAGGACGCGACGGCCGCGGCCGAGCCACCGCCGGAGCCGCCCGGGATGCGCTCGCGGTCCCAGGGGTTGCGGGTGATTCCGTAGGCGGAGTGTTCGGTGGAGGACCCCATGGCGAATTCGTCCATGTTGGTCTTGCCGAGCGGAACCAGGCCGGCCGCGCGGAGGCGGGCGACGACGGTCGCGTCGTAGGGCGGAACCCAGCCCTCGAGAATTTTAGACCCGGCGGTGGTGGGCATGTCCTGGGTGGCGAGCACGTCTTTGATCGCGATCGGTACGCCGGCGAGCGGGTTCAGCGCCTCGCCGGCTGCGCGGCGGGCGTCGATCTCGGCGGCGGTCGCCAGGGCTGCGTCAGCGGCGACGTACAGAAAAGCGTGCAGGTCGGTGTCGACGGCCGTGATGTGGTCGAGGTGGGCGCGGGTCGCTTCAACCGCGCTGACCTCCTTGCGCACCAGGAGGTCGCTGAGCGCGGCGGCGGAGAGCTTGGTGAGATAGGTCATGGTTACTCCTCGTCCAGAATGGCGGGCACGCGGAATTTGTCGCCAGCGCGGTCGGGGGCGCCGGACAGGGCCTGCTCGACCGTCAGCGACGGCACGACAACGTCCTCACGGTAGACGTTGGTCAGCGGCATCGGGTGGCTCGTGGCCGGGGTGTCAGCGGTGGCCACCTCGGAGACCTTGGCAATCGAGTCGACGATCTGGCCGAGGTCACGGGTGAGACTGGTGATCTCGAGGGGGCTGAGGTCGATCCGGGCAAGGTATGCCAAATGGGCAACCTGCTCGGCCGTGATTTCAGACATGGTGCTCCGATACGCATTGGGGTGGATAGTCCAATCCTATTCGCCAGCCGCCGCGCGCCCGATTCACCGACCGCACTAGGTGCGCACCCGCGCCCCCAGTGAAGTCCGTATCCGCTGCCCAGGACCGGCGCCGGCGCCGACACCGGCGCCGGCACCGGTTGGCGATTCGCGTTGATCATACGAAACCAGGCATCGCCGACGACGAGAGAAAAGTCTCCACTGAGCCAGAATTTCAGCAGGAAGTAACCGTGAAGTAGCACACTGGCAGATATGAGAGCAATTGTTGTTGAGCAGAATCCGGGCGGATCCGTGCTGTCGATGCGGGATCTGCCGAGCCCTGAACCGGGCCCGCGTCAGGTGAAGATCCGTGTGCGGACTGCGTCGGTGAACCGTGCCGACCTGGGCCAGCGCGCGGGAACCCACCAGCCGGTCAGCCCAGGCAGCGCTCCGGTCGTCGTGGGGCTGGATGCCGCGGGCGACGTCGTCACGGTGGGAAGCGAGGTGAGGGGCATACACGTCGGGGACCGCGTCATGGCCACCGTCAGTGGAGGATTGAGCGAGGAAGTCGTTGTCGACGCTGCGCTGGTTGTACCGATTCCGCCGGCGTGGACCTACGCGGAGGGTGCTGCTGCCATCCTCGGATTGATGACCGAGCACAACGCGCTCCGCACTGCGGGCGACCTCAAGCCGAGCGAAACGGTGCTCATTCATGCGGCGGCCTCAACGGTGGGGCTTCAGTGCGTACAGCTGGCAAAATACCTGGGCGCCGGACTCATCATTGCTTCCGTTCGCACAAACCGGGCAACTGACCTGCTCCGTTCTCAGGGTGCCGATCATGTGGTCGAGGTGGGCGAGGCCGGTTTCGCAGATCGGGTTTTGGAACTGACGGATGGCCGCGGGGTCGACGTCATCGTCGACCACGTTGGTGGCCCATATCTTGCGGACAATATTCGCTGCGCCGCACTCCTGGGACGCCTGGTCGGTGTCGGGCGCCTCGGTGGTGCCCACGGTGATCTTGATCTGGAAGCACTGGCCTTCAAACGATTGAGCATCATTGGGGTCACCTTTCGTACCCGTGACGCTGCCGAAAAAGCCGACATCGTCGCCGCGCTGCTGTCCGAGGTCGACCCGGCTTCCGAAGCACTGCGCCCATTGATTGATCGGATCCTGCCCTGGACCGAAGTCCAACAAGCGCAGGATCTCATGGCCGCGAACTCCCACCTCGGCAAGATCGTTCTCAGTGTTCTGAATACGTGAGCCAGACCGTCTGGAAATGCACACTAGGTAAGGAACCGCATGCGCGAAACTGACTTCTTCAACGGCGTTCAGGTGCCCGTCATTGGCCAGGGAACCTGGCATCTCGGTGAGGACGCCGCAAAGCGAAAGACCGAGGTGTCGGCCCTGCGCGCGGGGATCGACGCTGGCCTGACCGTGATCGACACCGCCGAAATGTATGGCGATGGCGCCTCGGAAGAACTGGTCGGCGAGGCCATCCGCGGTCACCGCGATGACGTCGTGCTGGTCAGTAAGGTTTACCCGCACAACGCGAGCCGCAGCGGCGTCGTGGCTGCGTGCGAGCGCAGCCTGCGCCGGCTCGAAACCGATCGGCTCGATGTCTATCTACTGCATTGGTCCGGCAGCTTTCCCCTGTCCGAGACCGTCGACGGGTTCGAACACCTGCGTGCGGCTGGCAAGATTCGAAGCTGGGGGTTATCGAATTTCGACCGGGATGATCTGAGGCGAGCACCAGACGGATGCGCCACCAATCAGGTTCTGTACAATCTCGGCAGTCGGGGCATCGAGTTTGACCTCCTGCCCTGGCAACAACGCCGGGGCATGCCGCTCATGGCCTATTCGCCACTCGGTCAGGGACCGACCCTGCTTGAGCATCCCCTACTGGCCGAAATCGGAGAGCGCCACGGAGTAACGGGTGCCCAGATCGCGCTCGCCTGGGTCATTTGGCACCCGGGCGTCATCGCGATCCCCAAGGCATCGTCGCTCGAGCACGTGCAGCAGAACGTCGGCGCGGGCGCGGTCGTCCTCGACGCCGAGGATTGTCTGTTGCTGGATAACGCATTTCCGGCGCCGCGCAGCAAGCAACCACTCGATATTCTGTGACGCCGTCGGCTCTTTTGTGAAGGCAATATTTGGCAGAGTCGAGTGCTCTCGATCCGTACGAGACAGACTGGGCGGTCCAGTGCGATCGTGATAGACCTGAGTTACACACACTTTCCGCGCAGTCTCAGGCTGTCGGACATTCATCCTGAGTACATCTCCGAGAGTGAAGACGGACCGTCCGTCTTCACGGTCATGAAATTCGAGGAGTGAAGAAAATGAAGGCAGTCGTTTATCAGGGTCCCAACGTGGTCAGTGTTGACGACGTTCCGGATGCCAAGATTGAACGTCCCACTGACGTTCTGGTACGCATTACGGCGACAAATATTTGCGGTTCAGATTTGCACATGTACGAGGGACGCACCGATTTCGCGGTGGGACGCACGTTTGGCCACGAGAACATGGGTGAGGTCATCGAGGTCGGTAACGGCGTCGATGCGGTCAAAGTCGGCGAGCACGTGGTGCTGCCGTTCAATATTTCCTGCGGGTTTTGCAAGAACTGCGAACGCGGTTTCACCAACTATTGCATGACCACACAACCAGATCCGGTCGGCGCGGGCGCCGCTTACGGCTTCGCCGGAATGGGTCCGTATCCCGGCGGGCAGGCCCAAATGCTGCGTGTGCCCTACGGCGACAATAACTGCCTGCGCCTGGGTGAAGACGCGGTAGAAAAGCAAAACGATTACGTGATGCTGTCGGACATTTTTCCTACCGGCTACCACGCTACCGAAATGGCCGGCGTGATGCCCGGTGACACAGTAGTGATTTATGGTGCGGGTCCGGTCGGGCTCATGGCCGCCCTGTCTGCCACGATCAAGGGCGCGAGTAAAGTCTGGGTTGTGGACCGTCGCCCGGACCGGCTGGCCCTCGCTGAGCAGATCGGTGCGATTGCCGTTGATGATTCGAAGACGGACCCGGTTCAGTTCGTACTGGACCAGACCAAGGGTATCGGCGCGGACCGTGGTTGTGAATGCGTGGGCTATCAGGCCCACGACCCACAGGGCACCGAAGATCCCGCCATGACTCTGAATCGGCTGATTCAGTCCGTGCGCATCACCGGGGGCATTGGTGTTGTCGGCGTTTTTCTGCCGGCAGATCCCGGCGGCTTCGACGAGAACGCCAAGCAGGGCAAGCTGGCCATTGACTACGGCCTGCAGTGGCTCAAGGGCCAGAGCATGGGCAGCGGCCAATGCCCGGTGAAGAAATACAACCGGCAATTGCGGGACCTGATTGCCGTGGGCAAGGCTAAGCCATCGTGGATCGTTTCCCACGAGGTCCCGCTCAGCAAAGCCGCGGACGCCTACAAGAACTTCAACGACCGCACCGACGGGTGGACGAAAGTCATCCTCAAGCCCGAGTAGGCCGCTGCCGAACGAACTCGCCGCAGCATCTGCATTGTGCTGTTTGCGCGGTGTGAAAATGCTCCGCCGGAAGACTCCGGCGGAGCATTCATCGTGGTTGTCGTTGACCGTGGTGACGCGGGGTGATTCGGTAGAGCGGGTCAGATCGGGCGCAGCCGACGGAGTTTCGCGGGAAATCAAGGAGAAGGTCAGTGGGGCGGCGCGGCGGAGGACTCGGGTGCCGGCGCCAACCCGGCCGGCCCCTCCGCGAGCAGGGTTCGAAACTCGTCGGCGTCGAGGATTCGGATGCCGAGGGTTTCGGCTTTGCCGAGCTTCGACCCGGCACCCGGCCCGGCAGCGACGAAGTCGGTGTTCTTCGACACGCTGGACGCACTCTTGCCGCCCGCGGCGATGATCGCCTCCTGGGCGCCCTCCCGGGTGAAGCCCTCGAGCGAGCCGGTAGCCACGACGGTCAGCCCAGCGAGCACTCCCCCGGCCGTCTCGGCCGCGCCTGGACCGGGGTGGCCCGGCGTGGCGAATTGCACGCCGGCCGCGGCCCACTGGGTGACGATGTCCACGTGCCAGTCCACCAGGAACCAGGCGAACACCGCGTCGGCGATAATGCCGCCGACACCGTCGACCTCGGCGAGTTCCTCGCGGGACGCCGCCCGAATGGCGTCGAGGGAGCCGAAATGGTTAGCCAGGGCGCGGGCGGCGACCGGGCCGACGTGACGAATATTGAGCGAGACCAGGATGCGCCACAGCGGCTTGGTTTTGGCCTTATCGATCTCGACGAGGAGTTTGAGCGCGTTCGAGGACGGTTGCGGGCCCTCCAGTCCCTGCTTCTTCTCGGCGGCCGTGGGATTGCGCTGGAAGGGCATGCGCTGCCGGGCTGTGCCGTCGTCGTCTTCCTTGGGCAGCCCGGTTTCGGCGTCGCGCACGATCACCTGGATCGGCAGCAGGTCGGCCAATTCGAGGTCGAACAGTCCAGCCTCGGTCGGCAGCGGCGGCCGCGAGGGCACGGTCGGCTGGGTGAGAGCGGAGGCCGCGACCTCGCCGAGCACCTCAATGTCGAGGCCGCCGCGGCTGCCGATGTGCTCGACGCGGCCGCGCACCTGGGCGGGGCAGCTGCGCGCGTTCGGGCAGCGCAGGTCGATATCGCCCTCCTTGGCCGCGGCCAGCGGGGTGCCGCATTCGGGGCAGTTGATCGGCATGACGAATTCGCGTTCGGTGCCGTCGCGCAGTTCCACGACCGGGCCGAGCACTTCGGGAATAACGTCCCCGGCCTTGCGCAGCACGATGGTGTCGCCGATCAGTACGCCCTTGGCCTTCACGACATCCTGGTTGTGCAGGGTGGCCTGGCGCACCTCGGAGCCGGCCACGAGCACCTTTTCCATCACGGCGAACGGTGTGGCGCGGCCGGTGCGGCCGACGCTGACGACGATGTCGAGCAGCTTGGTGTTGACCTGCTCCGGCGGGTATTTGTAGGCGATGGCCCAGCGCGGCGCGCGGTTGGTGGCGCCGAGTTCGGCGTGCAGGGCGAGCTCGTCGATCTTGATGACGATACCGTCGAGTTCGTGCACGACGCTGCCGCGGTGGGCTCCATAGTACTCGATGAACTCGGCCGCTTCGGCGACAGACTCGACCACGCGAAAGTAGCTGCTGGTCGGCAGGCCCCAGCTTTCGAGCAGGCCGTAGACCTCGGACTGGGCCTGCACGGGCGGGTCCTCCCAGGCGCCGATGCCGTGCACGAGCATGCGCAGCCGGCCCAGGCGGGCCTTCATCAGAACCAACTGGTCGGTGTTCTTGCCGGCGGCTTTCTGTCGCAGCGACCCGGCCGCCGCGTTGCGGGCGTTCGCGAACACCCGCTCTCCCGCGGCGGACTGCGCGGCGTTGAGTTCGTCGAACGCAGCCACTGGGAAGAAGACTTCGCCACGTACTTCCATCAAGGACGGATGCCCGCTGCCGGCCAGCCGAGACGGGATGCCGGGGACCAGGTCGATGTTCTCGGTGACGTCTTCGCCGACGACGCCGTCGCCGCGAGTGGCCGCCGAGACGAGCACGCCGTTGGCGTAGCGCAGGTTGATGGCTAGGCCGTCGATCTTGAGCTCGCACAGGTAGTGCACGGCGCGGCCGGAATTCTCCGCGGCCTTGCGAGCCCAGGTCTCGAATTCTTCGATCGAGAAGACGTTGTCGAGGCTGAGCATGCGTTCGGCGTGGGTGACCGGGTCGAACAGGGTCGTTTCGGCGCGCCCGCCGACCGTCTGGGTGGGGCTGTCTTGGCTTTGCAGCTCGGGGTAGAGCCGTTCGAGTTCGGCCAGGCGCTGCACCAGCCGGTCGTAGTCGGCGTCGGAGAAAACGGCCGCGTCCTGCCCGTAGTAGGCGTCGCGGGCAGCGAGCACGCGGGTGGTGATATCAGCAGCCTCGGCTGCCGCTGCGCTCAGCGCGTCAGGGGTGGAATCCGCGACGGACTCAGGCATTGACCGGGACGGGGCTGGCCGAAGCGGTAGGTGCTGAGACGGAACTGCCTGAAGAGATCGGTACGGCGCTGACCGTGCGGTCGATGGTGCACTGGCCGAGCACCCGAGTACCGACGTAGACGACGGCGGTCTGGCCGGGGGCGACGCCATTGAGTGGTTCGTTCGGAATGATGCGCAGTTCGACAGAACCGTCAACGCCGGTCACGGCCGTGGTCGACACAATCTGGGCGACGGCCGGAACCGGGTCGGCGTGAGCGCGAATCTGCACGTGGCAGGCGAATTCCACCTCTGGATGTTCGGGGGCGAGCCCGGCCCAGGTGTACTTGTTGCCGGCGATCTCCTTGATGGCGAGCGCCTCCTTCGGGCCGACGACGACGGTGTTGGTGATCGGGCGCACCTCGAGCACGAAGCGCGGCTTGCCGTCGGCGGCCGGGGTGCCGATCGACAGCCCTTTACGCTGGCCCACGGTGAAGGCAACGGCGCCGTCGTGCTGGCCGAGCGTGTTGCCCTCCCGGTCGAGAATGTCGCCGGTGACCGGGGCGACGCGTTCGCCGAGCCAGCCCTTGGTGTCACCGTCAGGAATGAAGCAGATGTCGTAGGAGTCGGGCTTGTTCGCCACCGAAAAGCCGCGTTCGGCCGCTTCTTTCCGCACCTCGGCCTTGGTCGGCGTGGCGCCGAGCGGGAACATGGAGTGGTTGATCTGGTCGGCGGTGAGCACGCCGAGGACATAGGACTGATCCTTGGCCCAGGCGGCCGCGCGGTGCAGCTCCTTGTTGCCGTCGGCATCCGTCAGAATGCTCGCGTAGTGGCCGGTGCAGACGGCGTCGAAGCCAAGGGCGATGGCCTTTTCGAGCAGGGCGGCAAACTTGATCTTCTCGTTGCAGCGCATGCAGGGGTTCGGGGTGCGGCCGGCCGCGTACTCGGCGATGAAGTCGTCAACGACGTCGAGCTTGAACCGTTCGGAGAAATCCCAGACGTAGTAAGGAATGCCCATGATATTGGCGGCGCGCTGGGCATCCATCGAATCTTCGACGGTGCAGCAGCCGCGGCTGCCGGTGCGCAGCGTGCCCGGCATGCGGCTCAGTGCGAGATGCACGCCAACCACCTCGTGCCCTGCTTCGACCGCGCGCGCGGCTGCGACGGCGGAATCAACACCGCCACTCATTGCTGCTAAAACCTTCACCCAACGAGTGTACGCGCCAGTGCTGACCCCGCAAACGTAACGGTCAGTGCCCGGGCACTCGATCGGCCATGCCTGCGGCGAGCGCCAGGGCGTGCGCCGCGGGCAGCGCCGCCAGCAGCGCGTCGACGTCGACGTCGGTCGACGTGTGCCCGAGCGTGATGCGCAGCGCCCCACGGGATTCGACCTCGCTGCGTCCCATCGCTCGCAGCACGTGCGAGGGCTCAGGCACGCCGGCCTGGCAGGCCGATCCGGTCGACACCGACACGCCGGCAACGTCGAGGGCGAACAGTAACGAGTCGCCCTCGCAGCCCGGAAAACTGAAATGGGCGTTGCCGGGCAGCCGGTGGGTCGGGTCACCGTTGAGCTGCGCCCCCGGCGCGACCAGGGCCACACCGGCGATGACGCGGTCGCGCAGCGCCATCAGGCGAGCGTTTACATCGCCGTGCGCTATGAGAGCGGATGCCGCCACCGCGAAGGAGACCGCCGCCGCGACATCCTGGGTGCCGCTGCGCACCTTGCGCTGCTGGCCGCCACCATGAATGAGAGGTTCGACGGTCGTGGCACGACCGAGCACGAGCGCCCCGATGCCGACCGGGCCGCCGACCTTGTGCGCCGAGACGCTCAGCGCCGACACGCCCGCGGCCGCGAGGATGCGAAAATCGACCGGTATATAGCCGTAGGCAGCGACCGCATCGACGTGCACCGGAATGCCGTGGGCTGCGGCGAGCGCCGCCACCTCCGCGACAGGTTCGATGGTGCCGACCTCGTTGTTGGCCATGATCACGCTGATCAGGGCGATATCGAGCGGGTCACGCGCAATGGCGGCCTCGAGCGCACCGAGGTCGATGCGGCCCCGGTCGTCGAGCGGAATCCACTCGACGATGGCGTCTTCGTGCTGAGCCAGCCACTCGACCGTGTCGAGCGTGGCGTGGTGTTCTCCGCCGGGAACCAGAATGCGCCGGCGTGGTGCGCGCGCCCAGTACAAACCCTTGATGCCGAGGTTGATCGCCTCGGTGCCGCTGCCGGTGAAGACGACCTCGATCGGGTCACAGGCGAGGCTCGCGGCCACGATTTCACGCGACTCTTCGAGCATCCGTTTCGCATTTTGACCCTGGCTGTGCACGGACGCGGGGTTACCGACGACCCCCATCGCCTCGGCGTAAGCGACAATAGCGGCGGGAAGCATGGGCGTGGTCGCCGCATGATCCAAATAGACAACCATCCCCCTATTTTACAGATGAGCGGATGCCAGTGCTGATCACGGCTTACTCTTGAACTCATGAGCTCCGCCGACCCCCTGCGCAATCTCGGCGTGCGCCTCACCAGCGCGGGTGGTGAACTGCGCGTCTGGGCCGAACACGCCGATGCCATGGACCTGTGTCTGTTCGACGACACCGACCCCAACTGGATCATCAAGAGCGTGCCGATGACCAAGGACGTGCACGGCGTCTGGTCCGGTAAATCTCGCACCCTGTCACCGGGACGGCGCTACGGCATTCGCGTCTCCGGTCCGGCGAACCCCAATAACTCCTTTCACCCGGAGAAAACCCTGATCGAGCCGTATTCCCGTGGTTTGGTGCGGGTCGGTGCCGGGCTGTGGCAGTCCTCGGTCGTCGATGACGCGTTCGACTGGAACGGTGCCACCAAACCGGCGACGCTGCTCGATCACACCGTCGTCTACGAAGCGCACGTGCGTGGGATCAGCCGGCTCAACCCGCTCGTTCCGGCTGCCCTGCGCGGAACCTACGCCGGTCTGGCCCATGAATCGACCATCCGCTACCTGACAGATCTCGGCGTGACCGCGATCGAGCTGTTGCCGGTGCAGGCCTTCGTGTCGGAGCAGCGCCTGATCAAACAGGGCCTGATCAACTATTGGGGCTACAACACCCTCAACTTTTTCTCGCCGCACGCCGACTATGCCACCCAGGCCGCCCAGTCGGCCGGTCCGGAAGCCGTGCTGCGGGAATTCAAGGGCATGGTCAAGCTGCTGCACGAGGCCGGGCTCGAGGTCATCCTCGATGTGGTCTACAACCACACCGCCGAAGAGGGACGCAACGGCCCGGTGACCAGCCTGCGCGGCATCGACAACGCCGCCTACTACCGCCAGGACGAGTCCGGTGCCTACATCGACGTGACCGGCTGCGGCAACACCGTCAACTTCAGCCATGATGTGCCCCGGCGGCTCGTGCTCGATTCGCTGCGGTATTGGGCGAACGAAGTGCAGATCGACGGTTTTCGCTTTGACCTGGCCGCGACCCTCGGGCGTGACGCCGGCGTCGTCTACGACCCGGAGCATCCGCTGCTGCGCGATATTCGTGACGACCCGGAGCTGGCCGGGGTGAAGCTCATCGCCGAACCCTGGGATGTCGGCCAGGGCGGCTGGCAGACCGGCAATTTTCCGCCCGGCTGGACCGAATGGAACGACCGCTACCGCGACCGCATGCGCGACTTCTGGCTGTCCGACATGCAGAGCCTGCGCCTGACCGGCTCGGCCGGCAGCGGCATCGGACGCTTCGCGACCCGCGTCGCCGGTTCGTCGAACACCTTCTCCAAAGAGCGCGGCCCACTCGCCTCGCTCAATTTCATCACCGCACACGACGGGTTCACGCTCGCCGACCTGACCGCGTACAACAGCAAGCACAACCTCGGCAACGGCGAGTCGAACCGCGACGGAACCGACAACAACAGCTCGTACAACCACGGCGTCGAGGGCCCGACCCGCGACGTGGCGATTCTGGCCACAAGGCGCAAGGCCATGCGTAATCTGCTCGGCACGCTGCTGTTGTCGGCCGGAATTCCGATGCTCACGGCCGGTGACGAATTCGGTCGCAGCCAGCGCGGCAACAATAACGCCTACTGCCAGGACAGCGAGCTGACCTGGCTCAACTGGGACTTCGACGACTGGCAGCAGGACCTGCACCGAGTCACCCGGCGGCTGCTGCAGCTGCGCCGGGAGAACCCGGCATTACGGCCGGTGCACTTCGGCCGGTTCGGCGAGACCACCCCGAGCGCCAGCCAACTGGACTGGTACAACATCGCCGGTGACGCGCTGCAGGGTGACGCCTGGAACTCCCCCACCGAACGCACCCTGCAGTACATGGCGGCGTCCACACCGGAGCACGAAGCCTTCAACCGCATCCTGCTCGTGGTGAACGCGCGCGAGCAGGATGAGACCGTCACCCTGCCCAAACACGAGGGAGTGGATGCCTACACGCTGCTCTGGGATTCCAGTCACGACGACCTGTGCGATTCGGTCATCGAGCATGCGCCGGGCGCTCGCCTGTTCGTGCCGGGGGCCTCGATGCAGCTGATGCGGGCGCACGGCGCGTTCGTTCCGCGCAGCACCGCGCGCCCCTGACCGACCAGCATGAGCCGGCCAGCGTGAACCGGTGGGCCGGCCGCAACCGCTAGTTCGCGACGGCGACCAGACCCATCTCGGCCGGGCTGATCAGCAGCGCGTTCTTGGGCACGACCCGCACGGTGTAGCCGAAGGCTCCGGCCCGGTCGAGTTCGACCGTTCCGGTGAACAGGGACGCTCCGCCGGCCGGTGCTTCCTTCAGCGAAGCCGGAGCGAGCGCCTGAATCGCGACATCGCGCAGTTCGTCGGTACCGAGGCTCTTGCCGTAGACGACTTCGACGGTCACATCGTCGGCGGACAGCCCGTTCAGCTGCACGTGCGCCCGCAGGTGCAGGTCGTCGCCCACTTCGGGCACCGAGGAGACCCCGCCGGATTCGACGTGGGTCACGGCAACCTGGGGCCAGGCGGAGACGATCTTGCCCTTCCAGGCAGCCAGTTCGCGGGCGGCCCGATAGTTGTTGGTCGACATCAGCGCCTCAAAATGACCGGCCGGACGGTACAGGCGCTGCACGTACTCGCTCACCATCCGATCCGCTGACAGCTGCGGTGACAGCGTGGACAGCGTGTGCCGAATGTTGGAGACCCAGCGTTCGGGCACGTCGTCGGCGTTACGCTCGTAGAACATCGGCGCGACCTGGTGCTCGATCAGCTCGTAGAGCGCTTCGGCCTCGAGCCGGTCACGTTCAGCGGAATCCCCGGCGGAATCGGCCGAGGGAATCGCCCAGCCGTTCTTGCCGTCGTAATATTCCGGCCACCAACCGTCAAGGATCGACAGGTTGAGCGCGCCGTTCAGCGCAGCCTTCATGCCGCTCGTGCCGCAGGCTTCGAGCGGGCGGAGCGGATTGTTGAGCCAGACATCCGTTCCCGGATACATCAGTTGGGCCATCGCAATGTTGTAGTCCGGCAGAAATGCGATGCGGCTGCGCAGCGCCGGGTCGGCGGCGAACTGCACGATCTTCTGGATCAGCCGTTTGCCTTCCTCGTCGGCGGGGTGCGATTTGCCGGCAATCACGATCTGAATCGGATGCTCCGGGTGCAGCAGCAGGGCACGCAACCGCTCTGGGTCGTGCATCATCAGGGTCAGTCGCTTGTAGGTGGGCACGCGGCGGGCGAATCCGATGGTCAGCACGTTCGGGTCGAAGACCCGGCCGATCCAGGCCGGGGGGATGCCGCCCGGGTTCTGGTCGCGCCAGGCGTTCAGCAAGCGCCGGCGGGCATCCTCGACGAACTGCAGGCGCATCTGACCGCGCACCGACCAGAGATCCTGGTCCGAGACCTCGCCGGAGGCCCAGTTGGCCGTTGACGTGTCACTGGTGCCGAGTTTATTGAGCGCGAGGCTCTTGAGCGCAGGGTCGGTCCAGCTCGGAGCGTGCACGCCGTTCGTGATCGAGGTGATCGGGACATCCGCTGAATCAAAACCGGGCCAGAGGCCGTTGAACATGCGGCGGCTGACCTCCCCGTGCAGGGTCGACACGCCGTTGGCGTGCTGGCCCAGGCGCAGGCCCATGATGGCCATGTTGAACACGTCGGAGGAACCGCCGGCGTAGCTTTCGGCCCCGAGAGCGAGCAGGTCCTCGACGTCAACGCCGGGCAGCAGGTCGGTGCCGAAATAGCGGCGAACCAGGGAGCGTTCAAACCGATCGATGCCGGCGGCGACCGGGGTATGGGTGGTGAAGACGGTTCCGGCGCGGGCCACCTGCAGGGCTTCCTGAAAGCTCAAGCCCTCGCCGATCAGGCTCGAAATGCGCTCCAGACCGAGAAAACCGGCGTGGCCCTCATTGGTGTGGAACACTTCGGGTTCGGGCAGACCGTGCAGCGAGCTCCACAGTTTGACGGCGCGTGCGCCGCCGATGCCGAGCAGCAGCTCCTGCAACAGGCGGTGTTCGCCGCCGCCGCCGTAGAGCCGGTCGGTGACCAGGCGCAGGTCGTCGGCGTTTTCGGGAATGTCGGCGTCGAGCAGCAGCAGGCGCACCCGACCGACCTTGGCCTGCCAGACCCGGGCATGCAGGGTTCGGTCATCCGGCAGGGCGAGCGAGACCTGCACTGCAGAGCCGTCGGCTCGGCGCAACACGGAGAGCGGCAGCCCGTCGGGGTCGAGCAGCGGGTAGCTTTCCATCTGCCAGCCGTCCGGCGAGATGGCCTGGCTGAAGTAGCCGGCGCGGTAGAACAGGCCAACGCCGACGAGTGGCAGGCCGAGGTCGGAGGCGCTCTTGAGGTGGTCGCCGGCCAGAATGCCCAGGCCGCCGGAGTACTGCGGCAGCGCGGCGGCGATACCGAATTCCGGTGAGAAATACGCGATCGCGGCGGGCTTCTCGCCGGCGAGGCTCTGATACCAGCGCGGCTGCTCCAGATAGTCGCGCAGGGCGTCTCGGGCGGAGTTGACCTCGGCCACATAATCGTGGTCCTGGGCGAGATCGTCGAGACGGTGCGGGTCGACGGCGCCGAGCAGGGCGACCGGGTCGGTGCCGATCTCGCGCCAGAGCTCGGGGGCGATGCGCTCGAACAGCTGGCGGGTGGGCTCGTGCCACGACCAGCGAAGATTGCCGGCAAGCTCCTCCAGCGCCGCGAGGGGCGCGGGGAGGACGGCACGGACGGTAAATTTGCGGATGGCCTTCACGAGGTCAACCTTAGGGGTGCCAGATGACGAACACGTAACGCCGAATGTTCGCGTCCCGAGGGCGAGGCTGGCGCGAGGCGAGCATGATTGCCACGCTTTCACGCTACGGTCATTCTGTGGCCAAGACAGCAGCAAAAAAGACGATCCTGCCGACAGCATCGAGCAGCGCCACGGCCGGTGCGTCTCCACAAGAGGCTAGCGGTGCCTCCGGCGCAGCCATTGGCCGTATCCCCGTTCTCGACCTCTCGCCTCAGCTGAACGACAACCAATGGCCGGCCCGCGCCTTCGCCGGCGAGGTCGTCCCATTTGGCGCGACCGCTTTTCGTGAGGGCCACGACCTGATCGGCGTCGACCTGCAGCTCACGGCGCCCGACGGCAGCGAAACCCGGCATCCCATGCTGCTGCAGGGCGAGGGGACCGACCGCTACGGCGTGCAGGTGCTCCTCGGCGTCGCCGGCCACTGGCGGTATCGGGTGCGTGCTTATGCCGACGAGTTCGCCACCTGGGAACACAACGCGCAGATCAAGGTTCCGGCCGGCATCGACGTGGAACTCATGTTCAGCATCGGCGGCGCGCTGCTGCAGCAGGCCGCCATCGACCAGAATCGCCTGCTCGCGGCCCGCCGCCTGTTTCAGGCCGCAGCGACCGCCCTCGCCGACACCAGCAAGCCGGCCGCCGCACGACTACTCGCGGTCTCGGATGCCGCGCTGCGGCAAGCCATCGCCGCTCACCCCCTCGCCGGGCTGGCTTCGCTCTCGGCCGAACGCACCATCATCGTCGAACGTGCCAGGGCTGGGGTGGGCTCGTGGTACGAGTTCTTCCCGCGCTCGGAGGGCGCCGTTCGGCAAAAAGATGGCAGCTGGAAGAGCGGAACGTTCCCCACCGCCGCGAAACGCCTGCCCGCCGTCGCGGCGATGGGGTTCAACGTGCTGTATCTGCCGCCGATCCACCCGATCGGGCAGGCCTTCCGCAAGGGTCCAAACAATTCACTCACAGTCGCCCCCGGTGATCCTGGCTCGCCGTGGGCGATCGGCTCGGCCGACGGCGGCCACGATGCCATCCACCCCGACCTCGGCACCGTCGCCGACTTCAAGTCCTTCCTGAAAAAGGCCGCCGGTCTCGGCATTGAGATCGCCCTCGACTTTGCCCTGCAGGCCTCCCCCGACCACCCCTGGGTGCAGCAGCACCCGGAGTGGTTCACGACCCTGCCCGACGGCTCCATCGCCTACGCCGAGAACCCGCCGAAAAAATACCAGGACATCTACCCGATCAATTTCGACAACGATCCGGCCGGCATCCGGCTCGAGGCGCTGCGCCTGCTCCGCTACTGGATCAGCCTCGGCGTGCGCATCTTTCGGGTCGATAACCCCCACACCAAGCCGCTGGACTTCTGGGAGTGGCTGATCGCCGAAGTCAATCAGACCGACCCCGACGTGGTGTTCCTGGCCGAGGCGTTCACCCGCCCGGCGATCATGCAGGCGCTCGGCAAGGTCGGCTTCCAGCAGTCGTACACCTACTTCACCTGGCGCAACACGAAGACTGAGCTCGAGGAATTCTTCGACGGCCTCGCCAACGACACGGCCAATTTTCTGCGCCCCAACCTGTTTGTGAACACGCCGGATATTCTCACCGAGTACCTGCAGTTCGGCGGCCCGGCCGCGTTCAAGATTCGCGCGGCCCTCGCCGCTACGGCAGCGCCTAGCTGGGGCGTCTACTCTGGTTTCGACCTGTTCGAGAACGTCGCCCGGCCCGGCGCCGAAGAGAGCATCGACAACGAGAAGTACGAGTATCGGCCGCGCGACTGGAGCAAGGCCGAGGAGCTCGGCAAGTCCCTCGCGCCCTACCTCACCCTGCTCAACCGCATTCGGGCCGAGCATCCGGCGCTCGCGCAACTGCGCAACCTCGACATCCACGCCAGTGACGACGACTCGATTCTGGTCTACAGCAAGTACCTCGACGCCGCGTTCACCGGCACCGGCCAAGCGGATGCTCTCATAATCGTCGCCAACGTCGACCCGCACTCCGTGCGCGAAAGTATCGTGCACCTCGACGTCACCCGGTTCGGCATTGTCCGCGGTGAAAACTTCGACGTGCACGATCTGGTCTCCGGAGCCACCTGGACCTGGGCGGCCGACAACTTCGTGCGACTCGACGCCTTCACAGAGCCGGTGCATATTCTGCACGTCACACCGCACACTTCGGCCCCAGCATGAGCGGTCACAAAGAAAAAGACAAGAAACACAAGAAACACAAGAAGCACGAGTCCACGGATACGAAGGGTCAGGCAAAGAAAATCGACGGCAAGAAGGCACAGTCCCCGAAATCCGGGCCGAGCACAGTCCAGAAGAACTCGGCCCCGATCGAACCCGCGACCATACCCGAGCACGTGCTCGAGGCCGTCGCCGCCGGCCGGTACTACAACCCGCACGAAATCCTTGGCCAGCACCTCGCCCACCAGACCGGCGTGTCCGACCCGCGCGTCTCCATCCGGGCGCTGCGTCCGCTCGCCACCGAGGTGTTCGCGATTCTCGCCAACGGGTCGCACGTTGAGCTGGCCCACCTCGCGCACGGCATCTGGCAGGGCGAAAGCACCGTCGGGCTCAGCGACTATACGATCGAAGCCCGTTATGAGTCGGCGCCACCGTGGATCTGCGACGACCCCTACCGCTTCATTCCGACCCTCGGCGAACTCGACCTGCACCTGATCGGCGAGGGCCGCCACGAACGCCTATGGGACGTGTTGGGAGCACACCACCGTCAGCACCAGGGCGTCACGGCCAGTTCGACCGGTACCTCGTTTGCGGTCTGGGCGCCGCACGCGCAGGCCGCGCGGGTCATCGGTGACTTCAACGGGTGGAGCGGCTCTACCCACGCCATGCGCAACATGGGCAGCACCGGCGTGTGGGAACTGTTCATTCCGGGCCTGGCGCTCGGCACCAACTACAAGTTCCAGCTGCTCGCGCAGTCCGGCGCCTGGGTCGATAAGGCCGACCCGATGGCCCGCCTCGCCGAAGTTCCACCGCAGACGGCGTCGGTCGTTACGGCGTCGAACTACGAATGGGCGGATACCGAATGGCTCGCCAACCGTAGCGCCACCGATCCGCACAACCAGGCCATGAGCATCTACGAGATGCACGTGGGCTCCTGGCGACCCGGGCTCGGCTACCGGGAACTCGCCGACGAGCTGGTCGGGTACCTGAACGAACTCAGCTTCACGCACGTGGAATTCATGCCCCTGGCTGAGCATCCGTTTGGCGGATCGTGGGGCTATCAGGTCAGCGGCTATTACGCGCCGACCAGCCGGTTCGGCTCGCCAGACGACCTGCGCTACCTGATCGACCGACTGCACCAGGCCGGCATCGGCGTAATCATGGACTGGGTGCCCGGCCACTTTCCGAAAGACGACTTCGCCCTCGCCCGCTTCGACGGCCAGGCCCTGTATGAGCACCCGGACCCGCGCCGCGGTGAACAGCTGGACTGGGGAACGTACATCTTCGACTTCGGTCAGATGCAGGTGCGCAACTTCCTCGTCGCCAATGCCCTGTACTGGCTCGAGGAATTCCATATTGATGCCCTGCGCGTCGACGCGGTCGCCTCGATGCTCTACCTTGACTATTCGCGGGAAGACGGCCAGTGGGAGCCGAACCGGTACGGCGGCAACGAGAACCTCGAGGCGATCAGCCTGCTGCAGGAGATCACCGCGACCGCCTACAAACGCAACCCCGGCACCATCATGATCGCTGAGGAATCCACCAACTGGGGCGGGGTCACGGCGCCGACCAGCGGCGGCGGGCTCGGCTTCGGGTTCAAGTGGAACATGGGCTGGATGCACGACTCGCTCGAGTACATGCAGGTCGACCCGATGTACCGCTCGTACCACCACAACGACATCACGTTCTCGTTCATCTACGCGTTCAGCGAGAATTTTCTGCTGCCGATCAGCCATGACGAGGTCGTGCACGGCAAGGGCGCCCTGGTGTCAAAGATGCCCGGCGACTCCTGGCAGCAGCTTGCCAACGTGCGCGCCTACCTCTCGTTCATGTGGGCGCACCCGGGCAAGCAACTGTTGTTCATGGGCAGCGAGTTCGGACAGCGGTCGGAGTGGAGCGAGGAGCGCGGCCTGGACTGGTGGATGCTCGACCAGCCGGCGCACCGCGGCCTGTTCAACCTGGTCGGTCAGCTCAACCGGGTCTACCGCGACAACGCGAGCCTGTGGAGCCGCGACAACGACCCGGGTGGTTTTGAGCTGCTCGACGGCGGTGCCGCGAGCCAAAACATCGTGTCGTTCCTGCGTTGGGACAACCACGGCGTTCCGGTCGCGTGCTTCTTCAACTTCGCCGGGCAGCCGCACACGGACTACCGGGTGGGGCTGCCATTCGCCGGAGCGTGGGAGGAGATTCTCAACACGGATGCCGGCGACTTCGGTGGTTCCGGGGTGGGCAACCAGGGCAGCGTCGAGGCATACAACGAGCCCTGGGCCGGTCGCCCCGCCTCCGCGACCCTGACCCTGCCGCCCCTGGCCGGTCTTTGGCTGCGCCTCCGCCGCTAACTCCCCGACCCTCCATTTCGGGGGCTGCGCCCAACGACAGCAATCTGGCGACGCAGCATTCACTGAGAATCGGTGCTGTTCAGCCTGTCCGTCGACCCTAGAACGGTGGGGGCTCGGTGGGGTCGGTGTCCCACGCGGTGTTCCAGCTGCCGTTCCAGTCGCTATTCCACGGGTCGCTGATCGGTTCGGCTGGCGGCAGCGGTGCGGGCGGGTCGGGCGGTGGTGGGGCTGGTGGTTCGGGTGGGGCTGCTGCCGGTGGTGCTGCTTGTTGTCGCGTTGGGTTGATGCGGGTGGCGGGGTCGGTGGCGTAGTGTTTGCCGGCGGGGCTGGTCCAGTGGACGGTGCCGTCGGGGTCGGCGACGGCTTTCCAGGCGCTGAAGTGTTTGAGGTTGTGGTGGGCGGGCGAGAGGAAGTGGAGGTTGGTGGCGGTGGTGGGGCCGCCGAATTGTTTATCGATGGTGTGGTCGAGGTCGGAGTGGCCGGCGGCGCGGTTGCAGCCGGGGAAGCGGCAGGTTCCATCGCGTAGTCGCAGGTATTTCTTCAGCGCCGCCGGCACGCGGAACGGGGTGGAGCTGACGTCGAGGACGATGCCGGTGTGCGGGTGGG